>NZ_JOIX01000059.1 GCF_000720175.1 Streptomyces sp. NRRL S-337
TGCTGACGCTTTACGCTCCGCTGCGCTCCGCCTTCGCTCCTTATTGAGTCCTTGGAAGCGAAGCCCACACAACCGGCCCCTCCGGCCCGTCCCCTCCCGCTGGAGGGAGGGGAATGCGGTGGTGGGGGCGGGCGTTGAGGCATGCAAGGGAGCCTGGCTACCCCTACGGGACGGTCGAACAGAACCCGTAAGGGTCACGAGCGCCCCTTGCAGGGCCTCAACTCAACCGGTTGGGAAGGTATTCCCGACACCCACCCCCACGACGCGAGCTACACCCAAGACGACGACGCCCACCCCCACCGGCCTTCCCCCCCACTCCCGGGAGGGGACAGACCGGAGGACGAAGTCTGTAGGGCTGTCACCGCACCCGACACACAAACGCCCGCCGCCAGGCGCAACGGCGAGCGAGCCCCGCGGCGGGACGGCAGACAACGAACGCGGCGCCGCAAAGCGCGCAACGGCGAGCAGCCCCGCGGCGGAACAGACGACTACGTGGGCCGAGTCGCCGAACCTCGTTCGGCAAGGCGCGGGGCGCACAGGATGCGTTTGCGGCGGACGCGGCGGCCCTCTATTGCCGCGACCGCCAGGCGGGCGGCCTCCTTGGCGATTTCGCCGAGGCCCCAGTCGACGGTGGTCAGCGGCGGGGTGAGGACGCGGGAGACCGGGTGGTCGTCGAAGCCGACGACGGACACGTCCCGGCCGACGGTCAGTCCGGCCTCGGCGGCGGCCGCGTAGACGCCGTAGGCGATGGAGTCGGAGAAGCAGAAGACCGCGGCGGGCGGCGGGAGCGCGCCGGCCGGGCGGCGGCCGTCGGGGGTGTTGGTGAGCACCCGCCGGGCCACCGCGGTCGCCTCGCCCAGTTCCTGGGGGCAGGGCAGGACCCGGGCGTCGATGCCGAGGCGGTCGGCGGCCTCGCGGACGTAGACGTCGGCGGGGCGGTCGGGGGTCGAGGGGCCGGTGGGGGTGAGGACGGTGACCTGGCGGTGGCCCAGGCCGCGGAGGTAGTCCAGGACCGCGTCGATGCCGGCGCGGTTGTCGAAGAGCACCTCGCCCGCCGTACGGGCCCGGCTCAGCGCGTCGCCGATGGAGACCACCGGCACCCCCTCGGCGATCGCCGCCCAGCCCTCGGCCGAGGGGTCGACCGGCGAGACCAGCAGACCGTCCACCCGCTGGTCGCGCAGTTGCTTGGCGAGGACCAGTTCCCGCTCGGGGTCGCCACCGGCGTCGAGGATCAGCGCATAGCGGTCGCCGGCCAGCAGTTCGCGCCCTATGGCGGCCATCAGCTGCTGCTGCCAGAGGTCCTGGAGGTCGCCGGCGAGCACCCCGACGGTGCTCGTGCGGCCGCTGGCGAGGGCGCGGGCGATCGGGTCGGCCTCGTAACCGAGTTCGGCGGCGGCCTTGCGCACCCGCTCCTCGGTCTCCTTGGAGACGTGCTTGCCGCGCAGTGCGTAGGAGACGGCTGCGGTGGAGAGTCCGGTGGCCTCGGCCACCTCGCGGAGGGTGGTGCGTTTGTTGGGCCTGGCCATGCCGGAAGCCTACCCAAGGCGGGCGGGTCGGCCGGGCCTTGCCGCCCTACGCCCGGGCGGGCCCCGCCGCCCGGTGCCCGGACGGCCCCGCGGCCGCGCGTGGGCGGTGGGGGCCCGGCAGGCTCCAGGGCGGGGCCTTGACACTCCGACTGGTTAAGCGCTTCACTTAAGCGCATCAGTTAACCGGTTAAGTGAAGCGGTTGAGGAGGATCCGGCCGCCGTGCCCACCGATGTCCATCAGCACCTCTGGCCGCCCGCGTTCGTGGCGCTGCTGCGGGACCGCGGGGTCCCGCCGCGGCTGGACGGCTGGACGCTGGAGCTGCCCGGTGAGCCGCCGTATCCCGTCGATCCGGCCGACCACGACGTCGCAGCCCGGGTCCGGCTCGCCCGCGCGGACGGGCTGGACCGGGCGCTGGTCTCGCTCTCCAGTCCGCTCGGCATCGAATACCTGCCGCCCGCGGAGGCCGCACCGCTGCTCGCCGCGTTCCACGACGGGGCGCTGGCGCTGCCCGCCCCCTTCGGCGTCTGGGCCTCGGTCTGCCTCGCCGTGCCCGAACCGGACACCGACGGGCTCCGCCGCGAGCTGCGGCGCGGCTGTGTGGGCCTCCAGCTGCCCGCCACCGCCCTGCTCGACGCCGCCGGCTGGGCCCGCTGCGCGCCCCTGCTGGACGTCCTCACCGCGCTGGACAGGCCGCTGTTCGTGCACCCCGGCGCGGCCCCGCCCGCCGAGGGCGCGGCGCCCGCCTGGTGGCCCGCGCTGGTCCCGTACGTCCAGCAGATGCACGCCTCCTGGTTCGCGTTCCGGGCCTTCGGCCGGCCGCGCCACCCGGGCCTGCGGGTCTGCTTCGCGGCGCTGGCGGGTCTGGCGCCGTTGCACGGGGAGCGGCTGGTGGCGCGGGGCGGGGGCAGGGGCGGGGAGCGGGGCCGGGTGGACCCGGGTGCGTTCTACGAGACGTCCTCGTACGGGACCCGGGCGGTGGACGCGCTGGTGCGGGCCGTCGGCATCGACGTCGTCGTCAGCGGCAGCGACCGCCCCTATGCCCGGCCCGTGATCCCCGACCTCGGTGCCGAGGCCGCCGTGCACGCCCTGCGCACCGCCAATCCGGCCCGTCTGCTGGGCCCGTCGAAAGGAGTCCGACCATGACGCACGCCGCCTCCCGGACCGAGGCCTTGGCCGTCGCTGCCGCCGGTCCGGCCGTGGACGCCGGGCAGCCGTTCGCCGCACTGCCCGAGCGCAATCTCGGCAAGCATGAACTGCTGGCGCTGGTCGACGAGTTGGCGGGCCGCCCGGACCTGTGGCGCGGGCAGGTCGCGTTCTCCGACACCGAGCGGCACTACGCGTCGCTGTACCGCGACGAGTTCGTCGACGTCTGGCTGCTGTGCTGGACCCGGCAGAACGACACCGGCTGGCACGACCACGACCTCTCCTCCGGCGCCGTCCGGGTGGTGCAGGGGGTGTTGACCGAGTCCAATCCGCGGATCGGCGGGGAGCATGTGGCCCTCGCCGTCGGCGCCGGCTCGTCGTTCTGCTTCGGCCCGGAGCACATCCACCGGCTCACCGGGGCGACCG
The DNA here is from genome assembly GCF_000720175.1 of Streptomyces sp. NRRL S-337. Taxonomy (GTDB): domain Bacteria; phylum Actinomycetota; class Actinomycetes; order Streptomycetales; family Streptomycetaceae; genus Streptomyces; species Streptomyces siderophoricus. Next base: position 3,097 of record NZ_JOIX01000059.1, read on the forward strand.
ATGACGCGGTGTCGGTGCATGCCTATTCGCCGCCGTTGTGGCGGCTGGGCCAGTACGACATCACCGAGGACGGGCTGATGCGCCGGGTCTCGGTGTCGTACGCGGACGAGCTGCGGCCGATGGGCGACGCGGCGCCGCCGGCCGCGTGAGTCGTCGACCGGTCCACCCACCGCACCCACCGGTTCCTTACCGCGAATTCAGCGCTTTCCCGCTCCCAACTATTGACCTGCCATTCATCGACCCGGATCCTGCATGAATCCATACAGGCAACGACCCGGGGCGGATGCATGGCAGGTGTGGTGGAACGGCACTCGATCGACGTGGTCCCCGACGACGAACGGCACGGCAGCCCGGTCAGTCAGTTCACGCTCTGGCTGGGCGCGAACCTCCAGATCACCGCCGTGGTCACCGGCGCGCTGGCGGTCGTCTTCGGGGCCAACGCCTTTTGGGCGGTGATCGGGCTGCTGCTCGGCAACCTCCTCGGCGGGGCGGTGATGGCGCTGCACTCAGCCCAGGGCCCGCGGCTGGGCCTGCCGCAGATGATCACCTCGCGGGCGCAGTTCGGGGTGCGCGGGGCGGTGGTCCCGCTGGCGCTGGTCATCGTGATGTACATCGGGTTCTTCGCCAGCGGCAGCGTGCTGGCCGGGCAGGCGGTCGGTGAGCTGACGCACCTGGGCGAGACGCCGGGGATCGTGCTGTTCGCGGCCGTCACCGCGCTCGCCGCGGCCGTCGGCTACCGCCTCATCCACGCCCTGGGGCGGATCGCCGGCCTGGTGTGCGCGCTGGCCTTCGTCTATCTGGGCATCCGGCTCCTGCAGCGCGCCGACCTGGGCACCCTGCTGCACGACCACCGCTTCGGGCTGCCGGTCTTCCTGCTCGCCGTCTCGCTCTCGGCCTCCTGGCAGCTGGCGTTCGGCCCGTACGTGGCCGACTACTCGCGCTATCTGCCCCGGCACACCTCGGCCCGCGCCACGTTCTGGTGGACGCTGTCCGGCTCGGTGCTCGGCGCGCAGTGGTCGATGACCTTCGGCGCGCTGGCCGCCGCCGCGGCGCCGGACGCGTTCGTCGGGCACGAGGTGGGTTACGTCGTCGGGCTGGGCGGCGCCGGGCTGATCGCCTCGTTCCTGTACTTCGTCATCGCGCTCGGCAAGCTGACCATCAACGTCCTCAACACCTACGGCGGCTTCATGTCGCTGGTCACCAGCGTCAGCGGGTTCCGGGGGCAGCGGGTGCTGTCGCCGCGCGGCCGGGCCGGGTACATCGCCGGGATCATGCTGGCCGGGACGGCCGTCGCCCTCCTGGGCAAGGACTCGTTCCTGACGTCCTTCAAGGACTTCCTGCTGTTCCTGCTGACCTTTTTCACGCCCTGGTCAGCGATCAACCTCACCGACTACTACCTGATCTCCAAGGAGCGCTACGACATCGCCGCGCTCAGCGACCCGGCCGGCCGTTACGGCGCCTGGAACGCCCGGGCGCTGACCGTCTACGCCCTCGGCGTGCTCGCCCAACTCCCCTTCCTGTCCACGGCGTTCTACACGGGCCCCCTGGTGGCCCCGCTCGGCGGCGCCGACGTCTCCTGGCTCGTCGGCCTCGCCGTGCCGGCCGTCCTGTACGGGCTCGCCGCCCGCCGCGGCGCCGCGGCCGTCCCGCACCCCGAAGCGGCCCCGGGCGAGCAGGGGCGGCAGAGCCCGGCCGGATCGGGGGGTTAGCCCTACCGTGCCGCGTTCCGGCGGTCCGTACGCTTCGACCCATGGCGACACACGACCCCGATCTGCGCAAGGAACTCGACGCGACGCTCCAGACGCGCAAGGAGCTCGGGCCCGAGTACGAGGCGGAGCTGGTGGAGTCCTTCCTGGAGAAGCTGGACCACACCGTCGACCGCAGGGTGCGGCGGCAGCTCGCCGAGCAGCAGGTCCAGGTGGCGCGCGGCGGCCGCCCGCCGCGCCCCGAGGGCGGCGGACGCGGCTTCTGGGAGCGGTTCGGGGTCGCCGCCCTCTCCCTGGTGCTGGCCGTCCCGCTGACCGCGATCGGCGTGGTGAACGCCGGGATCCCGGGGCTGCTGGCGTGCTGGGCCGGCATCGTCGGCGTCAACGCCGTGCACAGCGTCGGGGTGCGGAAGCTGTTTCTGGGCGGGCGCGGGGAACACCGTGACGGGGAGTGGGACTGAGCCCGGGAAGGGAGTTGTGGCGGGGACCGCCGCACCCCGGACGGGCCGGGGGCGGGACGACGGCGGTCCCCGCCAGGGACACGAGCCGGGTCAGGGCCGGCCGTCGCGTCCGGTGGCGATCTTGGGAGGTCCGGGAGCCGCTCCGGAGGTCCGTATCGCCGTGCACATCAATGTGCCGGACGAGTGTTAAGCGCGTGCTGCCAGCACATGACGCATACGTACACCTTGCGCCGACGGACCGTTTCCTGACGGCGACTTGACGCCGCGACGGGTACGGCGTGACGCGACGGCCGCCACCAAGGCGGCCGCCGCGGCCGGTGCTACTTGCCGGCCTCGCGGGCCAGGAAGGCCAGCAGGTCCTGCCGGCTCACCACGCCCTTCGGCTTGCCCTCCACGAGGACGATCGCCGCGTCGGCGCTCTCCAGGACGGCCATCAGGTCGGAGACCGACTCACCGGAGCCGACCTGCGGCAGCGGCGGGCACATGTGCTTCTCCAGCGGGTCGGTCAGCGACGCCCGCTGGGTGAACAGCGCGTCCAGCAGCTCCCGTTCGACGACGGAGCCGACGACCTCGGCGGCCATCACGTCCGGGTGGCCGGCGCCCGGCTTGACGATCGGCATCTGCGAGACGCCGTACTCGCGCAGCACGTCGATCGCCTCGCCGACGGTCTCCTCCGGGTGCATGTGGACCAGCGAGGGCAGCGCGCCCTCCTTGTGCTCCAGGACGTCGACGACCCGGGCGGCGGTGCCGCCCTCCTCCAGGAAGCCGTAGTCGGCCATCCACTCGTCGTTGAAGATCTTGGAGAGGTAGCCGCGGCCGCTGTCCGGCAGCAGCACGACGACCACGTCGTCCGGTCCGAGCCGGGAGGCGACCTCCAGCGCGGCCACCACGGCCATGCCGCAGGAGCCGCCGACCAGCAGGCCCTCCTCCTTGGCCAGCCGCCGGGTCATCTGGAAGGCGTCCTTGTCGGACACCGCCACGATCTCGTCGGCGACCGTGCGGTCGTACGCGGTCGGCCAGAAGTCCTCGCCGACGCCCTCGATCAGGTACGGGCGCCCGGAGCCGCCGCTGTACACCGAGCCCTCCGGGTCGGCGCCGATGACCGTGACCCGGCCCTCACTGGCGTCCTTGAGGTAGCGGCCGGTGCCGCTGATGGTTCCGCCGGTGCCGACGCCCGCCACGAAGTGCGTGATCCGGCCGTCCGTCTGGGCCCACAGCTCCGGACCGGTGGTCTCGTAGTGGGAGCGCGGGTTGTTCGGGTTGCTGTACTGGTCGGGCTTCCAGGCGCCCGGCGTCTCGCGCACCAGCCGGTCCGAGACGTTGTAGTACGAGTCCGGGTGCTCGGGGTCCACCGCGGTCGGGCAGACCACGACCTCGGCGCCGTACGCCCGCAGCACGTTGATCTTGTCCGTGGACACCTTGTCCGGGCAGACGAAGATGCACTTGTAACCCTTTTGCTGGGCCACGATCGCCAGGCCCACCCCGGTGTTCCCGGAGGTCGGCTCGACGATCGTGCCGCCCGGCTGCAGCTCACCCGACTGCTCGGCGGCCTCGATCATCCGTACGGCGATCCGGTCCTTCACCGAACCGCCGGGGTTGAAGTACTCGACCTTGGCCAGGACGGTGGCCTGGATGCCCTTGGTCACGTTGTTGAGCCGCACGAGCGGGGTGTTGCCGACGAGCTCAATCATCGAATCGTAAAACTGCACGGTGGTCTCCGCGGTCGGGGGCACGCTCTCCTGCGCCCGTGCCGCCAGCCTATTGCCCGGGTGGCGCGGAGGGAGGACGCGTTGCGTTCCGTGCGGGAACGGGCAACACCCTGTTGTAGGAGTTCTTGTCGATTCAAGAGCGCGTCGGCCCCCGGGTCCGGCGCGCCCCGCACTGCACGGGGAGGTGCCCGGCCCATGCCGATGACGATGTCCAGGGCGAGGGTGGCACGGCGGATCGCGACCGCCGCCGCGGTCGGTGGTGGCGGCGTCGGGCTGCTCGGCGTCGCCACCGTCGGTGTGCTGCTGACCGAGGTCCGGCTGGCCCGCCGCACGGTCGGCGGCTCCAGCGACATCCCGCCGTGCGCCGACGGCCGCTACGGCGCCGCCTTCGGCCACCGCACCGACCGCCCGCCGCTCCGCCTGGGCTTCCTCGGCGACTCCACCGCCGCCGGCCAGGGCGTGCACCGCGTCTCGCAGACCCCGGGCGCGCTGCTCGCCTCCGGCCTCGCCGCGGTCGCCGAACTCCCCGTCGACTTCCGCAACGTGGCCCTGCCCGGGGCGCAGTCGGACGACCTGGCGCGCCAGGTGGAGCTGATGCTCGCGGACGGCACCCGGACCCCCGACGTCTGCGTGATCATGATCGGGGCGAACGACGTCACCCACCGGATGCCGCCCGCGCAGTCCGTCCGCCACCTCTCGGAGGCGGTCCGCCGGCTGCGCGCCGCGGGCTGTGAGGTGGTGGTGGGCACCTGCCCCGATCTGGGCACGATCGAGCCGGTCTACCAGCCGCTGCGGTGGGTGGCCCGGCGGCTCTCCCGGCAGCTCGCGGCCGCGCAGACGATCGGGGCGGTCGAGAACGGCGGCCGTACGGTCTCGCTGGGCGACCTGCTGGGGCCCGAGTTCGAGGCGCATCCGCGGGAGCTGTTCGGGCCGGACAACTACCACCCGTCGGCGGAGGGGTACGCCACCGCCGCGATGGCCGTGCTGCCGACGCTGTGCGCCGCGCTGGGCCTGTGGCCGGACGAGGAGCGGCCGGAGCCCGCCCGGGGCGAGGGCATCCTCCCGGTCGAGCAGGCGGCCGCCGAGGCTGCTTCCGAGGGCGGTACGGAGGTCACCGCCTCCCGCGCGCCCTGGGCGCTGCTCAAGCACCGCCGGCGGCGCCAGCTGCCGGAGGCGGAGGAGTCGGCGGACCGGCCGTCGGTGCCACGCTGAGGGCCCGCGGTGCGCCGAACGGGCAAGGGGCCGCGGGGAATATCCGGCGGCCCCTTGCCGTTCCATAAGCGCTCGCTTAGAAAAGAGGTCCGCATCACAACGCGCAGCCCGTGACCTCAGCAGTACGTGCAGGTAACTTCCCTCACAGTCCTCGCAATCTCTTCCGCCCGTCGCCCGACCACCGCCCCTCAACGAGGCGCAGGGCGCCACCTTGATTCCTGGAGCCGTGATGCCCGAAGCCGTGATCGTCTCAGCCGCCCGCTCCCCGATCGGCCGCGCCTTCAAGGGCTCGCTGAAGGACCTGCGCCCGGACGACCTGACCGCGAAGATCATCGAGACCGCCCTGGCCAAGGTCCCCGAGCTGGACCCCAAGGACATCGACGACCTGATGCTGGGCTGTGGCCTCCCCGGTGGCGAGCAGGGCCACAACCTCGGCCGCATCGTGGCCGTCCAGATGGGGATGGACCACCTCCCGGGCTGCACCATCACCCGCTACTGTTCCTCGTCGCTCCAGACGACGCGGATGGCGCTGCACGCCATCAAGGCCGGTGAGGGCGACGTCTTCATCTCGGCCGGTGTCGAGACGGTCTCGCGCAGCGTGAAGGGCACCTCCGACGGGCTGCCCGACACCCACAACCCGCTCTTCGCCGACGCCGAGGCCCGTACGGCCGCGCGCGCCGAGCAGGAGGGCGCCGACTGGCACGACCCGCGCGAGGACGGCCTGATCCCCGACGCGTACATCTCGATGGGCCAGACCGCGGAGAACCTCGCCCGCCTCAAGGGCGTCACCCGCCAGGACATGGACGAGTTCGGCGTACGGTCGCAGAACCTCGCCGAGAAGGCGATCAAGGACGGCTTCTGGGAGCGGGAGATCACCCCGGTGACGCTGCCCGACGGCACGGTCGTCTCGCAGGACGACGGCCCGCGCGCCGGCGTCACGCTGGAGGGCGTGCAGGGCCTCAAGCCGGTCTTCCGCCCCGACGGCCTGGTGACGGCCGGCAACTGCTGCCCGCTCAACGACGGTGCCGCGGCGCTGGTCATCATGTCCGACACCAAGGCCCGCGAGCTGGGCCTGACTCCGCTCGCCCGGATCGTCTCCACCGGCGTCTCGGGCCTGTCCCCCGAGATCATGGGCTACGGCCCGGTCGAGGCCAGCAAGCAGGCGCTCCGCCGCGCCGGCCTCACCATCTCCGACATCGACCTGGTCGAGATCAACGAGGCGTTCGCCGCCCAGGTGATCCCCTCCTACCGCGACCTGGACATCCCGCTGGACAAGCTGAACGTCAACGGCGGCGCGATCGCCGTCGGCCACCCCTTCGGCATGACCGGCGCCCGCATCACCACCACGCTCATCAACTCCCTCCAGTGGCACGACAAGCAGTTCGGCCTGGAGACCATGTGCGTCGGCGGCGGCCAGGGCATGGCGATGGTCATCGAGCGGCTGAGCTGAGCTGGAGCGAAGCGGAAGCGAAGTTCAGCGCGACCATGGGCCCGAGCGGCTGAGCTGAGCTGGAGCGAAGCGGAAGCGAAGTTCAGCGCGACCATGGGCACGAGCGGTTGAGCTGAGCCGAGGATCTCCCCCGGGAATCCTTGAGGGTGTGCGCGCGGCGGAACAGACCAACTCCCGCCCCGCGCACACCCTTCGCTGTTGTGCGGACACGGGCGGCGACGGCGCGTGACCTGCCTCACTCGTTAACAAGATCGCGACCCAATCTCCCCCAGGATTGTGATGAACGTCCTGGGGGAGAAGCGTCGTTGCAGGTCAGCATGGGGTCACCGCACCCCAGGAGACCCATGCCCCCTAGCATTTCGGGACATAGCGCCCGGTGAGCGGTCGCCGACCCCCGGCAGGCTGATGTAGGAAGTCGGAGAACATTCTGCTAACGGGAGTACGCCGGTGAGCGAGCCGCCACCATTGGTGACCTCCGTGAGCGGCGCATCAAGGGGGTCGCCCCGGCCTACGGCCGGGGGAAGTCCATGTACCGATGCACGGCCCGTGGGAAGTGGGCCGCCGAACGAAGTGGAGGTCGGCGCATGAGCGTCACCACCCTCGTCCTGCTCGTGGCCGCGGCCGTCGCCGTGGCGCTGGGCGCCGTCGCGCTGGGCACGGCCCGTGCGCTGCGCCGCCAGCTCGCCGAGCTGCACGGTGAGCTCGTCGCCGCCCGCCGGGACGCCGCGGCACGCGCGGAGGCGGCCGCGACTGCCGCCGCGACCATCCCCGCCGCCCGCACCAGCCCGGCCGAGGCGACCCCGCTCGCGGACATACGCGCCGCCGTCGCCGACGCGCTCGCCGAGGAGCGCGAGCGCGAGCTGGCCGAGGCCCGGGCGTTCTGGGCCGCGCAGGAGGCCAGGGACGCCGCGGACGCCCCCTCCCTGCTCGGCCTCGGCGACGAGAGCCCGCTGGACGGCCGCGAGGGCCGGCTGACCCGCGACGGGCGGCCGGAGTTTGAGCGGTTCGACCTCCAGCCGTTCGTACCCCGCCAGGCGGACCTGGCCGGCCTGGAGCCGCTGCTGGGCCCGGACGCCCTGGAGGCGATGGACGCCCTGGAGTCCGTGGAGGCGCTGGAGGCCCTGGACGCACCGGAGTTGGAGCCCGTCGAGGGCACCGAGTCCGCCGAACTGGCCGCCGCCCGCCGCCGGCACCCCTCGCACCCGGACTTCTCGCCGTCCCCGGTGATCAGCGACTACGAGCGCACCGTGGCACGGCTGGAGGAGCTTGCCCGGGAGGCCACCGTGGTCGCGGACGTCCGCCCGGGCCCGTTGGGCACCCTGGACGTGTACGTCTTCGCCGACGGCACCACGCTCTGCCTGACCCCCGGCCAGCGCGAGGCCGCGGACCGGGTCGCGGACGCGCTGCACGCCGGGCGCACCCCGGTGCTGCTGGGCGGCTCCGGCATCTCCGGCGCGTACGCCCTGACCTTCTCCTGGGGCGAGACCCGCGAGGACAGCGTCTACATCCTCGCCGACCGCGTCATCGCCTCGCTCTGACGGCCGTTCCGCCCGAGGCTCCGACCGCGGTTCCTCCGAGGGCCCGACCGCCGTTCCGCCCGAGGCTCTGATCATCGTTCCGCCCGGGCCGGTGGCCGGAAGTCTGGCCGAAATGCCGCCCGCGGCATCACGTCCGGAATACCCCCCACCCCCGCCACGTTGTGGCCCCGCAGGGGGCCCACGCACCCCCTAGGGGATCCGTTCGACCGCCCCCTAGGGTCCGCCCCGGGGCCCGCAGGGGGGCCCACATCCGAGGCTCCCGAAGCCCCCCAGCTCCGCCTCCACGGCAGACAGCCGCCCCTGGCAGCGTTCCCCTAGCAGCGTTCCGCTGTGGCCCGTACGCAGCGCACGGCCTCCGCCAGTTCTTCGGCGGGGGCCACTTTCGCGTCAGGGTCGGGTCCGGAGCCGGCCGGGCCGGCGGCCGCGGCCCGTAGTGCCTCGACGAGGTCGTGCCCGGCCACCGCGAGCTGGTCGCCGACCGCGAACATCCCGGCGTCCGGGAACGGGCGCGGCGGCTCCCCGGGCCGTTCGATCAGCTGCGCACGGGTCGCCAACTCCCGTGCCAGGGCGAGCCCCTCGGCCGCCGCGCCCTGGCTGAGCCGGCTCTGCGGCAGCGCTCGGAGGCGGTCGGCGAGGGCGTCCACCGCGGTCTGCAAAGGGGTCACGTCAAGCACGTCGTGAGCCTATGCGCCACTCCCGGGTGGTTGCCAACGGCGGAAGCCTCAGGCACGGTGTGCTGAAGAACCAGCATCGACCGCGTCCGGAGGCGCCGATGTCTCAGCTCTTCTCCGAAGAGACCCACCGGAACATGCTCTCCCGCATCCCCGAGTGCACGGGACGGGAAATCTCCGAATGGCTCCGCACCGTTGACGAAGGCCCCGCTCTCTTCCGCTTCGACGAAAAGGTCAGCTGGCTCCGTGGCGAGCACAACCTCGCCCACGGGCACGCCAAGGCGATCGTTCACGAACACGACCTCAGGCGCGCCGCGCGGAAGTTCTGATCCGCGATGAGGCGCCGTCCTCAACCCCGAAGGGCCCGCAGGCTGCTGCCTGCGGGCCCTTCGTCATGGTGCTGCTTACGGAGCTGTTTGTGCCGCGGGGTCCGGTCAGTCGCCCCGGAGGATGGAGATCAGCCGCAGCATCTCCATGTAGATCCAGACCAGCGTCAGGGTCAGGCCGAACGCCGCCAGCCAGGACTCCTCGCGCGGCGCGCCGTAGGCGATGCCGTCCTCGACCTGCTTGAAGTCCAGGGCGAGGAACAGCGCACCGAGCACCACGCCGACGATGCCGAAGAGGATGCCCAGGCCGCCGCTGCGGAAGCCGAGGCCGTCCCCGCCGCCGAAGACCATGAACAGCACGTTGACCAGCGACAGCAGGACGAAGCCCATCGCCGCGATCAGCACGAAGCGGGTGAAGCGGGCGGTGACCCGGACGATCCGCGTCTTGTAGGCGACCAGCATGGTGACGAACACCGCCATCGTGCCCAGCACCGCCTGCATGGGGGCGCCGGCCATCTTCGGCAGGTCGTTGAGGAAGCCGCTGAGCGCGCCGAGGAAGACGCCCTCCAGTGCCGCGTACGCGAGGATCAGCGCGGGCGACGGCCGGCGCTTGAAGGACTGGACGAAGCCCAGCACCATCGCGACCAGACCCGCGCCGACGGCGAAGCCGAGGTTCTGGGTCAGGAACAGCCAGCCGACGGTGGCACCGGCGATGACCGTGCCGAGCGTCAGGCCCGTGCGCGTGACGACGTCGTCCATCGTCATGGGCCGGGTCTGCGGCGCGTACTGCGGCGGTGCCTGGGTGACGGGCTGACCCTGGGCGTACGGGTCGGTGGGGGCCTGCGCGTAGGGGTTGCCGCCCTGTGCGTAGGGGTTGGTGCCGGCGTACGGGTTCGCGGTGGGGCCCCCGGCCTGCGCGTTGAAGCCCGCGTAGCCGGTGTCGCGGCTGAACCCCCGTCGCGAGAAGACCGGGTTGCTGCTCCTCATCTCACTCCTCCATGGCCGCCCTGCGCGGCCTTGACGGCAAGCGTAATGGCTTGGCAAAGACACGTCGCTCGTTCTTGGGCAGGATCTTTCCCCGTCCCCGGCGCTTCACGTCCTCCAGGAGGAGGACGTCCGGGAGGCCGCGGACGTGCCCGGAGGCCGCCCCGATCCATACACCCGGGCGCAACGGACGTCACATCCGAGCAGGCAACCGATTCACCGGAGCGGCCGTCTTTCCTTCCGGCCGGAAGTGCCCTGCTGGGCGGATCGGCGGAGATGACACCTGGTCATGATCCGTATGCCGGAGCGCCCCTTCCCCACGCCCCGGCGGCTCACTGTGCGTAGTGCCATGGGCGCGATTCGTGGTAATCGGGGGGACAGACGGGGCTATTCTGGCGGCAAACAGCAGCGAAAGAGGTTGAGGTCCCTGTGCCTGACGTCTCCGTAGTCGTCATCGTCTACAACGACGCCGACCGGTTGCCGACCGCGGTCCAGTCCGTACTGGACCAGACGCTCCGGGACGTCGAGGTGGTGATCGTCGACGACTGCAGCACCGACCGTTCCTTCGAAGTGGCGCAGCAGCTCGCCGCCACGCACCCGGAGAGAGTCAGAGCCTTCCAGCTGCCGGAGAACAGCGGCGCGGGCGGCGAGCCGCGCAATGCCGGCATCCAGCACACCCGTGGCCGTTACGTCATGTTCCTGGACAGCGACGACGTCCTGGAGGTCAATGCCTGCCGGAACATGCTGGAGGCCGCCGAGGAAACCGGCTCGGACATCGTTTCCGGTCTGTGCGTCCGGCTGCACAAGGACACCCGCAATCAGAAGCGGGACGAATGGTATTCCTGGCTGTATGCCACGACCCGGACCCTGGAGTCGGTCACGGAATTGCCGGACCTCTTCGTCTGGGACACCCTCTCCACCAACAAGTGCTATCGCCGCGAATTCCTGATCGAACATGACCTGCGATTCCCGAAGGGCATGTTCTACGAGGACCTGATGTTCATCGCCGATGCCTATCTCGCGGCGAAGCGCATCACGCTGATTCCCAATCAGGTCTATTTCTGGCACGTATTCGAGCGGGCCGCCGTGAAATCGGTGACGAACCGGCGGCACGAAATGACGAACTATGCGCACCGGCTGGAGATCCACCGGCGCATCGACGCATTGCTGGCCGAGCGCGGGCTGACCGAGATGAAGCTCGCCAAGGACGTCAAATTCCTCAAGCACGATCTGGTGCTGCATCTGCGCGACCTGCCGTTCCGGGACGAGTCCTACCGCCGCGAGTTCGCCGAACTCTCCCGGGAATACCTCGCCGGCATCGCCCCCGAGGCGTACGAGCGGGTGCCGGCCATCCAGGCCATCTGCGCGTACCTGCTCCAGCGGGGTGACTGGGACAACCTGATCCCGGCCGTGGACACGCTGATCAACCGCGACAAGGTCTCCTCGCCGCTGGCCGAGCACGACGGCCGGATCTACTGGTGCGGGGGCCACTTCGACGACGCCTTCGGCCGCTCCGTACTGGACGTCACCGACATCGGCTACCACGAGAAGCCGGTCAACCAGCTGTTCCTGCGCAACCAGCTCACCCGTTACCAGGACTCCGGCCGGACCGTCTCCCTGGCCGGGCGGATCACCAACCCGCTGGGCGTGGTACCGCCCGGTGCGCGGCTGGCCGGCGAGCTGGAGTTCAGCGCCCGGCGGCGCAGCCTGCAGTCCTTCCGCTTCCCGGTCGGGGAGCTGCGCCACGAGGGTGACGCGATCCACTGGGCGGCCACCGCGGACCTCACCGCCGGGCTGCGTCCGCTGGGCATCGTCGACTCCATCTGGGACGTACGGCTGCGGCTGGACGTGGACGGGGTGCGGACCACGACCCGGCTCACCGTCGCCGACACCGAGCTGACCGGGTCGCTGCCGGTCCGGCCACGACTGACGCGGATGGTCGCCGACCGTCTGCAGCCGCATGCCTCGGCCAAGGGGCATCTGGCGTTCCGGCTGGTCAGCGAGGGTGCGAGCGCCGAGCGGATGCAGGAGCTGATCACCCGCGGGGTGCGCGGGAAGCCGGGCACGCTCGCCAAGTCCGGCTACCGCAAGGCGAAGGAGCTGCGCAGGAAGGTCGTCTCCGGCGACAACAAGCTCCGGGTGTACCACGAGGTGTTCTGCCGGCTGCCCGTCAAGAAGCGCACGGTGGTCTTCGAGAGCCACCTGGGCAAGCAGTACAGCGACAGTCCGCGCGCGATCTACGAGGAGATGCGCCGGCAGGGCCTGGAGTTCGAGGCGATCTGGTCGTACGCCGGCTCGCCGAAGGACTTCCCGAAGGGCGTCACGCTGGTCAAGCGCTGGTCGCTGCCGTACCTCAAGGCGCTGGCGCAGGCGGAGTTCTGGGTGGACAACCAGAGCTACCCGCTCAAGCTCACCAAGCGCCCCGAGACCACGTACCTCCAGACCTGGCACGGCTCGGCGCTGAAGAAGATGGGCTTCGACCAGCCCGCGCTCAAGGCGCAGACCCGGCAGCAGCAGGAGGAGCAGCAGAGTTCGCTGGACCGCTTCGACCGCTTCCTGGTCCGTTCCGAGCACGATGTGCACACCCTGGCCAGGGCGTTCCGGCTCAAGGAGAAGACGCTGCTGCGGGTCGGGTACCCGCGCAACGACGCGCTGGTGCGCGCCCGGCAGCGCGAGGAGGAGCTGGGTCGGCGGGAACGCGGGCCGCTGGCCGCGGAGTTGGGAATCCCCGAGGACAAGACCGTGCTGCTGTACGCGCCGACGTTCCGCAAGGCGGGCGGCCGGCACGGGCGCTTCGAATTGCCCTTCGACGTCGAGCGGTTCGCGGAGCAGTTCGGCGACCGCTACGTCCTGCTGGTGCGCTCGCACTATCTCAATCACGTGGTGCTGCCCCCGACGGTGCAGGGCCGGGTCATCGACGTGTCGGCGCGTCATGACGTGACGCCGCTGCTGGCGCTGGCCGACGGGCTGATCACCGACTATTCGTCGGTGATGTTCGACTACGCGCTGCTGGACCGGCCGTTGGTGTTCTTCACCTACGACTACGACGAATACGTCCACGAGGGCCGGGGGACCTACTTCGATCTGCTGGCGCACGCGCCGGGCCCGGTGGTCCGTACCGAGGACGATTTCCACGAGACGATCAAGTCGTTCGAGACGCAGTCTCTGGAATACGCCCGCAAGCGCGCGGAATTCGTCGCCAAGTTCGGGGAATACGACCGGGGCGACGCCGCCCGGAGCATTGTCGATCAGTTCTTTGCGCAGTGGAGCCGTTGATGACCAAGTCGTACGCAGCCGGTCCGCGGGACATCTTCTTCGTCTCCAACAGCGTCAACGAGATGGGCGGCATCACCAGTTGGTCGCACCAGATGGCGCGCCTGTTCAGCGAGCGGGGCCACCGGGTGCACCTCATCGGTATCGTGCCGGCGCCCGAGGGACGCGCCCATGAGCTGGCCGACGACGTGCCGTTCAAGGCCACCACGCTGTACCGCGACCACCCGCCGGCGGTCCGCCCGGTGCGCGGGCTGAAGGACCGGCTGAACGTCGCCGAGCAGCGCCGCCGGGCCGCCCGGGAGGCCGGGATGCGGGAGCAGGCGGCGAGGATGAGCGCGCTGTTCCGGGCGGCGAAGCCGGGCGGGGTGGTGATCGTCACCCAGGTGTGGGCGATGGAGTGGGTCGCGCTGGCCGACACCGCCGGGCTGACGGTGGTCGGAATGAGCCACGAGTCGTTCGAGACCTGCCGCAAGTCGTCCCGCTTCGGCCGGGTCAAGCGGTTTTACGCGGACGTCGACCGAATGCTGACGCTCACCCGTGAGGACGCCGACCGCTGGATCCGCCAGCGGATGGACAACGTCGGCTTCATGCCCAACCCGCTGCCGTTCTTCCCCGACGTCCCGTCGGACCGCTCCCGCAAGTGCGTGGTCAGCATCGGCCGGCTGCACGAGGAGAAGGGCGTCGACCTGCTGCTGGAGGCGTGGGCGCAGGTCGCCCCGGAGCATCCGGACTGGACGCTGCGGATCTACGGGTCCGGTGAGGAGGCCGAGGCGCTGCGCAAGCTGGCGGCGGAGTTGGGGGTGGCCTCGTCCGTCGAGTGGATGGGGCGTACCTCCGACGTTCCGGGGGCGCTGCGGGAGAGTGCGGTGTTCGCGCTCAGCTCGCGGGGTGAGGGCTTTCCGCTGGCACCGATGGAGGCGATGGCGACGGCCGTGCCGTGTGTGGCGTTCGACGTGGCGCCGGGCGTCCGCGAGATCATCACGGACGGCGAGGACGGTTTCCTCGCCCCCCCGGGCAATATCACCGAATTCGCCCGGCATCTCGACACCCTGATGTCCGACAAGGAGCTCCGGGACACGATGGGCGAAGTCGCCCGGGAGAACATCCAGCGGTTCTCCACCGACGAGATTGTCGGGCGCTGGGAGGACCTCTTCGCTCTCCTGGAGCGCTGAGCCGCCGAACAAAGCACGAGGGCCGCCGGTTTGCGCCGGCGGCCCTTCTCGTTGAAAATTCAGGTAAGCACCCGACTTCGAACCCCGCCTTGGTCACGTGCGGAGTGCCCGGAGCCGGACTTGAACCGGCACGGCCCGTAGGCCAGCGAGGTTTAAGCTCGCCGTGTCTGCATTCCACCATCCGGGCTTGGGGATCCCCCATGCCACCCCAAAGAGGGCAGCACGAGCGTAGCCCGCAGCGCACGACGCAGATCGGCCGCTCATCCCGAGGTTGTCTTATTTTATTGGCAACTGAGGGTGCATCAGCGCTGGGTACAGGCCGTAGGCACATGCCTGGCACCTCCCTTTGCCACACCCCGCCGCGGCGCAAATCAGTACCCGAATTGACGGAAACTCGACGCCTGCCCGCCACCCCCGTCACCCGGCCGGGGACCCCCCTCGCGCCGCCCGGTACGCCGCCCCCGCCTCAGGGTTCGTCTCCTCCTTCGGGATGACCGGACGGAGGGCGGGTACTGCCCAGGGGTGGTCAAGGACGGTCACAGGGGTTGACGTCCTCTCCCCTTGCGCTGACCCACGATGGAAAGCGTCCGCATGACGTCCGCGGTGCGTGCCTCCCGGCCGCGCGCGGCCCCGATGGTCCCTCGTCCCGACAGGAGCTCGTTCCCGTGACCACCACCCACTCCGGTGTCCCGACCGCCGGCCGCACCACCGCGGTGGCCGCCCGCGCCACGGATCTGACCAAGGTCTACGGCCAGGGCGAGACCCAGGTGGTCGCCCTGGACGCGGTCTCCGTCGACTTCCGGCAGGCGCAGTTCACCGCGATCATGGGCCCCTCGGGGTCCGGCAAGTCGACCCTGATGCACTGCATGGCCGGCCTGGACTCGATCTCCGGCGGCTCCGCCCGGATAGGCGACGTCGAACTGACCGGCCTCAAGGACAAGAAGCTCACCCAGCTGCGGCGCGACAAGATCGGCTTCGTGTTCCAGGCGTTCAACCTGCTGCCGACCCTGAACGCACTGGAGAACATCACCCTGCCCATGGACATCGCGGGCCGTAAGCCGGACCGCGCCTGGCTGGACCGCGTGGTGGAGACCGTCGGCCTGGCCGGCCGCCTCAAGCACCGCCCCAGCCAGCTCTCCGGCGGCCAGCAGCAGCGGGTCGCGGTCGCCCGCGCGCTCGCCTCCCGGCCCGAGATCATCTTCGCCGACGAGCCCACCGGGAACCTGGACTCGCGCTCCGGCGCCGAGGTGCTGGGCTTCCTGCGCAACTCCGTGCGGGAGCTGGGCCAGACCGTGGTGATGGTCACCCACGACCCGGTCGCCGCCTCCTACGCGGACCGCGTGGTCTTCCTCGCCGACGGCCGGATCGTCGACGACATGCCCGACCCGACCGCCGACCTGGTGCTGGAACGCCTGAAGGGCTTCGACGCCAAGGGCCGCACGAGCTGATCCGCAGCAGCCGCCACCCGCACCCCGGACCTCCCGGGCCTCTCCTCCAGGACTGACCCACTCATGTTCCGTACCGCCTTGCGCAACGTGCTTGCGCACAAGGCCCGGCTGCTGATGACCGTCCTCGCCGTGATGCTCGGCGTGGCCTTCGTCTCCGGCACCCTGGTCTTCACCTCGACCATCTCCGACGCGTTCCAGGCCAGCTCCCAGAAGGGCTTCGACCGCGTCGACGTCGCCGTCCGGCCGCGGTCCGCGGGCGACCACCAAGGCGCGCCCGGCCGGGTCCCGCGGCTCGACCGGAAGCTGCTCGACGCGGCCGCCCGAGTGCCCGGTGCGGCCTCCGCCACCGGCACCGTCTCCGGCTTCACCGCCATCGCCGACAAGAAGGGCCAGCTGGTCGGGGACGGCTTCTCCACCCTCGGCGGCAACTACTTCCCCGGCAAGGACGGCACCGACGCCCGCTACCCGCTGCGCGACGGCACCGCCCCCAAGGGCCCGCACGAGTTCGCCCTGGACGCGCACACCGCGGACAAGGCCGGCTACAAGGTCGGGGACACCGTCCGGATCTCCGTCGACGGACCGGTCCGTGAGCAGAAGCTGACCGGCGTCTTCACCACCGACGACGGGACCGTGGCGGCCGGCGGCAGCCTGGCGCTGTTCGACACCCCGACCGCCCAGAAGCTGTTCGCCGCCCCCGGCACGTTCAGCGAGATCGACGTCACCGCCGCACCCGGCACCTCCCAGACGGCCCTGAAGGCCGCGGTCGACAAGGTGCTGCCGAAGGACGGCGCGGAGGCCACCACCGGCCGTCAACTCGCCGACGAGCAGGCGAAGATGATCGCCCAGCGCATGGACGGCATGAAGACCGGCCTGCTGGTGTTCGCCGGGATCGCCCTCTTCGTCGGTGTCTTCATCATCGCCAACACCTTCACCATGCTGGTCGCCCAGCGCACCAAGGAACTGGCCCTGCTGCGGGCGGTCGGCGCCAGCCGACGCCAGGTCACCCGCTCGGTGCTGATCGAGGCGTTCGTGGTCGGCGCGGTCGCCGCGGTCACCGGTCTGGCCGCCGGTATCGGCATCGGCACCGGCCTGCGCGCCCTGATGAGCAGCACCGGCGCCACCGTCCCCGACGGGCCCCTGGTGGTTTCGCCGACGACGGTGGGGACCTCGCTGCTGGTCGGCGTCGTCATCACCGTCCTGGCCGCCTGGCTGCCCGGCCGGCGGGCCGCGAAGATCCCGCCGGTCGCCGCGATGAACAGCGTGCACGCCACCGCCACCACCAAGTCGCTGGTGGTCCGCAACACCCTCGGTGCGCTGTTCGCGGGCGCCGGTGCGGCCGCGGTGCTGGTCGCGACCGGGATGTCCGACGGCAAGATCGTCATGGCCGGCGGTGCGGTGCTGCTGCTGATCGGCGTGTTCGTCCTGACGCCGCTGCTGTCCCGCCCGTTGATCGCGCTGGCCGCGCCCGTGCTGCGCGCCTTCGGGATCTCCGGCTCCCTGGCCCGGCAGAACGCGGTCCGCAACCCGCGCCGTACGGCCGCCACGGCGTCCGCGCTGATGGTCGGGCTGACCCTGATCACCGGTATGACGGTGATCGCCGGCAGCGTGCAGAAGGGCATCGACAAGATGGCCACCGACGCGCTGAAGGCCGACTACGTCGTCTCCATGGCCAGCCGCACGCCGCTCTCCCCCGACGTCGAGAAGAAGCTGAGCGGCCTCCACGAGGTCACCGCGGTCAGTCCGCTGCGCAACTCCCCGGCCCGGATCGGCGGCGGCATCGCGTACCTGACCGGCGTGAACGGCCCGGACTTCGGCAAGCTCACCCGGCTCGACTTCACCCAGGGGGCGCTCGGCGACCTGCGCGGCGACAAGGTGGTCGTGGACGACGCCACCGCCAAGGAGAAGGGCTGGAAGCCCGGCTCCCGCTTCCCGGTGACCTACGAGGACGGCAAGAAGGGCACGCTGACCGTCTCGGGCGTCTACCAGGGCAACGAGATGCTGGGCGGCGTCCTGGTGGACAACGCCACGCTGGCCCCGCACCAGAAGCAGATCACCGACATGCAGGTGATGGTCAAGACGGCGGACGGCGCCACCGACGCCACCAAGGACGCGCTGGTCGCGGCGCTCGGCAAGAACCCGGCGATCTCCGTCTCCGACAAGCAGGACGTCTCCGACGGCATCGCCAAGATGTTCAACCTGATGCTGAACATGCTCTACGGGCTGCTGGCCATGGCCGTGATCGTCGCGGTGCTCGGGGTCATCAACACCCTGGCGATGTCGGTCTTCGAACGCTCCCAGGAGATCGGCATGCTGCGGGCCATCGGCCTGGACCGCCGCGGCGTCAAGCGCATGGTGCGCCTGGAGTCGCTGGTGATCTCGCTCTTCGGCGGGGTGCTCGGCATCGGCCTGGGCGTCTTCTTCGGCTGGGCGGCCGGCGAGCTGATCTCCGGCTCTCTGGCGACGTACGAACTGGTCCTGCCCTGGGGCCGGATGGGGCTCTTCCTCGCGATGGCCGCCCTCGTCGGTGTCCTGGCCGCGCTCTGGCCGGCGCGGCGCGCGGCCCGGCTGAACATGCTGGCGTCGATCAAGGCGGAGTAGCCGCGGAGAAAACGCGTGTGCCGGGTCCCGCACGGAAACCCGGCACACGCGCTGCCGGCCCGGCGGGTCAGCCCGCCCAGGTCCGCGCCCGCAGCGGCATCCCGGAGGCGCCGGGTTCCGGGGTCCGTACGGCCAGCACCTGGTTGACTCCTATCCGGTTGCGCTCGAACGACAGCGCCGAGGCGGCCATGTAGAGCCGCCACACCCTCGCCCGTCCTGGTGAGGTGAGCCGCACCGCCGCGTCCCAGTGCCGCTCCAGGTTGGCGACCCACGAACGCAGCGTCAGCGCGTAGTGCTCGCGGATCGCCTCCACGTCCCGCACCTCGAACCCGGCCTCCTCCAGCTGGGCCACGGTCCGGCCGACCGGCGCCAGCTCGCCGTCCGGGAAGACGTACCGGTCGATGAAGTCGTCGACGCGGTACGCCTCCTCGTCGGCCAGCGGCCGCCGGGCGATCTGGTGGTTGAGCAGCCGACCGCCGGGCCGCAGCAGGGCGAACAGCGCGTCCGCGTACTCCGCGTACCGGGTGCGGCCGACGTGCTCGGCCATCCCGACCGAGGAGATCGCGTCGAACGGCTCGTCCTTGATCTCGCGGTAGTCCTGCACCCGGATCTCGACCCGGTCGGCGAGCCCGGCCTCGGCGATCCGCTTGCGCGCGTAGGTGGCCTGCTCCTCGGAGAGGGTGATGCCGACCGCCCGGACGCCGTACTCGCGGGCCGCGTGCAGCACCATCGAGCCCCAGCCGCAGCCCACGTCCAGCAGCCGCTGGTCCTCCTTCAGGGCCAGCTTGCGGCAGATCAGGTCGAGCTTGTCCCGCTGGGCGTCCTCCAGCGTCGCGTCCGGCGTTGGCCAGTAGGCGCAGGAGTAGACCATGGACGGGCCGAGCACCAGCTCGTAGAAGTCGTTGCCGACGTCGTAGTGGTGGCTGATGGCTTCCTTGTCGCGCAGCAGGGTGTGCAGCGGTCCGCGGCGCCGCCGGGCCTCCTCGGCGGGTGGTGCGGGCGGGACCGGCGCGCCGACCAGGGTCGGCAGTTCCCGGACGGCCCTGCGGACCTCCGGGCGGGCCAGGGCGCGCAGGACCGCGGCCCGCTGCGGCTTGGGGGCGTCGGTGCCGCGCTCCCAGACGAGCCCGGCGAGGAGGTCGAGTGCGTCGTAGAGGTCCCCGTCGACGTCGATGTCGCCGGCCACCCAGGCCCGGGCCAGGCCGAGTTCGCCGGGCTTGAACAGCAGCCGGCGCAGTGCACGGCGGTTGCGGAAGACGAGTGTGGGTGCCCCCGGCGGGCCGGACTCGCTGCGGTCCCAGGCGCGGATGCGCACCGGGAGCGGGGTTCCCAGCACCTCCTCGGCGAGCTTGGTGAGCCGTCCAGCGGCGTCGGCCATGTCGCACACCTCCGTGTTGACGAGTCGGGCAAAGAAGTTTCACCCACCACGTAAACGCCAACGGGGCGTCCCGTTAGTCCCGTTCGCTGGTAAGCGAACCTCACCCGGGACGGTTTTCGCCAGAGCGGACACGTTTGCGGACATGCCGAAGGGCGTCCGCCCCACGGATGGCGGACGCCCTTCGGGCTGGTCGGAGTACTCCCGTACCCGACCGGTGAATCAGCTTGCCTTGGCCTTCGGCTTGTCGCCGGAGCCGGCCGCGGCCGGTGCGGGGGCCGGCTTGGCCGCCTCGTAGAACTCCTCGCGGGGGTTCTCCATGGCGCCGAGCGAGACCACCTCGCGCTTGAGGAACATCGCCAGCGTCCAGTCGGCGAAGACCCGGATCTTGCGGTTGAACGTCGGCATCGCCATGCCGTGGTACGCGCGGTGCATGTACCAGGCGAGACGGCCCTTGAGCTTGATCTTCATCTTGCCCATGACGATCATCGCGACGCCCTTGTGCAGGCCGAGACCGGCGACCGCACCCTTGTTGGCGTGGCTGTACTCCTTCTGCGGGAAGCCCCGCATGCCGGAGACCACGTTGTCGCCGAGGACCTTGGCCTGCCGCAGCGCGTGCTGCGCGTTCGGCGGGCACCAGGCGTTCTCGTTGCCGTTCTTGCGGCCGACCAGGTCCGGGACCTGGGCGTTGTCGCCGGCGGCCCAGATGTGGTCGGTGCCCTGCACCTGGAGGGTCGGGGCGGTGTCGACGTGACCGCGCGGGCCGAGCGGCAGGCCGAAGCGGGCCAGCGCCGGGTTGGGCTTGACGCCCGCGGTCCACACGATGGTGTTGGAGTCGACCTCAAGGCCGTTGTTGAGCTTCACGTGGCCGTCGACGCAGGAGTCCATGCCGGTCTTGAGGTAGACCTCGACGCCGCGGGACTCCAGGTGCTCCTTGCCGTAGGCACCGAGCTTGGGGCCGACCTCGGGGAGGATCTTGTCGGCAACGTCGACCAGCAGGAAGCGCATGTCCTCGCGCTTCACGTTGTTGTAGTACTTCGCGGCGTCGCGGGCCATGTCCTCGACCTCACCGACGGTCTCCGCACCGGCGAAGCCACCGCCGACGAAGACGAAGGTCAGCGCCTTGCGGCGGACCTCTTCGTCGGTCGTGGAGTCGGCCTTGTCCAGCTGCTCCAGGACGTGGTTGCGCAGCCCGATGGCCTCCTCGATGCCCTTCATGCCGATGCCGTTCTCGGCGAGGCCGGGGATCGGGAAGGTGCGGGAGACCGCGCCGAGCGCGATCACCAGGTAGTCGAAGGGCAGCTCGTACGCCTCGCCGACCAGCGGGGCGATCGTAGCGACCTTGCGGTCCTGATCGATGGTGGTGACCCGGCCGGTGAGGACCTCCGCCTTCGGCAGCACGCGTCGCAGCGGGACGACGACGTGCCGGGGGGAGATGCTGCCGGCGGCGGCTTCGGGGAGGAAGGGCTGATAGGTCATGTACGACCGCGGGTCGACGACCGTGACGGTCGCCTCGCCGTAGCGCATCTTCTTGAGAATGCGCCGAGCTGCGTACAGGCCTACGTACCCACCGCCTACTACGAGGATCCTGGGACGCTCCGTGGTGCTCATGCAATCGAGTATCCACCCCCAGATGGGGGGTCGCTCGTGAGCCCCTTCACAAGGACCCGAGGGGCATCTGCTACACTCCGCCGGCTTCGTGACGGACGCCATAGCGCGGGCCGGAACCACCGTAGTACGCGAGGCGTTGGAGACCCCCGTTGATCAGGCCTTGTAGGCCATCCGGGTGACCCACCACACCCTGCGGGCGCACCCGACCGAGCCGCCGGAACCCGCGCAATCGCCGGGTCGAAGGGCCCTGGAGCCTTCGAATGAGCGTCGCACGGTCAGATTGTTCGCCCGACAGGAGGGTTTTTCATGTGAAGGATTTCACGAACTTTCTTTCACGGGGCGCCCGAGGAGCCCCCTGAGCGCCCCCGAATCCCGCTCGGACGGCGAGCCACCCGCTCAAAACACCACACGGCAGAGGCCGTTGCCGACCCCTGCCGTCCCGTCCGTACCGCCCGTCCGGACCTCAGTCCGCGATGCTCCAGGCGATGCCGTCCAGGATGTCGTGCTCGCTGACCACGACCTCCTCGGCGCCGGTGCGTTCCATGATCGCCAGCAGGACGAGGGCGCCCGCGCCGATCACGTCGACCCGGCCCGGGTGCATGACCGGGATGGCCGCGCGCTCGGCGTGGGTCGCGGTCAGCAGCCGGTCGGTGATCTCGCGGACCTTCGCCAGCGGGATGCGGGAGTGGTGGATGGCCTCGGAGTCATAGTGGCCAAGGCCCAGGGCGATCGCGGCGACGGTGGTCACCGAGCCGGCCAGGCCCACCAGGGTGGCGGCCTCGGCCAGCGGGACGGCCTCCTCCGCATGGTCCAGGGCCTTGGCGATGTCCGCCTTGATGGCGGCGATCTGGGCGGCGCTCGGCGGGTCGCTGATCCCGCCGTTGTGCACCAGGTGCCGTTCGGTCATCCGGACGCAGCCGACGTCGACCGAGCGGGCGGCCCGGACGGAACCGTCGCCGAGGACGAACTCGGTCGAGCCGCCGCCGATGTCCACCACCAGGAAAGGCCTGGGGAGATCGGGGCGGCCGGTGAGCTCCTTGGTGGCGCCGTTGAAGGAGAACTCCGCCTCCTGGTCGCCGGTGATCACCTCGGGCTCCACGCCCAGGATGTCCACCACGCCGCGCACGAAGTCCGCGCGGTTCTCCGCGTCCCGGGAGGCCGAGGTCGCCACGAAACGGACCCGCTCGGCACCCAGGCCCTTGATGACCGCGGCGTACTCCCGGCAGGCCGCGAAGGTCCGCTCCAGCGCCTCCGGCGCCAGCCGCCCGGTGCGGTCCACGTCCTGGCCCAGCCGGACGATCTGCATCCGGCGGTCGAGCTCCTTCAGCGCGCCGGTGGCGGGGTCGACGTCCGCGACCAGCAGGCGGATGGAGTTCGTACCGCAGTCGACGGCGGCGACGCGCTTCACTCGGACTCTCCCTCGTCGGTCGCGCGGTCGTTCTCGGGTTCGTTGCCGCTGGTGTGCTCGCTGCACGGGCTCACGCAGGGGCCCTTCTTCCACCACTCCGGCAGCATGGCGATCGCCTCGTCACCGAGCGGGTTGACGCCCGGCCCGGCCGCCAGCGAGTGGCCGACGAGGACGTGCAGGCACTTGACCCGGTCGGGCATGCCGCCCGCGCTGGGGAAGCCCGCCAGCACCTCGATGGCGTCCCGCCGCCGGATGTAGTCCTCGTGGGCCGCGCGGTAGGCGGCGGCGAGCTCCGGGTCGGTCGCCAGCCGCTCGGTCATCTCCTTCATCACGCCGTTGGCCTCCAGCGTGCCGATCGCGGAGGCCGCGCGCGGGCAGGTGAGGTAGTACAGCGTGGGGAAGGGCGTGCCGTCCTCCAGGCGCGGCGCCGTCTCGACGACGTCCGGCTGGCCGCACGGGCAGCGGTGCGCGATGGCGCGCAGGCCGCGCGGCGGGCGGCCGAGCTGCTCCTTGAAGGCGGCGATGTCCGCGGCGGTGGGCTCGGTGGGCTCGGTCTGGGGCGGAGGGGTTTCCATGTGCGCTTTCGGTGAGGTGGTGGGTGGAACGGCGGGACGGCGGAACAGCGGTACGGCGGTGCGCGCCGTCCCTGTCGACAGTACGGGGCCGCGCGCGCCGGCGGTACGGGCCGGGCACACCGGCGGCCCGGCCGGAGCCGGCGCTACCGCTTGTCGGCCGCGTCGACCGCGTGCCACAGGTTGTCGTACCAGGGGCGCAGCGCGGCCCGCGTCCCCTTCGGGGCGGCGGCGGTGCCGGAGCCGTCCTGGACGATGTACCCGGTCTCGCCCGGCATGACGTAGTGCAGGTGCCGGCGGGCCTGCTGGCGGACGTACTCGGGGTCCTGCCAGCGGGCCTTCTGCTCGCGCAGCCGGTCCAGCTCGGCGCCCGCGTCGCGGGCCTTGCGGCGCTGGTCGGCGATGTCGGAGCGCTGGGAGACGTACTGCCTTATCGGGTACGCGAGCGCGACCACCAGCGAGCACATCACCAGGGCCAGCAGGGCGGCGCGGCCGGTGAGGCGGTTGCGGCGGGCCGGCCGGGCGCGGTAGACGCGGGCGGCGGCCTGCTCGCCGAGCGCCTTGAGTCGGGTCGCGGTCGAGAACCGGTCCGCGGGCACGTCGTCTCCCCTTCACTGACGGACGCCGGTCTGCTTCAAGCAGGTACGTCCCCGGCAACGGTACGGGACCGTCGCCGGGGACGTACGGGGCGCTGGGCGGTCGGCTCGCCCGATCAGCCCTTTCGGGCCTCGGGCCGGGCCGCCCTGGCGGAACCGCGGGACGTCGCCTTCCGGGGCGTCAGCCCTTGAAGCGGGGGAACGCGCTGCGGCCGGCGTACACCGCGGCGTCGTCGAGGATCTCCTCGATGCGCAGCAGCTGGTTGTACTTGGCGACGCGCTCGGAGCGGGCCGGGGCACCGGTCTTGATCTGGCCGCAGTTGGTGGCGACGGCGAGGTCGGCGATGGTGACGTCCTCGGTCTCGCCGGAGCGGTGCGACATCATGCACTTGAAGCCGTTGCGCTGGGCCAGCTCGACGGCGTCCAGGGTCTCGGTCAGCGAGCCGATCTGGTTGACCTTGACCAGGAGGGCGTTGGCGGAGCCCTCCTCGATGCCGCGGGCCAGGCGCTCGGGGTTGGTGACGAACAGGTCGTCGCCGACCAGCTGGACCTTGGCGCCGAGCTTGTCGGTGATGACCTTCCAGCCGGCCCAGTCGTCCTCGAACAGCGGGTCCTCGATGGAGACCAGCGGGTAGGCGTCGACGAGCTCCTCGTAGTACTCGGTCATCTGGGCGGCCGAGCGGGACTGGCCCTCGAACTGGTACGAGCCGTCCTTGTAGAACTCGGAGGCGGCGACGTCCAGGGCGAGCGCGATGTCCTGGCCGGGGGCGTAGCCGGCCTGCTTGATGGCTTCCAGGATGAGGTCGAGGGCCTCGCGGTTGGAGCCGAGGTTCGGGGCGAAGCCGCCCTCGTCGCCCAGGCCGGTCGACAGACCGCGCTCCTTCAGGACCTTCTTGAGGGTGTGGTAGACCTCGGCGCCCCAGCGCAGCGCCTCGGAGAAGGACTCCGCGCCGATCGGGGCGATCATGAACTCCTGGATGTCCACGTTGGAGTCGGCGTGCGAGCCGCCGTTCAGGATGTTCATCATCGGCACGGGCAGGACGTGCGCGTTCGGGCCGCCCAGGTAGCGGAACAGCGGGAGGTCGCTGGCCTCGGAGGCGGCGTGCGCGACGGCGAGGGAGACGCCGAGGATGGCGTTGGCGCCGAGCGAGCCCTTGTTGTCGGTGGCGTCCAGGTCGAACATGGCCTGGTCGATCAGCCGCTGCTCGGTCGCGTCGTAGCCGACGAGCTCCGGGCCGATCTGCTCGATGACGGCCAGGACGGCCTTCTCCACGCCCTTGCCGAGGTAGCGGTTGGGGTCGCCGTCGCGGAGCTCGATGGCCTCGAAGGCGCCGGTCGAGGCGCCGGACGGCACGGCGGCACGGCCGGTGCTGCCGTCGTCGAGGCCGACCTCGACCTCGACCGTGGGATTACCTCGCGAGTCGAGAATTTCGCGGGCTACGACGACGTCGATGGACGGCACGTTGTCTCCTTCATGGGTGTCTGGAGTTCAGCAGCACGAGCCTAACGGCCCGGGGAGCGTCCGCCTGCCCTTGGCCCGCTCCGTGGGACGGAATAACCCCACAAGCACCACAAAGGCCCAGCTCACAGGAGGTTTGCCGCATTGTTCGCCGAGCGGGGAAAGTCCGGCGGAGCGTCCGGCCGGCGGTGGCGCGGACGGGGGGATGTCGGCGGGGACGACGGTGGGGATACGGAGAAGCCCCGCCGCGGCGCGCCGGGGGGAGGGGCGCGCCGGACGGGGCCGGTCTCAGCAGGGGTGTCCCGGTGTGGGGACGGCTCAGACGTTGAGCTTCTGGCCCGGGAAGATCAGGTTGGGGTTGCCGCCGATGACGGACTTGTTGGCGGCGTAGACGGCCTTCCAGTGGGTGCCGTGCGCCTTGGCGATCTTGGCGAGGGTGTCGCCCGCCTTGACGGTGTAGTTGCCGTGGCCCTGGTTCTTCTTCGGGGCGGCCGGGGCGCTCTCGTGCTTCGGGGCGGCCGGGGTGCGCTTGACGGCCGCGTCGCTCTTCGCCGGCGCGGACTTGGTCACCGGGGCGCTGGTGTTCAGGTCGGGGGACGGGCCCCCGGAGGTCAGGCCGCCGGCGCCGGCGCAGGACCAGGCGCCCGGGCCCTGGAGGGCGAGGAGCCTCTCGGCGGCGGCGATCTGCTGGGACTTGGTGGCGAGGTCCGCGCGCGGCGCGTACTTGGTGCCGCCGGCGGCGGCCCAGCTGGAGTTGGAGAACTGCAGGCCACCGTAGTAGCCGTTACCGGTGTTGATCGACCAGTTGCCGCCGGACTCGCACTGGGCGACCTTGTCCCAGGTGGCGACGGAGGCGGCGGAAGCGGAGGTGGCGCCCATCAGCGGGACGGCCACGGCGGCACCGGCGACACCGGCGAGCGTGGCGACGCGGACGGCCTTGGAGGGACGACGGTGCTTGCCCTTGATGATCAGCATGGTTCGTTCGTTTCCTCACCGACGCCTACGAGGTGAGCTGTCGGGTTCGGACTGATGAGTCGCCCGGCCGGTGCCATGGGCACCGGGCTTCACCCCAAGCCGGCTGACCCGCTTTCACGGGCCTGGCCGGCGCCTACCTTGGTTCCCCCGCTCCTGCCTACGGCGCTTGCGCGTCAACTGCCTCCGACCACCGGCAGGATTCGGCGTGTGATCGAAGGGGCCCGCTTTGGCGAGCGGTGATGACCGTAATCAGGAATCCCCGTGGTGTTCAAACCCCCCCAACTGGCCCGAGTTGACCATTTTTGATCACGGAGGGGTCATAAACCCGCAGGTGGGGACCGGTGCGACGGCGGTGGACCCTTCGGGGCCCACCACCCCACAACGAGACGCTTGTCTCACTTTCGCCAAAGCGGGCCGAAACCGGCGAACTACCCTGCGGACTGCCCGAGATCGAGCTGCTGACCTGGTTGGATCAGGTCCGCGTCGGAGCCGACGACGTCCTCGTTGCGGTCGTAGAGCGCCGGCCAGCCACCCGGCAGCCGGTGCGCCTGGGCGATCGCTGACAGGCTGTCACCCGGCTGCACGGTGTACCCGTCGCCGCCCGCCGGGGGCGTGCGGTGCGCGTCGTCACCGCGCGAGGCGTGCCGCCCGCCGGTCGTCCGGCCGGTGCCGTCCTCCTCGCCCGGGTCCGCGTCGCCGCGGTGCCGGCCCGAACCGCCCGGCAGGCCGTCCGTCCCCGTACCGCCCTGCGACCCGTCCTGCGCCCCGCCGGAGGCCGTGCCGTCCGCGGAGCCCGTGCCGCTGCCGTCGTCCGTGCCGCTGCCGTCGTGGGAGGGGCCGGGGGTGCCGGACGGGTCCTCGCCAGGGTCCTCGCCCCGGTCGCCCGGCGTCGCGTCGCCGGAGGGCCCGGACGAACCGGAGGTCCGTTCGGGGCCGGGGGACGACTCGCCGGTGCCGGCGGAGTCCGAGGGGGCGGGAGTGGACGGGGACGGCGTGGACTGCGACGGCTCGTCACCGGCCGGCCCGTCGCCCGTGTCGCCACCGGGGTCGTCGGCGGTCCCGTCGTGCATCCCGGTGGAGCCGGTGGAACCGTCGTCGTCCGACGGGTCGGGTATCGGGGTGCTGGTGCCGCCCGGGTCGACCTGCGGCGCCCGGCCGTCCTTCGTCAGGCCGGCGTTCACCGCGCAGCTCGGCCAGGCGTCCGGGCCGAGGTCGTCGAGGATCGTCTCGGCCACCGCGATCTGCTGAGCGCGGCTGGCGAGGTCGGGCCGCGAGGCATAGGCCCCGCCGCCGTGCCGGTCCCACATGTCCTGGGTGAGCTGGAGGCCGCCGTAGAAGCCGTTGCCCGTGTCCGAGCTCCAGATGCCGCCGCTCTCGCACTGGGCGACCCGGTCCCAGGTCGCGGTGTCGGCGGCGTGCGCGCCACTGGCGGAGAGCAGGGGCAGTGCGAGTGCCGAGCCGGTCACTCCCGCCGTGACAAAGATGGCCGGTGCTTGACGGGGGCGACGGTGTCGGCCGTTCCCGGAACGCATGCGGATGCCTTTCGCGCGGCGGTTGAGTTGTCGCGATCGGGCGGTTTCCTCGGCTGTGTGTTCGAGGAGCCGTTGATCGTGGATCGAAAGGTAGCCGGGGTCACGGGTAGTCACAAGTCGGTGTAGCAAAGATCACGCGCAGGTCACGTCCTGACGCTCTGTCACCACCGGCCTTCGCCGCTGGTCAGGGCCGCTCGGGCGCGAACTCCACCGGCAGCGACCGCAGTCCGCGCATGATGAGCCCGCCCCGCCAGCGCAATTCGCCCGGTTCCACCGCAAGCCGGATGTCCGGAAGCCGGGTCAGCAGCGTGGCGAGCGCAGTCTGGCCTTCGAGCCGGGCGAGCGGGGCGCCCAGGCAGTAGTGGATGCCGTGCCCGTAGCCCAGGTGCTGATTGTCACGCCGGGTCAGGTCGAGCACGTCCGGCTCGGGGAAGCGCGCCGGGTCGCGGTCGGCGGCGGCCAGGACGACCAGGACGGGGTCCCCCTCGGCGATCCGCCGGCCGCCGAGGGTCAGCTCCTCGGTGGCGAACCGCCAGGTCGCGAGCTCCACGGGGCCGTCGAAGCGGAGCAGTTCCTCGACGCCGGTGGTCAGCAGCCCGGTGTCGCCCGCCGCCAGCGACTTCTGCAGCAGCTCGCGCTGGGCGGGGTGGCCGAGCAGGGCGTGGAGGCCGTTGCCGATGAGGTTGACGGTGGTCTCGAAACCGGCGAAGAGCAGGATGAACGCCATCGCGGCGGCCTCGTTCTCGGTGAGGTGCTCACCGTGGTCCGAGGCCCGGATCAGCCCGGAGATCAGGTCCTCTCCGGGCGTCGGCCCGTCGGGCAGCGCCTCCCGCTTGCGGTGGATCAGCTCGGCGAGATAGCCGCGCATCTTCTTCACCGACCGCGCGACCCCGCCGCGCGGCCCTCCGCCGTGCCGGATCATCATCCCCGCCCAGTCCCGGAAGTCGTCCTGGTCCTCGCGCGGGACGCCCAGCAGGTCACAGATCGCGTAGATCGGCAGTGGGAAGGCGAACTCGTGGATGAGATCGGCCTCGCCGCGGCCGGCGAACCCGTCGATGAGGTGATCGGTCAGCTCCTGCACGCGGGGCGCGAACTCGGCGACCCGACGGGGTGTGAACGCCTTGCTGACCAGCCGGCGCAGCCGGGTGTGGTCCGGCGGGTCGATGTTGAGCAGATGCGTCATCAGGTTGGCGCTGCGCTCCCCCGGGATGCCGACCTTGCCCTTGCCGTGCGCGGACTCGCTGTGGTGCACCGGGTTCTTGGAGAGCCGGGCGTCGGCCAGCGCCTGCCGCGCCTCGGTGTAGCGGGTCACCAGCCATGCCTCGACCCCGCTGGGCAGCGCGGTGCGGTGCACCGGCGCGTACTCGCGCAGCCAGGCGTACGCCGGGTACGGGTCGGACGCGAACTCCCAGGTGAACAGCGCGGGCGCGGGCGGGACCGGCCGGTCCGCCGGGCAGCCCGCGGGGCGGTCCGGAGCGCTGTCGGCGGGCGGGGGGGCCGCAGGGGTGGGGTGGGGCTTGTCGTGCACCCTCTGACCGTAACCGCCCCGGAAGACGCCCGGCGCACGGACGGCGGCCCCGCCCCGGGGCACCCGCTGGCCCCCTCAGGAGGCGCCCGGATCCACCCCCAGCCCCTCCAGAAAGGCCACCGCCGCCGGTGACGGCCCCAGGGCGCTCCACACCACCCGCTCCGTACGCTCCGGCGCCGGCCGCGCCCGCACGATGTGCAGCCCGGACAGCTCGGCGGCGATGGCCTCCGGGACCATGCCGATGCCCAGCCCGGCCCGCACCAGCTTCGCCAGGAACTCCACCGTGGTCACCTCGAAGGACACCTCCGACGACAGCCCGGCCGCCCGGAACGCCTCGTCGCGCTGGCGCCGGGCCGCCGACCCGGCCGTGAAGTCCACGAAGGTCTCCCGCGCCAGCCGCGCCAGCGTCGTCCACTCCCGCCCCGCCAGCGCATGCCCCGGCGGCACGACGGCCACCAGCTCGCCGCGGGCCAGCACCCGCTCCCGTACGCCGGACGGGCGGGCGTCCGGCACCAGCCCGACGAAGGCGACGTCCAGCGTCCCCTCCCGCACCTTCTCGATGAGCGGATCGCTCATCTCCATCTGCAGGCCGACCCGCACCCGCGGATAGCGAGTGCGGAAATCGCCCAGCTCACGGGCGAGATCGACGGCCGCCACGGTCGAGATGGCGCCCACCGCCAGCCGGCCGCGCACCTCCCCGGTCGCCGCCGCCACCTCGGCCCGGGCCCGCTCGGCCGCCGCCAGCGCCTGCCGCGCCACGGGGACGAACGCCTCGCCGGCGGCGGTCAGCCGGACGCTGCGGCTGGTCCGGTCGAAGAGCCGCGCCCCGAGCTCCTTCTCCAGCCGGGCGATCTGGTGGCTGAGGGCCGACTGCACCACGTGGCACCGCTCGGCGGCCCGGGTGAACCCGCCCGTTTCGGCCACCGCCACGACGTAGCGCATCTGCTGGAGCTCCATGCCCACCGATCCTGCCACCGGCGGGAGCATCGATCGCCATCCGAGATCAATCGTGATTCGAGATGGGTCCGATGAAAACGATGTGTTGGACTCATCAGTGCCGGCTGCCCGACGCTGGGTGGTGCCCGCCGCCACGGTGGTCGCGGGCACGAACGGGGAGGTCAGGTATGACAGCCGAGGACGCACACCGGTCCGCGCAGGGCCGACCGGGACGGCTGGGCCGCGGCACGCTGCTGCTGATGTCCGTCGCCACCGGTCTGTCCGTCGCGGGCAACTACTTCGCCCAGCCGCTGCTCGACGTCATCGGCCATGACCTGGGGCTTTCGGCGTCCACCGCCGCGCTGGTGGTGACCGTCGCACAGATCGG
This sequence comes from Streptomyces sp. NRRL S-337, assembly GCF_000720175.1. GTDB lineage: Bacteria > Actinomycetota > Actinomycetes > Streptomycetales > Streptomycetaceae > Streptomyces > Streptomyces siderophoricus. Next base: position 34,025 of record NZ_JOIX01000059.1, read on the forward strand.
CTACGGCCTCGGGCTGCTGCTGCTCGTCCCGCTCGGGGACCTGGTGGAGCGGCGGCGGCTGGCCGTTACGCTGTGCGCGGCGACCGCCGTCTTCCTCACCGTGACGGCGAGCGCGACCAGCGCCGCCCTGCTGCTGACCGGCACCGCGCTGACCGGCCTGGCCTCGGTCGCGGCGCAGGTCGTCATGCCGTACGCGGCCACCCTCGCCGCCCCCGAGGAGCGCGGCCGGACCGTCGGCACCCTCATGACCGGTCTGCTGCTCGGCATCCTGCTCGCCCGTACGGCCTCCGGAACCCTCGCCGAGCTGGGCGGCTGGCGCACCGCGTACTGGGTCAACGCCGGGCTGATGGCGCTGATGGCCGTCCTGCTGCGGCTCCGGCTGCCGGCCCTGCGCACCACGGCCGGACTGCGCTACCCGGCGCTGCTGCGCTCCACCCTCGCGCTGTTCGCCCATGAGCCGGTGCTGCGGTGGCGGGCGGTGCTGGGCGCGCTGACCTTCGCGGGCTTCAGCGCGCTGTGGACGGCGCTGGCGTTCCTGATGTCGGGGCCGGCCTACGGCTGGCAGGAGTCCGCCATCGGTCTGCTGGGGCTGGTCGGCGCGGCCGGTTCGCTCTCCGCCTCCGCCGCCGGCCGGCTGGCGGACCGCGGACTGGTCCACCATGTCGCCGGCGCCGCGGCCTTCCTGCTGCTCGGCTCCTGGGGGCTGCTCGCGCTGGGCGGGTCGGGCGGCACCTGGTCGCTGGCGGCGCTGCTGGCCGGGGTGATCGTGCTGGACCTCGCCGCCCAGGGCATGCACGTCAGCAACCAGAACCTGATCTACGGCGTCCGCCCCGAGGCCCGTAACCGCCTCAACTCCGCCTACATGACCAGCTACTTCGCGGGCGGCGCGGTCGGCTCGGCACTGACCTCGGTGGTGTGGTCCGCCGGGGGCTGGTCCTGGGTGTGCGCCATGGGGGCCGGGCTGGCGGCGGCCGCGGTGGCGGTGTGGCTGCTGGACCGGCTGGCGCGCCGCCGCGCCCGGCGGGACGGGGCGGCGCAGGAGCAGGAGCCGGCCGCGGCGACGGTGGCGGTCACGCGCTGACGATGTCCCCGTCCGGGGCCCCGCCCTCGCCCGACTCCTCGCCGAGGACCCGCTCGGCACCGGGGTGGCCCAGGGCGGCGGCCTTGCGGTACCAGGCCCGGGCCTCGGCGGGCTCATCGGCCTTCTTGTGCAGCTCGGCGAGGCGGAAGGCGCCGTGCGGGTCGCCGGATTCGTAGGCCTTCTCGTACCAGGGGCGGGCCTCGTCCGGACGGTCCTGGAGCTCAAGGAAGACGCCGTAGTTGGCGGCGGCGAGGGGCCTGCCCCCGGCGGCATGCTCCTGGAGTTCGGATTCGATCGTGTCTATCGACGGCGGCGCCTCGAAGTTGTCGTACACCCGCTCCGCCGCCTGCTTGTCACCGGCGTCGGCGGCGCGCCGCAACCACACCTCGGCCATCGTGCGGTCGTTCCACAGCAGGATCAGGCTGCCGTAGCGCCCCGCGGCATCGGCGCAGCCGGCGAGGGTCGCGTCGTGGTAGCTGTCGAAGGCGTCGGTGTCGTCCCCGGCGGCCAGCCGCAGATCGCCCCACAGGTACGTCGCCTCCACGCTCCCGCCCTCCTTCCCGACGCCCAGCCAGCGCTCCGCCCGCTCCCGCAGCAGCTTCCCCAGTAGCGTCGCCGCCTCCGCGTCGCCCGCCTCCGCGGCGAGCTCCAGATACGGTTCGGCGGCCTTGCCCTCGCCCCGGTCGGCCAGCATCCGGCCCAGCCGCCCCGCGGCCTCCGTCCGCCCCGCGTCCGCCGCGCGCCGGTACCACTCCTCGGCCTCCGCCCGCTCCCCCAGTGACTCGGCCAGCAACCCGAGGTTGTGCAACGCCGTGTCGTCCCCGGCCTCGGCGGCCCGCCGGAATGCCTTACGGGCGGCGGCCGCGATCGCCGGGTAGTCGTATGCCTCGTCCGTCCGCGCCACAGCCAGGGCGAAGCGCCAGATCCGGCCGTCCACCGGCGGCAGGGTGTCGTGCCACTCGGCCGCGTGCCGGAGGACGGGCGCGACACGCCAGGTGTCGCCGGTACCCCGGACCAGGAGCCGCAGCAGGCCGTGGCGCCGCTCCGTCGCCCACGCCCAGGCGTCCGCCAGCGGCTCCCGGTCCATCCCGGTGACGTCCGCATAGCCCTCGTGCACCTTGACCAGCAGGTCCATCGGCAGCGGGCGGCGCAGCCCGCAGCGGGCCAGGTCGAGGGCGGCCCGGACCAGGGCGTGGCCGCGCGGGTGGCGGTCGGCGCGGCGGGCCCGCCACCACTCCTCCCAGAGCAGCGGCCCGAGCGTCAGATAGGCTGCCGCGCCTTCCTGGCCGCTGGAAAAGAGCGCGTCGACCAGCCGCGGGTCGCCGGTCCGCCCGTCCTGCTGTGCCAGCCCGGCCTGCTGTGCCAGACCGGCCTGCTCGCCCGGGCTCCACTCGCGGGCCAGCTCGATGACGGTCGCCAGGTCCAGCACCCGGCCGTGCGGGGTGTGCCGGTGCTCGTCGTAGGCGTCCTCGCGCATCGTGGCGAGGACGGTCACGCCCAGCGCGGTCAGCTGGGCCAGCAGTCTCGGCTCCAGGCCGCCGCCCCCGCCCCCGCCTGCCGCGTCCCCGAGATACCCGTCGAGGTCGTCCAGCCAGAGGACGTACCGGCCCGGGCGCCCCTGTAACAGGGCGGGCAGACCACGCAGGTCGGCGCCGCGCGCGGGCGCGAACACCCGGAATCCGGCGAGCGCCTGGGCCATCACCTCCAGCGCGGTACGCGACTTGCCGGAGAACGGCTCCCCGAGCACCAGCACCAGACCGCCGGCCTCCCGGGCCCGGGTGACCGCCGCGATGAGGGTGTCGTCGCGGTCCCGGAGGACGTACGGCGGCAGCGCCGGGAGGGCCGGGATCCGGTGCGTGGGGCGCACGCCCAGGGCGACCGGGTCGACGTCCTCGGCCCGCGGCCAGCCGTCGGGGTCGGGCAGCGCGCCTTGAAGCGAACCCGTCTGGAACGTCAGCGAGTTGATGGAGGAGGCCTGGACGACGTGGCCCTGAAGGCCGCCGGTGACGGAGTTGTGCACCGGTGGGACGGGGTGACTGTCGCCCGGCCCGGCGGCCGACCCGTCGGCCACTTCCCCGGACCGCTCGCCCGCCACCTCCCCGGCCGTCTCGCCGGTCAACTCCTCGCAGAGCGCCCGGAGTTCGACCGCGGCCTCGGGGTGCTGCTCCAGCAGGCCGCGCAGACTGGCCTGCCAGCGCGCGGTCACCTCGTCCGACGACTCCGGCGGCGCAGCGGGAGACGGCTCTTCCGCCGGCCGCGGCGGGGCGGCCGTCATTGCCGCGTCCGCCGCCTCGGTGGGGGTTTGGGCCGCTGCCTCGGCGGGAGCGTCGGCCGCCGCCCGCCGGAAGAGCTCCGAGACCCTCAGCCGGACGTCGGCCCAGGTGTCCGTCGCCATGGCCTGCACCACCGCGCTCGCCCCCGCGCCCGCCAGCGCCGCCAACTCCGCTTCCACGCCCGCCCCCTCAACACGCCCTGCACCAACGGTACTAAGGGGTGCCGCCCTCCGCCGCCAGCACCGCGTCGCGGTAGGCGCGGGCCGCCGCGCGGAGCGCCGCCTCCGGGTCGGTGCCCTCCGCCTCGGCGCGGAGCGCCATGGCCAGGAGCTCGTACCCGATGCCCCGGCCGGCCGGCAGCGGCACGTCCAGGCCCGCCGTGCGCGCCCGCGACGCCAGCTTCGCCGCCAGGGCAAGGCCGGGCTGGGCCAGCGGCACGCCCTCGGTCACCGATCCGCGCTGCTTCTCGACGGCCTTGGTGCGTATCCAGTGCGCCTTGACGTCCTCCGGGGTCGCCGCCTCCTCCTCCCCGAAGACATGCGGATGGCGGTGGATCAGCTTCTCCACGATCGTGCCCGCCACGTCGTCGATGGAGAACGGCTCCTCCGGGTCGTCCTGTGCGATCCGGGCGTGGAAGACGACCTGGAGGAGCACGTCCCCCAGCTCCTCGCGCAGCTCGACCCGGTCGCCGGCCTCGATGGCCTCGACCATCTCGTACGCCTCCTCCAGGCCGTACTTGGCGAGGTCCTGGTGGGTCCGGATGCTGCTCCAGGGGCACTCCGCGCGGATCTGGTCCATGACCTGGACGAGGTCGAGCAGCCGGGCGCCGGGCAGGTCGTAGGAGCCGGGCAGCAGCTCGAGGTCGGGCATGGTCTCGCGGCCGGAGCCGGCCAGCCGGGCCAGGCCGTCGGTGAGCGCGCTCTCGCCCTCCGCCGAGGTCAGCACGACGGCCGTACGGTCCTCGGGGACGCAGAAGTCGACCAGCTCGCGGGCGGTCGGGGCGGCGGTCTCCACCGCGATGCCGGCCTCGCGCAGATACGGCAGCTGCGGATGGTCCGGATCGGCGCACAGCACCCGCTCGGCGGCCCGCAGGACCTGCCACGCGGGCCAGGACAGCAGCCCGGGGGCGACCCGGTGACTGGTGGTGAGCAGGACCAGGCGTCCGGTGCCGGGGCCCTCGGGGCGGGCGGCGGCGCCGGCGTCGGCGGCGGAGGCGTCAGCGTTCACCCATCGAACGTAACGCACCCCACCGACAACCCCACCGGCACCGCCCGCCGCCGGTGGCCTCCGCGGGCCCGGTGACCCCGCTTGCCGCCCGGTCCGGCCGGCAAGCCGTCCCGCCGCCCGCGCCGCCGTCCGCCCGGATCAGGTCTGCTGCCGCACCGGGGCGGCGGCGATCCACGGGTCCTTGGTCTCGCCGAGGATGACCTGCTGGTCGTCCCACTTGCCGAAGCGCGGATTGACGTCGATCCCCATCGACCGGGACGTCCGGGCCAGCGACCGGGCGAGCTTCTGCTGGCCCTGCGGCTTGCCGCGGTCCGCGCCGAGGTGCCGGGCGATGCCGTCGAGCAGCAGCTGGTTGCGGACCGTGCCGTCGACGTCGTCGGGGGCGATGCCCTGCTGCAGCCACATCGCCTTCAGCCGCTCGGCCCCGCCGGCCTGCTTCTCGGCCTTGCCGCGCCACGTCTGGACGTCCTTGCGGGTGACCGTCACCCCGGCGTCCTCGGCGCCGCGCGCCAGCACCTCGTCGAAGATCATGCCGTTGAGCGTGGCCAGGCTGAGCCGGCCGGTGTTCGTGATCAGCTGGCCGCCCTGCGGGGACCTGGCCTGCGCGGCCCGTACGTCCCGGACCTTCGCCTGCAGCTGGGCGACGGTGATCCGCTTCCCGTCCACGACGGCGGCGGCACCGGGGTGCGCCTGGCTCCCGCAGGCGGCGAGCAGCGGCGTCGCGGCCAGCAGAGCGGCGGCGGTGGATACGGAGAGCGCTGTCCTACGGCGGAACACATGGCCTCCCGGCAGATCGTGCGACGGAGTCTCGACCTTGAGTGATCGATGCTATGAAGTCGGCGTGGCCCAGGCCACTGCTTCGGCCAACGATCTGCGCCGGGGTCGGTTTCTGCGTCCCGCACCCGGACCCGCCCGGCCGCCCGCCCGATCCGGCCGGTCCGCGGCCCGCCCCGCACGGCGCACCGCACGAACGCCGGGCGTGGCGTGACTCAACCGGCGTCTGTGGCGTTGTCCCCATAGTCCGGCGGGCCCCAACCGGTGAGAAAGGTGGCTGGAGTGGACATCGCGGAACAGGTGCGGACCCTGTTGACGACGAAATTCGGGGTGGATCCCCTCTCCGTGAATCCGGAGGTCCCGTTGCGGAAGCTGGGGGTCGACTCGCTGGCGCTGGAGGAGCTGCGGCTGCTCATCGAGGACGGTCTCCAGGTCGATCTGGAGGACGTCGAGCTGACGCCCCGGGACAGTTACGGCCAGTTGCTGGCGGCCGTGCACGTGGCGGCCGCGTGAGCCGCCCGGGCCGGGAGTCCCGCCCGGTCCCGGGCGGGTACGCGACCGGCCCCGCGCAGCGGCCGTACGCGGCTGCCGTGACCGGTCTGGGCATGCTGACCGCCGCCGGTGCCGGGGCCGGCGCGAGCTGGCGGGAGATCACCCGCGCCACCACACCGTCCGGGGTGCGCCGGCCCGCCGAACTGCAGGACCTGCCCACGGACTTCATGTACCTGGTCGACGGCCTGGACGTCGGCCAGGCCCTGGACGTCGCCTCCCGCCGCCTGATGGACCGTTTCTCCCAACTGGCGGTGCTGGCCGCCCGCGAGGCCGTGGCCGACGCCGGGCTGGACCCCGCCGAGTGGGACGGCGACCGGGTCGCGGTCCTCATCGGGACCGCCAACGGCGGGCTCCCCGCCTACGACGAGCAGCACACCGTCCTCCTGGAGCGCGGGCCGCGCCGGGTCTCCCCCGTGCTGGCCGCGCTCACCACGGGCAACAGCGCCGCGGCGAGCGTCTGCCGCGATCTGGCCGCCCGCGGGCCGAGCCTCGCGGTGAACACCACCTGTGCCTCCGGTACGGACGCCATCGGCCTGGCCCGTCAGCTGCTGCGCGCCGGCATGTGCGACATCGCCCTCGCCGGCGGCGCCGAATCGGCCTGCTCCCGGCTGCTGGTGGCGAGCATGTGCAAGATGAAGGGCCTCTCCACCCGGCGGGACGACCCGGCCGCGGCCTGCCGCCCGTTCGACGCCGACCGGGACGGCTTCGTCCTGGGCGAGGGCGCCGGGCTGCTCGTCCTGGAGCGGCCCGAGCACGCCCGGGCCCGCGGCGCCCGGATCAGGGCCGAGATCACCGGCTACGGCTCGTCCAACGACGCGTACGCCCCGGTCGCCCCGCACCCCGACGGTGCCGGCGCCGAACGTGCGCTGCGCGCCGCGCTGGCCGACGCCGACGCGGACCCGGCCGACATCGGGCACGTCAACGCGCACGGCACCTCGACGGTCCTCAACGATCGGATCGAGGGCACCATGCTGCGCCGGGTGCTCGGCGAACACCCCCTGGTCACCTCGACCAAAGCCATGACCGGCCACACCCTCGGCGCGGCCGGCGCCATCGAGACCGCGTTCACCGTGCTGGCGGTGCAGCACCAGCTGGTGCCGCCGACGGCGAACCTCGTATCGCCCGACCCCGACATCCCCGTCGAGGTGGTGGCCAAGGAAGCCCGGCCGGCGCGGCTGGACTGCGCGGTGAAGACCTCACTGGGGTTCGGCGGGCACAACGCCGCCCTGGTCGTCAGCCGCGGGTGAGCCCGCCGGTCCCGGCGTGGCACCCACGCGAAGGAGACGCATGACCAACGAAGCGGTCCACGCCCTGAGGGTGGACGGGCTGTCCTACTCCTACCGGCTGGTGCGGCAGTCGGCGCCCCGGACCGAACCGGTACTGGTGCTGGGCGGCGCGCTGCAGGACAAATACGGCTGGCAGCACCTCGACGAGCCGGTGTCGCCACTGGCGAGCCTGATCACCATCGACCTGCCGGGCTCGGGCAACGCCGATCCGCTCCGCCCCGACCAGGGGCTTGCGACCATGTGCCGGGCGGTCGAGCAGGTCCTCGACGACCTCGGCGTGGCCCGGGTCAACCTCTTCGGCTACTCGTTCGGTTCGGCGATCGCCTTCGCCTTCGCGCAGCGCCGGCCGCACCGGATCGCGCGGCTGCTGCTCGGCGGGGTGCCGGCGCACATCACCCATGCGCAGTTGGCGTTGTGGCGTCAGGCCGCGGCCCGGATGGCGGCCGGTGAGCCGGAGGAGTTCGTCGACCTGGCGCTGAAACTGTGGCTGTGCCAGGACGAGAGCCGCTTCGTACGCCACCGCAAGCTGGTGCACCGCTACGTCAAGCGCCTGATCATGCATGCCGTCACGCACATCCCGCACGGCTTCACGGTCCTGGACCGCTCGGCCACCGAGGAGCTCAACCCGTCGGGCGGGCTGACCGGGGTGCCCGCGCTGGTCTTCTGCGGGGAGCACGACACGGTGTCCTCGCCCGAGAAGCAGCGGGCGTTCGCGGCCACCATCGAGGACAGCCGCTTCCTGACCATCGCCGAGTCCGACCACTGGGTCGCCCTCGAACGCGCCCAGGCGGTGGTCGACCTGGTCGTCAGGTTCTTCACCGACCAGCCCCTGGACACCGCGGACTACCTGGTCACCTGCGAGCCGGCCGGGCTCTGAAAACTCACGGGCGCCCGGCACCGAAGCCAGCGATCATGGCCCGCGCGCGAAGTCGCGTGAGGAGTCGTCCGAGGAGTGATGTCCATGACCGCTGTTCCCGAGGGGCCCGCCGGTGTGCCCGCCGATCCGACCGTCGTCCACCCGATGCCGGAACAGCCCCGGGTCGTCCTGCTGAAGCCGCTGGTCACGTCGCCGCTGATCGAGGTCGGCGACTTCACGTACTACGACGACCCGGACGACCCGACCGCGTTCGAGACCCGCAACGTCCTCTACCACTACGGGCCGGAGAGGCTGGTCATCGGGAAGTTCTGCGCGCTGGGCGAGGGGGTGCGGTTCCTGATGAACGGCGCCAACCACCGCATGGACGGCCCGTCGACGTTCCCGTTCCCCATCATGGGCGGCTCCTGGAGCGAGCACTTCGACCTGATCACGGGGCTGCCGGGGCGCGGTGACACGGTGGTCGGCAACGACGTCTGGTTCGGCCACCGGTCGATGGTGATGCCCGGCGTCCGGATCGGCCACGGCGCGGTCGTCGCGGCCGGCTCCGTGGTCGTCGACGACGTCCCCGACTACGCGATCGTCGGCGGCAATCCGGCCCGCGTCATCCGCCACCGCTACGACACCGCGGACATCGCCCGCCTTGTCGACCTGGCCTGGTGGGACTGGCCGATCGACCACCTCACCGCGCATCTGCGCACGGTCATGTCGGGCACCGTCGATGCCCTGGAGGCGGCCGCCCCGAAGCCGTAGCCCGCACCGGGCCCGGCCGGCGAGTCCCTCATCACCGGCACCGCGGCAAGGACGCTGCTGACCTCGCCCCGCCGGTGCTGCCTGATACCCGGGCGCGGCGGGGGCGAGGTGGTCGCGGTCACCCTCACCGACGAGTTCCGTGACGCCCTCGCCTCCTTCGACGCCGCGCTGCTGCCCGACGTCGCCCAGGGCTGGGCCGCCACCGGCGACTTCTTCACCCCGCCCGACCCGGATTCCCTGGCCCACTTCCTCACCGGCCTGGCCGCCCTGGCGCGGCGCGCCGTCAGCCGCGGGCAGCACCTCTACTGCTGGATATGCCCGTAGCGGACGCCATGACGGCGCACGCCACCACGAGCGTCTCGGCGGGCGCCCCTAACCCTGCACCTGGCTCAGCCAGTACAGGGTGCGGCGGAGTTCGGTGGGGAAGGCGTGGTGGGGGCCGTGGAGGCGCTCGGCGTCGTAGAGGAGGCGGGAGAGGGTCTCCTGCGCGGCGCCGCGTTCGCCCTGGGCGAGGAGCAGATGGCCGATGGAGCGGCGGATTTCCAGGGGGCGGAGGGGGTCGTCGGCGTAGTGCTCGAAGTAGGGGAGCAGGGCGCGGAATTCCTCCAGGGCCTGGGTGACCTCGCCGAGCTGTTCGAGGCACTGGGCGGCCTCGTAGTGGAACTGGAGGGCCTGGCGGGTGGCGCCGGCGCCGGATTCCTTGGCGTACTCCTCGGCCAGCAGCCGGAGTTCGGGCAGTGCGCGGCGGTACTGCCCGTCGTCCATGAGGGTCGCGGCGTACTGCTTGCGCAGGGTGCGGACGACCGGGGAGTGGGCGCCGTGCCGCTCGGCGGCGGCCGGGAGGATGTTGCCGAGGATGTCCACGGCGTGAGTGATCCGGCCCTGGTCGAGGAGGTTCTTGACCTCGTCGACGGCGGCGGCGACGTCCGGTCCGGTGGAGGGCGGAGAAGACGGGGGCGGGGGCACCAGGGGGGTTGCGGCGGAGGTCCAGGCGCCGGGCGGGCGGGAGGTACTGGTCGCTGCCGGTGGCCGGCCCGGTTCGTTCGGGGCCGCGTGACCGGCGCCGCCGGACGTCAGGGCGCCCGAGAGGGCGGATACGCGGGGGTCGGCCGTGGCGGCGGGCGGGGCCGGTGCCGGGACCTGGGGGGTGGAGAGTGCGGTGG
>NZ_JOIX01000060.1 GCF_000720175.1 Streptomyces sp. NRRL S-337
CCCCCCGGCCTCTCCCTTCGGCTCCCGCCCCGGCCCGCCAATAATTCGTTGGCGCCCCCATCCACCCCTGACTACAATCGCGCGTCTGCCTGCCTCCCGCCGAGGAGTGCCGCCGACCGGTCGGAAACCGGCCGGCCTTCGCTTCACGCCGCTGACCCGCGCATCGCATGACCTGCGCTACGCACCGACACCGGCCCGCCGCGCCCGCGCACCATGGCGCGCCCGCCGCAGTACCGCCACCGGAGGCAACGCCGTGCCCTCGCACGCCCACGACCTGTCCGACGACGAGCCGCTCCAGCGCGAACGCGCCCATCTCGCCGCTTCCCGCGCCGCGCTCCGTGCCATGCGCGCCGACGCCGAGTCGCTGAACATCGCGGACGTCACCGCGAACTGGGTCAACGCCGAGGTGCTCCAGGGCGAGATCGAAGCCCGGATCAAGGCACTCGCCGACCTCTCCCACACCCCGTTGTTCTTCGGCCGCCTCGACTATCTCCACGCCCCGGGTCTCGACCTCGCCGAGGGGGCGGACGGGGAGAACTTCTACATCGGCCGGCGGCACGTCCACGACGCCGACGGCGATCCGATGGTCATCGACTGGCGCGCGCCCGTCTCCCAGCCGTTCTACCGGGCCTCCAAGAAGGACCCGATGGACCTCAGGCTGCGCCGCCGCTTCGGTTACACCGGCGGCGAGTTGACCGCCTACGAGGACGAGCACCTCACCGACCCCGCAGAACTGGAGCGGACCAGCCGGCTCCTGCAGTCGGAGATCGAGCGGCCGCGTGTCGGCCCGATGCGGGACATCGTCGCGACGATCCAGCCCGAGCAGGACGAGATCGTGCGCGCCGGCATCACCGGTTCGGTGTGTGTGCAGGGGGCGCCGGGCACCGGAAAGACGGCGGTCGGTCTGCACCGTGTGGCATACCTGCTGTACGCGCACCGCGAGCGGCTGGCGCGGGCGGGCACCCTCGTCATCGGCCCGAACCGTTCCTTCCTGCAGTACATCGAGCAGGTGCTGCCGGCGCTGGGCGAGCTGGAGGTCAAGCAGGCCACGGTCGACGACCTGGTGGGACATGTCGAGGTGCGCGGTACGGACGAGGCGGCCGCGGCGACGGTCAAGGGGGACGCCCGGATGGCGGAGGTCCTGCGGCGGGCCGTCCGCTCGCACATCACGCTGCCGCAGGAGCCCTGCGTGGTGGTCCGCGGCTCCCGCCACTGGCGCGTACCGGCGTACGAACTGCAGGAGATCGTGCAGGAGTTGATGGCGCGCGACATCCGTTACGGCGCGGCCCGGGAGGCGCTTCCGCAGCGGATCGCGCATGCCGTCCTGGTGCGGATGGAGCAGGCCGGGGAGGCGCCGGACGACCGGGTGCAGAACGCGGTGGCCCGGAACGCCGCCGTGAAGGCCGTGGTCAAGGAGGTCTGGCCGCCGGTCGATCCGGCGAAGTTGGTGCTGCGGCTGCTGGGCGATGCCGAGTTCCTCGCCGAGCAGGCCGAGGGGATCCTCTCCCCCGAGGAGCAGAAGACGATCCTGTGGGCCAAACCGGCGCGCAGCGTGAAGAGCGCCAAGTGGTCCGCGGCGGATGCGGTGTTGATCGACGAGGTGACGGACCTGGTGGAGCGCACCCCCTCGCTCGGCCATGTGGTGCTGGACGAGGCGCAGGACCTCTCGCCGATGCAGTACCGGGCGGTCGGCCGGCGCTGCACGACGGGTTCGGTGACGATCCTGGGCGACATCGCCCAGGGGACGACGCCGTGGGCGACCGACACCTGGGAGGAGGCGCTGGCCCATCTGGGCAAGCCGGGGGCGGCGGTCGAGGAACTCACACAGGGTTTCCGGGTGCCGCGCGAGGTGATCGCGTACGCGTCCCGGCTGCTGCCGGCCATCGCGCCGGATCTGACGGAGGCCACCTCGATCCGTGAAGCGGCGGGCGATTTCGCGATCCGTCGGGTCGGGGCCGCGGAGCTGACCGCGGCGACCCTCGCGGCCTGCGACGATGCGCTGACGAAGGAGGGCTCGATCGGCCTGATCGCGGCGGAGGCGCGCATTCCGGAGCTGCGCGCGGCGCTGGAGGCGGCCGGGGTGACCGTGCTGGCCCCGGGCGAGGAGACCTCGGCCGGGTCCCGGCTGACGCTGGTGCCGGCCACGCTCGCCAAGGGCCTGGAGTACGACTACGTGGTGCTGGACGAGCCGGCCGCGATCGTCGACGGCGAACCGGACGAGCGGACCGGCCTGCGCCGCCTGTACGTCTGCCTGACCCGCCCGGTCTCCGGCCTGACGGTGGTCCACGCGGCGCCCCTGCCGGAGCAACTGGCGGACGGGCCCGCCTAGAGCCGCCCCCCGGACGGCCGGCCCAGCGGCGTTCCACGGGTCGGCCGCCGCAGCGCCAACGGGCCCCGGGCCGGCCTCCGGCGCAGTCCGCGGGTCGGCCGCCGCAGCACCACCGCCCCGGGCCTCCGGTTCAGGCCCCGTCACCGCCCGACCCCAACAGGTCCTCCCCCTCGACGGAGTGGAGCAGTGCGTCCAGGAGGCCGGGGAATCGCGCGTCGAGGTCGGCGCGGCGTAGTTGCACATAGCGGTTGCGGCCGACGACCCGGGTGGAGGTGAGCCCGGCCTCGCGCATGGTCCGCATGTGGTGCGAGACGGTCGACTTGTGCAGATGGCCGAGGCCCAGCCGTTCCGACGAGCAGTCGTACTGCTGCCCGCTCGCGTAGATCCGCAGCAGATGCAGCCGGGCCGGGTCGCCGAGCGCGTGCAGCACCTTCACCAGCTGGATGTCCTCGGTCTCCGGCTGCGCCAGCAGCGCGCCGTCACCGCCGTCCGTACCGACGCCACTCACCACGGCCGTCCGGCCTCCTTCCGTCGCTCGTTCACGTCCCACTGTATTTCCCCGATTTCCCCGCCCAACCTGTTTGACATCCATCCAACAATCAATATTGTTTGACGCACATCAAACATACGCCGCGCCCGCGTCGCCACGTCCCTCGCGTGCGGCTGCTGCGTAGTTGCGCATCACCTTGCGCATCACCACGTCCCCGTTCGTACCGGGAAGGACACCCGTGCGTCTCCGCTTGCTCCTGCTCGCCCTCGGCACCTTCGCCATGGGCACCGATTCCATGGTGATGGCCGGCATCCTCGGACTGATCGCCCATGACCTGGGCGTTTCCGTGCCGGCCGCCGGCCAGATGGTCACCGTTTTCGCGCTCTCCTACGCCGTGCTCGCCCCCGTGCTCGCCACCGCCGCCGCCCGGTGGCCGCGCCGCCGTGTCCTGCTGACCGCACTCACCGTCTTCACGGCCGCCAACGCGCTGAGCGCCCTGGCGCCCAACTACCCCCTCCTGCTGGCCACTCGGGTGCTGGCCGCGGCCGGTGCTGCCCTGTACACCCCGACCGCCAACGCCGTGGCCACCACGCTCGTACCCACCGAACGGCGCGGCCGGGCGCTGGCGACCGTGCTCGGCGGCATGACGGTGGCCACCGCGCTCGGCGTGCCCCTCGGCACCTACATAGGGCGGACGGACTGGCGGCTGACCATGTGGCTGGTGGTCGCACTGGGCGCCGCGGCGTTCCTGGGCCTCGCCCTGCTGCTGCGCGACCTGCCGGCGCCGGCCACCGCGCCCGGCCTGCGCGCCCGCCTCGCACCGCTGCGCAACGGGAACGTGCTGGCCGCCGCGGCCACCACGCTGGTGTTCTTCCTGGCCCTCAACACGGTTTACATCTACCTCGGCACGGTCGTACGCCCCGCCACCGGAGGCGATGCGGGCCGACTCAGCCTGATCATGCTGGTGTCCGGCCTCGCCTCGATCGCCGGCAACTGGCTGGGCGGCCGGGCGGTCGACCGGCTGGGCGTCCGGACCGTCCTGCTCACCGGCGGCTCGCTGGCCGCCCTCGCCTTCCTCGCGCTGCCCTGGGCCTCGGCGACGATGCCCGGCGCGCTGGCGTACGCGGCACTCTCGCCGCTCGCCGGATGGGCGGTCTCGGTGGCGCTGCCGCACCGTCTCGCCTCTCTGGACCCGCCCAACGCGCCACTGCTGATCTCCCTCAACAGCAGTGCGCTCTATCTGGGCATGGCGGCCGCGGGCGGCGTCGGCAGTCTCGCCCTCACCATGCTCGGCGACCGGTGGTTCCCGCTCACCTCGACCGCACTGAGCCTGGTGGCGGTCGTCCTGGCGGCGGTCACGACCCGCCGGCGGCAGGCTGGGGCGGACGGGGCCGCCGGGGTGGGCGGGACGGCTGGAGCAACTGGGGCGGTCGTGCCTGCTGCGTCCCCCGCCGCCGCTCCCGTATCGAGGGCCGGGGCTCCGGCGGCACGCCCCTGAGGAGCAACGCCGCGAGAGGCAGCTCCGTAAGAGGCAGCTCCGTAAGAGGCACCTACGCGAGAGGCGGCTCCGTAAGAGGCAGCTCCGTAAGAGGCACCTACGCGAGAGGCGGCTCCGTAAGAGGCACCTCCGCGAGAGTCACGTCCGCGAGGGATACGTCCGTAGGTCGCGCGTCCGCTCACCCCGGCCCCGCCGCTCACCCCAGCGGAGCCGGCTGCTCCGCCTCCCGGTCCAGTGCCTCCTCCTGGTCCAGCACCTCGCGCCACCGGCGTACCGCGGCCGCGTCCACCGGTGCGGACCAGCCGTCGGGGCGGGCGGCGCCGCCGATGTGGAAGGCGTCGAGGCCGGCCGCGCGCAGCGCCGGGACGTGGTCGAGGCCGAGGCCGCCGCCCACCAGGATGCGCGGCGCGTACCCGGGCTCACCCGCGGCCGTACGGGCCTGTTCGGCCACCAGGACCGCCCGCCCGGCCGCCACGCCCCGGGGATCGCCGGCGGTCAGATACGTGTCGGGCCCGGCGCTCGCCGTGCCGGCCAGCTCCTTGCGCAGCGCGTCCCGGTCGGCGGCCCGGTCGATGGCCCGGTGGAAGGTCCAGGGGCAGCCGTCGATCACGTCGGCCAGCGCCGTCACCGCAGCGAGGTCCGGCCGCCCGTCCGGCGTCAGGAAGCCGAGGACGAACTCCTCGGCCCCCGCCTCCCGCAGGGCCACCGCCCGGCCGCAGAGCGCCGGGAGATCGCCGGCCGCGAAGCCGTCGGCCAACCGCAGCATCACCCGCAGCGGCAGATCCACCGCCGCCCGGATCGCCGCGAAGGTGGCCGTCGCGGGCGTGAGCCCGTCGGCCGCCATGTCGGTGACCAGTTCCAGGCGGTCGGCACCGCCTTCCTGGGCGGCGACCGCGTCCTGCGGGCCGAGCGCGATCACCTCAAGGAGTGCGCGCTTGCTCATATGACCCCAATCCTTCGGCGACAAGTGGCGCGGAAGCCCTGCGTCCGCACACCACTCAACAGGTCTAGTCCAATATTCCCAGCCTACGGGGTCGCCAGGCGCAAGGCACAATGATTCGCATGACGTCCGTGTCCCGTACGGCAGGCAGCACCTTCGACCCGGTACCGGAGCTGCGCACGCGCTGGGCCGCCACGGTCGCCGCGGCCCGCGGCACCAGGAGGTCCGCCGCGCCCGGAGGCGCCCCGGCGCCCGACCCCACCCCCTACGCGGACAACCTGCTCTCCCGTTGGAGCGAGCCGCAGCGGCGGTACCACACCGTCGCGCACCTGGCCGCGGTCCTCGACCGGATCGACGAACTCGCCGAGCACGCCGATGACCTGCCCGTCGTCCAGTTGGCGGCGTGGTTCCACGACGCGGTCTACCGGCCGGACCGCTCGGAGAACGAGGAGCGCAGCGCGGCCCTGGCCGAGCGCGCACTGCCCGAACTGGGCGTCGGCGCGGCCCGTACGGCCGAGGTGGCCCGGCTGGTGCGGCTCACCGTCACCCACGACCCGGCGCCCGACGACCCGGACGGCGAGGTGCTGTGTGACGCCGATCTCGCGGTGCTCGCCGGTTCGCCCGACGCGTACGCCGCCTACGCCGCCTCGGTCCGCGACGAGTACGCCTTCGTGCCCGACACGGACTTCGCGGCCGGCCGCTCCGCCGTACTGCGCCAACTCCTGGCGCTGCCACGCCTGTTCAGGACCCCGCAGGGCTACGACCGGTGGGAACACCTGGCCCGCCGCAACCTGGCGACGGAGCTGGACCTGCTGTCCGGCGGCGGCTGACCGGAAGGACGGCGTCGACGGGCTGCCGGGCCATCGATCACCGGCGGCGGGAATGTAAGGCGTCCTATCGGTGTTAGTAGCTGACATGCCAGCTCCCGCACCGTCCGACCGTGCCCGACTGCCCATCGCCGTATACGTCCTCGGCCTCTCCGTCTTCGCCCTCGGCACGTCCGAGTTCATGCTGTCCGGGATCCTCCAGCCCCTGGCCCGTGATCTGAGGGTCTCCATTCCGCAGGCCGGGCTCCTGGTTTCCGCCTTCGCGATCGGCATGGTGGTGGGCGCGCCGGTGCTCGCCGCGGCCACCCTCCGCCTGCCGCGCCGTACGACGCTGATCGCGCTGCTCGCCGTCTTCGGTCTGGGCCAGGTGGCGGGCGCGCTGGCCCCGACGTACGGCGTGCTGTTCGTCTCCCGGGTGGTCAGCGCGCTCGCCTGCGCGGGCTTCTGGGCGGTCGGTGCGGCGGTGGCGGTCTCGCTGGTGCCGGTGACCGCGCGGGCCCGGGCGATGGCCGTGATGGTCGGCGGGCTGAGCATCGCCAACATCGCGGGCGTCCCGGCCGGCGCGCTCCTCGGTCAGCACGCCGGGTGGCGTGCGGCCTTCTGGGCCGTGGCCGGGCTCGCCGCGGTGGGGCTGCTGGGCGTCGTCGCGCTGGTGCCGCGGACGAGCGTGCCGACGGGCGCGGACCGCCCGCAGCTGCGCCGCGAGCTGACCATCTACAAGGACAAGCAGGTGTGGCTGGCGCTGACCGCGACCGCCATGAACGGCGCCGCGGTCTTCGCGCTGTTCTCCTACCTCTCGCCGCTGCTGACCGACACCGCCGGGCTCGCCGAGAGCTGGGTGCCGACGGTGCTGGCGCTGTTCGGTGTCGGCGCGCTGATCGGCACGTTCATCGGCGGCCGGGTCGCCGATGCGCACCTCTTCGGGACGCTCTTCGGCGGCATCTCCGCGTCCACGGTGGTGCTGGCCGTCCTGGCGCTGACCGCCCACAGCCCGGTGGCCGCGATCGCGCTGTCGCTGATGCTGGGGATGACCTCGTTCGCCACGGCCCCGGCCCTGAACGCCCGGATGTTCGACGTGGCGAACGCCGCGCCCACGCTGGCCGGTGCGACCACTACCGCCGCCTTCAACCTCGGCAACACCGTCGGCCCCTGGCTCGGCGGCCTGGCCATCGGCGCGGGCTGGGGCTACCCGTCCGTGGCCTGGACGGGTGCGGCGCTGGCCGCGGCAGCCGTCCTCACCACCGCCGTCGCCTTCCGGCTGCACCGCACGACGAACCGCTCACGGCTGGTCGCGTCGTCGGGGACGGACACGTCGACGGGGACGGCGGGCACGACTCCCGCCACGACGGCCGTGCCGGAGACGGCGAAGCAGCTCTAGGGACGGCGAGGCAGCTCCGGAGACAGACCGCGAGGCAACTCCGGACATCTGCGACAGCGGGCCGGCGGCCCGGCGCACCGACAGGCGCGCCGGGCCGCTTCCGTACAGCGGGGGCCCGTACGGCTCGCGCCCGTACGGCTGGCGTCCGTATGACTCTCGCGTTCCTACGGCATGCGCGCCGGCCGGTGCTTGGGCCGGCGCAGGCCGGCGGCCGTCAGCCGGCGGAGCAGTTCCTTGCTGCCGACCTCCACGGCCCCGGCGCGTACCGCATCGCCGTACCGCTCGGCCGGCAGGTCGTAGTGGTCACGCTCGAAGGCGCCCCGGGGCACGCCGATGCGGGCGGCGAAGGCGTGCAGCTCGGCGAAGGACACATCGCTGACCAGGTGCGACCACATCCGGCCGTGCCCCGGCCATATCGGCGGGTCTATGTAGATCGCCAACGGCCACCTCAGCCTTCCACCGGGGCGCGGAGCCGGCCGACGGGGGCGACCGCGACCGCCGTCTTGGGACAGACCCAGTGCGGGTCGGGCCCCAACTCCGGCTCCACATCCAGGGCATGGGGGTCGCCCGATTCCATACACACCGGGCACAGCGGCCAGCGGCCGTACCGCTCCAGGAGGGCGTCCTGGACGTCCTGCGCGATCAGTCCCGCGACGAACGCCGCGCCTTCAGGCCATTGCTCCACCCACCACCGGCGGTGGACCACCGCATCCTCCACGAGCGAGACGATGTCGGCGTCGGCCACCTCGTCCGCCATCAGGTCGGCGAGCACCAGCGCCCGCGCGGCGTGCAATGCCTGTTCCAGCTCCATGTCCCCCATTGTCTCCCGTGCGCCGGACGCCGCTCGGCGTTGTCCACAGGCCCGGCGGCGGAGGCCGGCCGTTGTCCACAGCCCTCACGGAGGGTATTGACGCGGTGCCGGTGCTGAAATTATTTTTCAAGTGTGAGCAGCAGCCTGAAGGAAACTTTCAAGGACGTGGCCGTCGAGACCCGACCGGCCCCGGCCCCACCCGCCCCCGCGGCGCTGGCCGCCAAGGTCCGCACCCTCGCGCCGACGATGACCCGCTCCATGCAGCGGGTCGCCGAGACCGTCGCGAGCGACCCGGCCGGCTGCGCCGCACTGACCGTCACCGGCCTCGCGGAGCGCACCGGCACCAGCGAAGCCACCGTCGTACGCACGTCGAGGCTGCTCGGCTATCCGGGCTACCGCGACCTCCGACTGGCGCTCGCCGCGCTCGCCGCGCAGCAGGCGGCCGGCGGCGCGCCCGCGGTGACCGCCGACATAGCGGTCGACGACTCCCTGGTCGATGTCGTCGCCAAGCTGGCGCAGGAAGAGCAGCAGTGCTTGGCCGACACCGCGGCCGCGCTGGACGTCACCCAGCTCGAAGCGGCGGTCGCCGCGCTCGCCTCCGCCCGCCGGATCGATGTGTACGGCATCGGCGCGTCCAACCTCGTCGGCCAGGACCTCGCCCAGAAGCTGCTGCGCATCGGCCTGATCGCGCATGCGCACGCCGATCCCCACCTCGCGGTGACGAACGCCGTGCAGATGCGGACCGGTGACGTCGCCCTGGCGATCACCCACTCCGGCCGGACCACCGACGTCATAGAGCCCCTGCGGGTGGCCTTCGACCACGGCGCGACGACCATCGCCATCACCGGCCGCCCGGACGGCGAGATCGCCGCGTACGCCGACCACATCCTGACCACCTCCACCGCGCGCGAGAGCGAGCTGCGCCCGGCCGCGATGTCCTCCCGGACGAGTCAACTGCTGGTCGTGGACTGCCTGTTCATAGGCGTCGCGCAGCGGACGTACGAGACCGCCGCCCCCGCCCTCTCCGCCTCCTACGAGGCGCTGGCCCACCGCCACCAGCCCTGACCGCCGCCCGCCGCACGGGGGCGGCATGCGCCCGACCCGGAAAGAGCCGCCGAGCCATGACCTCCACCGCCGACCACCCCCACTACGCCGATCTGCGCGCCGAGTTGGACCGCCTCACCACCGAGGCGTTCCGTCCCGACCTCGCCGAGATCGACCGCCGCTCCACCCTCGACATCGCCCGCACGATGAACGACGAGGACGCCACCGTCCCCGCCGCGGTCGCCCGCCGGCTCCCCGAGATCGCCGCCGCCATCGACGCCGCCGCCGCCCGGATGGCCCGTGGCGGCCGGCTGGTCTACGCCGGCGCCGGCACCGCCGGCCGGCTCGGGGTGCTGGACGCCAGCGAATGCCCGCCAACCTTCAACACCGACCCCTCCGAGGTCCTCGGCCTGATCGCCGGCGGCCCGTCCGCACTGGTCACGGCCGTCGAAGGTGCCGAGGACAGCAAGGAGTTCGCCGCCGAGGACCTGACCGCGATCGGGCTGACCGAGCGGGACACCGTGGTCGGCGTCTCGGCCTCCGGCCGCACGCCCTACGCGATCGGCGCGGTCGAGCACGCCCGGGCCCGCGGCGCCCTGACCATCGGCCTGTCCTGCAACGCCGGTTCGGCGCTGGCCGCGGCCGCCGAGCACGGCATCGAGATCGTCGTCGGCCCCGAGCTGCTGACCGGCTCCACCCGGCTCAAGGCGGGCACCGCGCAGAAGCTGGTGCTCAACATGCTCTCGACCATCACCATGATCCGGCTGGGCAAGACCTACGGGAACCTGATGGTCGACGTCCGCGCCTCCAACGACAAGCTGCGGGCCCGCTCGCGGCGGATCGTCGCGCTCGCCACCGGCGCCACCGACGCCGAGATCGAGACCGCGCTGGCCATAACGGACGGCGAGGTGAAGAACGCCATCCTCACCCTGCTCGCCGGCGTCGACGGCCCGACCGCCGCCCGCCTCCTCGCCGCCTCCGACGGCCATCTGCGCGCGGCCCTGGAAGCCGCCCGAGCCCGCTGAGCACCGCCCGGCGCACCGGCCGTCCGCCCTGCGGCGGCGGCTCACGCCGCCCGGGCAGCAGACGCCCTCGTCACTCCGGTCACCCGTCCGTCCCTTCGCCCCGCCCGCGCCGACCCCACCTCCGGTTCGTCCGCACAGCAAGGCACCGCACATGTCCGAAGACACCCACCGCGCCACCGCCGCCGCGCTCCTCCCGCTTGTCGGCGGCGCCCCCAACGTCACCTCCGTCGCCCACTGCATGACCCGGCTCCGCCTCGGCATCCGGGACCCCTCCCTGGTCCAAGGAGAGGACCTCAAGGCGCTGCCCGCTGTCATGGGAGTGGTCGAGGACGGGTCCACGTACCAGATCGTGCTGGGACCCGGCGCGGTCGCCCGGGTCACCCCTGCCTTCGAAACCCTGCTGGCCCAGGCCCGCGACGCGGAGGAACCGGAAACCGACGCCGGGGGAACCGAGACCGCGACAGCCACCGCCCCGCCCCCGACCCCCCAGACCCCGGCCCCGGCCCCGGCAGACGCACGGCCCACCAGCACCGCACAACCCGCCACCACCGCCGCACCGCCCGCCACCGCACCGCCCGCCGGCACAGCACCGCCCACCACCGCCGAGCACCTCGCCGCGCAGGGGGCCGCGCTCAAGGCGCGCCGGAAGGCCCGGAACGCCACCCCGGTCAAGCTGTTCCTGCGCCGGGTGGCGAACATCTTCGTCCCGCTGATCCCCGCGCTGATCGGCTGCGGCATCGTCGCCGGGATCAACGGACTGCTCATCAACCTCGGCTGGCTGCCGTCCGTCGTCCCCGCCCTGACCGCCATCGCCGCCGGCTTCATGTCGCTGATCGCGGTGTTCGTGGGCTACCACACCGCCAAGGAGTTCGGCGGGACACCGGTGCTCGGCGGTGCGGTCGCCGCGGTCATCGTCTTCCCCGGCGTCGCCCACATCACCGCCTTCGGCCGGCACCTCTCCCCGGGCCAGGGCGGCGTCCTGGGCGCACTGGCCGCCGCGCTGCTCGCCGTGCAGGTGGAGAAGCATTGCCGCAAAAGAATCCCCGAGGCGCTCGACGTCCTCCTCACCCCCACCCTGACGGTCCTGGTCACCGGCCTGGTCACGCTCTTCGGCCTGATGTACGTCGCCGGTGCGGCCGCCACCGCCATCGGCTCCTTCGCCACCTGGCTGCTCGCGCACGGCGGCGCGGCGGCCGGCTTCCTGCTGGGCGGGCTCTTCCTCCCCCTCGTCATGCTGGGCCTCCATCAGGCCCTCATCCCGCTGCACACCACCCTCATCCAGCAGCAGGGCTACACCGTCCTGCTGCCGATCCTCGCCATGGCCGGCGCGGGCCAGGTCGGCGCCGCCCTCGCCGTCTTCGTCCGCCTGCCCCGCAACCGCTCGGTCCGTACGACCATCAAGTCGGCCCTGCCCGCGGGCTTCCTGGGCGTCGGCGAGCCGCTGATCTACGGCGTGTCACTGCCCCTCGGGCGGCCCTTCGTCACCGCCTGCCTCGGCGGCGCGTTCGGCGGCGGGTTCATCGGCCTGTTCCACCAAATCGGCGACACCGTCGGCGCCACCGCCATCGGCCCTTCCGGCTGGGCGCTGTTCCCCCTGGTCCAGGGCAACCACGGCATCGTCACCACGCTCGCGGTCTACGCGACGGGGCTGGCCGTCGGCTATCTGACCGGCTTCCTGGCGACGTACCTCTTCGGCTTCAGCAAGCAGATGCGCACCGACCTCAACGCCCCACCCCACACAACGGAAACGCCGGAAGCACCGGCACCGGCGCAAGCAGCGGAAGCAGCGGAAGCAGCGGAGGCAACAGAAGCAGTGGAAACGGCGACTGCGGCCCCCGCCGCGCCGCCCGCCACCACCCGGGCAACCGCCGGAACGTAAGGAGGGGACAGCCTCCTTACGCCCCGGAGCCCTCGTGCGTGCGGGTGGCCACCACCTCGACATGGCCGCAGAACGCGCAGACCCAGACGGGTCCTTCGGCGTCCCGCTGCTGCCACATCGTGCGGCGGCAGCGGGGGCAGCCCGTCGTGCCGATCCCGTCCGCCCCCATCAGCGGCGGCTCGGGGGTCGCGTCGGCGTAGGCGATGATCTGCTTGCGCAGTCGGTCGTCCGTGGTGTTGGCCATTCGGAGCAGGCGCACCACACGGGAACGGACTTCTTCGACAAACTCGGTCATCGTCGGAGCAGCGTACGCGTCCGGCGCGCAGCCATCGATCGGTTCGGTCAAATACCGGGGCCCCCGGACATCCGCCACCCACTAAGGAGTGAGAGCACCCCCTGCGGTTGACGACCGGCGCCGTCCGCCACCCGCTGCCCGCCGCCCGGCCGGCCGGGTCGCTCAGCCCGCCATCACGCTGCCGAACTGCGGCGCACCCGCCGTCGAGACGCCTGCCGCCGACGGGGAAAGGAAGCGGGAGCCGGTGGTGGTGAGGCGGCTGTCGTCGGAGGGAAGGGTGATGACCGCGCCGTCGCCGCCGTTCTCGTAGGTGACGCCCACCGTCAGATCGGCCCTCTTGTCGCCATTGAGGTCGGAGAGGAAGACCTCGCCGCCGAAGAGGTCGTCCTTCTCGTTGGCGCCGGGGACGCCCGGGGAGTTCTGGTGGAAGTACTGGACGCGGTGGCCGGTGTCGAGGCCCCAGGGGGAGCCGTACAGGACGGTGACCGCGCCGGTCCTGCTCACCCCGTCGATGGCCTCCTTCGCGGCGGAGACGGCCAGGTCCTGCCGGCCGTCGCCGTCGATGTCGCCCAGGCTGACCTCGTAGCCGAAGCCGTCGCCCTTCTCCGAGCTGCCGGGGATCGCACCCGATTCCTGGGTGAGGGTGTCGACCCGGTCGACGCGCGGGCCGCCGGCCGAGCCGTGGATGACGTTGACCTTGCCGCCCGTGACACCGCCGGGGATGTCCTCGAACGTCACCCCGGTGACCAGGTCGCCGAAGCCATCGCCGTCGACGTCGCCGATGGCCGTGATGATGCCGGCCGGCAGCCGCTTGGCAGCGGCCCCGGACAGCCCGGACGGGGTGCCCGGCAGGTAGTAGTTGACGTTGGCGTAGGGGCTCCGGTTGTCGTACCCGCTCACCACCAGGTCGGTGTAGCCCTGATCGGTGACCTCGCCGGCCGTCAGGTTGAGGATGCCGTTGGTGCCCTCGCCGAGGATCGGCAGGGAGAGAGATGTGTGGGCACCGGGTATGCCGGCCCGGCTGAAGCCGCCCTTGAAGACGTGGAGCTTCGACGACGAGGTGCCGACGGCCAGGTCGGCCCTGCCGTCCCGGTCGAAGTCGCCGGCGGCCAGCGCCGCACCGAGGCGGTCGTGCTCCGCGGGGGCCGGATCGGCGAGGGTGGCGCTGCCCCTCCCGGAGAGGCCGCCGGACGCGCCCCACAGGATCTGAACGGTCCCGCCGTCGGCATCACCCGAGACGTCCTCGGAGGGCGCCGCGACGGCCAGGTCCGCGAAGCCGTCGGAGTCGAAGTCGCCGGCGGCCAGCGCCGCCCCGAACAGGTCGCCGGCCTCGGCCGCGCCCGGAACGCCCGGGGAGTTCTGGGTGAGGGTGGTGTACCGGGCGGCGTCGATGCCGTGCGCGGAGCCGTAGAAGACGGTGACGGCGCCGGCGCGCAGCTTGCCGTCGACGGTCGCGGCGGGCGCGGCAACGGCCAGGTCGCGGTAGCCGTCACCGTTGAAGTCGCCCTGCCGGCCGTTGGCAGCGGCGGCGGGGGCGTCGGCGCGGCCCGCCGCCGAGGCGGTGCCGGAGGCGGCGGTCAGCAGTCCGGCGGCGAGCGCGGTCGCGGCCGCGGCAGCCAGGGTCGTACGCAGGTGGTGGGCCATACGGAGCTCGATCTCCCAGGTGTGCGGGGGCAGTTGGGGTGGCGCGTTGAGCGTTGAGGAGACCCGCGAGAGAGAAAGAGGGTTGTAGTGGAGCAGTGAAGGTGGCGCGCAGGGAGTGTGTGCGCCCTGCCGCCGCGCGACAGCTGGACGGTGACCTCCGACACCGCGTGACGACCGGCCCGTGGCGCCCCGACACCGTATGACGGTCAGCCGAGGGCACCCCGCCGCCGCGCAACCACCAACCTGTGAGACCCCCACCGCCGCGCAACCACCAACCTGTGACACCCCCGCCGCCGCGTGACAACCGGCCCGCCCCCAGTGCCGTACGCACGACCGTACGCTGCCACCCCCGCCGCCGCGTGCCAGCCGCCCAGCGGACTCCCCTGCGTCGTGTGACGACCGCTCAGGGAGTAGGCGCAGGCGCCGGGATCTCCGCAGGGCGTACCGCGGACGCCCGGGCCGCCGCGGCCGACCGGAGCGATTCGGCGGCCAGCAGCGCGAACCACACGCCCACCAGCACGAGATGGATGCGCTGCAGGACGCCGTGCCAGCCGGGCCGGCCGAACAGCGGACCCACGGTGCACACGGCGGCCGGCAGGGCCAGCGCCAGCACCCGCGGCCCCCACCGGCGGATCAGCTGCCGGTGCGGGCGCTCGGCCACGGCGGCGCGGCTGAGCAGCGCCATCGACGCGAAGAGGAAGAAGTGGGCCAGGGCGCTGGTGGCCGTGTGCCAGGGGTGCACGGCCTCGCACCCGGGCTCCAGTGAGGGCGCGCAGCGCATCGGCAGCGCCACGTCGGCCAGCGACGACAGCCCGAGACCGGCCAGCGCCGCCCACCC
Organism: Streptomyces sp. NRRL S-337; assembly: GCF_000720175.1. Lineage (GTDB taxonomy): Bacteria > Actinomycetota > Actinomycetes > Streptomycetales > Streptomycetaceae > Streptomyces > Streptomyces siderophoricus. The sequence continues at coordinate 14,999 of NZ_JOIX01000060.1, forward strand.
GGCACGGGACCAGCGGCCCGCCGCCGGACCGTACGCCAGCAGCGCCCCCAGGACGACGAGGGCGGCGCAGACGCATTCGATGCCGCCGAAGAGACCGCGCAGTGGCTGGTCGGCGGCGTACAGCTCGCTGACGTACGAGTGCCGGGGGTCGAGGCCGGTCGGCAGGACGAACTCCAGCAGCCAGCCGTTGTAGAGCACGGCGGCCACGGCGAGCAGCCGGGCCGCCCAGGCATCCCGGCGGCCCGGATCGCCGGGCCGGCCCGCGTGCCGCGGCGCCGCTTTCCCCGCCCGCCGCGGCCGCACCGCCCGGTCACCGCCTCGCGCCCGTCCCCCCTGCCGGTCCGCGTTCCGCTCCTGCCCGGACATGATCAGTCGCCGCCTGTATCGGACCTGATCAGACCTCTACGCACCCTGGCTCGCACGAACACTCCTTCGTTTGCGATCACAGGGGGCGCGGCCACCCCGAGACCCTTGACCGTGACTGTCCATAGTTGACCCAGTGCACAGCGTAACCGTCATGCCGTCCGCGCCCCGAGAGGCTCAGGGCACGGCGGCGGGCCGGGGCACAAACGCCGCCGGGGCGGCACCCCCTGGGAGGAGGGTGCCGCCCCGACGTTCAGGACGTGTGATCCGGGAGGATCAGCGCTCTGATCCGAAGGATCAGAAGTCCATGTCACCGCCCGGCATGCCGCCCGGAGCGGCCGCGGCGGCCTTCTCCGGCTTATCGGCGATGACGGCCTCGGTGGTGAGGAAGAGCGCCGCGATGGAGGCGGCGTTCTGCAGCGCGGAGCGGGTGACCTTGGCCGGGTCGATGATGCCCTCGGCGACCATGTCGACGTACTCGCCGGTGGCGGCGTTCAGACCGTGGCCGACGGCCAGGTTGCGCACCTTCTCCACCACGACGCCGCCTTCGAGGCCGGCGTTGACCGAGATCTGCTTCAGCGGGGCCTCCAGGGCCAGCTTCACAGCCGCGGCACCGGTGGCCTCGTCACCCTCGAGCTCGATCTTCTCGAAGACCGAGGAGGCCTGCAGCAGGGCCACGCCACCGCCGGCGACGATGCCCTCCTCGACGGCCGCCTTCGCGTTGCGAACGGCGTCCTCGATGCGGTGCTTGCGCTCCTTGAGCTCGACCTCGGTGGCGGCACCGGCCTTGATGACGGCCACGCCGCCGGCCAGCTTCGCCAGACGCTCCTGGAGCTTCTCGCGGTCGTAGTCCGAGTCGCTGTTCTCGATCTCGGCGCGGATCTGGTTGACCCGGCCCTGGACCTGCTCGCTGTCACCGGCACCGTCGACGATGGTGGTCTCGTCCTTGGTGATGACGACCTTGCGGGCGCGGCCGAGCAGGTCGAGACCGGCGTTCTCGAGCTTGAGGCCGACCTCCTCGGAGATGACGGTGCCACCGGTGAGGATGGCGATGTCGCCGAGCATGGCCTTGCGGCGGTCACCGAAGCCCGGGGCCTTGACGGCGACGGACTTGAAGGTGCCACGGATCTTGTTGACGACCAGGGTCGACAGGGCCTCGCCCTCGACGTCCTCGGCGATGATCAGCAGCGGCTTGCCGGACTGCATGACCTTCTCCAGGAGCGGCAGCAGGTCCTTCACGTTGCCGATCTTGGAGTTGACGATGAGGATGTACGGGTCGTCGAGCGACGCCTCCATACGCTCCATGTCGGTGGCGAAGTACGCCGAGATGTAGCCCTTGTCGAAGCGCATACCCTCGGTGAGCTCCAGCTCCAGACCGAAGGTCTGGGACTCCTCGACGGTGATGACGCCTTCCTTGCCGACCTTGTCCATGGCCTCGGCGATCAGCTCGCCGATCTGGGTGTCGGCGGCGGAGATGGAGGCGGTCGAAGCGATCTGCTCCTTGGTCTCCACGTCCTTCGCCTGCTCCAGCAGGGCGGCGGAGACGGCCTCGACGGCCTTCTCGATACCGCGCTTCAGGGCCATCGGGTTGGCGCCGGCGGCGACGTTGCGCAGGCCCTCGCGGACCAGAGCCTGGGCCAGGACGGTCGCGGTCGTCGTGCCGTCACCGGCGACGTCGTCCGTCTTCTTCGCGACCTCCTTGACCAGCTCGGCGCCGATCTTCTCGTACGGGTCCTCGAGCTCGATCTCCTTGGCGATGGAAACACCATCGTTGGTGATCGTGGGGGCGCCCCACTTCTTCTCGAGGACGACGTTGCGGCCCTTGGGGCCGAGGGTGACCTTGACGGCGTCGGCGAGCTGGTTCATCCCGCGCTCGAGACCGCGCCGTGCCTCCTCGTCGAACGCGATGATCTTGGCCATGTGAAGTGGTCCTCCCGGACTGGGGTGGATTGCTCCGGACCGCGCTGGCGCCCGCGACGGACGACCTGCAGACCTGCTGTGGTTCCTTGCCCCACCCGGCCTGCGGGCCTCACCGACCCGGTCCTTCATTGTCACTCTCACTCGGAGAGTGCTAACGCAATGATTAGCACTCGGGGCATGCGAGTGCAAGCCGCCGGAGGGCGTCGTCGAGGGGTGGCGGGCGGGCGCAAGCCGCTGGAGGGAGCGCCACCGGAGGGCGTGGGCGATGTCGCCGGCCGGCACCGCCGAGGTCGCCCCGCACGTCAGAAGGCCCGTACCCCTTCAGGGGTACGGGCCTTCACAACGCAGCAGTCGGTCGGCGCCTCAGCCGGCCACCCGGACCATGTCCGCCTGCGGCCCCTTCTGGCCCTGCGAGATCTCGAACTCGACCCGCTGGCCCTCCTCAAGGGTGCGGTAGCCGTCCATCTGGATCGCGCTGTAGTGGACGAATACATCCGCACCACCGTCGACCGCGATGAAGCCGTACCCCTTCTCCGCGTTGAACCACTTGACGGTGCCCTGAGCCATGCCTAACTCCCCTATTACTGGCCCTTGCGCAGGACCGCACTCCGCGGACCCGGGTCAGACCTCACCCCGCGAAAGGCCCGTGGGGTGTGCGCCGGAACGCGTCGACCGCCGCTGAATGTATCTGGACCGATGCCCAGCGCAACAGGTCAATCGGACGAGAATTCTGGCGCCGGAGAATCGGCTATATGCGGCGAAATCGCGATTCTCCCGGGCAAGCCGGGCCGGGCATAGACGTGCCTAACCGACAAATGCCGCACACACTTTGAGCACAACTCGGCGCGGTTTCTTATGCGCTCGGCATACCCCGGGACATATACAGCGAGGAGATCGCCACAATGCTATCCCCTTTCACGAAACGGAATTGCCCCGTCCGATTTCGATGGACGGGGCAATTCCGGTCAAGCGGGGGAAGAGATGGCGCAAATCCACGCCTGTTCGATCAACGACGTCCGGACGACATCGCGCGCCAGGAGGAACGCGCGACTCAAGAAACCGGACAGAAGGTCAGCAGCCTCCGGCGACGGCGGGAATGATCGAGACGCCCGCGCCCTCCGGCGTCGGCGTCTCAAGGCCCTGCTCGAAGCGGACGTCGTCATCGTTGACGTAGACGTTCACGAAGCGCCGCAGCTTGCCGGCGTCGTCGAGCACACGGGCCGCGATGCCCTGGTGGTTCTTCTCCAGGTCGGCGATCACCTCGGAGAGGGTCGCACCCTCGGCGGTGACCTCGGCCTCGCCGCCGGTGTACGTGCGGAGGATGGTGGGGATGCGGACCTTGACGCTCATGGTTCTGCCTTCCGGACAGGGATTACGGAGTACGGGTGCGAAGAGCGGCGCCGGCTCAGCCGGCCAGGCCGGCCGCGCGGAACGCATCCAGGTTCGGACGGATCGTGGCCGAGGGCCCGGTGGTCGGCGCGACCGCGTCCAGTGTCTTCAGGCCGTCACCCGTATTGAGGACAACGGTGGTCAGCGCCGGATCGAGCAGACCCTCCTCGATGAGCTTCTTGGTCACGCCGACGGTCACGCCGCCCGCGGTCTCCGCGAAGATGCCCTCCGTACGGGCCAGCAGCTTGATCGCGTCCACGACCTGCTCGTCGTTGACGTCCTCCACCGCACCGCCCGTACGGCGCGCGATGTCCAGCACGTACGGGCCGTCCGCCGGGTTGCCGATCGCCAGCGACTTGGCGATGGTGTTCGGCTTCTGCGGGCGCACGACGTCGTGCCCGGCCTTGAAGGCCGTCGACACCGGGGAGCAGCCCTCCGCCTGGGCGCCGAAGATCTTGTACGGCTTGTCCTCGACCAGCCCGAGGGCGATCAGCTCCTTGAGACCCTTGTCGATCTTCGTCAGCTGGGAGCCGGACGCGATCGGGATGACGATCTGGTCCGGCAGCCGCCAGCCGAGCTGCTCGCAGATCTCGTACGCCAGCGTCTTGGAACCCTCGCCGTAGTACGGCCGCAGGTTGACGTTGACGAAGCCCCAGCCCTCGCCGAGCGGGTCGCCGATGAGCTCCGAGCAGAAGCGGTTGACGTCGTCGTAGTTGCCCTCGATGCCGACCAGGTCACCGCCGTAGACCGCGGCCATGACGACCTTGCCGGCCTCCAGGTCGTGCGGGATGAAGACGCAGGACTTGAAGCCCGCGCGGCGTGCCGCGGCGCCGACCGCACCGGCGAGGTTGCCGGTCGAGGAACAGGACAGGGTGGTGAAGCCGAAGGCGCGGGCGGCCTCGACGGCGATCGCGACGACCCGGTCCTTGAAGGAGTGGGTCGGGTTGCCGGAGTCGTCCTTGACGTACAGGCCGCCGGTGACGCCGAGCTCGGCGGCGAGCCGGTCGGCCTTGACGAGCTTGGTGAAGCCGGGGTTGAGGTTCGGCTTCTCGGCCACGTCGGCGGGGACCGGGAGCAGCGGGGCGTAGCGCCAGATGTTGGCCGGGCCGGCCTCGATCTGCTTCTTCAGGGCCTCGGGGTCGCCGCTCGGCAGGTCGTAGGCGACTTCGAGCGGCCCGAAACAGCTGGCACAGGCGAAGATCGGGCCGAGGTCGAAGCGCTCACCGCACTCCCGGCAGGACAGCGCGACGGCGGGGCCCAGAGCGACGGGGGTCGCGTTTGCGGCGGTTTCGGAGGTTTCGGTGACTTGCACAGCCATGGAGGCGAGGCCCTTTCTCCTCATCTTCCTCGCGGCGCATCTCGCCACGAGACGGATTTGGCACCTTCCCTAGCCGGGAGCCTCGCGCGCTGCACGCGGAGACCGACTGGAGGGTTGCCGGGGCTTCAACGGGCCGTATCCCTCTGCCCCTCTGGATGAGCGGTATGGCGCTGGGCCGAAACCCAGGCGTTTGTCGCGTGGCGACCCCGACATGCGAGGGTCATCCGCGTTGTTCAAGACTGTAACCGAAGGCACTGACAGTTGAGATAGTCGTCCGAACCGCGAGACGGATCACACAATGGATCACATAGCGACCGCCGCACCGGCGGCCACCGAGGAGTCGTAGACGTGCTGGATGAGGTGGAGCGCTGGCTGCGCAGCCGCTCCTGGTCGGCTGCCGATCGCCCATTGGAGCAGCTGCTGGCGGCCAAGCGCCAGACGGGCCGGACGGTCAGTGTCGTGCTGCCCGCGCTGGACGAGGAGGCCACGGTCGGCACGATCGTGACGACGATCCGTGCCGAGCTGATGACCGACGCCGTCCCGCTGGTCGACGAGCTGGTGGTGCTGGATTCCGGTTCCACCGACCGGACGGCCGAGGTCGCGGCGGCGGCCGGCGCCAAGGTCGTCCACCGTGACGCGGTCCTGCCGCGGATCCCCGCCGTCCCCGGCAAGGGCGAGGTGCTGTGGCGCTCGCTCCTCGCGACCACCGGCGACATCATCTGCTTCGTCGACGCCGATCTGCGTGAGTTCTCCGCGACCTTCGTCTCCGGGATCGTCGGCCCGCTGCTGACCGATCCGGACCTGCAGTTCGTCAAGGCGATGTACGACCGCCCGCTGGAGACCGGGGGCGAGGGCGCGGGGCCGGGCCAGGGCGGCCGGGTCACCGAACTCGTCGCCCGTCCGCTGCTCAACCTCCACTGGCCGCAGCTGGCCGGTTTCGTGCAGCCGCTGGGCGGCGAGTACGCGGCCCGCCGCGCCCTGCTGGAGCGGCTGCCCTTCCCGGTCGGCTACGGCGTCGAGCTGGGCCTGCTCGTCGACGCGCTGCACACCGTCGGCCTGGACGCCCTCGCCCAGGTGGACGTCGGCGTACGCAAGCACCGCCATCAGGACGGCCAGGCCCTCGGCCGGATGGCCGCCGCGATCTACCGCACCGCCCAACTCCGGCTGGCCCGCGGCCACTTGGTGCGGCCCCGGCTCACCCAGTTCGACCGCGGTGAGGCGGGTTTCGTGCCCCGCACCACGGACGTGGACACCGAGGAACGGCCCCCCATGGCCGACATCCCGGAATACGCGGCCAGGCGGGCGGCCTGACCCGCGTCGCACGTTTGCACGGATCTGTCACTGGTTAATCTCGCGACATGGTCTCCGAGCGCAGTGTGGTGAACGCAGGTGCCGAGGTTCTCGTCGCGTCCAATCGCGGACCGGTCTCGTACGCCCTGGGCGAGGACGGGGCGCTGACCGCGAAGCGGGGCGGGGGCGGGCTGGTGTCGGGGCTGTCGGCGATCGGGCCCGAAACCGACGCGGTGTGGGTGTGTGCCGCGCTCGGTGAGGGCGACCGGGAGGCGGCGCGGCGCACCGGGGGCGCGCTGGACCCGACCGACACCGGTGGACAGCGCGTCCGGATGCTGGACATCCCGGCACATGTGCACGCCGACGCCTACAACGGCATCGCCAATTCGGTGCTGTGGTTCGTCCACCACATGCTCTACCAGACGCCGCTGGAGCCGGTCTTCGACGCGGAGTTCCGGCGGCAGTGGGGGGCGTACGAGGCGTACAACCACGCCTTCGCGCAGGCGCTCGCCGACGAGGCGGGCCGGGGCGCGGCGGTGCTGGTGCAGGACTACCACCTGGCGCTGGTGCCGGGGATGCTGCGGGCGCTGCGGCCGGACGTGAAGATCGCGCACTTCTCGCACACCCCCTGGGCGCCGCCGGAGTACTTCCGGATGCTGCCGGACGGGATCGCCGAGCAGCTGCTGCGCGGGATGACGGGCGCCGACCAGCTGGGGTTCCTGACGCACCGCTGGGCGGACGCGTTCAGCGCCTGCTGCGCCGAGGTGCTGGGCGGCACCGGCGGCACCCGGCTCGGGGTGTACGGGCTGGGGGCGGACGCCGGGTTCCTGCGGGAGCGGTCGCGGCGGGCGGACGTGGACGAGCGACTGGCGGCGCTGCGTGAGCAGATCGGCACCGGGCCCGACGGGGCGGCGCGCCGGACCATCGTGCGGGTGGACCGCACGGAGCTGTCGAAGAACATCGTGCGCGGACTGCTGGCGTACCGGGAGCTGCTGGTGGACCGGCCGGAGTGGCGGGAGCGGGTGGTGCACGTGGCCTTCGCGTACCCCTCGCGGCAGGACCTGACGGTGTACCGGGAGTACACCGCGGAGGTGGGGCGGCTGGCCGAGGAGATCAACGCCGAGTTCGGCACGGCGGGCTGGCGGCCGGTGGTGCTGCACGTGAAGGACGACTTCGCGCGGTCGCTGGCGGCGTACCGGCTGGCGGACGTGGCGCTGGTCAATCCGATCCGGGACGGGATGAACCTCGTCGCGAAGGAGATCCCGGTGGTGTCCGAGGAGGGCTGCGCGCTGGTGCTGTCGCGGGAGGCCGGCGCCCACGAGGAGTTGGGGGCCGCCGCGCTGACGGTCAATCCGTACGACGTGGGCGGTACGGCGCGGGCACTGCACGAGGCGCTGTCGATGAAGGCCGGGGAGCGGGCGGAGCGCACCGAGCGGCTGGCCGCGGCGGCCACCGCGCTGCCGCCGGCCCGCTGGTTCCTGGACCAGTTGAGGGCGTTGCGGGAGGGGTGATCCGGGGCGGCGCCGGGAAGCACTTTGATTCCCCCGCTACCGGGTGCGCTACCGGGGCGTGGGCTGTCCCCGGCCGCGGTGGGGTAGTTCTTGTCCATGCCGAACTCCGCGCGTGCCCTGCCGTTTTCCGTCCGTACGTCCACGATGGCGGCCGTCGCCGTGCTGGCCCTCGCGGCCGGCGGGTGTTCGTCCGCCCGGAGCCATCCCGACGCCAAGGGGGGTTCGGGCAGTTCGGGGGCGTCGTCCCCCGCCTCGCCCTCGGGGGCGATAGCCGTGGGGCCGGGCCCGCAGGGTGCGTACACCGTGCAGCGGCAGCCCGCCCCCGGTACCTGCCATGTCCGCCACACCGCCGGCAAGCAGCCGCTGCCGGACCCGAAGTGCACGCCGGGCGCGACGAATCCCAAGGTGACGGCGGCGACCCTCAGGTCGACGATCTGCCGGAGCGGCTACACCAAGGACATCCGGCCCCCGGTGAACATCACCGGCCGGGAGAAGAAGGCCAACGCCGCGTCGTACGGCTACACCGGCCCGCTGCACGACGCCGAGTACGACCACCTCATCAGCCTCCAGCTGGGCGGCGACCCCAACGATCCGCGCAACCTCTGGGTCGAGCCGCCGTCACCCGGGCACCGGCCGGGCGCCGGCCCCAACAACCCCAAGGACGTGGTGGAGAACCGCCTCAAGGCCGCGATCTGCGCGGGCAAGGCCGACCTGACGAAGGCCCAGGAGGCCATCGCACGGGACTGGACGACGGCGGAGGCGGTACTGGGGATCGAGCGGGCGGGGAGGTAGGGGCGGGGGCAGCTTGCGGCCCCGGGCCCCGCTGGGCCCGGCCTCGGCGGGGGTGGGTCCCCTACGGGAGGGTCGAACAGATCCCGTAGGGGACGCGAGGCCCCCTGCGGGGCCACAACGAGCCGGTGGGGCGGGGTATTCCCGACGGGGCGGGACACGGCGGGCCGTATCCCGGCGCTGCACGGCCCGACGGTGACCGGACCGACGATGCACGACCCGACGGCGACCGGACCGACGGTGACCGGACAGGCCGTGAGCGGCCCAGCCGTAAACGACCCGGCCGTGACCGGCCCGGCTCAGCGGTTGGCGAGGTGGTTCGCCAGCGCGCCGAGCAGGTCCACGACGCCGGTCGGGCCGGCGACGACCAGGTCGGCGCGGTCGGCGAGTTCGGTGACCTCGTTGCTGCCGCTGCAGACCAGGAGGCCGGTCAGGCCCTCGGAGCGGAGTTTTTCGACGGCGGCGAAGGCGGCCAGGTCGCCGAGGTCGTCGCCGGCGTAGAGGACCGTCGAGGCGCCGGTTTCGCGGATCCAGTCGGCGAGCGCGACGCCCTTGTCCATCCCGGGCGGACGGAGTTCGAGGACCAGGCGGCCCGGTTCGACGATCAGGCCGTGGCGTTCGGCCAGCGCGGTGAGCGGTGCGCGCAGCCGCTCGAAGGCGCCCTGGGGGTCGTCGGCGCGGCGGGTGTGGATGGCGATGGCCCGGCCGCCCTTGCGCTCGATGGCGGTCTCGACCCAGGTGCCGTGCCAGACGCCGGAGGTGTCCAGGACGCCGGGGAGTTCGGCCTGTATGGCGGCGATGCCGGGGTGCGGCGGTGGGGCGTGCACGGTGCCGGTGGACGCCTCCCAGCGCTCGGCGCCGTAGTGGCCGAGGACGGTGAGGTGGTCCAGTCCGGGGACGGCGGCGAAGCCGCCGAGGCGGACCGCGACGGTGGCCGGGCGGCCGGTGATCACCGCGGCGGCGCGCAGGTGCGGTACGAGGCGCCCGAGGGCGGCGACCGCGCCGTCGTGGGCGCGGGCCTTTTCCGGGTCGGGGACGATGTCGGCGAGGGTGCCGTCGAAGTCGAGGGCGACGACGGCGCGTTCCGGGTGGGCCAGCAGCGCGGCGAGGCCGTCGCGGCCGGCGGGGGTGACGGGAGTCGGCACGTTCGGGGGGCTGCCCATGCCGCCGACCCTACCGGCGGTGGGCGGGCGCACGGCCGGTGCACGGGCGCATCGGGCCGACGGGTCGCGGCACCGTCCGGGCCGCGGCAGACGCGTGCGGCAGGCGCGTCCGGTCAGCGGCGGGCGCGGCGCGCCTCGCGTATCCGGCGCAGGCGGTTGATGGTGACGGGGTCGTGGGCGAGCGCGCGGGGGTCGTCCAGCAGGGCGTTGAGGAGCTGGTAATAGCGGGTCGGGGAGAGGCCGAGGCGTTCGCGGATGGCCCGTTCCTTGGGGCCCGGGCCCGGCCAGGAGCGGCGCTCGACGGCGAGCACCGCCTCGTCCCGGGCGGACAGCCCGGAACCGCCCGCGCCGCCGGTGGCCTGCGGGTCGTCCGTACTGCCGGTGCCGCTCGTCATCACGTTCCCACGATAAGCGCACGGTCGGACGGGGCGGGGGCCGGGCGGGTGGCCCGGTCCCCCGCGCGCGGTGTCACTCGCCGCTGTTGTCCTCGGTGTCCGCGGTGTTCTGGATGTCGGTGAGCACGCCGGACGGGTTGCCGTTCGGGCCGACCGCGGCGCCCATCCTGGCCTTGATGGTCTTGGAGACCAGCGGCCAGGAGGTCTTGTCCGCCGGGTAGAACTCGGCGCCGGCCAGCTGCTTGAGGAAGCTGTGCAGCTTGGCGTAGTGGTCGTCGGCCATCATCGCCTGGGAGGCGGAGGTGGTGACGGGCAGCAGGCCGTACTCGCCGGAGAACTTCTCGACGTTCTTGTCGCTGTAGACGAAGTCGAGGAACTTGCCGGCCTCGGCGCGGTGGCCGTTCTGCTTGAACGCCATCATCCAGTCGGCGACGCCCATGGTGGCCTTGGCCGGGCCGTTGACGCCGGGCAGGTCGACGGTGCCGTAGTCGATGCCCTTGGCCTCGGCCTGCTTCATGAGGGTGGGGTGGCCGTTGAGCATGCCGACGTCGCCGGCGGCGAAGCCGGCGAAGGCGTCCTCGCGGTTGAGCTTGGCGGGGTCGCTGCCGGTCAGGCCCTTGCCGACGAGGTCGTTCTTCAGCCAGTTGAAGGTCTCGATGTTCTGGGACGAGTTGATCTGGTACTTGCCGATGCTGTCGGTGTAGCTGCCGCCGCCGCTGAGCATCCACATCAGCGTCTCGGCCTGGGTCTCCTCGGGGCCGAGCGGCAGTGCGTAGGGCATCTTGACGCCGTGTGCCTTCAGCAGGGCGGCGTCGTGGGCGATGTCGTCCCAGGTCTTCGGCGGGCTGGTGATGCCGGCCTGGGTGAACAGCTTCTTGTTGTAGAAGAGCCGCCGGGTGCTGGCGCCGAAGGGCAGGCCGTACTGGACGCGGTGGTATTCGCCGGTCTCCGCGAGGGCGGGGGTGAAGTCGGCCTGCACCGGTATGGAGAGCAGCTGGTCGGCGCTGTAGAGCTTGCCCTTGGCCGCGTAGTCGGCGTACGCGCCTATCTGCGCGAGGTCGGGGGCCTTGCCCGCCTTGACCAGGTCCTCGACGTGCTTGTCGACATTGGTCCAGCTGTCGACCTCGACGTCGACCTTGATGCCGGGGTTCTTCTTCTCGAAGGCGCGGGCGAGCTGGTCCCAGTAGTGCTGGGAGCTGTTGGCCTCGCTGTCACCGTAGTCCGCGGCGATCAGCTTGAGGGTGACGTCGCCGTCCCCCGATCCGCCGCCGCAGCCGGTGAGTGTCAGTGTCATGGTGGTGGCCGTTGCTGCCGCCGCCAGGCTCAAGTACCGCCGCTGCACCCGCTGTTACCGCCCTTTTCCTGTCCCGAAATTCCGTGCTTGCCGGGTTCCTCGACACCGTCTCGGGGATCGCCCTCGCCCGGCGTGAACAGCGAGTTTCCACCCGTGTCCGATACAAGGTCTACACCACCGGTGATTGCGCTTCGGTATCGGGCTCCCGCACTTCCTTCACCCGGACCGCACCGGTGAGTGGACTAGACCTTTCGGGGCGCATCGCGCGAAACTGTTCCCGTGAGACATGTCATCGCCCTGGATGTGGGCGGCACCGGGATGAAGGCCGCCCTCGTAGGGCTGGATCCCGAACCGTCCGGGAAGACACCGCCCGCCCTGCTCTACGAGGCACGGCGGCCCACCGGCCGGGAACGCGGCCCCGACGCGGTGGTCGAGACGATCCTCGGCTTCGCCGCCGAGCTCCGCGACCTCGGCACCGCCCGCTTCGGCACCCCCGCCGAGGCCGCCGGCGTCGCGGTCCCCGGCATCGTCGACGAGACCTCGGGCACCGCCGTCTACGCCGCGAACCTCGGCTGGCGGGACGTTCCGTTGCGGGCGCTGCTCTCCGAGCGGCTCGGCGGGATCCCGGTCGCGCTCGGCCATGACGTGCGCACCGGCGGCCTGGCCGAGGGCCGGATCGGCGCCGGCCGGGACGCCGGCCGCTTCCTGTTCGTCCCGCTGGGCACCGGCATCGCCGGTGCCATCGGCATCGGCGGCCGCATCGAGGCCGGGGCGCACGGCAGCGCCGGCGAGATCGGCCACATCGTCGTACGGCCCGGGGGGCGGGCCTGCGGCTGCGGGCAGCGGGGCTGTCTGGAGACGCTGGCCTCGGCCGCCGCGGTCGGCCGGGACTGGGCGGCGGCCTGCGGCGATCCCGCGGCCGGCGCGGCGGACGCGGCCAAGGCCGTGGCGTCCGGCGACGAACGGGCCCTGGCGGTGTGGCGGGACGCGGTGGACGCGCTGGCCGACGGCCTGGTCACCGGGCTGACCCTGCTCGACCCGGAGATGCTGATCATCGGCGGCGGACTGGCCGAGGCGGGCGACACGCTGTTCACGCCTCTGCGGGAAGCGGTCCGGCGGCGCGTTACGTTCCAGCGGCTCCCCTCGATCGTTCCGGCGGCCCTCGGGGACGCCGCCGGGTGCCTGGGCGCGGGACTCCTCGCCCGGGATCTTCTCTCCACGGAGGTAACCGCCTGATGGCACAGCAACTGTCCGTGCAGCCGGCCGCGGGTCCCCGGCGCACCGTCCTGACCGGCGCCCGGATCGCCCGCCCGTCCGGCGTCGTCGAGCGCGGCCGGATCATCGTCGAGGGTGGCCGGATCACCGCGGTGCACAGCCGCGACGCCGACCTGGCCGAGGACCGCGGCGCCGACGCCCTGGACCTGACCGGCCACCTGGTCGTGCCCGGCTTCATCGACATGCACGTGCACGGCGGGGGCGGCGGCTCGTTCTCGTCCGCCGACCCCGGCGAGTGCATGACGGTCGTCGAGACCCACCGCCGGCACGGCACCACCTCGATGGTCGCCTCCACGGTCACCGGCGAGCTGTCCGAACTCGCCCGGCAGGCCGGGGTGCTGGCCGAACTGGTCCAGCAGGGCGAGCTGGCCGGGATCCACTTCGAGGGCCCGTTCATCTCCCCGCAGCGCTGCGGCGCCCACCAGCCGGGACTGCTGCGCGACCCGGACCCGTCCGACGTCCGCAAGCTCCTCGACGCGGCCCACGGCACCGCCGCGATGATGACCGTCGCCCCCGAACTGCCCGGCGGCCTGGCCTCCGTGCGGCTGCTCTCCGACGCCGGGGTGATCGCCGCCGTCGGCCACACCGACTCGTCCTACGAGGCGGCCCGGCAGGCCATCGACGCGGGCGCCACCGTCGCCACCCACCTCTTCAACGCGATGCCGCCGCTCGGCCACCGGGCGCCGGGGCCGGTCGCCGCGCTCCTGGAGGACGAGCGGATCACCGTCGAGCTGATCAACGACGGCACCCATCTGCACCCCGCGATGCTCCAGCTGGCCGTCCGCGAGGCGGGCGGCGGCCGGGTCGCGTTCATCACGGACGCCATGGGCGCGGCCGGTATGGACGACGGAATGTATCCGCTCGGGCCCATGCAGGTCGAGGTCAGGGACGGGGTGGCCCGGATCAGCGACGGCCCCACGGCCGGCTCCATCGCGGGCTCCACGCTCACCCTGGACCGGGTGTTCCAACGCGCCGTCCTCGTCGACGGCCTGACGGTGGATCAGGCCGTCCAGGCGCTGTCGGCCACCCCGGCCCGCCTGCTGGGCATCGACGACCGCACCGGCTCCCTGGCGGCCGGCAAGGACGCCGACCTGGTGGTGCTGGACGCGGCGTTCGCCCTGGTCGGGGTGATGCGCCGGGGCGAGTGGCTGGTGCGGCCGTAGAGCGCGTGAGGTGAGCTGCGGGTCTGGGCCAACCGCCACCGACGATGGCATGATCGCTCGCGCACTTGTCCGCATGCCACCGCCGTGCGCGGTTGCCCGACCCCGGCCGCCGCCCGGCCATGTCTGCCCGGAGGGGCGACCATGATCCTCACGGTCACGCTGAACGCCGCCCTGGACATCACCTACCGCGTGCCCCGGCTCCGCCCGCACCGCACGAACCGGATCACCGAGGTGTCCGAGCGCCCCGGCGGCAAGGGCGTGAACGTCGCCCGGGTGCTGGCCGCGCTCGGCCACCGCACGGTCGCCACCGGCTTCGCGGGCGGCGGCACCGGGGACGCGCTGCGCGCCCTGCTCGCCGAGACGGCGGTCACCGACGCCCTGGTCCCGGTCGGCGGCGCCACCCGCCGCACGGTCGCCGTCGTCGACGCGACCACCGGGGACACCACCCAGCTCAACGAGCCGGGCCCGACCGTCTCCCCCGCCGAATGGGACACCTTCTTCGGCACCTACCGCGAACTGCTGGGCGAGGCCCGGGCGGTGGCCCTGTGCGGCAGCCTGCCGCCGGGCGTCCCGGTCGATGTCTACGCCCGCCTCACCCGCGCCGCGCGCACCGCCGGCGTCCCCGTCCTCCTCGACACCAGCGGCGAACCGCTGCGCCGGGGTCTGGCCGCCCGCCCCGACCTCGCCAAGCCCAACGCCGACGAGCTGGCCGCCCTGACCGGCAGCACCGAGCCGCTGCGCGCCGCCCGCGACACCCGCCGCCGCGGCGCGCACGCGGTGGCCGCCTCACTGGGCCCGGACGGAATGCTGGCGGTCACCGCCGACGGCGCCTGGCAGGCCGCCCCGCCCCGGCGGTTCGCCGGCAACCCGACCGGCGCCGGCGACTCCGCGGTCGCCGGCCTGCTGTCCGGACTGGTGGAGGACCTGCCGTGGCCCGCACGCCTCGCCCGCGCGGTGGCCCTGTCCGCAGCCACGGTCCGGGCCCCGGCAGCCGGCGAGTTCGACCGGGCGACGTACGAGGAGCTGCAGGAGCAGGTGGTGACCGCCTCTCTTGCCGGCACCAAGGATCGCTGGCCAGGAGGCCGGTAGCTGCGCTGCGCGGAAGGGGCAGTACTCCGACGAACGAGAGGGCCGAGGACACACCCGCCCGGACGCGTCCTCGGCTCCCTGTCAGCGCAAGGTGAACCGTTGCACCGTCACGGTCCCCAGACCGCAATGCTCTTCACCGGCCACGGAGTCTTGGCCGAGTAGTGTCCGAAGGTCAGGTCGAAGCGCTTTCCGTAGCACCCACTGTCGCTGTACAGGGTCACCCTGTGCCTGTTCTGGTTGGACACCGACCGGGCATCGCCGTCAAATCCGTTGCACCCCGACGTGGGACTGATGATGCTGTAGGCGCGTCCCCCGAAGTTCGGCTGTGACCAGCCGCACACATTGCCCTTCGGGCACTTGGCAGCCGCATCGGCTGTTCCGACGGTGAGCGGCAGAGTGGCTAACAGTGCAGCCCCGGTCAGGGCTAGAGCGCGCATCTTCATATGGACCTCCGCAGATCGAGTGGGTCGGCTCGGTCCCAGTCCACTTGATCGAAACGACTCCGGCAAGTGGATGCATCGCAATCGGACATGCTGGTCCGAGCTGCGGAAGTCCCGGTCAAGCGTTAGCGGTTGGCACCCGCCAGCCACAGCTGGTCCAGGATGGCGTTGCACTGGTTGCCCTGCGCACAGGCGATCTCAACGGTGTTGGTGCCCTTGTTCAGGGTGACCGGGGCCCAGGTCGACTGCCAGCCCTTCTTCCAGTCGCCCTCCGGCGAGTGGATGAAGTTCTTCAGGCCCAGCGGCTGGTTGTTGGGCTTGCCGTTGACCGTAAGCGTGGCGTTGGCGTCCTGTCCCGGGATGCTGTAGCGCACGTACAGCCGGTAATCACCAGCGTCCGGCAGATCCACGGTCCACTGCACCTTCGCCCCGACCTGGTTGAGGCCGGTGACGTAGGAACCACTTGCCGAGTGGGCGCCCTGGACGTCCTTCGCGGTGGTCGCCCCGCCGTCCAGTCGCAGGCTGCCGGCGTCCTCCTTGGGGAGTTCGCCCGGCTTGGGCTTGCTGTGGGGCTGTTCGCTCGGCTTGACGGTGTCGCCGGCCGTCGGGCCGGACTTGCCGGCGTTCGCGTTCTTGGTGTCGTTGCCGTTGTTGGTGAGCATCGCGACGCCGATGCCTATGCAGACCACCGCGACCACCGCGACCGCGCCTATCAGCAGGCCGTTGCGGCGGCGCGGCTCCGGCTCGCCGCCGTGGCCGGGCGCCGGCACGGCACGGGTGCGGTCGCCGCCGGGCAGTGTCTCCGGCGCGGCGTAGGTCGCGTTCTGCTGGCCGTAGGTGACCGGCTGCTGGGCCTGCTGGCCGTACTGGCGCTGGCCGACCGCCCGCACCTGGTTGTACGACGTGCGCGGCACTCCCGGCTGTCGGGCCGCCCCGCCGGCGCCCGGCGAGCCCGGTGCCCCGCCCTCGCCGCCTTCCGCGCGGTAGAGGTAGGCGAAGGGGTCGTCGTTCTCCGGCGTGTCCGCGCCGTTGTTGCCGGCCGTCATTCCGTGTCACTCCCAAGCGATGTGTGCGCGTCGTGAACGCGTCGGTCGGTACGCGTGCGCAGACGTCTTCTGCGCGAATATCTGGTCCGGGCCCCCGGCGGCGCCGCGCCGCATCGGCGCAGCCTACCCCCTCGCGTCCGGACCACACCGAGCCTGGCGGGCCACAAGATCGCTACGGATCGGTGAACTGCTGGTGCGGGGGCCGGCCGGCCGCGGATGTGAGATGCGCCGCGCGGTGCCCGCGGTCCACCGCAGAGCTCCCGCCCGGCCCGCCGCACGGCACCCGCGGTCCGCCGCCCGGCGTCAGCCGGCCCGCCGGTTCGCCTTCGACCGGGAGCGCTTCTCGACGTACATCCGCTGGTCCGCCGACTCCAGGACCTCCTCGGCGGTCATCCCGCAGCTCGCCCAGCCGATGCCGAAGCTGGCGCCCACCCGGACCGCCCGGCCCTCCACCCGGATCGGCGGGATGATCGCGTTCCGCAGCCGCACCGCGAGGTCCTGGGCGTCGGCCGTGCCCAGACCGTCGGCGAGCACCACGAACTCGTCGCCGCCGAGCCGGGCGACCGTGTCGCCGTCCCGTACGCCGCTGGTCAGCCGGCGGGCGACCTCGATCAGCACGGCGTCACCGGTGTTGTGCCCGAAGCGGTCGTTGATCGACTTGAAGCCGTCGAGGTCGCAGAAGAGGACCGCGAGCCCCTTGGAGCCGTCGTCGGCCGGCCCGTCCGCAGGGGCGACGAGGTGGACGTGGTGGTCGAACGGGACCGGGGCCTTGCCCTCGAAGCCGTCGACGCCGTCGAAGGGTTCCTTGCCGTCCGGCCGGAAGCCGTGCGGGTCCCGCGGGTCCGCGCCGCCCGAGGAGGCGTAGGCGTCCGCCAGCGAGCCGGCCGGCCGGGAGCACAGCCGGGCGCCGAGCCGGGCCCGCAGTTCGGCGCTGTTGGGCAGGCCGGTCAGCGAGTCGTGGCTGGCCCGGTGCGCGAGCTGGAGCTCGTGCCGCTTGCGCTCCTCGATGTCCTCGACGTGGGTGAGCAGATAGCGGGGGCCGTCGGCGGTGTCGGCGACGACGGAGTTGCGCAGCGAGACCCACACGTACGAGCCGTCGCGGCGGGCCAGCCGCAGCTCGGCCCGGCCGCCCTCGGCGGAGGTGCGCAGCAGGGTGCCGATGTCCTCGGGGTGGACGAGGTCGGAGAAGGAGTAGCGGCGCAGCCCGGAGGCCGTACGGCCGAGCAGCCGGCACAGCGCGTCGTTGGTCCGTAGCAGCCGCCCGTGCTGGTCCCCGCCCATTTCGGCCACGGCCATCCCGCTCGGCGCGTACTCGAAGGCCTGCCGGAAACTTTCCTCGCTGGCGCGCAGGGCCTGCTGCTCGCGCTCCAGCCGGACCAGGGCGCGCTGCATGTTCGCCCGCAGCCGGGCGTTGCTGATCGCGATCGCGGACTGGAAGGCGTACATCTGCAGCGCTTCCTGGCCCCAGGGGCCGGGGCGGCGGCCGTTGCGCGGGCGGTCGACGGAGATCACGCCGAGCAGTTCGCCGCC
The DNA here is from genome assembly GCF_000720175.1 of Streptomyces sp. NRRL S-337. GTDB lineage: Bacteria > Actinomycetota > Actinomycetes > Streptomycetales > Streptomycetaceae > Streptomyces > Streptomyces siderophoricus. Next base: position 32,974 of record NZ_JOIX01000060.1, read on the forward strand.
GCCGTTGCCCGCGGTGTACATGGGCGCGAAGAGGCGGTCCATCGGGTGCCACTCGTCGGGGAAGCGCGGCGCCGGCCCGGCCGTGTGCCACTGCGGTACGTCGTCGTCGTCCAGCACCCAGCCCTCGGTGTACGGGATGAAGCACAGGTCGCCCCACCGCTCCCCCATGGACAGCCGGCGGTCCCAGGAGGAGCGCGAGCCGACCCGGCCGGCCATCAGGGCCTCGGCGCCCGCACTGCCGGCGACCGCGGCCACCACGAGGTCACCGTCGGGCCGCACGAGGTTGACCGCGGACAGTTCGAAGCCGAGGCCGTTGACGGCGCCGTCGGCGACGGTCTGCAAGGTGTCCGCAAGGCTGCGTGCGGTGTTCAGTTCGGCGACCACTCGGTGCAGCTGCCGCAGGGTCGCAAGACGGACGTATGGCTCCGACTCGGTCTCCATCGCTCGCTCCCCTGAGACCTCGACAGCAAACTCCAGGATTCTTGTCGTCCGATTCCACGCTCACTGAATCACAGTGAGCTCTTCACTCGGTACACAGGGTCAACAATTAGAGGCCGCTGTGACTCAAGTCACAGACGGTGAGCGAGCGTTGACCGTGCCCCACCACCCCGTCCGAGAGAACCCGCCTTCACTCTTTCTACACTTTCTGAACGCAAATTCCGAGGGTTATGCCACCTGTATACGACCTCCGTCGCTGGACCTAGGACGCGGGTGGTCCCGGGGGCCGATGCGCGTCCGGACGGCGGGAAGTTAGCGTTCATGGCGTGTTCACGGAAACCCCTGTCGATGCGGCGGCCGCCCGGCCCGTTGCCACCGCCGCCCCCACCGTCGCGCCGGCCTCCACGCCGGGTGGCGCGCCGATCCCGCATGCTGTGGGGGTGAGTGACGACGAGTTCCGCGCCGCCCTGTCCCGGCTCGCCGCCGGCGTCGTACTGATCACCGCCCACGACCCGGACGCCGGGCCGCGCGGCGAGGACGCCGGCATGACCGCCACCGCCTTCCTTTCCGTGTCGCTCGACCCGCCACTCGTGATGGTGAGCGTTCGCAACGGCTCCCGGATGGACGACCTGCTGGCGGAGCAGCCACTGTGGGCCGTTTCCGTCCTCTCAGGGCACCAACGGCAGATCGCCGGACGATTCGCCATGAAGGGCCGCATCAGCGACCGGCTTCTCTTCGAGGACATCGCATACGTACGGGGCGAAGCGTCCGGCGCCCCGCTCATCGGCGGTGCGCTGGCGACCCTGGAGTGCCGCACCGAGCAGCGCGTCACGGCCGGCGACCACACCCTCGTCATCGGACGGGTGCTGGCCACCGGAATCCCGAACGAGGACGACGGACCGCTGACGTACTTCCGGGGACGGTACCGGCAGTTGGGGTGAGGGGCCGGGAGAGCGGTCCGGTGGGCTGCGGCACCAGCAGAGTGTGGTCCGGTGGGCTGCGGCGCCAGGAGGGTGGGGTGGCGAGCTACGGGGCAGTTGCGGCAGGCGGCCGGCCCCGCCGCTCAGGTCCAGTCGCGGCCCGAGCGGCCGCGCTTGGTGTCACCGCGCTGCTTCTTCTCGCGCAGCCGGCGTTCGTTGATGCCCCGTGGGATCCGCGACTTCCGGCGCGGCTTGGGCGGCGGTGCGCTGGCCTCGGCGAGCAGCGCGGCCATCCGGACGGCCGCGGTCTCGCGGTTGCGCCACTGGGAGCGGTGGTCGGAGGCGCGTACCGACAGCACGCCGTCGACCAGCCGGCCGGCCAGCCGCTCCAGCGCACGCTCCTTCCACACCGGCGGCAGCGCCTGCGTGCCGCCGAGGTCGAAGCGCAGCTCGACCTGGCTGTCGCTGGTGTTGACGTGCTGGCCGCCCGGACCCGAGGACCGCGAGAAACGCCAGACGAGCTCGGCCTCGGGAAGGACGACCGAACCGCGGATGACATGGGGCCCGGACATGCCCCTATGATCCCGCGGATCCGACCCCACCGTCACCCGCTTTTCGCACCACTTGACCTGGCCGCACATCAGATTCCGCCCACGAGCGGCCAAGCGGCGCGGTGCACCGCACGGACACCGGCCTGCCGCACGGACACCGGCAAGCCCCCTGGAGACCGGCATCAGGATTGGGCAAAGAAAGTAAAGAGACCTGGAACCTCACGGTCCCCCGACGACGTTCTGGTGGGTGACGGTAGCTTCGTGCCAGCACGGAGCCCGACGATTCGACGCGTTGACTAGGAAAGGGACATCCCCATGGCTGTAAGCCTGTCCAAGGGCGGCAACGTCTCGCTCACCAAGGAGGCACCGGGCCTGACCGCCGTCACGGTGGGCCTCGGCTGGGACGTCCGCACCACCACCGGCACGGACTTCGACCTCGACGCCAGCGCGATCGCGGTGAACGCGACCGGCAAGGTCTACTCCGACCAGCACTTCGTCTTCTTCAACAACAAGAGCACGCCGGACCAGTCGATCGTCCACACCGGTGACAACGTCACCGGCCAGGGCGAGGGCGACGACGAGCAGATCAACGTCAACCTGGCGGCACTGCCGGCCGACATCGACAAGATCGTCTTCCCGGTGTCCATCTACGACGCCGACAACCGCAGCCAGAACTTCGGCCAGGTGCGGAACGCCTACATCCGCATCGTCAACCAGGCCGGTGGCGCGGAGATCGCGCGCTACGACCTGAGCGAGGACGCGGCCACCGAGACCGCCATGGTCTTCGGCGAGCTGTACCGCAACGGCGCGGAGTGGAAGTTCCGCGCGGTGGGCCAGGGTTACGCGTCGGGCCTGGTCGGCATCGCGAAGGACTTCGGCGTCAACGTCTGAGTCGTCGACATCTGGGGCCTCGACGTCTGGGGCCTTGGCGTTTGGGGCCTTGGCGTTTGGGGCCTTGGCGTTTGGGGCCTTGGCGTTTGGGGCCTCGACAACGTCTGAGTCCTCAACGACGTCTGGGTCCTCAACGGCGTCTGAGTCGTCAACGACGTCTGAGTCCTCGGCGTCCGCGCGGGCTGCGCCTGAACAGTCTGCGTCGGCCCGGTCTGCGTCCACGCAGCCTGCGTCCGCGCGGTCTGCATCTGAGTGGTCCGCATCTGAGTGACCCGCGCCCGAGGCGCGGACGCACCGGCGCGCAGTCCCGGGCTTGCTTCAGGGCCGGTCCCCTTCGGGGGGCCGGCCCTGCGCGCGTTTCAGGCGGCCGCGCCGTTCCCCTCCCCCTCCCCCTCCGCCGGTTCGGGTGGCGAGGCCAGCACCGCCACCTCGTCCAGCGACAGTCCGAGCGTGCCGGCCAGCGCCGCGACCGTGAAGAACGCCGGGGTGGGCGCCCGGCCGGTCTCGATCTTCCGCAGCGTCTCGGCGGACAGTCCCGCCGCCGCCGCGACCTCGACCATGCTCCGCCCGCCACGCGCCACCCGCAGCAGCGCGCCGAGCCGTTCACCGCGTTCCCGCTCCCAAGGAGTCAGTGGAGTTCGCACCATGCCCGTGATACTAATACCGGTAAACAATTACCGGTAAAGAAATACCGCTCCTACGCTCCCCCTGCCCTGCGGAGGTCATCCATGGTGGAAATCAAGACGGAACCCGCGGTGGACGCCATGCGGCTGACCGGCCGGGTCGTCGCCGACGCGCTGGCCGCGGCGCGCGCGGCCGCCGCGCCGGGCGTGCGGCTGCTGGACCTCGACGAGGTCGCCCGGGGGGTGCTCCGCGAGGCCGGCGCCACCTCGCCCTTCCTCGGCTACCGCCCGTCGTTCGCGCCCACCCCGTTCCCGGCCGTCATCTGCGTGTCCGTCAACGACGCGATCGTGCACGGCATCCCGGACGGTTACCGGCTGCGCGACGGCGACCTGGTGAGCGTCGACTGCGGCGCGGTGGTGGACGGCTGGGCCGGCGACGCCGCCATCAGCTTCACGGTCGGCACCCCGCGCCCCGAGGACGAACGGCTCATGGACGCCACCCAACGGGCGCTGGCAGCCGGCATCGCGGCCGCCGTACCGGGTGCCCGGATCGGCGACGTCTCCCATGCGATCGGCAGCATCGGACGCGCCGCCGGCTACGGCATCTCCCGCGACTTCGGCGGCCACGGCATCGGCCGGCAGATGCACGAGGACCCGCCGGTCCCGAACGACGGCCGGCCGGGCCGCGGCTTCGTGCTGCGCCCTGGCCTGGTGATCGCCATCGAGCCGATGTTCCTCGCCGGCGGCACGGACGCCTACGTCACGGACGATGACGGCTGGACCCTGCGCACCGCCGACGGCAGCCGGGCCGCCCACTTCGAGCACACGATCGCGGTGACGGAGGACGGGCCCCGGGTGCTGACGATGCCGTAACCGGCGCGAGGGTGCGGGGGGGCGGGTGCTGGGGCGGTCACGGCCGGGCCTCGGGGGCTGGTGCTGGCGCGGTCACAGCGGGCCTTGGGGGCTGGTGCTGGTGGTGGCGCTGTTGTAGCCGACCGCGGGGGCCGGCGCTGGCGTAGCCGGGCCGGGGATGCTGCGGCCCGTCCGCCGCTCGGGCTCGTCCCGCCCCTACGCCCATCCTTACGCCGCTCCGCCCCTCTGGCCCGTTGGGCTGGCTACCCGTCGAGGGCGTGCGCCCCGGCCTGGGCGAACTGCTCGTCGAGGGTTCCGCTCGGCGCCCCCGCCACCCCGATCCCGGCGATCGGCGCGTCCCCGTCCCGGACCGGCGCACCGCCCGCCAGGAAGAGGGTGCCGGGGATGTCCTTGAGTGTCGGCGCCTGGTCGAGGCGCTTGACCAGTTCGGAGGTGGGGGCGTTCCAGGAGACCGCCGTGAACGCCTTCCGGGTCGCCGACTCGTACGCCTGCGGCCCGGCGCCGTCGCCCCGCAGCGCGACCAGCGTGCTGCCGTTGCGGTCCACAACGGTCACCGAGACCCGCTGCCCGGCCTTCTCGGCCGCCTTCAACGCGGCCTGGGCGGCCTTGGTGGCGGCGTCGAGGGTGAGGTGGGTGGTGGTACGCGTGAGGCCCTTGCCGACGTTCGCGGGCGAGGACGCGGCGGAGGCCGTGGACGCGGCGGCGGAGTGCGTGGACGAGGGCGCGGCGGTCGCGGAGGCGGCGGCGGAGTGCGTGGACGAGGGCGCGGCGGTCGCGGAGGCGCCACCGAGGACACCCGCGCCCACCAGGACGGTCGCGACGACGCCGGCCGCAGCGACGGCACCGACCGCGGAGACCTTACGAGAGATCCTGCGGGAGATCTTGCGGGAGGCCTTGCGCGGGACCTCGTGAGAGACCTCGGAGGAGGCGTTGTGGGAGACCTCGGGGGATGCCCTGTGGGAGGCCTCGTGGGACACCTTGTAGGTGGCCTCGTGGGAGACCTTGCGGGAGGCCTTGTGGGAGCGGAACGGAGTTCTCGGATTCATGCCCTCATCGTCGGAGGAAGACCGGCCCGCCCGGATCGGCGGTCCGGCCGGGATCGCCGTGCATGATGGGGGATACCGGTGTCGACCGATCGGTTGATGCGGGCGCCGCTCCGCCCGGGTTACGACTACCCGGTTACGACTACGAGGTCGGCGCCCGGCCAGGGCCCGTCTGACGGACGTCGGCCTACGAGGAGACCACGGTGCACATCACTCAGCAGCCGCCGGACAGGGGCGCGAACGGGGACAGGGAAACGGGCAGGGCCGTGGACCGGGACCGGGACCGGGACCCGGGCGGAGACGCGAACACGGACGCGGTCACCGTCCCCGAGCCGGACGCGGTCACCGTCCCCGAGCCGGACGCGGTCACCATCCCCGAGCCGGGGTCGGCCGCCGTCCCGGGCGCGGGCTCGACCGCCGCCCCGGGGCCGGGCTCGACCGCCGCCCCGGGGCCGGGCTCGACCGCGGTCCTGACGGGAAGGACCCCGGCCCCGGACCGCGACCCCGACGCCCGCTGGTTCGGCCCGGTGCTGCACCTGACGTTCTTCCTGCTGCTCGCCGCCTCGCTCACCCGCTTCCTGCTCCGGCACCCGGGAGAGCCCCGCACCCCGTGGATCATCGCCCTGGCCCTGCTCCACGTCCTCGGCCCCACCCTCGGCCGCCATCCCCGTACGCCCCGTACACCCCACACACCTCGCACAACCCGTACGCTCCATATGCTCTACAGGCCCCACAGGCCCCACACGCGAGACGCCGGGCAGGCAGACACCCGCCGGCTGCTCTGGCTGGCTGCGGTCGTGACGGTCTGGGTCGTCGTGGTCCTGCTCGCGCCGAGCTTCGCCTGGTGTGCCGTGCCGCTCTTCTACACCGGCCTGCGGACGCTGTCGGCCGGCGCCGCATCGGTGCTGGTCGGCCTCCTCACCGCGTTCGTCGTGGCCGCCCAACTCCGGCTGTCCACCGATTTCGACCCCATCCTGGTGCTGGCCCCGCCGGCCGTCGCCGCGCTCGCCACCGCCGTCTTCGTCCACATGGAGCGGCAGGCGGCCCGCCAGCGCGCGCTGATCGACGATCTGCTGCGGACCCGCCGCGAACTGGCCGCCACCGAGCGGCGCGAGGGCACGCTCGCCGAGCGGCAGCGCCTCTCGATGGAGATCCACGACACCCTCGCCCAGGGCCTGTCCAGCCAGCAGATGCTGCTGCAGGCCGCCGACCGGACCTGGGACGGCGACCCGGCGACCGCCCGCGGTCATCTGCGTACGGCCACCGAGATCACCGCCCGCAACCTCGCCGAGGCCCGCCGCTTCGTCCACGACCTCGCCCCGGCCGACCTGGCCGGCGGCACCCCCCTCCCGGAGGCCCTCCGCCGGCTGGCCACCCGTACGACGGGTCCCACGACCGATCACTCGACGGGGCCCACGACGCGTCCTCCCACGTCCGGTCCCCCGACGGGCCGCCCGACCGGTCACGCGTCCGTTCACGCGTCCGTTCACGCGACGGTTCCCACGACCGATCACTCGACGGGACCGACGAGCGGCCCCACGACAAGTCCCACGACAGGTCCCACAACGGGCTCCACGACCGGCGCCGCCACGGGCGGGCCGGGCGGCGGCGGGCCCGACGGGCGGCTGAGCGTGCGCTTCCACCAGGACGGCACCCCCGTACCGCTCCCGGACCGGGTCCAGTCCGCGCTGCTACGCATCGCCCAGGGCGCCCTCGCGAACGTCCGTGAGCACGCCGCCGCGCGCACCGTAACCCTCACCCTCAGCTACCTGGACGACCAGGTCGTCCTCGACATCGCCGACGACGGCCGGGGCTTCACCACCGCCGCCGCGCACGGGCGCGGCCACGGCCTGCCCGCCATGCACGCCCGGATGCGGCAACTCGGCGGGACGCTCACCATTGAATCCGCACCGGGCGAGGGCACCGTCCTGTCCGCCGCCGTCCCCCTGGAGCGCACGCCATGACCTCCTCCGCGACCTCCTCCACAGGCGAAGCGCCGCACACCCCCGTACGCGTCCTGCTCTGCGACGACCACGCGGTCGTCCGCGCCGGGCTGCTCGCCCTGCTCAGCAGCGCCCCCGGCATCGAGGTCATCGCCGAGGCCGGCGACGGCGAGGAGGCCGTGGCGCTGGCCGCCGCGCTCCGCCCCGACGTCGTCCTGATGGACCTCCAACTCGGCTCGGGCATCGACGGCATCGAAGCCACCCGCCGCATCACTGCCCACGCCAGGGAGCACGCCAAGGGCGGCAACACCGTAGGGGTATCGGGCGCCCGGGAAACCCCAGGAACCGACAACCCCGCGGGTGCTACGTCAGCCGCACACACTCCGCCGGCCGCCCGCCCCACCAAAACCGCACCCGCCGGTACCGGCCCCGCCCGCTCGACCAGCCCCGCCGGTACCAGCCCCACCAGCCCGACCGGCCCCGCCCGCTCGACGAGCTCGGCCCACCCGACCGTCCCGATACCCCACGTCCTCGTCCTGACCACCTACGACACCGACGCCGATATCACCCGCGCCATCGACGCCGGTGCCACCGGCTATCTCCTCAAGGCCGAGCGACCGGAGGAACTGTTCGCCGCCATCCGGGCCGCGGCCACGGGACGCAGCACCCTCTCCGGGCCGGTCGCCCACCGGGTACTGGCCCAGATGCGCAGCCCGCGCCCCACCCTCACCGACCGCGAGCTCGACATCCTCGGCCAGCTCGCCCGCGGACTGAGCAACCGGGAGATCGCCCGCGCCCTGTTCATCAGCGAGGCCACGGTCAAGACCCACCTCGGCCGCATCTACGACAAACTCTCCGTGGACACCCGGGCCGGCGCGGTCTCCGTAGCCAAGGAACAACGCCTGCTGCCCTGACGGCGCCGCCCCCACCCCCCGTTCCCACAAGGCAAGCCAGAGCCCCACCCCACAGATGACCTCCGCGCCCAGACGGACCCGAGGTCATCGCCCGACGTCGCGGACGGACGTCAGGGACGGACGTCACGGACGGAAGTCACAGACGCCATGCCCCCCCGTTACCGCCCAGTCATGGCCCGACGTCATCGCCGGATCCCATGGCCCGATGCCGCTGCCACTCGCGCCCTCCGGCCCTGCCAGTCGCGCCCTCCGCGTCTACCGCTCGCATCTTCCGGGCCGCGAGCGGTCCCGGTCGGTGCGGGTCCCGGTCAGCGCCGGCCCCAGTCAGTCCGGTCCCGGTCAGTGCCGGCCCCGGTCAGTGCCGGTCGGTGCCGGGTCCCGGTCAGTGCCGGTGCGAACGTCCGTCCGCCGACCGGCGTGACACCATCAAGGCGTGATCGACCTCGGCTATTCCCTCTCCCGCCGCTTTCCGGACCCACCGCAGACGGACTACCGGACCGCGGGGGTACACGCGCTCCGCCATGACCTCTTCTGCGGCGACGTCTACCTCGCGGACACCACGGCGGACCGCGAACTGTCCACCGCCTGGGGCTGGGTGCCGGTCCTCGACTTCGCCTGGGCGCTGTGCGACATCGTCGAGCAGCTCGACACCGACCCCCGCGGCAGCCGCTCGGCCCGTCCCGTCCACGCCGAGCTCGACTTCACGGAATCCGCCGACCGGATGCGGTTCGAGCGGCGCTTCGGCTGGGTGGACGTCGAGGCCGACTGGATGCCGGCCGACGAGCCCCCGCTCACCTTCAACCACGCCGCGCTCCGCCGCGAGGCTCGCGACTTCCTGCACGACCTGATCGCCGACCTCACCGACATGCACGACGGCCTCGAAGACAACCCCGTGATCTGGGACCTCCAGTCCCGCTTCCCCCGCGTCTGAGCCCCACCGGGCCGCCCGGACACCGGTCGCCCGAGCAGACACGACCCCCGCCCGAACCGACCACCGGCCACCAACCGCCCGACCCGAACATCGAACTCAGGCTCCCGCGAAAGAACCCGCCGCCCTCTCCACCTCCCCCCTCTCCCGCTCCTCCCCTACTCCACCCGCACCCCCACCTGCGCCGCGAACGCCGGTGCCAGATCCATCAGTTGAGCCGTACTGATCACCGCGCCCGACAGCCGGTCGATCCCCCGCGCGATGTCCACCGCCACCGCGCCGCGCAGATCGACGTCCTTCATCCGCGCCTCGGAGAAATCGATCCGCGCCAAGGTGCAGTCGTCGAACGTGACCCGCTCCAGCTCGGCACCCGCGAAGTCCGCCTCGATCAGCACGCACCCCTCGAAGGCGACGTCCCGCAGCTTCGCGCTCCGCAGATTGGGGAAGTCGATCTTCCCGCCGCGCACCACGACCCGCTCCAGGACCGCCCCGTGCAGCTGCGTCCCGCCGAGCCTGGCGTCCGAGACCTCCACATCGCGCAGGGTCGCCCCGGACAGGTCCGTCCCCACCCCACGCACCCCACTCAGCACGCTGTCGATGATCCGGGCCCGGCCGAGCGCCGTCTCGTCGAGCCCGCAACGACGCAGCGCACAGTCCATGAACCGCGCCCCACGCGCCGACTGCCCCGCCCAGTCGGCGTCCGCGAACTCCAGCCCGTCGTAATCCCCGTCCTCCTCCAACTCCGCGCCGTCGTACGCCACCAGCTCCGGCAGCCGCACCTCCGGACGCCGCACCGCCCGCACCGTCTCCTTACCGCGCCCGGCCACGCGATCACCCCTTTCACCCTCGACCGCCTACACGTCGCCCGTCCCGCACCCGCACCCGCATCCGCATCCGCATCCGCATCCGCACCCGCACCCGCACCCGCACCCGCACCCGCACCCGCACCCGCACAACGCAACCCGTCACACTCCGCCGAAATCCCTCCGTCGGAACCCGTCACGCTCCGCCGGAATCCCTCCGTCGGAACCCGTCACAACCCATCGTGAACCACCCCACTGACAACACGCCCTGACCAGCGCGAAGACCCCCCACCCGCCGCCCTCGCCCCTCACCCCCACCCGCCGTCCTC
>NZ_JOIX01000061.1 GCF_000720175.1 Streptomyces sp. NRRL S-337
CACGACTCGATCTGCTCAACCGTCAGCGACTTCTCACACAGTCACACCAACGAGCCCCAGCCCACACGGTCACACCACATGCGGTTGCAGTACTAGGGGACAGCGGCTCTACGGGCCGGGGGCCAGCTGCCAGAGGGGCAGCAGCCTTACGGGACAGCGGCTTTAGGGGACAGCGCCTTCAGGGGACAGCAGCTTTATGGGGCGCACCGGTGCCCAGCGAGGGCCGCCCACCCTGACCCAGCGCCCGCCCCCGGCCTCCGGCCCTCGCCCCGCCGCCTACTTCACCGGCAGGTGGTACGCGACCCGGTAGCGGTCCGCGAGCGTGACGATGTCGGCCGTCTCGACCGGGCGGCCGCCCGCGAAGTACGTCCGCGAGATCACCAGCACCGCATGGCCCGGGACCCCGCCCAGCGCCATGGCCTCCTCGGCCAGCGCGGCCCGCGCGCCGACCTCCTCGATGACGTTGTCCACCACCACATCGATGGCCGCCATCCGCTCGACGACCCCGCGCCCGGCCAGTGGCCCTTCCTCGGGCAGCATCACCGGCGTCCGGCCCGTCACGTCCAGCGGCTCCCAGGATGTCGAGAGCATCGCCGGCTCGCCCTCCGCGCGGAAGAGGTAGCGGGTCCGCATGACCCTGCCGCCCGGCGGAATACGCAGCCGGCCGGCCACCGCCGAACTGGCCGCCTCCTGCTCGCTGCTGGACTCCCAGGTGCCGCGCACCCGCTCGTCCGTCTGCTCCTGCCGGAAGGGCGTACACCCACCCGCCGCATGGAACCCGACCCGCGCGATGCGCCGCGGAACGGGCTGCTCGCGCACGTACGTCCCCGACCCCGAGCGGCCCTCGACGAGCCCCTCCGCCATCAGGACCTTGCGGGCCTCCAGGGCGACGGTGTCCGAGACGCCGTACTCCTCGCGGATCCGGGCCTGGGAGGGGAGGCGGGTATGCGGCGGCAGCACCCCGTCGACGATCTTCTGGCGCAGGTCGCCGGCGACGCGGAGGTACGCGGGCTGCTCACCGAAAGGCACGTGCCCCTCCCAACAGCTTGACAGTCAGCAACAGCGTGGCAACCGCGCGTGGTCGACCGCAACCTCAGGCCAGATATTCACCTGTTGTGATGAAACCCAGCTCAGCCACCTGGGGGCCCTCGGTGCCCGCACCGGCATTCCGCATCTTCCGCCTCGCCCACCTCCGGCGTCACACCCGCACGCACCACCTCGTCATGTCACGATCGTCCACACGCCCCCAAGACGGGGGGCCGACGACGACCACGACAAACGGGACGACCCGACGGCCGCTCCGACGGAACGTCCGGGCGACCGCCCGCAAAAGTGACCGAAAATCGACCGAACAGCGACCGTGCCGGACACCCCCGGAACGGAAGCGACCGCTTCGGAACGGAAGCGGCCACTTCGGAACGGAAGCGACCACCCGGAGCAGGAAGGAAGGCGCCCATGCCCGCCGAGTCCCCCCTCTCCCCCATGCCCGAGGACTGGCAGCGGGCCCTCGCCGTCGCCGCCCACCCGGACGACCTCGAATACGGCGCCGCGGCAGCCATCGCCGAATGGACCGACGCCGGGCGGGAGGTGAGCTACCTCCTGGTCACCCGCGGCGAGGCCGGTATCGACGGGCTGGCCCCCGATGAATGCGCCCGGGTGCGCGAGGCCGAACAGCGGGCCGGCGCCGCGCTCGTCGGCGTCCAGACCGTGGAATTCCTCGACCACCACCGGGACGGCACGATCGAGGGCGGGCCGGCGCTGCGCCGCGACCTCTCCGCGGCCATCCGCCGCCACCGCCCGGAGCTCCTGATCACCCTCAACCACCACGACACATGGGCCGGGGTGCACTGGAACACCCCGGACCACCGGGTGGTCGGCCGGGCGGTCCTGGACGCGGCGGGCGACGCCGGCAACCGCTGGATCTTCCCGGAGCTCGCCGACGCGCTCGGCCTCGCCCCCTGGAACGGTGTCCGCTGGGTGGCCGTGGCCGGCTCGCCGTACCCCACGCACGCCGCCGAGGTCGGCCCAGGCGTCGACCGCGCGGTGGCCTCCTTGGCGGCGCACAGTACGTACATCAACGGCCTGCGCGGCCACGGACAGAACGCGCAGTCCTACGCCCGCACCTTCATCGAGCAGGCCCTCCGCACCGGCGGGGAACGTCACCGGGGCCGCCCGGCAACCCTGTTCGAGCTGTTCCCGCGCTAGCCCCACCGTACGGCCAGAAACCTCAAGTCCCGGGCCCCGCACCCCCGTTCACCGCGCCTCACCCCCCGTTCACCGCGCCTCATCTCCGTTCACCGCGCCCACCCACGTTCACCGCGCCCGCCACGAACGTGGCCACCAGCTCCGTGATCTCCTCCGGCCGTTCCAGCACCATCGCGTGGGTGGCGTCCACCCCGGCGACGGTCACATACGGCCGGGTCCGGGCCAGCTCCGCCAGATCGCGCCGCAGGCCCTCCGTATAGGCCGCCATCAGCTCCTCGAACCACGACGGCACGCCCGGCACCGGCGGGTTGGGGCGCAGCGCCCGGGCGATCAGCAGCGGCCGGGAAACGTTCCGGTAGCGCCCGAACAGGTCGATCCCGGCCATCGCCTCCTGCAGCTCCCGGGCCTGCTGCCGCCCGGGCCGCAGGAAGAGCCGCCCGTCCCCGGCCTCCGCCAGCGACCGCCGCACCCCCGCCTCCATCACGTCGGCGGGAATGCCCAACTCGGCGGCCATGCCCGTCTGGTAACCGATCACGCCCGCCAACGCCTCGGCCTCGAAAGGCCGTCCGCCCGCCTCCTCGGCGAACTGCCGCACCTCGGCGAACCGTTCCCGCACCCACTCCGGGTCCAGCCCCACGTACTGCTCGGGCCGTCCCATCCCGTGCCCGTCGAGGTTCACCGCCGCGGGTACGACGTCCGCCAGGGCCTCCAGGCACCGTACGGCCACCATTCCGCCCAGGGAGTGCCCGACCACCACGGCCCGCGGTATCCCGCACGCCGTCAGCACCGCCCGTACGTCCTCGACGGCCACCTCGAACGTCCACGGCACCACACCGTCTCCCGACCGCCCGTGGCCGCGCAGGTCCATCGCCAGCACCCGGTGCCCGGCGGCCAGCAGGGGCGCCACCCGCTCCCAGTCCATGAGCGTCCGCCCGGCCCCGTGCAGCAACAGCACCGCCGTCCCCGCCCCGCCGTGATCCCGCACCGCCAGTTCCACCCCGTCGCCGGCCTCGCACACCAGGTCCCGGCCCGCATCCCGCGCGCTTCGTGTCATGCGTCCACGCTAGGGCCGCCGAAGGCGTCCAAGATCATCCGCGAAGTCGATGCGCTGGGCCCCTTTTCCGGGAGAGAATGGATCATCCCCCTCCCGCGGCGCCGGTCCCGGAAGCGGTACGTCCCTGGTGCCGATGCGTCCCCGGTGCCGACACATGCCCGGGGCCGAAACGTCTCCGGAGAGGGCACGGCCCCGGAGGCAGCACGGTTTCTGGTTCTCGACGGCGATTCACGGCTCACGCGGCGAGGAGCTCCGCCCACCGGGTGGTGCCGCCCGCGTGGACCCGTGTGCCGCACTCGGCCGCCAGGGCGGTGACGATGCCGAGCCCGCGGCCGTGCTCGCCCGTGCAGCGCTCGACGACCGGCTGCCCGTCCGCTGTCGCGGGCCCGGTGTCGGTGACCTCGACGCGCAGGGCGTCGCGTCCGTCGACGATCCGTGACAGCCGCAGCACCGCCGGGGGCCGGGCGTGGACGACCGCGTTGGTGACGAGCTCCGAGACCACGAGGAGCGCGTCCTCGGCGAGGTCCGGGGTCAGGTTCCAGCCGGCCAGGACCGTACGCACCCGCCGGCGTACGACCGAGACGGCTTCGGGGATGTGGGGCAGCGGACAGACGTGTTCGACCGCCTCCCCCACCACCGGATCAAGCTGTGCCGTCATGCCGCCTCCTCCGAGGCCCCTCTACCGGCTGGATGCCGGGCTTTGAAAGGACGCTATGGGGGACGGTGGAGGCGGTCAATGAACAGCGGTCGGCATTACCGAACGCTCCCCGCGAAGGGCCTTCCCTCCGGGCAGATGCCGACCGCGGGACTACGATTGCCTCATGGCCGGCCCGGTCCAGTCGATCGAACGGGCGGCGGCAATCCTGCGTCTGCTCGCCAGTGGGCCCCGTCGGCTCGGGCTGGGTGAGGTGGCCGCGTCCCTCGCGCTGGCGAAGGGCACCACCCACGGCATTCTGCGCACCCTGCAGAACATCGACTTCGTCGAGCAGGACCCGGCGACCGGAAAGTACCAGCTCGGGGCCGCACTGCTGCACCTGGGCACCAGCTACCTCGACGTGAACGAGCTGCGCTCCCGCTCCATCAACTGGGCCGACGCCCTGGCCGCCCGCAGCGGGGAGGCGGTCCGCCTGGGCGCGCCCCTGGAGGGCAAGGTGCTCATCGTCCACCACGTCTTCCGCCCCGACGACACCCTCCAGACCCTCGACGTGGGCGCGCTGCTGCCGCTGCACGCCTCCTCGCTCGGCAAGGTGCTGCTGGCCTTCGGCAGCGTGCCGCTGGAGCCGGCCGTGGAGGCCGGGCTGGAGGCGTACACCCGGCACACCCTGGTCGACCGCGAGCACCTCACCCGGGCGCTCACCGAGGTCCGCGAGCTCGGGTGGGCGGCCGAGGTACAGGAGATGATCACGGGCGAGGCCGGCATCGCCGCGCCGGTCCGGGGCCACGGCGGCCTCGTGGTGGGCGCCATCGGCGTCTCCGGCACGGTCGAGCGGATCTGCGACGCCAAAGGGGTCCCGCAGCCGGCCCTGGTCACCCAGGTCCGCCACGCCGCCCGGGCGATCTCCAGAGATCTTGGGGCCGCCCGCTGGTGAGCCACCGCTCTCGTGCACCGCAACGGAGGGTTGATCATGGTTAAGCGGTATGTGATGTCCATCGACCAGGGCACCACCTCCACCCGATGCATCCTGTTCGACCACCAGGGGCGGCTGGTGTCGGTCGCCCAGCGGGAGCACCAGCAGTACTTCCCCCGGCCCGGGTGGGTCGAGCACGACGCCGTCGAGATCTGGCACACCCTGGAGCGTGTGGTGCCGCAGGCGCTCTCCCATGCGGATGTCAGTGCCGACGAGGTCGCCGCCGTCGGAATCGCCAACCAGCGCGAGACGACCGTGCTGTGGGACCCGCGTACGGGCACCCCGCTGGGGAGGGCGATCGTCTGGCAGGACACCCGTACGGCTCCGCTGGTCGAGGACCTCAGAAGCCGGCCCGGGGACGAGTTCTTCCTCCGGCGCTGTTGCCTGCCTCCTTCCACGTACTTCTCCGCGCCCCGGATCCGCTGGCTGTTCGACCATGTCGAGGGGTTGCGGCAGCGCGCCGAGGACGGCGAGGTGCTGTTCGGCACGATGGAGAGCTGGCTGATCTGGAACCTCACCGGCGGGCCGTCCGGCGGCGTGCACCTCACCGACGTCACCAACGCCAGCCGCACCATGCTCATGAACATCAGCACCCTCGACTGGGACGAGGAGCTGCTGGAGTTCTTCGGGGTTCCCCGGCCGATGCTCCCGGAGATCCGCGCCTCGGCCGAGAGCTACGGAGCCGCCCGTGCCGTCATCCCGGGCGTCCCCATCACCGCGGCCCTCGGTGACCAGCAGGCGGCGCTGTTCGGACAGACCTGCTTCGCCCCCGGCGAGGCGAAGTGCACCTACGGAACCGGCAGCTTCCTGCTGCTCAACACCGGCACCGACCTCGTACGGTCCCGGCACGGCCTGCTCACCACCGTCGCCTACAAGGTCGACGACCAGCCCGCGGTCTACGCGCTCGAAGGCCCCATCGCCGTCACGGGCGCGCTGGTCCAGTGGTTCCGCGACCGGCTGGGGCTGATCAGCACCGCCCCCGAGATCGAGACGCTCGCGCGCACGGTCGAGAACAACGGCGGCTGCTACATCGTCCCGGCGTTCTCCGGCCTGTACGCGCCGCACTGGCGCAGCGACGCCCGCGGGGTCATCGTCGGCCTCACCTCGTACATCACCAAGGGGCACCTGGCCCGGGCCGTACTGGAGGCCACCGGCTGGCAGACCCGCGAGGTGGTCGACGCCATGAACGCCGACTCCTCCCTCGCCCTGAAAGTGCTCAAGGTGGACGGCGGGATGACGTCGGACAACCTGCTCATGCAGTTCCTGGCCGACGTGCTCGACGTGCCCGTGGTGCGCCCCATGGCCGTCGAAACGGTCTCCCTGGGCGCCGCCTACGCCGCCGGCCTCGCCGCCGGCTACTGGCCCGACCTGGAGGTCCTGCGCCGCAACTGGCACCGGGCCGCCCAGTGGCTGCCGGACATGGCCCCCGAACGGCGCGAGGCCGAGTACGAGGACTGGAAACGCGCGGTCGAGCGCTCCCTCGGCTGGATCGCGTCGCCGCGGCCACCCTGAAAACCCAGAGCCCCGAAAACCAGAGGCCCGCCCCGAAGGGCCGGGCCTCTGTGAGGTGTGGGTGTGCCGGATCAGCGGGGTGACGTTGTGTCAGCTGCGCGGCGTTGGGTCACCGGCTATACGTTGAACCGGAACATCGACGGCTCGGGGCTACGGCCGCCGGTGAGCATCCGATTCAGGACACGATCCAGCGTCGATCCAGCACCCGGGCCGGCCCACCACCGGCACCGTTCGGAACTGACCCGGCACCGCCCCCGTCAGCCAGCCACTACAACGAGGACAGCAAATAGCCATCTCAGCAGGGAACCCGGCTTCCCGCTGGCCCCACTCGTGACGCCGTGTACGAGTGGATCTCTGCCTCGGCTGCCGCCACGTTGTCTTGTTCGAAGGCCAGCCGGCCGGCCGGTGCCGAGAATTCCACCCCCAGCACGCGTGGGTCACCGTCTGCCGCAAACAATGCGCAGTCGACTCGCGGTGTCGCCGGCTTGGCGCTGGCAGGAGTTTCGTCGAGCCTGGTTTGCGCCGCTGCCAAAGTGAGCTCCAGTTCGACGGCCTCGAAGCCCGCAGCCTGCAAGCGGCCACCGGGGTAGCGCAGGGGTGTGTACGCGGTGGCGTTGCGGTTCCAGGCGGTGGAGCCCCAGGAGGTGGTGCGGGCTTGCCATGCGAGGTCGCCGTCCTCGCTGATGAGCTCCGTCGGCATACCGGTGAGGTCGGTGGCGATGGCGAAGAAGCGGGCGTCGACTTCGTCCTGGGAGAGGTGCTACCAGAATGTCGGTGACTCGGCTGTGACCTGCGGGAACGCTCCGTAGCGGCGTCCGATCCAGCGCGTATCCAGCAAGCGGCGATCGCCGTCGTCGCGCGGCTCACGGAGCACCATCCGGAGGCGGCGGCATGCGGCGCGGGTGCACCTCCGAGACGTCGTCCGGCTCACAGACCGTGCTCGTCCATCAAGCGCATCAGGTTCCGCTTGCGCTTCTGGGCGGTACGCAGGGCGGTGACGTACTCGGTGAACTCCTCGGGCGATCCCAGGCGGCGGTGACAGTCCCGGATGCTCAGCAGCAGGCTGACAAGCTGCTCGTAGACCGCGTTGCCGGTCTGCCCGGTCAACGGCTCCGCCAGGCGCAGGTAGACGTCGAGCGCGTCGGCGGGGCAGGTGGCACGGGCCTGGTCGGCGAGGGTGAGCCACTGCCGGTCATGGGCGCCGGTCTCGGTGGCGGCCTGCCAGGCAGCATCAACGTCCTTGTCGTCGAGCAGGGCGTCGACCAGGACTGGGCCGGCGTACATGCCCGGTTGCCGTAGCCCCGCGTCGGCACGCAGGAGGGCCAGCGCGCCCTCGCGCTCAGCCGGCCAGCGGTCCGCGGCCCGGGCAGCGGATCGCAGCTGCTGGTACTTGAGCAGGGTGCGGCGGGCGCCGAAGTGTTCGCGGCGCAGGGCGAGGGCGTCGACGAGCCGATCGGCCTGCGCGTAGCGGTCGCAGAGGTAGTCGACGAGGGCGGTGTCGACGGCAGTGAGGTCCCGGTCCTCCCGAACGCCACGTTCCGCCCAGTGCAGAGCCTCGTCGGGACGCCGGGCGGTGTCCAGCTCGCGAGCGATGACCAGGTACGTGTGGCCGTCCGGTGCGAGGTCGGCCGCATGCACCGCAATCACCGCGTCGACGTCGCCTCCCGCCTTGGCCAGCCGCCCCACCAGGTCCTTCTCCGCCCAGCCGCGGCGGTTCCCCTGCCACGCCTCGACCGCCAGCTTCCGCAGGACGGCCATCCCCGCTTCGCCGAGAACGTCCTCGTAGTCGAGCGGATCGATGTCGGTGAGACCGTCGTCCCACTCGCCGAGTACTTGGCCGACGAGCCAGCGCGCGAGCTCCCCCGGGTCGGGACGCGCCGCACGGCACGCGTCGAGATGGGCGTCGGCGAGGCCTGCGCCCACCTGGCCGAGCCAGCCGTCGGAGTCGTCGACGCTCTCCGCCGCCTGGGCCAGCAGCTTCATCGCCTCCCGCGCCAGGATGACCGCGTCGGCCGCCCGTCCCGAGCCGGTGAGCGCGCCGATCGCGGACACCGCCTGCCCGGCCTGGTCCGCGTAGGCGCGGGCATCGGCGTACTCGACGTACCCGTACTGTGCGCACGGGCCGATGTCGAGCAGTTCACGGATACGGGACCGGACCGCGGCGAGATCCCCGCGCGCGCTCGCGGCCCGCAGTTCCAAGCGGCGCCGCAACTGCCGGTCCGCGCCGACCTGTTCCCGCACCACAGTGAGCAACTCTTCCTTGGCCAGGGCGGACAACCACCCATCGAGGTCCTGTGCCCGCTCCCGCGCTGCCTTCCGCTGCCGCGGCAGGCTCTCCGGCCGGGCGAGCACCGTCAGGCCGAGGGCGACCAAGTGCTTGCAGAAGTTGCCCTGAAGGCCGTACGGGCAGTCGCACTCGCCGGACAGCCCGCCGGGCCCCTCCAGGACCAGCTCCACCTCGTACCGTTCCGTGCCGTGGACGCTGGCGGTGATCCATCCGTCACCGACCTCGACCCCGGACACCGCATCCAGGTACCCGCGCCCGCGCTCGAAGGAACGGGCACCGGCCAACATCTTGAGGTTCGTCTCGGAGAGGCCGCGCATGGTTTCTTTCGTCCTGCTCCTGCTGCTGTGCCTTACGACTGCCAGTTTATGACTGCCGGTCAGTGCGATCAGACGGTTCACGAAAATGCCGCAGAACGCTGTGATCCGTATCGCGCGCTGGGCGCCGGGCAGGGTCGGTCTGCCCGCTGGAGGAAGTTACAGGTGCTCCTCCGGCAGCCGGCCCGGCCTGCCACCGACGGCGGCACTGCCGCCTGTCACCCACGTCCCGGGGCAGCACAACAGTCCCCGGGCCGAGGCTGAGCCGGGGCGGTGGGGATCGCATCGACGAGTTCTTTGATCAGGTCCCGGCCGATGCGGTGGAACTCGACGCCGTGGTCGAGATCGCTCTCGGTGCCGGCCCGTGCAAGGTCGAAGACCAGGCTGCTGCGGCTGAAATCCAAGGTGAAGCCGTCGTCGAGCCGTTCCAACAGGTGGTGCGCGGCCTGGTGCGGTTCCTTCTCCATGGTGCCGTGGCGGCGTGCGCGCTCCATGTAGAAGCGGAGCATGGTGGCGAAGGTCAGCTTCTTCACGCTTCGGTCCACCCGGTCGGGGCGGAGTGGTTCGGGTCGAAGGCTGCGGCGAGGACCTCCTGGCTGCGCTGGATCTGCTGGGCCGCCTTGGCCTTGAGCTGCTGGTAGGCGCCGATGTCCTGTAGCGCGGTGTAGCACTTGACCTCGACGAGGTTGCAGGTGATCTTCCGGGCGTGCTCGTCGAGGTGGAAGAGCGCCAGGTCGGTGCGGCGGAAGGACATCACCTCGCCCAGCTCCTTCGCCTGCCGCCGTGCCTCCTCGTACAGCTGCGGGTGGGCGTCCAGCGGGGCGACGACCTGGGTGTGCAGCACTCCCTGGTAGCCCAGGTAGAGCCGAGCCAGGGCCAGGCCGAGGACTTCGGTACAGCATTTTGATGACGAGACGTCAGAAAATCCAGCACGGATCCAGCAACGGGAACGACAACGGGGCCGGCCCCATCCAGGGCCGACCCCTCCCGACCTACGCGTTTGCCAGATCGCTACGTCGATGCTGAGGAACGCGTCACACGTTGAACCGGAATGTCGGCGACTCTGCTATGACCTGCGGTGATCGCCCGATTCCGCGCGCGATCCAGCGTCGATCCAGCAACCGGGGCGCACCGGTGGGCGGACCCGGGCGGCGCCACCGCGGGCACATCGGCCGGCGCCGGGCCCAGCGCCTGTTGCAGGGCCCGCCGGCAGCGCTCCCACGCGGCGGGCACCAGCTGCCCGTAGATGTCGACCGTCGTCTTGATCGACGTGTGCCCGAGCCACCGGGAGACCTCGTGGACGGGGACCCCGTGCGCCAGCGCGGTGGAGGCGAAGAAGTGGCGCAGGGTATGCGGGGTGTACTGGGGAGTCCGGTCCCGACCAAGGTAGCAGGCCGCCCGCACCGCCCGCCGGAAGTCGGGGCCGTAGGTGGTCGCCGTCGGCATGGTGCCCGCCGCCGCTCCACGCCGGGCGAAGAGCACATCCCGGCAGCCCACAGGGGTGGCGCCCCAGCGTCGTAGATGCGCGTCGATCTCCTGCTCCAGGAAGGCGGCCAGCGGGACGTCGCGGTACGCGCCGGGGGTGCGGTGTTTGAGGGGGCCGAAGCGTTCCGAGCAGTCGGCTCGGTGCGCTGTGCGGCTCACCTGTTCCCGTACCCGGAGAGCACCGGAGCGACGGCACTGGGTGGCGAAGGCGAGGGCCTCGCTGACCCGCAGGCCCGCGCCGGCCTGAAGGTAGACCGACAGTCGGTAGTGCGGCTCGATGTGCCGGGCGATGAGGTCGACCTCTTCCCGGGTCGGGATCGCGTCCTCGTCGAGCGCACCGGAGCCGACCCGTGGGAGTTTGGCGCCGTCCACCGGGCGTGCGGGGGATGCGCCGTTCGTCCACCGCGGTCTGGAACAGGTTGCGGACCAGCGTCATGCGGTCGTGCACCGTGCTCGCCGAAAGCTTGGTGCTGAGGGCGGCGACGAACCGGTCGATGTCCGCCCGCTCCACGCCGGCGAGCGTCTTGCGGCCCAGCTCCGGCAGGAGGTGGAGGCGCAGGAAGCTGTCGTAGTTGCGGTGGGTGTTCACCCCCACGAGCCGGCGCCCCAGCCAGTCCGCGGCGTATGCGCGGACGGTGACGGCACCGCGCTTGGGGTCCAGGAAGAGTCCTTGGTTCTTGAGGTGCTCGGCCCGCGCGGCGAACTGCCGGGCCTGGGTCTTCATCGGGAAGCTCACCTCGCGCTGACGGCCCGTCTGTCCCCCCGGTTCCCGGTACCGGACCGTCACGGGTGCCCGCAGCGCGGCTTGTCACACGGATAGAGCTTGCTGCGCTTGTCGGTCCTACAACGCTGGAACACCGAGGCCATACGCCTGTATCGGCAGTGCCCGGCTTGGGCTGAACATGGGTCGCGCGGGAGGGCATCGCCTCCCGCTATCAGCTACACAACTCTTGACACAGGTCACGGCCCCAATCAGCCCATTCGGGCCGGTGATTCCCAAGCCCAGGGCTCGGCTGACCAGCATGCGCCGAGGGAATCTTTTACGGACCCGAGGCTGGCACCGCTGGCAACGACGGGGCGTCCGAGGACGCCTGACACTGTAGACGCTTGCCACGTGGCACTCCGGCGTTGATAAGAGTGACCTTCTCACCGGGGCGGAAGCAACGGCGCCAGGAAGCGGCTGGGCTCACCGTGCCAGGTGATGGCGAGTGCGTCACGGGCGCGGGTCGCCGCGACGAAGAGCAGCGATCGCGCCCGGTGCAGTTCTCGCTGTTGGCGGCTCGGATCTGTGTGTTCCCAGGCGTCCACGGAGGTGCGCGGGACGAGCCCCTCGGCCACCCCTGCGATGATTAGACAGCGGTACTCCAGTCCCTTGAACCGGTACATGGTGCCGATGTGCACGCCCTGGTCGCTGCGCGGCCCGTCCTGCGTGATCTCCGTCGGCGTGATGCCGCGCCGGGCCAGGCGGTCGGCGAGCTGGGTGACCATGTCGTTGGTCGGGACACAGACGGCCGTGGACTCGCGGGGCACGTCGTGCCAGGCGCGCAGCTGCTCCACGACAAGGTCCATCTCCTCGTCCCAGCTCCGCGCGCCGCGCAGCGACGGGGTCTGGCCGTGGAGGATTGAGCGGTACCCGGCGAGGGTGTCGTCGCCGCCGTCGAGGTCGTCGTAGTCGGCGTCGCCGAGGACCTGGATCGCGTTGCGGAGGATCTCCCTGGTCGTGCGGTAGCTGAGGGTCAGCCGGGAGGACCGGCCGCGGATGTGCACGCCCAGGCTGCCGAGAGTGACCTGGTTGTCGTAGATCCGCTGATGGGTGTCGCCGACGAGGAAGATGTCGTCCGCCTTGGAGGGCACCATGGCCCGCAGCATCTTCCAGTGGGCGGCGCTGAGGTCTTGGGCCTCGTCGACCACGATGTGCCGGTACCGGTAGCGCAGCCAGGCGCCCGAGCCGGCCTCGACGTGGAGGTTGTTCAGACCGCCCCGTTCCTCGCGTTCCTCCGACCTTTTGTCGATCCTGGCCTTGCGGGCCGTTTCCAGCCGCGCGGCCCGCTCCGCGACTTGGCGGTGGGTCTCCAGCCCCTTGGTCTCGAGCCGCTGGGTGAAGCGTTCGGCGAGCTGCCAAATGCCGGCGCGCTCGGCGCGGGTGACGCTGCGTCCCCGTCCGGCGCGCCGGACGGTGAAGTAGTCGCTCCGGGAGGTCACGGCTTGGCCGAGGATGACCTGGTTCCACTCGTCGCTGAGGAACTCGGCGCTCCAGCGGGTCTCTCCAGATTCCACCAGCAGTTCCCGCCACTCCCGGAGCGCGGCCGTGTCGTCGATCCGCCGCTTCGCGTTGCCCGGGTCGGCCTCACTGACGACGCGGGTCGCGAGCAGGTCGACATGGGCGATGTCGACCCGGGCCAGTACGTCAGGGCCGCCGAGCGAGAGGAGCCGGGCCCGCAGGTCGGCTGCGAGGTTCTTGTTGAACGTGGTGAGCAGAACCGGCTTGCTGTGACCGGGAGGGAGCTCTCGCACCAGGTGGCACACGCGGTGCAGAGCGACGATCGTCTTGCCCGTCCCCGGCCCCCCTCCGACCCGGGCGGGGCCGGAGTAGCGCCGGTGGACCAGCTTCTCCTGAGTGGGGTGGAGGAAGATCTTCCACCGTCCGAAGTCGCCCTCCTCCAGGATGCTCTGCAGGGATTCGTCGTCGGTGATCACCACGGTCTGGGAGCGGTCGACGGCCGCCTGCCAGTCGCCGGTGTCGAGGTTCTTCTCCGGCTCGGTCACGGCGACGGGCGCGGTGACCTGTTCCATGACCGCGTCGTACGGAACGCCGTCGCGCAGCCGCAGGAGCACTTCCCCCGTGTGGCGGGGCGCGTACTCGGCGAGGCCGAGCAGTTCGTCGTCCGTGGTGAGTTTCCGGACGACCGGGATGAGCGGTTCGGCGACGCCGAGGTCCGCGAGCTGCTCATCGGTGTACGCGGCGAAGAGGGGCTTCTCCAGCCGCTCCGCCCGGTCCGGTTCCGCAGCAAGAGCAGGCGTGGGCCTCGGAGCCGGGACGGCAGGAGCGGCGGGCGTCGTGAGTTCACGGCGGAGCACGCTCTCCTCGACGACCTGAAGGTCGACGTACTCGATGGCGCCGGTGACGTGGTTGATGCCGTAGTTGAACCTGCCCAGATTCTTGTGGACGTGACTGCGGTGCTTGACCGAGACGAGGAGCCAGTCGTCACCGCCGAGGCGAATCATCAGAGCCCGCCACTCGCGGTTGACCCGTGCCGACCAGAGCCGGTCGTGGCCTTCGAGTTGTTTGAGATCGAGCCCGCCGGCGTGCGGGTTGCGGCGGAAGTCGTGCTGGAACTTGTAGAACGCCCCGAGGACCGCGCGGTCCAGTCTGACGATCTCCTTGTCGGCCTTGTCGAGCAGGCGGAGGGTCACGCCCGTCCTGGGCGCGCCGGTGACCGTCATCGTTCGTTCTCCTCGTGATCGTTCGTCGCCCTGTCGGCGTCCGTGTCCGCGTCGCCGCTCACCGTTTCGGCAGGTTCGTCCGCTTCGCCGCTCACCAGCCCGGCGAGTTCGTCGGCGTCCCATTCCGTCGCGGTGCGGACCTGCCAGCCCGCCTCCTGGTAGGCGCGGTCCCGTCGTTCGGCGTCGATGTCCCGCCTGGTGACCGGGTCCGGCCGGTGGGCGAGGACGACGCCCACGCGCCGGGCCGGCCAGGCAAGTTCGGCGGGCCAGGCGGCCGCCCCCAGCTCATAACCGGCCTCCGGCGCGGGCAGGCCCCGGTCGGCGAGGGTCCGGGCCAGAGCGGGCAGACTGGGATCCTCCACGAGGAACTCGATGACCTCGTCCCACGCGGGATCGCGTACGGCCGCGGGAGCCTCCTCGCCGTGTCGCCGCCCCGCCTGCGGCTGCTGTCCGTTCGCCGCGCTTGCCACCACCGCGGGTTCATGCTTGCGCCGCTGGGAGGTGAGCCATCCGGCTCCGCCGGTGACCGCCAGCTCTGCCGGGTCAAATCCGGGCAGCATGCCAGTGGTGAGCTGGACCCCGTCCCCCTCGCCTGCGTCGAGGAACTGGAGCAGATTGCTCCAATAGAGCCATGCCTGCCAGCGCCTACGGTGGGCGGCCTCGTCGGCCGCGATCTTGTCCGCGCTGGCGTCGAGGACACTCAAGGCCGTCCAGATCGCCCCGGTCTGCCCCCTGCGCAGGTCGAGCGCGATGGTGAGCGGGCACCCCGACGCGTCCCGGGTCGCCATGACCTGCACGGCGCCCTGTCCCTTGGCCAGCCGCCGCCCCTGCAGCGCCTCACCGATGCGGTGACCGATCTCCTCGCCGTCGGCCAGGGCTCTGCTGGTCGCCGACACGGCGGCGAAGCCCGCGAGCGCGCTCTGGGCGCGGCGCCGCCACACGTCGGGGTCGGGGTCGGTGAGGTAGCCGATCAGTGTCTCGACCGGATTGGCCCACACCAGGCGCGGCAGGTCACGGGTGTCCCCGGCGTGCATGCGCCGGTGGACGTCCATGGCCGTCTTCTGCGCGGTGTTCGGGTACGGCTTCCACACGGGATCCGCCTGCGGTCTGGTCTGTCCCGTCCAGGCCTGCACGTCGTCCCAGGTGAGCTGGAAGACCTGCCAGCCCTCCGCGCGCAGCCGGGTGCGTTTCACCGCGTCCGTCTCGGCGATGAGGTGCTCCGGGCTCGCGTGGTAGCGGTATCCGTCGAGGTAGACGGCCACGCGACGGTCCTCGTCGGTGCTGCGGAAGACCACGTCCGGCCGGGTGAAGCCGAGTGGGGTCTGGGTTTCCATCTGCCAGCCGCGGACGGTCCCGTCGGGTGCGGTGAAGCGCAGGGTCGTGTCCCTGGTGCCGTCCGCGGTGAGCGCGGTGCGGACGCTGACCTCGTCCATCCGCTCGGCCCATTCCAGGAGTCCGCGGCGGAAGAGCGCCTCCAGTTCGCTCTCCACCTGGGGCACCAGTGTGATGTCCCGGGTGGTGGCTACCGGTACGACGCTCCACCGGTCGGCGGTGCGGCCGAACAGGTCGCCCAGCATGTCGAGGGCGTGCTCACGAGAGACGAGTGCGTACTCGTTGTCGGTGACGTGCCGCAGCAGGCAGCGGTGGCAGGCTGGGCGGCCCTGTCCCACGCACACGCAGGTCTCGATCACCTGGCGAGCGGCCTCCAGGACGTTCTTGAGGCCGCCCTGGCCGGCGAGGCGGTGCAGGTAGCCGGTGCCGCCGGGAAGCGTGTCGTACAGCACGAGGAAATGACGGCGGTGCGCGCTCTCGCCGCGTTCCTCGGGCATGGAGTCGGTGACGACCGCGAGGTGGTCGGGGTCGCCGCCGTAGCTGCGGGCGATGCCGGCCAGCAGCAGCGCCTTGAAGGACGCGAGCCGTTCCCGGGTGTGCGCGGTGACGGCGGGGATGAGGATGCGCAGTGCGTCGGTGCGCAGTTCGTGGGCGAGCAGGATCCTCTCGCCCCGTCGTGCGGTGTCGGCTCCGGCGCGCCGTCTGCGGCACCAGGGCCGGTGGTACTTGCCGTACGCAGACGGGTCGCCGGCGTCGTGAGCGGCGGGCCCGCCGTCGGGGTCGGCGAAGCCGCACGCGTCGCAGACCCAGAAGGGGTTGAGGCGGACCTCCTGTCCGGCGAAGGCCGTGTCGGCCCCGCCGTCGACCCGGGTCGCTCCGACGTTGATGTGGCGGATGTGCGCCTCGCGGGTGAACTCCCATCCGAAGGTGGCGTGTTCGTGCTTCCACGCCTGTTCGACGTCGCCCGCGTCGATGTCCACGGCCGGGACGACGGTGTAGTGCCGCTCGTCCCGCTCGTCCCTGTCGTCGCGCACCCGGACGTCGTCGCGTTCGTCCCGGGAGGTGACGCGGCGCGGCACGAGGACCTTGTGCAGGCAGCCGACGTCTCCGATGGCCGCGGACCGGCAGCGGGGGCAGGGTGAGGCGTCCTGTTCGGCACGGTGGGTGCGCACGTGTCCGCAGTCGGGGCAGACACGCCACCAGAGCCAGGCCGGGCGGTCGGGGCTGCCGATGTCCAGTCCGGTGACCCGGTGCTTGTAGCCCTGGGCGTAGTAGTGGTTGCCGGGGGCGAATTCGGAGAGCGCGAAGCGCGCGGGACGGCTGTGGCGGAGGGTCTTGCTGCGTTTCTCGCCGGTGCCGTCGGTGGTCTTCTCGGTCCAGGTGAGGGTGGCCTCCAGCTCGGTGGCCGAGTCGATCAGGCTGTAGTTCGGCAGCAGGCCGAGATCGACGAGGGCGCCGTGCGCGGTGGTGCGGCTGATCTCGCGGGAGACGCGTGCCATGTCCCGGCGTTCGGCACGCAGTTCGCGCCCCTGCCGTTCGTGGTCGGGGTCACCGGCGACGAGCAGTCCGTGGGCCCGGTCGATGGCCTCGCTGCGGCGCTGCAGGTCGGCCCGGCGGTCCTCCCAGCGCCGGCACGCGGCTCGCAGGGCGCCTGCCAGTCCCTCCTCGCCGGGGTCGGTCGCAAAGGTGACGAGGGCGGCGCGGGCCTGCGGGCTGACGCCGGTGCCGCGGCTCTCGTCGTACGGGGGGAACAGGTCCAGGAAGCGTTGTACGAGCCGCCCGCCGTCGGCGAGCGCGGCCTCGGCGAACTCGGCCTGCCAGGCCGAGGCCCCGAACAAATCGGTGGCGCGCCCGGGCAGCGGCCGCAGGGGTGTCCCGTCGGGAGCAGTCAGCCGTCCGGCGCCCGCGAGGTCGAGGAGGTGGGCCAGGTACTGGCGGCGCAGGATCTCGGCCGCGGACAGGTAGCAGCCGGGCGGCATGACGTCCCCGGCGATCATCATCCGGGGTTCTTCGAGGTAGTAGCGGTCGCGCGGGCCGCGGTCGACCATGGTGAGCAGGTAGGCGTTGCCGGTGGAGCGGCCCGCCCGGCCGACGCGCTGGATGTAGTTGGCCGGTCCCTTCGGAAGTGAGGCGAGGACGACGGCCGACAGATCGCCGATGTCGATGCCGAGTTCGAGGGTGGGGGTGCAGGACAGTACCTGCGGGTTGGCGTAGTGGACGTCAGTGCCCTCGCGGAAGGCCCTCTCGACCGCTTCGCGCTTGGCGCGGCTGAGGGTGCCGGTGTGCTCGGCGGTGTTGATGGTGAAGACCCCGGCGTCGCGGTACATGCGCCGATAGAAGTCGTCGGTGAAGTCCCTTTGCCGCAGGCCGCTGTCCAGGTCACGGCCGGTGCCGAGGGTCCCCCCGCAGCGGTAGCGGGGGCACGGCTGTCCGTGCCACCGGTCGGCGAGGTCGGGGTGGATGGTCTGTTCCCAGAAGCAGCGCGGGCAGTGCGCGGTGGCGTCGGGCAGGACGTCGTCGGCGAGTCGGCGGACCTGGATGTGGCCGGGCTGGAGTCCGTAGACGCGGGTGGCGCCGTCGAGCGCGGTGCGTGCGGAGAGGACGCCGGCGTCGGCGAGCGCGGGCAGCAGCCGGGCGAGGAAGCCGGCGGCAGCCTCCCGGCGCAGGCCGAGGGCGCGCACGGCCCAGTCCTGGTACCAGCCGAGCCGGCCGGTGAGCACGTCGAAGTCCTCGCTGCCCTGCTTGGGTGAGCCGAGCAGGAAGGCGGGCGCGGAGACGCCGCGGGGGAAGGCCGGCATGCCGGGTTCGCGTCCGCCCCAGATCGCCCACCGGCGCACTCCGGCCTGGTCGAGCCAGGGGTCCAGCCAGGCGTGCCGGACGGCGCCCCGGATGCGCAGCCGTTCGAGCAGGCCCCGGACGAAACCGAGGTACTGGTCGGGGCCGGGCGCCGATCCGTCGGGGAATGCGATCTCTCCCGGTGTGGTGAGGAGGATCTCGTGTACGAGGTCCGCTACGGCGTCGGGGTCCGTCAGGGGTACGTCGGCGGCGACGGTGCGGGTGAGTTCGAGGGTGCGGCCCTGCCGGGACCGCAGTCCGAACTCCATGACGGTGGCGAACGCCAGGCGTTGCGCGATCAGTTCCCAGGTGGGCCGCGAGCCGCGACTGCGGCCGGTGAGCAGGGTGTCCACGCCGCGGATCAGGTGCAGGTCCGGCGGGATGACGGCGGCCTGCACCGCCTTGCTGTCGACGACGTCCGCGACCAGGTCGGCGGCCAGGTCGTTCAGGGTGGTGGGTTCGTCCTCGCCGATGCGGCTGGCGAGGAGTGCGCGCAGCGAGAACGTGTACGAGCGGCTGGCGACGTATCCGGCGCGGTGGGCGGCGTCCTGGACGGAGTCGTTGAAGAGGAGGGTCTTGTTCTCGCCCAGGTTCTTGTCCAGTTCGCCGCCGGTGAAGAGCTGGGTGATGGCTGCGGCGGCGAGCGCGGCGAGGCCGGTGCCGAGGTAGCGGATGGAGTTGAAGGTGCGGCAGGCGGGGCACTGGTCGCGTTCTGCGGCCCGGTCACCGTCGAGGTCGACGTGGACGAACGCGGCGTTGTGCAGGGGCGCGGGCCGGCGGGGTCCTCCGCCGTCCGCCGGGCTGGTGAAGTCGGCTTCGGGCGAGAGGGGGCGCAGCCGTCCGCCGCTGCCTTCCAGGACCAGCACGGCGGGCCCGCCGCGCCGCTGTTCCGCCCCGGCCGCGAAGGCGGCCTCGTGCACCTCCTGGGGAGTCGCGGCAATCATGTTGCGCACCCGGCGCTTGTCGCGGCTCACGGAGGCACGGCGGATCTTCGTGGCGGTCAGGTCGAGCTCGGCCGGGTCGACCTCCGGTGAGTACGCGGCCCAGCCGGAGCGCCCGCACTCGCGGCAGAACACGGCGGGCAGGAAGATCTCGGCGGGCGGCGGGGCGCTGTCGCCGGCCGGTACGGCGACCTGCTCGGCGGCGTCGAGCGGTACGGCGGGGCCCTCTCCGTCGTACGGGGACGGCCGGGCGGCGGTGCGCTGGTCCTTGCGGGCCAGTGCGCCGCCGGAGGTCACGCGCTCGTCGTCCCAGCGGAACTCGGCGCGGGCCGCGCTGATGCCCCGCAGCACGCGGGAGACCGAGCGCACCCAGTGGTGGACCTCGATGGACAGCAGCGGCCGTCCGGGGTGCTCGGGATCGCGGGCGTACGACAGGAGGGCGACGTAGCGGGCGAGGGCCTGGGCGGCGATCCGTGGCCGCTGCTGCACGGCCATGCCCCAGTGGTAGGCGTAGCGGGGCAGCACCTCGGTGATCTCGGCGAGGGTCTTGGGGGTGCCGTCGAGGATCTCCAGGACGGCGGCCGTGAGCCGGTGGCGGCGCAGCACCGCCCCGAGCTCCTCGGGGCTCGGTCCGTTCAGGCCGGTGAAGGCGGCGACGAGGTCGTCCATGGCGCTCGGGTCCCGGGTCGGGTCGCCGAGGCCGGCGACCTCCTCGGGCGGGGGGAACGGGAGGGTGAAGTCGCACTCGCCGGTGAAGTCCTTGGTGGAGCGCCGGTCCTCGCCGACGACCGAGTCGGACGGGAACGGCACGCCGAAGACCTGCTCGGCGACCTCCAGCATGCCGGGACCGCCGCCCGGCCGCCCGGTCCCGCCCCGCTCGCCCGTGCCCCGCCCGTCTGTGCCGGGGCCGTTCGCGCCGAGGGTGGCCGACGTGGCGACGGGGCAGACCGGCCCGAGCGGCCGGCCAGGCTGCGCGAGCCCGGTGACGGATCCGAGCCGGCGCAGCAGCATGGCCACGTCCGTGCCCTGGGCGCCGTCGTAGGTGTGGAACTCGTCGAGGACGACGTACGCGAGCGCGGAGTCCTGCCACAGCCGCTGGTCCTCGGGCCGCTGGAGGAGCAGGTCGAGCATCTTGTAGTTGGTGATCAGGATGTCCGGCCGGGTGCGCCGGATCTCATCGCGGTCGACGGCGATCGCAGGGTTGGCCTGCTTGAAGTCCTGGGACGGTGTGTCGCCGATGTAGAGCGCCGCCCGCACCCCGGCGTCGTGCAGCCGGGTGTCCTTGACGTCGGCGAGCCGCTCGCCGATGCGGTGAGCCTGGTCGGTGGCGAGCGCGTTCATGGGGTAGAGCAGGATCGCCTTGACGCCCTCCCGACCGGCCAGCCGCTCCCGGTAGCAGTGGTCGAGCAGCGGGACCAGGAACGACTCGGTCTTGCCGGATCCGGTGCCGGTGGTGACGAGGGTGGGTCGCGCCGGACCGTGCAGCGTCGACAGCCGTTCCCAGGCGGCCTCCTGGTGCCGGTACGGGGTCAGCTCGGGGTGCCAGGTCAGGTGCCGCTTCCAGTTCTCGCCCTCGGCGGTCCGGAACGGCGTGCGCACCCGGAGGTAAGGACCGCGGAAGATGCCGTCGTCGGCGTCGCCGAGGAAGTTCTCCAGCGCGCGGCGGGTGCTCTCGTCGGCCAGCGCGTACGTCGTCGCGAGGTACTGGCTCAGGCTGGCCCGTACCTGGTCGGCGGCGAGGGTGGGACGCACGCGCTGTCCTCCTTGGTGCTGGTCGTGCCGGGACGGGCATGCCGGGGGCGCCCGTTCACCGCCCACGGTATCGGGGGAGGTGGGGCGAACCCGGGCCCGGCTCACTTGCCGAGTTTCCGCCCGACGTACGCGATGCGCAGGGTGCGTTCCTCGTGGAGCAGCCGGAAGTGCATCCGGCCCGGCGAAGGCAGGAAGTCGCAATGCCAGTCGAACAGGCGGTTCTCGCCGTCGTCGTCGGTGAACCAGCACAGGCGCCGGCGGGCCTCGAACTCGGTCCGCACGTAGGAACGCCACTGGGGCGCGATGGGCTGCCGGTCCGGGTTCCAGTCGCTGACCGCATCCTGGAGCTCTCCGAGCCGCTCCCCCACCGGCTGCACCCACACCTCGGGCAGTTCGACGAAGTACTGCTCGGCGAGCCGTGTGAACTGGAGGTGCGGGAACAGCTCCGCCTTCAGGCGCCACAGCTCGGTGCCGGACCGCAGGCCTTCGACGGCCTTCTGCCGGACGCTGTCCGCGCCGCGCCGGATCCACGACAGGTGCGTGGCGACGTGCTCCCGCCTGGCGGCGTGCTCCACCTCGACGTCCGTGAGGGCGGAGCCGCCGTCCTCGTCGTCGAGGAGTTCCTCCCGTACGAGGGTGAGCCGGTCGGCGTCCCAGCACGGCTCCACGGGCAGGGACACCCCGAGACCACCGGTCAGGTGCGCCGACCCGAGCCCCTCGACCGCCTGTCCGTCATGCCGGTACTCCACGTCGGAGTGGGTCTCCCCCTCGGGGAAGGCCTCCCGGTGGGGCCACTTGGTCTGCATCTGGAGCAGGCGCACCCACAGGTCCCTGGCACCCGGGGTGCCGATCCACTTGCCGATGGCATGGCCCTGGGCCAGCTGTAACGCGTTGACGGGCTCCCGGGAGAAGAGCCGGGTCCCTGCCCGGTCCTCCCTGGCCACCGCGAGCACGGCCCTGACCATCTCGGTCATGGCGCGGTTGACCCGCTCCGGATCTGCCTTCGACTCGCAGGACTTCTCGTTCAGGAACAGCTGCGGCACGTCTCCCCCTCCGCGACGATGTGTGGGGCCTTGCCCCGCCCTCCCCAGGCGGGTGTCAGCCGATGAGCTGGTCGAGCGTGTTCTCCAGCTCGTCGAAGAACCCGGTGGGCCACTGGTCGAGCATCCCGTCCGCGTCGACCCGCGGGCTGACGACCTCCACACCGGTGCCGTCGCCGCGGAAGTAGTGGAACACCGCCTGTCCGGGGGTGATCCGTCCCTGCTTGACGGCGAGCCGCACGCCGTTGATGACGTGGTCGCTGTGCGTCTCCATGATCACCTGCGCGCCCTGTGCGGCGGCCGCGGCGGCGAGCGTCGCCATCTGCGTCTGGCCCTGCGGGTGGAGGTGCGCCTCCGGGTTCTCCAGGAGGACCAGGGAGCCGGGACGGGCGGTGAGGCAGGCCACCACGACCGGCAGGACGTAGGTGAGGCCGAAGCCGACGTGGCTGGGCCGGCGGCGCCGGGTGGGGCCGAGCGCGCCCTGAAACCCGTATGAGAGGCGCACGGCGTCGGCGCCCTCGATGGGGTCGGCCTGGATGTCCACTCCGGGGCACAGGTCGCCCATCCAGGCGGCGGCCTGGTCGCGCAGGAGGTCGGACTCGGCACGTGGATGGTGCAGCGAGCCCTTGGGGACCTCGTCCCGGGCGTGGTGGCGGAGGAAGTTGACGGTGTGCTCGCCGCGTACGCCGAGAAAGCCCCGACCGATGGCCGCGTGGTGGTCGCGCGGGTAGAACTCGGCGGGCGAGATCCGGTCGGCGTGCAGGTACTGGAAGGGGCCGGTGAGGAACGACGGGGCCACGGACTCGGGACCGGTCGGTGCGGCGGATCCCTCGGAGGTAGCCGGCAGGTCCACGTCGAGCAGCGGTAGCAGGTTCTGCTCGGCGGCCCACTCGACGGTCCAGCCGTAGCGGTACGGCCCCTCGTCGACGGTGAGGCCGATCCGGGCCTCCTCCTCCGCGAAGTCCTCGTGCAGGACGTCGTCACCGGTGCCGAGGCCCACGAGTTCGCCGTTGAGCAGGAAGCCCTGGTTTACGACGCTGTGCCGGAGTCCGGCTCGTTGCGC
Organism: Streptomyces sp. NRRL S-337; assembly: GCF_000720175.1. Classification (GTDB taxonomy): domain Bacteria; phylum Actinomycetota; class Actinomycetes; order Streptomycetales; family Streptomycetaceae; genus Streptomyces; species Streptomyces siderophoricus. Next base: position 22,893 of record NZ_JOIX01000061.1, read on the forward strand.
CTCGCGCAGGTACTCAGAGACCGCTAGGTCGCCCGCTTCGTACGACTGGCGCAGCAGCGCGATCGCCTGGAGGACGCTGCTCTTGCCGGACGAATTGAGCCCGGTGAGGAGGGTGAGCGGGCCCAGCGGTAAGGACGCGTCGCGGAACGCTTTGAAGTTGTGCAGTGTCAGACGGTCAATCACTGTTCGGCTACCCCCCGGAACAACCGTGCCACGTACTGGAACCTCGTGCGGATCTTCGCCGGATCCCCGGTGCCGATGGAGATCGACCGGTCGAAGTCCCAGTCCTCCAGCAGCTCGACGAACCGGTCGAGCAAGATCCCCCGCGACGCTACCAGTCTGTCCCGCTCCTGATCGTCGAGCAGCGCGAGATGGACGGAGATCGTCTCGAAGAGAGCCTTGTTGATGACGGGGGAACTGCGCTTCCCCCCATGCCACTTGCGGAAGGCGTGCTCCTCGAACAGGTCCCGCGCGCACCGCATGGCCACCCGGAACTCCCGTGTCAGCTGCTCCCGCCGCTCCTCGGTGAGGTTGTTGACCCGGTACATCACGTCGGTGAGGAAGCGGTCGAAGTCCTTCTCCGTGTGCTCGGCCGGATTGGTCAGGCGGAAGGCGAGGAAACGCAGCACCATCTCCCGGTCGGCCATTCGCTCGTTGGACACGCTCCACCGGGTGGCCTCCCCGAACCACGGGTCCTCGGCGAGGTCCGCGAGGAACTCCCGGACCGGCCCCCGTACCAGCGCGTGCCGCAGCTCCTGCTGCGTCAGCGGCATGCCGGTGGTGTTGATCCGGGAGAACACGTTGTGCTTGACGGCGTCTGGAGTGCCCTGCTGCATGATGTGGACGGTGAGCTGGGTCTCGCGCAGCCGGATCTTCAGCCGACCGGTCAGGTCCCGGTACGTGTTGCCATGGAAGTTCCAGAGGTAGTCCAGGCCCCGGAGGGTCAGCGGGCCCAGGCCATCGGTGACCTCTGGTGCGATGAACCGGGCGATGGCGGTGAGCCGCTGGACGCCGTCCACCACGGCCCACCTGTCCTCGTCGTCCTGGGCCATGTGGAAGTTGGAGATCGGGATGCGCAGCAGCAGCGACTCGATCAGACGGCTCTGATCCCGGTCGCTCCAGATCCCGGCCCGGCGCTGGAAGTCCGGCGCGAGGTCGATCATGCCCTCCCGCAGCCGGGACAGCAGCAGGTCCACGGTGGTGGTCTCCGTGTGGATCTTGATGCTATCGGGCCGGAACGGGGCGGAGATGCCGTCGGCGTCGCTGTAGGGGCCTTCCTCCGTGTCCTCCTCGTCGGAGGGGAGCTCCAGCTCGACGCCGGTCGGCCGGCCGTCGGACCCAATCTCCAAGGCCGGCCCCAGCGGCAGGAACGACGTGCCGGGCCCGCCGTCAACATCCTCCGGTACGGCGTACCCCCGGGACCCCGCCGACCGATCCCGGCCGCCGCCGCTGTCTTCCAGGTCCGCCATGCTCCCCGCTGCCCTCCGCCGCCCGATGCCGTGCCCGGCAAAGCCTATAGACGGCGTCGTGGCCTGTCAGCGAGATCGTCCGGGGCTGTCGGCGCCGTCACCCTCGTAGCTCCAGCTCGGCGACGACCGTCTTGCCGACGGGGACGCGGTCGAGGACGGCCCACCGGTGGGCGAGCGCTGCTGAAGCAACTGCGAGGAGCGCTATGAGCAGCACCGACGAACGAGCCTGGTTCAAGAGCAGCTACAGCGGTTCCGACGGTGACGCCTGCGTCGAGGTGGCGACGGGCACGCAGACGATCCACATCCGGGACTCCAAGGACCAGCGGAGCCCCGAGCTCACCCTCTCCCCCGCCGCGTGGAGCGACTTCATCACTTACGCCGCCCAGGGCTGACCTTCACGGCGAACGCCCCGCGCCGGAACTCCGGTGCGGGCTCTGTCTTTCACCGGGCAGGCGGCGTCCATGTGCCCTTGTCGACGGCTTCCTGAAGCCGCGCGGAGAAGTGGGCATGTGCCTCGCGCATCTCCTTCTCGCGGTCAGCCTTGTAGAAGGGGGCGGTGTAGCCCTCGGGCGGCTCGTGCCGCTCCTTCTTCTGGTAGGCGACGAAGTGCTCGTAGTGCTCCTTGGTCTGGCCGAAGCCGAACGTGTGACGGCCACCGGCGATCTTGCGCTCATTCGCGTCGAACCAAGTGACGGCGTCGAAGTCCTGCATGATCGGGAACCGGGACTTGTACATGGCCACGAGCGCGTCTGCACTCACCCCGAGCCAAACAGCGACCAAGGCGTCGATCTCCACCAGGGCGGCCCTTCGCGCCCGCTCGCTCCGGAGCGGCGTTGCCCGTTCCCACCTTGGACCGACCGCGTGGAGAGACTGCATATCCGGCCACTCCACTACCCAGGGTTCGTAGCCGGGCCAGGTCGGCTCGTAGAGCTCCTCCCACAACTCCGCGTAGGCGGAGGTCAGGCAATTCAGCCTCAACGTTCGGAGAAGCAATGGAGATGCCAGCGGGTGGTCACTACTCGGGACGGGAAGCCGTCGAGCCTGTGCGACATCGAGATGCCTGACACGCGTAGTACGTAGCAGATAGTCGACCGGGATGCCGGACCAGAACCCAGCCATAAGAGCAGTGGTCCGGGAGTCGCTCAACGTGGCGCTTCTGATCGCGTGGATGTGCGCGGGCCCCGGGGGAGCAATCACCGTGTACAAGCTCCGCTCGGTATCCGGAGCAATGAACTCGCGCCACGCCACCCGATAGAACTCCGTATACGGCCTCCGCAGCCGCCGCAACAGCTCCGCCTCCAGCTGCTCCTCGGTGACGTCCGACGCCGCCACACCGAAGCGCCCGGCTGCCGTGTTCCGCGCCCGCGTCACCTCACGCTCGGACTCCTTGAGCTGCTCCAGCGTCCTGCCGTCGCTCCACACATCCTGTGCGGCGCGGTACACCTCGGGCTTGGCGACGTGCACGTACTCGGACTCGGGCACCGCGTCGTCCGCCAGCGTCATCGGGTTGAGGCCCAGGAGGTCACCGCTGCCCTGACTCGGCTGCTTGAACATGGGGTTGGCCAGGCCGATCTGCGGGCCCTTGAGGATCACCTCGGACCAGTCGTCGGGCCGCCGGACCACACCCGAGTCGTCTGGTGTGTTGTAGTCGATGAGGTCGGCCGCCTTGGCTCCGCTCTCGTGGTAGCCGCTGCTGATCTGCGGCTCGTACTCCGCGAGCCGCAGTGAGTAGCCCGCGAGCGCCTCGATCGCCTGCGCCTCCGCCGTACTCACCGGCGACAGCAGCCGAGCCTGGCGTACAGGCTGTGACTCGTCGCCGGTGAGCTTCTGCCACCAGGTGAGCATCGCCTCGTCCACTCGGACGATCCGCTTTCGATGCGGGCGTTCATCCCAGCTCGCGCCGTATTTGATCCCAGGGTCCGGAGCCGTTCCGTCATCCTCGGCCGACAGTCGCAGGGCATCCACGGAAACGAGCCAGGACAGATGGTCGAAGCCGATCTCGCCTTCCTGTCCATAGACGTGCACGCCGAAGTGACTGGCGTGGCCGACAGGGGGCGGAAAGAATCGGTTGCCCTGGTTCACGAAGTCGCCGTGCACCCGCAGCCTGGTGTAAGCGGCCTCACGCAGTCGCCCTTCCTCTTTACCGCTGAAGTGCGAGTCCGGGTGGACCAAGCCCACAGAGCCCTTGGCCGCCATGTGCTGCCACGTCTGGCACATGAAGGCCCGGTACAGGTCCGGCTGGGTCCCCGCGAGCAGGGGGTACACAGGGCCCGAACCCAGCATCTCGCCCATGCCGCTCGTCGACGCGAGCTCGGCGAGCACATACGCGCGGGCGCGCCGCGACTCCAGCAGTTGGTCACGGCGCCGCGTCCGATCCGCCTTGGTCGGCTTCTCGGTGAGCATGAACCACGGCTCGTACTCGGCGAGAACCGGGTTCTCCTCCCACCGGGGCCGCACCCAAGGCGGATTCCCCACCTGAAGGTCGAACCCTCCCCCCGGCCCCCGGAACACATGCGCGAAGTGCAGCTCCCAGTGGAAGAAGCCGTGCCCGTCCTCCGCCTTTATGTCCTTCTCCGTCGTGCCGGCGATGTCCTCGACCGTGTTCAGCCACGGGTAGCGGAACGGCAGCAGTCGGGCCGGTCGCATGCCTAGGAAGCCCTCCAGGCGGTCCTCGACATCGGCCAGCAGCTCCAGCGCCTCATCGGGACTGAGGTTCTCGATACCGGAGAGCAGCGAGTTCTCGGGCATGTCGACCTTGCCGAGGACGCTCTCCAGGAAGTCCAGCCAGTCGCCGAGGCTCTGGAGCGGGACGGTCTTCCGCTCCTGCTCCCCGCCACCACTCCTGCGAGGGCGCGACGTGCTCCGCTTCGGCCTAGCCCCAGAGTCGGAGCCCGTGCCCAGTTCCTGCTGCTCGCCGTCGGGGTCGTCGAACAGTCCGGCCATCTGCCACAGTTGATCGCCGGGAGCGGGGCCGGCCGACTCCACCGGCGTCACCGGGTCCATCGGCTGCTCCGCGGCGGCCACCGCGCGCCCCCCGCCCAGCAGCCCCGCCACCGACTCCTCGTCAACGAGGGCCCCACCCGTCTCGTACACCACACCGCTGCCGTCGAGTTCGCCGACCTTGTCCAGCGGCCAGAACCACAGCGCGCACCACGCGTCCATCACGGTCTTCAGCCGCCAGTACGGGGTGCCGTACCGGGTCAGGTCGTCGAGGACCTTCTGCTTGTCCTCCGCCTCCGCGGACTGCTCCAGCCAGTCCGCGCCCCACACGTCGACGCGTCGGGCGACCGTCCGTTCGGAGAGTTCCAGCCGAATCGCGACCAGTGACCACAGGAACTCGGCGCGGCGGGCCAGGCCCTGCAAGCGGCCCAACTCGGTCTTCTCGGCCGCCTTGCGCCAACGGTCGTAACGCTTCTGCCGTGCCTCGTCGGTCTCGTCGCCGCGCTCCTGGAACGGCTTCGGTCCCTTTGGTGCCTTCTGCACGCCCTTGCGCCATGTGGTCAGCGCCTTGGCCTCGTCCGCCGCGAGCTTCTTCGCCTCCGATTCACCGGCGACCGCGCCCCAGCCGATCGCGGGCAGCAGGAACTGGTGCACCGCGCCCTCGGGCAGCGGGCCCTCCCGGAACGGGAGGTCGGTCGGCGGGAGGGCGTTCTTCTTCGCCAGCCACTGGCCGCCCGTCAAAGCCTCGGCCTTGTAGACCTTCCGGCCCGCGCCGATGAGCGAGTTGCCGCGCCGCAGGTGCAGGCCGAACCAGGGGGCCCGCATGCCGGGGTGCATGGAGTTGAGCCAGAGGGAGACCTCCGCCAGCTCCACCGCCGTGGCGTTGAGGTCGACGCCGTAGGCGTTGTGCAGGGCGATGTACGCCTTGGTCTTCTGGAGTTCGATCTGCCGCAGCTCGGGGTCCACCCGGCGGCCCAGCTCGTGCTCGCGCCGCCGCAGGTACTCGGCGGCGACCTGGTCAATGGCCTCGTTGAGGAACGCGCCCGAGCCGAGGGCCGGTTCGCAGATCTTCCACTCCAGGAGTTCCCTGGCCGGGGTGACGGTGCCGTCCTGGTCGAGCCGGTGCTTGAGGGCCAGTTCGACCGTGACCTCGGTGAGGGACTTCGGCGTGTAGTAGGAGGCGGAGGTCTGGCGCTCGCGGCCGGCCAGGCGGTAGACGAACGTGTCCTTGGGGTGGACGACCCGCTCGCGGCGGCCGGTCTCCGGGTTCGTCCGCTGTACGAAGACGTCGTCCGCGTAATCCTGGACGCGTGAGGCGGGCACCATCCAGCTGCCGCCCGAGGGGTCCCCCCCCTTGGCGACCTCGTACAGCTCCTCCTCCGCGATGAAGCCGGTGTAGGACATCAGGCCCTCGTACACCGCGCCGAGCTGGTTGATGCCGAGCTGGGCGTACGAGATGAACCCGCCGCGCTCCCTGCCTCGGCCCTGGGTGAGCATCAGGCGGCGCAGCACCTTGTGCAGGGTCTCGTTGCGCAGCCGGGTGTCCAGGCACGGGCGGCGCTTCTCGCCCTCGCCGCCCCGGTAAGCGGGGTTCTCGATCTGGTCGTCCGCGATGAGGCGGACCGCCTCCTTGGTGAACAGCTCGGAGCGCAGGGCCTCGAAGCGCAGGCCCGCGCTCGTGCTGCGGGCGGCGGCGCGGCGAGTGCGGTCGGCCTCGCGAACGCGCTCGGTGTGCTCGGCGCGGGTGATCGCGCCGTCGGTGAGCAGCCGGTCCGCCTCCCGCTCCGCCTCGGCGGCCTCGCGGGCGGCCGCCTCGGCCGCCAGGTCCTCGGACTCGGTGCCGTAGCGGCGGTGGCCGTGCTCGACCTTGCCGAAGAGCAGCTCCAGCGACTCGTACAGGTGGAAACCGCGCCGGGAGCGCTCGCCGACGAGGTCGCGCAGGACGAGGTCGCCGAGGCGCTGAAGGCCGTAGCCCTGCTCGTACTCGGGGTAGTCCGAGGGCAGGATGCCGAGGGCGGGGCTAGCCTCCGCGTAGAGGAGGAACAGGATGCGGTACAGGTAGCGCAGCGACTCGCGGCTGAGTTCCTTGGCCAGGCGGGCCGGGTCGTCGAGGTCGGCCGGGGTGACGCCGTTCTCCGGATCGCGTAGGCGCTCCAGGACCGCGTTCGCGATCCACTCGACGCTCAGGCGCAGGCCCTCGCGCAGCTCGGTGGAGACGCCGACGGCGTGCTTGCTCGACTTGTCGAGGAAGCCGGCGAGCGGAGCCGTGCCGCCCTCGGCGGGCACACGCAGCGAGTCGGCGCCGAACAGGACGGCCAGCGTGTCGAGTTCGCCGCCGTGGCGGTCGTCGCGCCGGTTGAGCGCCGCGTCGAGGTCGGCCGCCAGGTAGCGGCCCTCGGGCCAGGCGAGGCGGTCGGCGAGGACGACGACGCCTCCGACGAGCAGGAGGACGTAGCGCGGGGGTGTGTCGCAGGCGAAGAGGAAGTCAGTGAGGGCCTTGGCGTCCTCGAGAGGAGCAGCCGACGTCTCCAGGTCCACCGGGTGGAGCAGGCGTCCGGCGCCGTCCGGGTCGAGCGCGGCGTCCGGCTCGGTGGTCCAGCCGCAGGAGACGGCGTACAGGCCGGGTTCGGCGTGGGCGACCTGGAGGGTGTACGCCCGGTCGGCGCGGTGGACGGTGACGGTCTGCTCGTGGGCGTCGGTGTAGCCGAGGGCGTGCAGGGTGTCCAGGTGGCTCTCGGTGAAGCGCTTCCGCCAACCCTCGGGTTCGGGCGCGCCGGGGTCGGCGAGCGCTTCCGCGTCCTGGGCGAGGGCGGCGCGGCCCGCGAAGTACGGACCGTGCAGGGCGCGCAGTCCCTCGCGGGGTGTACGGGCGCGCGGGGTCACGGAGTCGGGGCCCAGTCCCTGGCGCCTGGCCTCGGCGAGGGCGTCGGCGTGCTGGCGGCGTTCCTGCTCCTCGAAGGCGGCCCAGCGAGCGAGAAGGCCGTCCTTGGCCTTGAGATCCTTGGGGAGGACTTCAGCGAGATAGTGGGCCGAGAGGTAGTCGCCGTGGTTGACCAGCGAGTCGTACGTCACGTCAGTTCTCCGCCTGGGCGTCGGACGAGTGGGCGTCGGATGCGAAGGGCCCGCCCGAGGAGCCGGTGTCGTCGTCCGGGCCGGGAGCATCCGGGTCGCCGGGGCGGTCGAGGACGGCCAGGACGCGGAGCAACGGGCGGCCGGTGGTGTGCAACTGGTCCAGCAGTCGGGCCAGTTCGTCGGCGGTCTCCTCGACGAGGCGCTCCCGGCGGCCCGTGATGCCGGGCAGCAAGGATTCGGTGCGCCACTGGGCCACATGGGCGCGGTAGGCGGCCAGCGGCTCGCTGATCCGCTCCTCCCACTGGGCCCTTCCCGCCTCCAGGTGTGCGCGGGCGGCGGCGACGGCGGCCGGGACGAGGGCCTGGAGCCCGTCCCGGTCACGCGGCCCGCCGGTGCGGGCGAGCCGCGGACCAACCTTCGCGTCACGCAGCGCGTCCGCCATGGGACGCACCTCTGGCGTCCCCGCGCCGTCGGTACCGAGCCCGGTCACGGCCATCCAGCGCACCACCGTGGGGCGGCCGAGGGCGTTGGAGTGGATGCCCTGGACGAGGAACACCGGCCCGTCGACGTGGGGTGTGGTGATGACCGGGGCCTCCTGGGGACCGAACTCGACGAGGACCTTGTCCGTCAGCCACTCCACCACCGGGTGGATGTCGGTGAGGTAGGAGACCTCCGGCCACATGGTGGTGCTGCTGTCCCTGGCCTCGGTGAGCTTGCGCTGCGCGAGGGCGCGGTCGAAGGTGACCAGCATGCGCTCGGCGACGCGCTGCTCCTTCAGATAGGAGGGTGGCAGGGCCTTGAGGCGGTGGAGCAGGTCGGGGGCCTTGGCTGGGGAGAGCGAGAAGTACGCGCCGCCCTTGGCGTCGGTGCCGGACGACAGGCCGATCAGGTCCTCGGCGCGCTCCTCGTAGACCACGTCGAGGGCGGTGTCGACGAAGGCGGCCGTGTCACCCTCGAAGAGCGAGATCAGCTCGGCGCGGGCGGGCAGCTCCTGCTCGGTGATCGTGTCCACCTGGCCGAACAGGTCGGCGAGGGCGGTGTCGTCGGCCGGGCCTGCCTCCAGGAAGTCCTCGACCGTGCCGCCCCGGACCAGCTCCTTGATGAGCCGGCGCTCCTCCTCCTCGGCCCGGTAGAGACCGGACACGGCCTCGGCCGTGCCGTCCAGCTTGTGCGCCTCCTCCTCGCGGCGGAGCAGCTTCTCGGCGACCGTGCGGTCGTCCTTGGCGCCGGGAACGGCCGAGGTCAGGATCAGCGCCCGGAACTGGGGCTCGTGCTTCTGCCCGTACCGGTCGATACGGCCGTTGCGCTGCTCGATGCGGATCAGCGACCACGGGATGTCGTAGTGGATCAGGTGGTGGCACTGGCGGTGCAGGTTGACGCCCTCGGAGGCCACGTCCCCGGTGAACAGCAGCCGGACCGGGTTGTCGGCGAGGCCGAACGCCTCCAGGACCTTGGCCTGTTCGTCGTCGCTGAGGCCGCCGTGCATGACGGTGACGGCCTTCGCCGTGCCGTCGGCCCCCACCGGGAAGCCCAGACGGGCGGGGATGACCTCAGCCAGCCAGGTGAGCGTGCGGACGCGTTCGGAGAAGACCACGGCCCGGGTGGTGGACCGGGGACCGACGCCGATCTCCTTCAACTGCTCGACGAGCGCGTCGAGTTTCGCGGAGTCACCGGGGGCGGTGCCGTCGCCCATGCCGGCGACGATGTCCCGCAGCCGGGTCAGGGCTGCCTGCTCCGGGGCGATGCCCGGGTCGGGCCGCAGCCCCCTCTTTTCCGCCCTGCTGACCCGTTCACCGAGGGTGGCGAGACGCTTGTCGACCGTCTCCCCGAGTGCCAAGTGGGAGGAGAGGAACGTCTTGAGCAGCTGGTAGGCGAAGAGCTGCTCGGTGGCGACCGACGTACGGTCCTGGTCGGCCGTCCCGAACTCCGTACTCGTCGGCGGGGCGGGAAGCCAGTGCTCGGCCAGCTCGGCGAAGATCCGCTCCTCCGCCTCGGTGGCGGCGCAGTGCAGGGAGACGGTGGGGCCGCGATCGGGCCACTCGGTGCCCATCTCGTCGCGCACCTCGGGGCTGATCTTGGTTCGCCGGATGTAGAGATGGCCGAGGTCCTCCGCCGGATCGTAGTGGTCGCGGTCGGCGATGGCGGCCGGGTCCAGCAGCGAGATCAGGTCGGCGAAGGAGCGCTTGTCACCGTTGTGCGGGGTGGCGCTGGCGAGCAGCAGGGCGTCCGTGCGCGGAGCGAGGATCTCGGCGAGGGCGCGGCGCTGGCTGCCGGGGTTGATCAGGTTGTGCGATTCGTCAATGACGACGGCGTCCCAGCGGATGCGCTCCAGGTGGTGCCGGTACTGGCCGATGTTCTTGAGCGTGTCCACGGAGATGATCACGCGCTTGTAGTGCGTGAACGGGTTCCGGCCCGCCGGGATCTCCCGCTGGATGCGCTGGATGCCGAGGGAGTCGAGCCGCACGAGGGGGATCGAGAACCGGGTCCACAGCTCGTGCTGGAACTGCTCCAGGATGCTCTGCGGGGTCACGATCAGGATGCGCTCGCCCCGGCCGCGGCGGATCAGCTCCGCGAGGGTCAGGCCGATCTCCAGCGTCTTGCCGAGACCCACGACGTCGGCGATCAGCACCCGCGGACGGAGGTTGCGCATGGACAGGGCGAGCTCGGCGGGGCGCTGCTGGTAAACGAGCGGGTCCAGCAGGAAACGGTCGGCGAGGGCGAGCCCCCGCTCCGACTGGGGCAGCGGCGTCTTGCGCAGGACGGCTTCGAGGAACAGGCGGCTGCGCCGGAAGTAGGAGGAGGTGTCGGGGACCAGGCGGGTCTTCTCCGGGTCGAGCAGCTCCACGCAGTCGATCCCGCTGAAGAAGACGGCCTCCTCGTCCCGGACGAACTCGGAGACGCCGACCGCTTCGATCCGCTCCCCGTCGTGGTCAGTCGTGGTGGTGTTGCGGACCAGCCACTCCTCGTCCCGTACGAGGATCTGCGCCCCCGGCGGGAACCGTGTTCCGTTCTGCGTCGCCCCCTGGTCGGTCACCCGCGGCCCCTTCCTCTTCCCGTTCGTCGCGCGGTCCTGCGACCGCAAGTCTGTCACGGAGGCGAAGTGGGCCGCTCGGGCCTCGGCAAGCGAACCCGAGCAGCTCAGAAGCGTGCCTCGCGTGCATACGCGGCGCGGATCCGCTCGGCGATCCGCAGGGGTGCCGAGGGGCGGACGCCGGTGGCCCTGTCGCCCCGGGCCGGGTTTCCACCCGGTCCGGGGACTATGTCCTGCAGTGCGGTGGAACCGGTGCTCCGGGATTCCCTGCCAAACTCGTCGTCAACGGCGTGCTCCCCGGAGCCGGCCGATACCGACGCGCCCGCCTGCTCATCGTCCTCCACCGCCGCCACATCGACGGCCGTGGGCGTGTAAGGGGGAATGCCGACACCAGGCACGAGCTCGACGCCCGGTGCGGGGAGCTGGGGAACGACGATCTCGGGTGTCAGGTCTGTGAGACGGCGCTTGGCCTGGAGAGCGGTCAGGCCCTGATCGTGGATGACGCGCACAAGGCGCTCGATGACCTCGGGCAGAGTCGGCCGAGCGCCGGGGCCGAGTGCGAGCATGTCCGTGATCAGGGGTTCGAGCTCCGGGGACAGGCCCGTCAGGTCGGGCGGAGTCGTCGGGTCTTCGATCTGCAGAGCGACGGCCTGCCAGGTCGGCCCCTCGTAGGGGTAGTGTCCGGTCGCGGCGAACAACAGCACCGCACCTAGCGCGTAGACGTCGGCCGCCCGGCCCAGCTGATGTTCGCCCCGGGCCTGCTCCGGCGGCATGCACAGCACGCTGCCGACGACAAAACCGGTTGCCGTCAGCGTGGTGCGCCGCTCCGCGAGAACGGCAAGACCGAAGTCGATCACCTTGGGCCCGTAGGGGGACAGCAGGATGTTCTGCGGCTTCAGGTCACGGTGAAGCAGCCCCGCGTCGTGCACCGTGCCGAGGCCCTCCGCCAGCAGCGCACCGAGGCTGGCGGTCTCGGCGAGCGGCAGGGGGCCGTGCTCGGTGATGAAAGTGCGCAGATCCGGACCGGGGACGTATTCCACGGCGAGCCAGGGCTGGTCCGCGTCTGCGTCGGCTCCGACGAAAGCCGCGACGAACGGCCCGTATACGGTGCGCAGGCTGTCCACTTCGGACAGAAAGCGCGCGCGGGTGTCCTCGTCTAGGACGGAGGGCTTGATGACTTTCACGGCAGCCTGATGGCCGGCTGCGGACTCGCCGAGAAACACCTGCCCCATGCCGCCGGCCCCAATCCGGCAGACGAGGGCAAAGCCCCCGATCTCCTTCGGGTCCTCGTCGCTCAGTGGTTCCACAGTGCTGTGCCTCCCCTTGTGGCCTGTACGCGCCGCTGCGGACCAGAGCCGAGCTGGACCGGAATCAGTGTATGCAAGGCCCGGATTCTCCTTGCACCGCTTATGTCACCAAGACACCCGGCGGGAGACTCGACGGCACTCCGTTCTCCGTTTGTGCCCTCTGCTGTCTTGCCACCGAATTTCATGCATCAGGCCAGCCGACTGTGGTGGTGATCGCTACGGTGTTAACCGCAGAGCGAAGAGGGGACCTCGATCCATGAGAGCAGACACAGTCGACCTGCGTCGGATCTTCGGCAGGGACATCCGTTACACGGTGCCGCTGTTCCAGAGGCCGTACGTGTGGAACCGGGACGACAACTGGTCAGCTCTGTGGGAGGACATTCGCCGCACCGTCGAGCGGGCCGAGCAGGCGGCCCTGACCGGCGATACGGCGGCTCCGCACTTTCTCGGCGCGGTTGTCTTCGACGAGACGCCGTACCTGTCGTCAAGTCTGGAGACTCGGCAGGTCATTGACGGCCAGCAGCGTCTGACAACTCTGCAGTTGTTCCTGTTCGCGGCCCGTCTGTCGGCGGCGGCTCTCAACCACGAGCGGTCCGTGCGGCTGCTGAGCAAGTTCCTGGAGAACGACGAGGATCTGTTCGACCGCGCCCAGCACCCCGATCACCTCTACAAGGTGTGGCCGACCAACGCGGACCGCGACGAGTTCCGCACCGTCATGCTCGGTCAGGGCGGGGCAGGACGGCTCGCCGAAGCCGTCACCTACTTTCAGCAGGAGATCGATGCCTGGCTGGCAGAAGCCGCCGAACCTGAGGAGCGGCTGGGGACGCTGGTGCAGACCCTGCGGGAACAGCTGCGTCTGGTCATCATCGACCTGGAAGAGCACGACGACGCGCAGGTCGTCTTCGAGACGCTGAACAGCCGCGGTACACCGTTGGAGCACGCGGATCTGATCAAGAACCTTCTATTCCGTAATGCGGAACGTGCCGGAGTAGACGTCGACCGGCTCTACAAAACGTACTGGGCGCCCTTCGACCAGGACGAATGGCGCACGGAGCAGACGACTGGCCGCATTACGCGAAGCCGCCTCGACGTGTTCCTGACGTATTGGCTCACTATGCGAACACAGCGGGAGTTCACCTCCTCCACCCTGTTCAAGGAGTTCGAGCGCTGACTGCTCTCGGCGGCCGTCCCTACGGAGGACGTCTTCGCCGAACTGGCGCGATATGCCGAGATCTATGACCTGATCGACGATTACCCGCAGCACGGCGTCGAGGGCCGTTTCCTGTACCGGATGAAGGTCCTTCAGACCTCCACTCCGATGCCCCTGCTTCTTCTCCTCTACGGCCTGGACGAGACCGTGCTGCCACTGGAGCGTCGTCTACGGGCGATCCGCGCTATCGACAGCTACCTCGTTCGCCGGGCGTTGCTCAATCTCAGCAACCGCGACCACAACAACGTCTTCCGTGACCTGGTCGCAGCTGCAGCCCGGCAGCCCGACCACGCAGACGAAGCGGTTATCGAAGCCCTCTCGGCGATGCAAGGAGCCCACCGCCATTGGCCGAGCGACCATGAGTTCCGTGCCTCGTTGGAACAAGACCCCATCTACACCCGTCTGTACCGCCGCGGCGTACGCATCCTCCTGGAAGCGCTGGAAGACGAGCTTCGCACCGACCACACCGAACAACTCGTCGTCCCCCTCGGCCAGCAGGTGGGCGCGAAGTTGACTATCGAGCATGTCATGCCGCAGAGCTGGCGCGATAACTGGCCGCCCCTCGAAAACGATCAGTCCGAAGGCTCCGACCGCGACGAACTGGTCCACACTCTCGGCAACCTGACCCTGGTCACCGCCCGCCTGAACCCCACCCTGGGAAACATGGCATGGGAGGACAAGCGGCAATGGCTCAGCGCGCACAGCCTGCTGCGTCTCACCCACGGCACCCTGCTCAGCGCACCACCGAATACCGACATCAGCGAGTGGGCCACCACCTGGGACGAGCACCGGATCCGCGCACGTGGTTCCTACCTTGGCTCACTGTCCTTGAACGTCTGGCCGCACGCTGACGATCTACTCGCAGCGCCATTGCCCGCCGACTGCGACGACAAGTTGAGTCCGTTCGTGCCCGATCAGGCCGTGGGCGATCCGGGGCGTAGTGCGGTCTGCATCACGGTCCGGCAGCGGTCCCAGGAGGCGGGGACGAGATGGCCGTAGACGTCTACGGTGGTCTTGATCGATTTGTGGCCCAGCCAGCGGGAGACCTCGTGGATGGGGATGCCGTGGGCGAGGGCGGTGGAGGCGAAGAAGTGGCGCAGACCGTGCGGCGTGTACTTCGGGCTCCCGTCCGGCTTGACGATGCCCGCGGCCTTCAGTGCCTTCCTGAAGTGGTAGGCGTAGGTGTTCGCCGTGGGCATGGCGCCCTTGCCCCGGTCGCGCGGGGTGAACAGGACGTCCATCCCCGCCGTCATCACCGTTCCCCACTCCCGTAGGTGCATATCGATTTCCTCGGAGAGGAAGGTCGGTAGGGGAACGTCCCGGTACTCCCCCTCGGCTCGGTGCTTAAGCGGGATGAAGCGGGTCTTACAGTCGTCGCGGTGCGCCTTCGAGCTGACCTGTCGGCGCACGCGCAGGAAGTCGGAGCGGACACAGTTAGGGGTGAAGGCCAGGGTCTCGCTGATGCGCAGGCCCGCCCCGGCCTGCAGGTACACGGTCAGGCGGTACTGGGGGGAAATCTGCTTGGCCATGAGATCGACCTCGTACAAGGTCGGGATGTCGTCCTCGTCGACCGCGTGCGTCGCTGCGGGGCAGTTTCATGTCCTGAGTTGGGTCATCCGCCCGTCTCTTCTCCTTGATCGCGGTTTGGAAGAGGCTGGTGACCATCTTCATGCGGTCGCACACGGTACTCGCGGCGAGCTTCTTCCCCAGCGCCGCGACGAAAGCCTCGATGTCCTTTCGCTCCACACCCGCGATCGTCTTGTCGCCCAGGCAAGGGAGTAGATGAATCCGCAGGAAGCTTTCGTAGTTGCGGTAGGTGGAGTCGCTGATGACCTGGCGCTCAAGCCACTCCTTGGCGTAGGTGCGCAGGGTGATCTCTCCGCGTTTGGGGTCGAGGTAGAGGCCCTGGTACTTATCGTGCTGCAATCTGTCGGCGAATGCGTCGGCTTGAGACTTCTTCTCGAAGCTGGGCTGCCGTTCAGCGCCGCCCGGTTCGCGGTAGCGGACCGTCCACGGGTGCCCGCATCGGGACTTCTCGCAGGGGTAGTTCACGTTGCGTTTGTCGTTCTTGCACCTCTGATAGACGGTGGCCATCGAGCCTGACTCCTTGCTCGCTCGCTTCGGGCACCCGGCCTCACCCGTAGTGCTCCTCCAGGTAGTTGGCGATGTCACGCTCGCGGAACCGCAGGAGGCGTCCGACCTTCTGGGGTTTGATGCCCCAGGCGCGGTACTTGTTCCTGACGGTGGCCTCGCTGACCCTGAGCCACGCCGCGACCTCTTCCACGGTTAGCAGCCGGTTGCTTCCGCCTCGCGTCATGGGCGCACCGCCTCGTACGAGAACCGGGGTTCTTCCCGCGTTCTCGGTTCTCCGGGTGGCGGCGTATGGCGAGGTGCCGGCCGTGCCGGCCCGGCTGCCGTGCCGGGCGTCGACCATGGACGCTCGGTATCGGGGGCGTCGTCAAGCCCGCGGTCGTGTGTCTTTGCCTGTGGCGAAGGGGTGGGTTCCGGCGCAGAGGGAGAGGAGGCTGCGGGCATTCTGAACCAACCTGAGTTGAGTGCCGTGATGACATCGCTGGGGGGGCAAGTGGCGGGGAGGGGATGGGGCCGTAGCGGCGTGCGGGGTGGTCTCCGCGTGCCGGGTGACGGGTGCGGCCTGGGCCCTGAGGCCCAGGCCGCTGGCACCGGAGAACGGGCTGCCGAGTGGACGATCAGTGACCGCCACGGCCGTCCCTCGGGGCGCAGGTGCGGGATCGGACGGCTGCGGTGGAGGGCGAGGTGTGGTCAGTTCTGGACCCGCGCACCGTTGCGCCGCGGCAGTGCTGCGTCGTCGTGGTGGGTGCGTCGTGTTGTCCCGGCCGGGTGAAGATCAGGACGTCCTCATGCTGGATCACTGACAGGGGGATGCCCTGGCGGCGGGCCTCGCGGACGTTCTTCATCTGGAAGAAAGACGGGCGGGAAACGAGCTGGCTCTCGCGGATGCCCGTGAGGAGGGCGACGCAGCGTTCGGCGGGGGTGAGGCCGGCGGCTTTGCCGGCGGCGAGGACGGCGGAGGGCAGATCGATGAGTTCGCCGCGTTCGCGCCAGGGGCGGGTGGTGACCACCGCGGTGCCGCCGGGGCGCAGCATGGTTCTGCACTGGGTGAGGATCTGGGTGAACGCCTCCAGGAGGTGGGTGGTGGAGACGTGGGCAAGGTTGGAGCGGTCGTGGCCGTAGCGGAAGTGCTTCTTGACGACGCCGCGTTCGCCGGTGTCCCGGGTGGAGCGGACCTGGCCGTGGACGCTGGGCCCGTAGGGGGGTGAGGTGACTACGAGTGCCACTTCGCCGCGGGTATGAGTGGGGGCGAGGTCGATGAGGTGGCGGGCGTCGCCGCAGCGGACGGTGCCGGTGCCGGTGCTGCTTTGTTGTGCGGCGGAGCGTGCGTTGAGTGAGGCGAGGGTGGCCCACTTCGGTTCGTATTCGATGCCGAGGGCATTGCGGCCGAGGTGGAGGGCTTCGACGAGGGTGGTGCCGATGCCGCACATCGGGTCGAGGACAAGGTCGCCGGGTTGTGTGTAGGTCTTGATGGCGTGCGCGGCGATGGCCGGGAGCATTTTGGCCGGGTGGGCGGCCGAACCGGGAACGTAGCGGCCCTTGCGCTGGGCGGGAGCTGAGGTGGGGGCGGTGTTCCACACCGAGAGGGGAAGCGTCACGACTGGGCTCCTCGCGTTCACGTGTGGTGGATTGCGGTGAGGGCGATCAGGTCGCTGTGGATGACGCCGGGGCTGGCGTCGGCGGGAGGAGCGGGACGAGACGGTCGTCGGCGGGGTGGGCGTGGGCGACGACGACGTGCTGGAGGTAGCGGAACCCGGCGGTGCGGGCGCAGGCGATGAGAGAGCCGAGCGGGTCGGTGAGGATGCCGTCGTCCCGGCGTTGGCGGGTGACCAGGAGCAGGAGGCCGTCGGCGGGCAGGAGGCGGTGGGCCCGGTGGAAGAAGCCGGGCCAGCCGTCTTCCATGGCTCCGGGCATCTCGCTGGCCCCGCCCATTGGGTTGCCGGTGGGAGCCGGGAGGGCGTTGGGGTGGAGTTCGGCGAGCAGCAGGGACAGCGTGCGGGGCGTGCCGTCGGCGTAGGTGAGGGCGGGGGTGCGGGCGTCCATGCCTGGTCCGGCACGATTGCTGAGAACCGGTAGCTACGACTTGAGGAGCCGTCCCCGCGGTCCCGGACGGGAATCAGGGTGCCCTCCACGACCACAGTATTTCCACTGCGTCCGCGTGCTGATGGACCGGTTCGATGGCCAGGAGGGGCCGCAGTCGCTGGATGACCCGGCAGACCGTCGCGGATTCAGAGCCAAAGAGCGGCGCGAGCTGACGCATCGCAAGTTCGTGCGATAGCGGACGGCCCCAGAAGCACACGGCCCGCCAGCGGCAAGCACCACGGCTGCCCGCCACCAGGCCATCGCCGCCACGCTCCCGCACGACTTCAACAGCCACTGAAACTGCCGCACCGCAGACCTGTGAACGTCTCAACCCACAACGACTTCAGCCTCAACGCCCCACTCGTCAGGGAAAATGCCTGCACCGCGGCCTTCTGCAACACGCTTTAGGCAAGCCAGGTGCCAGACCTTCACCGAACCGCCGCACTGGCCACCTTCCTGCACAGCTACAACCATCACAGGTGCCACACCGCACTCGGAGGCAAGCCACCCATCAGTCGCGTTAACAATCCTCCAGGTCAATACAACTAGGCACTGGAGCGAGCGGGGCTGGCTCATTCTGCACTGCCCACTCAGCGTCGGATGGCACAGTTGTGGCGACATGATCGCTGCAGTCGATAGACAGGGCAGGCAGCCGACCTGCGTTGCGAACCGGAGAGACGGAGATTGGCGTGCGGATACAGATCGATCCGAACACCGCTCAACCGATTGCTGACCAGATCGCTTCAGCGATACGCCGGGCTCTTGTCGAGGGATCTTTGCAAATAGGTGACCGGTTGCCTGCCGCCCGAGAGTTGGCTGAGTCGCTCGGCGTCAACATGCACACTGTGCTACGGGGGTACCAGTTACTTCGGAGGGACGGTCTGATTGACCTGCGCCGGGGGCGCGGAGCAGTGGTGGCATCCAACGCGTCTGAGAAACGAGCAGACCTGTTGCAGATATGCCGTCACCTAACCGTTTTGGCAAGGGAAATGGGATTGTCTTCGGATGAAACTGTTGAGCTTGTGCGATCTTGCTTGTCCGAGGGCTCGCCAGATTCTTCTAACTTTCGGGTTGGTGAGTAACGTCGACGAATGGTTCCCCCCAACGGCATACATAGCAGGACAAGTCCGCCCCACATAGATAGGGCGAAACTCCACAGGCCCATGATGAGGGCGATCGATAGGTGGAAGGTTACTCCCGCGGCGAGTAAAATCCATCGAATCTGCTGGGGAAGTAACAATGCGGCAGCGAGGGAAATTTCGATAGCCAGGGGCACCCATGTCAGTATCGCGACACCCATTGGGTTACTTACGAGGGGCTCTACTAAGGGGCGTAGCCATCCAGGGGCGCCGAAGGCGGAATCGTTCATCCAGTAATACATAGCGGAGCCATCCGCCCATTCAGCGTGTGGCAACTTCGCGATGGATGCCTGGAAGTATACGAAGCACATCTGCAGCCGTGCC
The DNA here is from genome assembly GCF_000720175.1 of Streptomyces sp. NRRL S-337. Classification (GTDB taxonomy): domain Bacteria; phylum Actinomycetota; class Actinomycetes; order Streptomycetales; family Streptomycetaceae; genus Streptomyces; species Streptomyces siderophoricus. The sequence continues at coordinate 41,558 of NZ_JOIX01000061.1, forward strand.
ACGGCCAGGGAAGTGACTCCGATAAGCGCCCAAACACGAGTAGTACTTGACGTGACTGGCGCTTCCGCCGCGACATCCCAGTGCCACTTGCGGCGATCGCCCAGCGCAGTAAGTACGAGGAGCAAGGAAAGGTTCGCTGCTAGTTGGTCTCCTCCGTCGCCGATGGCGATGCCGGTGAAGACGCTAAAATTGATGTAGGCGTGCGGCAGGGCAGTAAGCTGGGGCCGCCATCCGGAAGCAGCAAGTATCAGAAAACTGACACACAGCCACTGAACCCATCCGATGTGATCTTCAGGTACAAGACAGAAGGCGCCTGCAGAGGAAATTCCTTTACATGTGGGATAATCACCTAAAGTCGCAACTGGACGGAATAGCGTTGTTGTGCTGCTCAGGGCCAGTGTGGCAGCGGTTCCAAGAGCCATAAGTGTTCTGGCGAGGCCGTACACATTCGTCCATGGGACGGGAATTCGGTGGGTCAGCATACGACCTCCCAGGAAGTCACCTGCGTCGGAAAATGTCGCTCGGTCATTAAATCGCGCCACGCCCATGGAACTGGCTTTTGCTGCACGATGGCGATCGTTCCGCACAGAGTCGGATCAGGTGAGGGGTTGGAAATTTTCACCTTTGGCAAGGCGGAGTGCAAACAATCGCCCAGTGAGCTTTCACACTTCCTCGAAGATGTTTTCGATGCTTTAGTCATTAGAAGCGCAATCTCGATTCCTTGCGAACGAGATCGCCGGTTCAGACCGAACGCATTTCGCGGCTCCGAGTGGGGAGCTAGTGAGGCGCTTTTCCATTCTCCGTTGTGCAACACGTAAGGAAATAACTCGACGTCCCGTGGTGACTTCGTGAAAAAACTCCATCCCTGCGCCGCGAGAGACCTAATGGCGGGAGTCGCCTCTTCCTGGCCGGGTAGCTCCAAGACATTCTTAGGGAGATGGGTTTGTGCCACGTACAGAACGACCAAGGCCCAGAATGTGCAGCTGATCAAAATCCACGAACGAGGTACTGAAACACTACGCTGTCGGCCACTCCTCAAAGGCAGGCTCCATCTCCTGCGATCTACCCCAATCACAGTATTACTCCACTCATCATCGATCAGGTGGGAAGCGGACCACCGTTCGGAGGCCCGCTTTGCGCTCACGGGGAAGTTCAGGAGATGCGCAGTTGCTTCGCCAGATCCGCCACCACCTCGTCCTTGCCCATCGAACTGCCGGCTGGCGATACCCAGAACGTCGCCTTCGATTTAACTACTACCGATGTAACAGTGACCGCGGTTGTCACGGCGGTCGCGGCCACTACTACAAGGACAGCGCAGAGTCCTCTGCCAGCACCTAGGTCGATGTCTTTGTTGTTCTTGGCCAGGTTCCTCAGTTTCTTTCCGGCCGTGTCCAGTCCCTGCTCCACCGTG
>NZ_JOIX01000062.1 GCF_000720175.1 Streptomyces sp. NRRL S-337
GGCCGCTCCAGCAACGGAAGCTCGGTGAACAGGATCGACAGATTGACGTTGAAGCGCGTGTCCGTGAAACCCATGAGGGCCGGCGCTCCTTCCGGATAGCGGATTTTTGTTTCTGCGTTACGGTATGCCCGTGCTACGGGATGGTGACGAGGCCGGGCGCGCCGGTCAAGAGCGCGCCCGGTTCGCCTCCGGATCCGGCCCGGCGGCGGAACGCCGGGCCGGTCCGGCGTCAGGACTTGAGCGGCTTGATCGCGGTGGGAGCGTGTCCCGGCTCGGTCGCGATCTCTTCCCACTCATTGACGCTGGCGATGTCGCTGCCGCTCATCGAGATGTTGGTGATCCGCTCCAGGATCGCCTCGACGACGACCGGCACCTGGTACTCGGCGGCCAGCTTCTTGGCCTCCTCGAAGGCGGCGCCGAGCTCGTTCGGGTCGGTGACCCGGATGGCCTTGCAGCCCAGGCCCTCGGCGACCTTGACGTGGTCCACGCCGTAGACACCGAGCTCCGGCGAGTTGATGTTCTCGAACTCCAGGTTGACCTGGAAGTTGATGTCCAGGTTGCGCTGTGCCTGCCGGATCAGGCCCAGGTACGCGTTGTTCACCAGGACGTGGACGTAGGGGATCTTGTGCTGGGCGCCGACCGCCAGCTCCTCGATCATGAACTGGAAGTCGTAGTCACCGGAGAGGGCGACCACCGGCGTCTCGGGATCGGCGGTGGCGACGCCCAGCGCGGCCGGGATGGTCCAGCCGAGCGGGCCGGCCTGGCCGCAGTTGATCCAGTGGCGCGGCTTGTAGACGTGCAGCATCTGCGCGCCGGCGATCTGGGACAGGCCGATCGTGGTGACGTAGCGGGTCTCCGGGCCGAAGGCCTTGTTCATCTCCTCGTAGACGCGCTGCGGCTTCATCGGGATGTTGTCGAAGTGCGTACGGCGCTGCAGCTGGGCCTTGCGCTCCTGGGTGGAGGCGGCCCACGCACCGCGGTCGGGCAGCTTGCCCGCGGCCTTGAGCTCCTTGGCCACCTCGACGAACAGCTCCAGCGCGGCCTTGGCGTCCGAGGCGATGCCGTAGTCCGGGGCGAAGATCTTGCCGATCTGGGTGGGCTCGATGTCGACGTGGACGAACTTGCGGCCCTGGGTGTAGACGTCCAGCTTGCCGGTGTGGCGGTTGGCCCAGCGGTTGCCGATGCCCAGGACGAAGTCCGACTCCAGGAAGTTGGCGTTGCCGTAGCGGTGCGAGGTCTGCAGGCCGACCATGCCGGCGTTCAGCTCGTGGTCGTCGGCGAGGATGCCCCAGCCCATCAGGGTCGGGACGACCGGGATGCCGGTCAGCTCGGCGAACTCGACCAGCAGGTCCGAGGCGTCGGCGTTGATGATGCCGCCGCCGGCGACGATCAGCGGGCGCTCCGACTCGTTGAGCAGCGCGATGGCCTTCTCGATCTGCGCGCGGGTCGCGGTCGGCTTGAAGGCCGGCAGCGGCTCGTAGGTCTCCGGGTCGAAGTCGATCTCGGTGAGCTGGACGTCGATCGGCAGGTCGATCAGGACCGGGCCGGGACGGCCGGAGCGCATCAGGTGGAACGCCTGCTGGAAGACGCCGGGGACCTGGGCGGCCTCCATGACGGTGGTCGCGGCCTTGGTGACCGGCTTGGCGATCGAGGCGATGTCGACGGCCTGGAAGTCCTCCTTCTGGATCACCGCGGTCGGCGCCTGGCCGGTGATGCAGAGGATCGGGATGGAGTCGCCGATCGCGGAGTAGAGGCCGGTGATCATGTCCGTGCCGGCCGGGCCGGAGGTGCCGATGCAGACGCCGATGTTGCCCGGGTGGGTCCGGGTGTAGCCCTCGGCCATGTGCGAAGCGCCCTCGACGTGACGGGCCAGCGTGTGGTCGATCCCGCCGGCGCCCTTGAGCGCGGCGTAGAAGGGGTTGATCGCGGCGCCCGGCACTCCGAAGGCGTTGGTCACGCCCTCACGCTTGAGGATCTCCACCGCGGCGCGGGCGGCTGTCATTCGAGGCATCGCGTACTCCTGCGTCGACCTGTCACGAGCGGACCCCGGCAAGAGCCGGGATTCACCTGATTCCGTATCGTGGAATCAATGTTTTGCTTTATGGAAGGAAGTTAGAACGCGCCGATCAGCGCGTCAAGGGGCGCCGGGGCATCGGCGGCGAAAACGCGCAGATGGGGGCGGTGCGGCGGGCCGGTACGGCCGTGGCGAGGTGCAACGTCGAGCGCGGCGGACAGGCGGCCCCGACGACGGACGAGCCGATTCGGCGGGCGGGCAGGCGGCCGCGACAGCGGGCGAGCCGATTCGGCGGCCGGAACCTGCCACCATGGCTCTGTCGGCCCGGACGGACGGCCGGGCCCTCGCTCTCACCTGGAGGAGCAGCCCATGACTCCACAGCAGGCCCGCGACCTCGTCCGCAGCGTCTTCGGCGACGGGATCCACGCCGAGGTAACCGGCTTCCCCGGCGGCAATCTCTCCCTCGCCCTCTGCGGCAGCCGGCACTCCGCCACCGTCGACGGGCACCCCGACACCGGCTGGGCCTACACCGTCGACCCCGGCGAGGACGACGGTTTCACCGGCCACGACCGGGCGGCGGACACCCTGGAGGAGGCCCTGCGGGCCATCCACGGGACGCTGACCGACTGACCCACCCAGTCGATCTCCCGCAATTCTCCCGAGGACGGCCGGGGGCCACTCCCGGACGTCGAAAAAGGCCCCACCCTCAAAGAGAGCGGGGCCTTTGCGGCACCACGCGCCCAAGCGTCCACCGGAGCCCTGTCGGGCGGCGGCTCACCGGATGAGCCGCGCCCTGGGGGATTCGCTACGCTTCGGCCGGATCTTCCTTTCCCACAAGTCGCTTGCGGCTTGTGGCCACGAAGTCGTTGTACGCACTGATCAGTGCGCCCTTCTTCTGCATGAGCGTGGGTTCCAGCTCCTCAGTGCGTAGCGCTCCGTCCACCGCCCTGATCAGTAACCAGTCCTCGATCGCGGCGATGAAATCCGTGTTGGCTTCGGCTATGACCCAGGCGAAGGTCGTGACATCCCGCGGCCCGAAAGAGCTGACGCGGTGGCATACGATCCGGAGGTCACGGCCTCTCGGCGCAATTCATGGAGAACTTCTTGAGCTGCCGCAAGATCCGACGGCCCTTGGCCGGCGACACTGAAAGGCGTTTCAAGTCGGGCGTAAGCGCTGTGCAGTTGGCGACTTCGCGCTCTGCCGGATGCTGCCTTCTGATTGAGGGGCCGGATGGCGCTCGCATGTCCGCGCCATAAGGGCTCAAGGGTCCTACCGGTGCAGGCATTCCAGACCGAACTGCCCTCAGCGTTCTACCCGTTCCACCGATCCCGGCCAAGCATTGGCTCGTTATCCGATTGAACGTGGCCCCACCAATTCGGGTAGGAGGATCACAGCCTCGGGGGAGTCAAGGATGCAGCACATTTTTCCTGCCTCGCACCACTCCCCCACGGGCCGGCGAGCCCCCTAGGCATTTTCGCTTGGATCCGTCGGTCGTTGTCCCGCACGCCCCTTGTTGGCGCCTCTGCGCCCTGCTGAACGCCGCGTTCCACTGGCAGGCTCTCGTCTTCTGACCGAGGGGGAGTTCATGCCGTCTGCGTGCCCGCGCTGCAAGGACCACACCCAGGTGGTGCACTGGCCGGAGTTCTACAAGTCGCTTCCGCGCGAGTCGGAGCTGAGGTCTCAGGCGCCGCAACCGGCGGACTACAAGGCCCAGTTGCTGCTACCTGCCGGCGCGTGCGCGGTCGGGGCGGTGGCGCTCGTATCGGGCGCGGTCGCTGCGGGGCTCCTGCTGGTGGCCGGCGGCATCGGTGTGGGTGTGTGGCTGTGGCGGAAGTCGTCGGCAGCGGATGATGCGCGGGCGAGGTGGGCGCGGACTCTGTACTGCCGGCGGTGCCCGGTGCGGTTCCTGCCGGAGGAAGCCGTGGCCGTTTGATCCGGTAGGCGTGCTTCAGCGAGGAGAGACCCCACCCTCCGCGAAGGGCGGGCACTCTCCTCGCCGGGTCGATCCATACACGTCCTGCGGCAGCGGTGCCCTACCGGATCGGCATCCCCGACAGCGTCCGGGCGATGACCAGGCGCTGGATCTCGCTGGTGCCTTCGAAGATCGTGTAGATGGCGGCGTCGCGGTGCATCCGCTCGACCGGGTATTCGCGGGTGAAGCCGTTGCCGCCGAGGATCTGGATGGCCTGGGCCGTGACCTTCTTGGCGGTCTCACTCGCGAACAGCTTGGACATCGAGCCCTCCGCGGAGGTGAAGGGCTTGCCCGTGGTGGCCATCCAGGAGGCGCGCCAGACGAGGAGGCGGGCCGCGTCGATCTGGGTGCGCATGTCGGCGAGTTGGAAGGCGACGCCCTGGTTGTCGATGATCGGGCGGCCGAACTGCTCGCGGGTGGTGGCGTACTCCAGCGCCTCCTCGTAGGCGGCGCGGGCGGTGCCGACGGCCATGGCGCCGACGGCCGGGCGGGACGCCTCGAACGTCGCCATCGCGGCGTTCTTCACCCTCTCCCCACCCGCCTTGGCCTTCTCGCGGGCCCGGGCGAGGCGCTCGTCGAGCTTGTCCTTGCCGCCGAGCAGGCAGTGGCCGGGCACACGGACGTCCTCCAGGACGACCTCGGCGGTGTGCGAGGCGCGGATGCCGTGCTTCTTGAACTTCTGGCCCTGGCTCAGGCCGGGGGTGTTCGGCGGGATGATGAAGGAGGCGTGCCCCTTGGAGCCCAGCTCGGGGTCGACGACCGCGACGACCACGTGGACGTTGGCGATGCCGCCGTTGGTCGCCCAGGTCTTGGTGCCGTTGAGGACCCACTCGTCCTTGGCCTCGTCGTAGACGGCACGGGTGCGCATCGAGGCGACGTCCGAGCCGGCGTCGGGCTCGGAGGAGCAGAAGGCGGCCACCTTGACGTCGTTGGCGTCGCCGTACATCTGCGGGACCCAGGTGCCGATCTGCTCCTCGGTGCCGTTGGCGAGGACGCCGACGGCGGCCAGGCCGGTGCCGACGATGGACAGCGCGATGCCCGCGTCGCCCCAGAAGAGCTCCTCCATGGCCATCGGGATGCCGAGGCCGGTGGGGTCGAAGAACTGCTGGGCGTAGAAGTCCAGCGAGTACAGGCCGATCTTCGCGGCCTCCTGGATGACGGGCCAGGGGGTTTCCTCGCGCTCGTCCCATTCGGCGGCGGCGGGGCGCACGACGTCCGCGGCGAAGCCGTGAATCCAGTCACGGACTTCCTTCTGCTCGTCGTTGAGCTCCATGGTGAACTCGGCCATGTCCCCTCCAGTGCGGGCATTTCTCGTGTTACTAGCGGTAACGCGAAGTGTGTTACTCGTCAGTAAGCGATGTCAACTCCCCCTGTGCCGGATTACCGGCGAAGATCGGGTGTTACGTTGCGCGAGCGCCACGGAGTCACGAGGGTGGGGAGCACGACCATGGAGAGCACAGACAACAGCGGCCGCCGGCATTCGGCGACCGAGCGCAGACGGCGGGAGTTGCTGGAGGCCGCCGAGCGCATCGTGCTGCGCGACGGCCCGGACGCCTCGATGAACGCCATCGCCGCGGAGGCGGGCATCACCAAGCCGATCCTCTACCGGCACTTCGGCGACAAGGGCGGCCTGTACCGCGCGCTGGCCGTCCGGCACACCGACGCCCTGCTGCTCAACCTGCGCACCGCGCTGGACGCACCGGTCGTGCGCCGCGACCGGGTCGAGGCCACCCTCGACGCCTATCTGCTCGCGATCGAGGCCCGGCCGCAGGTCTACCGCTTCCTGATGCACCCGGCGGACGAGAACACCCCGTCGGAGTCCGGTTTCGACGTGGGGCGGCACGCCGCTCCGCTGCTGCGCCGGCTCGGCGAGGAGCTGGCCACCGTGATCATCGAACGGCTCGACCTCGGCCCCGGCGGCGAGGAGCGGGCCCGGGTCTGGGGCCACGGCATCGTCGGCATGATGCACGGCGCCGGCGACTGGTGGCTGCGCGAACGCCCCTGCTCCCGCGAGCAGTTGGTCCAGCACCTGACCGACCTGCTGTGGGGCCAGCTGGCCGCCCTCAAGGACCGTGAGGACAGCCCCGGGTTCTGAGGACGTACGACGAGGGAGGGGACAGAGGGGACAGGAAGCCAGGGGGTCGGAGGGGGAGCCGGCCGCTCAGGGGCCGGACGTCTCCGGGTCCGCGGCCCACGGCGACCGGGCCGCGGCGCGCAGCACCCGGCGGCGGCGCAGCCCGGTGAGGTGGTCGACGTACAGACCGCCGTCGAGATGGTCGCACTCATGCTGCAGACAGCGGGCGAAGAAGCCGGTGCCGGTCACCGTCCGCGGCTCGCCGGACGCGCTGAAACCGGTCACCACGGCCCGGTCGTGGCGCGGGGTGCCGGCCTCGATGCCGGGGAGCGAGAGGCATCCCTCGGGCCCGCGGATCACCGGCCCGTCGGTCTCGACGAGCCGGGGGTTGACCAGGTGCCCCAGGTGGCGGCGGTCCTCGTCGTCGGGGCAGTCGTAGACGAAGACCCGCAGCGGGACGCCGATCTGGTTGGCGGCGAGCCCGACGCCGTGCGCGGCGTACATCGTCGCGAACATGTCCTCGATGAGCGTGGCCAGCTCCTCGTCGAACGCGGTGACCTCCTGACAGGGCCCGGTCAGGGCCGGATCGCCGAGCAGACGCAGCGGGCGGGGCCGGCCGGAACTGCCGGGGATGGTGCGGAGGCGCATGGGACAAGCGTACGGTCCTGCGCACCGCCGGATGTCGCCGGACGGGTGGCGGGGTTCGGGGCCGCCGCCGGATCTCGATAGGCTGATCCCCGACCGAAGCCTCCGGCCGGTCGTCGGCAGCGGAGGAGGCGTTCCACCGGCAGCCGCACGCCGGGCGCCGGATGCAAGGAGGATCTAGGACGATGGCAGGCAACACGGAGCCGCTGTCGCCGCGGGCCAAGCTGGCCGTGACGGCGGGCAAGGCCGCGGCGGCGGTGTCGCGCGCGGCGGGCCGCGGCAGCGGATCGGTGATCGGTGGCCGGGTGGCGCTGAAGCTCGACCCCGACCTGCTGGCACGGCTCGCCGGGCACCTGGACGTCGTCCTGGTGTCGGCGACCAACGGCAAGACCACGACGACGCGGCTGATCGCGGAGGCGCTGCGGGCCAGCGGCCCGGTGGTCTCCAACGCGCTCGGCGCCAACATGCCGGCCGGCATCACCTCCGCCCTGGCCGGCGGCTCGGACGCCAAGTACGGCGTCATCGAGGTCGACGAGAAGTACCTCGCCGGGGTGGCGCGGGACGTCACGCCCAAGGCCATAGCGCTGTTGAACCTCTCGCGCGACCAGCTCGACCGGGCCGCCGAGACCCGGATGCTGGCGGAGAAGTGGCGCGAGGGCCTGGCCGGCTCCAAGGCCCTGATCGTCGCCAACGCCGACGACCCGCTGATCGTGTGGGCGGCCTCGTCCTCCGCGAACGTGGTGTGGGTCGCGGCCGGCCAGGAGTGGAAGGACGACGCCTGGTCCTGCCCGTCGTGCGGTGGGGTGATGCAGCGGCCGGGCGACGACTGGTTCTGCGCCGAGTGCGGTTTCCGCCGCCCCACGCCCAGCTGGGCGCTCTCCGGCGACCACGTCCTCGACCCGCACGGCAGCGCCTGGCCGATCAAGCTCCAGCTTCCGGGGCGGGCCAACAAGGCCAACGCGACCACCTCCGCGGCGGTCGCCGCCGCCTTCGGGGTGCCGCCGCAGGTGGCCCTGGAGCGGATGTTCTCGGTGCAGGCGGTCGCCGGCCGCTACGACGTGGTCACGTTCCAGCAGCGCGAGCTGCGGCTGCTGCTGGCGAAGAACCCGGCCGGCTGGCTGGAGACCTTCTCGCTGATCGACCCGCCGCCGACCCCGGTGATCATGTCGGTGAACGCCCGCGGCGCGGACGGCACGGACACCTCCTGGCTGTGGGACGTCGACTACACCCGGCTGGCCGGGCACCCGATCTTCGTGCTCGGTGACCGCAAGCTGGACCTGGCGGTGCGGCTGGAGGTGGCCGGCCTCGACTTCCAGGTGTGCGAGAGCCTGGACGAGGCGGTGCAGCTGGCACCGCCCGGCCGCATCGAGGTCATCGCCAACTACACGGCCTTCCAGGACCTGCGCCGCCGGGTGGGCAACTGACCGTGATCCACCCACCTTCACGACAAGGACGAGCAAGCATGAGTGACAACAGCCTGCGCCTGGTGTGGATCTACCCGGACCTGCTGAGCACCTACGGCGACCAGGGCAACGCCCTGGTGGTGGAGCGGCGGGCGCGCCAGCGCGGTCTGGACGTCCAGCGCGTGGACGTACGGTCCGACCAGCAGATCCCCACCTCCGGCGACATCTACCTGATCGGCGGCGGTGAGGACCGGCCGCAGCGGCTGGCCTCCGAGCGGCTGATCCGCGACGGCGGTCTGAGCCGCGCGGTCTCCAACGGCGCGATCGTCTTCTCGGTGTGCGCCGGCTACCAGATCCTGGGCCACGAGTTCATCAACGACCTGGGTGAGCGGCAGCAGGGCCTGGGGCTGCTGGACGTGGTGTCCACCCGCGGTGAGGGCGAGCGCTGCGTCGGTGACGTACTCGCCGACATCGACCCGCAGTTGGGGCTGCCGCCGCTGACCGGCTTCGAGAACCACCAGGGCGTGACGCATCTGGGCGCGACCGCCCGGCCGTTCGCCAAGGTCCGGTTCGGCAAGGGCAACGGTGTCGGCGACGGCTACGAGGGCGCGTACAACGACACCGTCTTCGGCACGTACATGCACGGCCCGGTGATGGCCCGCAACCCGCACATCGCCGACCTGCTGATCAAGCTGGCGCTGGACGTCAACGCACTGCCCCCGGTGGACGACCGCTGGTACGAGGCGCTCCGCCAGGAGCGGATCGCCGCCGCGACCCAGCCCGCCTGAGCGACATCTCCCTTTTCACCGCTTTTCGTACGCCCGCAGTCCGCACTGCGGGCGTACGTGTGCCCACGGGCCCCGCGCTTGTAGGGTGAGCGGCATACAACCGGACGACGGGGTCCGGGCCCCCCGGTTACGTTGCAGAGGGTTTTCGAGCAATGCGTATTGGTGTCCTCACCTCCGGCGGCGACTGCCCCGGTCTGAACGCCGTCATCCGCTCCGTCGTCCACCGCGCCACCGCCGACCACGGCGATGAGGTGATCGGCTTCCGCGACGGCTGGAAGGGCCTGCTGGAAGCCGATTACCGCAAGCTCGACCTCGACGCCGTCGGCGGCATCCTGGCCCGCGGCGGCACCATCCTCGGGTCGTCCCGGGTGCAGCCGGCCCATCTGCGCGACGGCGTGGAGCGGGCCCGCGGCCATGTCGCCGAGCTGGGCCTGGACGCGATCATCCCGATCGGCGGCGAGGGCACGCTGAAGGCGGCGCGGCTGCTGTCGGACGCCGGGCTGCCGATCGTCGGCGTACCGAAGACCATCGACAACGACATCGCGGTCACCGACGTGACGTTCGGGTTCGACACCGCGGTGGGCGTCGCCACGGAGGCGCTGGACCGGCTCAAGACGACCGCCGAGTCCCACCAGCGGGTCATGATCGTCGAGGTGATGGGGCGGCACACCGGCTGGATCGCGCTGCACTCCGGCATGGCGGCCGGTGCGCACGCGATCGTGGTGCCGGAGCGTCCCTTCGACATCGACGAGCTCACCGCCCGGGTGTCGGCCCGCTTCGAGGCCGGCAAGAAGTTCGCCATCGTGGTGGTCGCCGAGGGCGCCAAGCCGCGCGAGGGCACCATGTCGTTCGACGTCGGCGGCAAGGACATGTACGGGCACGAGCGGTTCGCGGGTGTGGCCCGGCAGCTCTCCGTCGAGCTGGAGAACCGCCTCGGCAAGGAGGCCCGGCCGGTCATCCTCGGCCACGTCCAGCGCGGCGGCACCCCGACCGCCTACGACCGGGTGCTCGCCACCCGCTTCGGCTGGCACGCCGTCGAGGCCGCGCACCGCGGGGAGTTCGGCATGATGACCGCGCTGCGCGGCACGGACATCACGCTGGTCCCGCTGGCCGAGGCCGTGGAGACGCTGAAGACGGTGCCGGCCGCGCGCTACGACGAGGCCGAGTGCGTACTGTGACCCCGGCCACCGCGCGCGGCACCACCTTCCGCTCCGCACGGTAGTTCCCCGCTGTACGACCCGCCCCCGGCCACGATCACGGCCGGGGGCGGTTCTACGCTTGTCGCCGGAGCATTGGTACGAATCAGGAGCGAGCGGATGGATCACAGCGGGCACGGCATGGACGGCATGCAGATGGATCTACCGCCGTTCACGCTGGGGCGGGGCCTCGCGTTCGGTGGTGATCCGGTCTTCCTCATCGGCTGCCTGCTGGCCCTCGGGCTGTACGGCTGGGCGGTCGTCCGGCTGCGGCGCCGGGGCGATGCCTGGCCGCTCGGCCGGATCGTCGCCTGGGCCCTGGGCGTGCTCACCGTGGCGCTGTCGATGTGCACCCGGCTGAACGACTACGGCATGGCGATGTTCAGCGTGCACATGGTCCAGCACATGATCGTGAGCATGCTCTCGCCGATCCTGCTGCTGCTCGGTGCGCCGGTGACGCTGGCGCTGCGGGCGCTGCCCACCGCCGGGCGCGGCCGCAAGGGCCCGCGGGAGTTGCTGGTGGCGCTGCTGCACAGCCGCTACATGCGGGTCATCACGCACCCCGCCTTCACCATCCCGCTGTTCATCGCGAGCCTCTACGCGCTCTACTTCTCGCCGCTGTTCGACTTCCTGATGGAGTCCCGGGCCGGGCACATCGCGATGATGGTGCACTTCCTCGCGGTCGGCCTGGTCTTCTTCTGGCCGATCATGGGCGTGGACCCGGGGCCGCACCGGCCCGGTTACGTGATGCGGATGCTGGAGCTCTTCGCGGGCATGCCGTTCCACGCCTTCTTCGGCATCGCGCTGATGATGGCCTCCGAGCCGATGGTCGACACCTTCCTGCACCCACCGGCCTCGCTCGGCATCGAGGCGCTGTCCGACCAGCAGGCCGCCGGCGGCATCGCCTGGGCGTTCAGCGAGATCCCGTCCGTCGTGGTGCTGATCGCGCTGGTCTTCCAGTGGTACAAGTCCGAGGAGCGGCAGTCGCAACGCGCCGACCGGGCCGCCGACCGCAACGGCGACCAGGACCTCGCCGACTACAACGCGTACCTCGCCTCGCTCAACGCACGGGGGCGGTAGGACCGCAAGCGGGTGGGTCGACCATCTGGCGGTACGGGCCGCGGCCGGGGACGATGGTCCCATGGCCGCGGCCCGCTGCGTTGCCGGCTCCGGGCTGCCGTGAGGAGGATGCGGGATGCCCGGATCTGTGAGGACGATGGCCGTGTGCACGGTGACCGGTCTGGTGGCCGCCACCGCCTACACCGTGGCGCTGGGCGCCAATGGCTGGCTCTGGTTCTGCTGGGTGATCCTGGCCGTGGTGACGGTCGGGGTGGTGGCGGCCCGGCCGAACTGAGGTCGCTCAGAAGCGGAAGACCGGCCCGGTGGCGGAGTCCAGCGTGCACGCGTTGGGGAACTCCTTGCGCCAGTTCACCGGACCGCCGCGCCAGGTGCCGGTCGCGCTGACGGTGACCGGGTCGTACTGCCGGGTGCAGGCGTGCGGCTCGCCGGGCAGCGCGTCCAGATCGCCGCGGGCCCAGGTCAGCGCGTCGCAGGCGGCGGCCGCGTGGGGGTGCCTGCCATAGATGTCCGGGCAGGAGAGCCGCACCCCGCGGATCCAGGTGTCGTGGTCCCCGGAGACGGTCAGCAGCAGCCCCTGGCCGGCGGGTGGCGGCGGTTCGGTGGCGCCGGCCGGGGCGGCACAGAACGCACCGGCCAGCACGGCGGACACGGTCGCGGCCACGGCGGCGGGCACGGCGGCACGCGCGGTGCGGCCTCGGTGGTGCACGGGCATCGGTGCCTCCTGGGGAACGCTGGGGGGCTTCAGGCCACCCCGCCGGCCCCCGACACGCAAGCGGCCACGCCGCGAGGTCGCCCGTACGGTCCCGTCCCTGGGCCGTTCCTGAGCAGTTCCGGGCCCCTCGGTCCGCGCCGGGCCCGTCCGGAAGAAGGTGGCCGGTGACGGAGGAGGCGGCTTCCGTCACCGGCCACCGGACCGGAGGGGATCTTCGCGAACGGGCTCTCACGCCGGGGGTTTCCCGCCCGCGCTAGCCCACGCGCTCGATGCGGGCGTGCCGGATCAGGAACTTGCCCTCCTCCCGCACCTGCTCGAACGCGGCGTTGTTGAGCAGCACACAGCTGCCCGACGTCGAGGTGACGGACACCGTCGTCGACTTGTCGTTGTCCAGGTTGGTCACCTTCAGTTTCGTGCCGGCGGGGAACTGGTCGCTGGAGGCGGCCGGTGCGCCGCCCTCGCCGGAGAGGGTGACCGTCGACCCGGGGCAGACCACGTCACCGCCGGCCGCGGGCGGGGCACCGGACGCGGACGGGTCGGCCGAGCCCGGCGGGGCGGCCGAGGAAGTCGGGTCGGCCGAGGAACCCGGTGGGGCCTCGGATGCGGGCGGTGCACTGCTCTGGGGCGGCGCACCGCCCTGGGGTGGCGCACCCGCCTCGGCACCGCCGCCTCCCCCACTGCAGCCGGCGGCCTGCTGCTTGACCTGGATCTCCTTGATCACCGCCTCTCTGTTGGCGATCCGCGCCGCCGACTGGGCGTCGGGGTGGGCCTGTTGATCGGCGATGAACTTCTGGTTGTTGCTCAGGGCGGTGGCCAGTCCGTCGCAGGCCACCGACGCCTGGCTGGTGCCGGTCGTGACGATGGCGATACCACCCACCAGCGCCGCGGCGCTCACCGCGACCACGATCTTCTGTCGCCGGGTGACTCTTCTCTTGCGGGACATACAGGGCTCCTGTCCTCGGCCCGGAAGCTGGTCCCGGGCTCGCTCGCCGGTCAGTACGGAACCCAACTACGGGGTACTCAGGGCGAGTTGAAAGTTGTCCGGGGATGCCAAATCCGCTGCCCTGGCGTCAGCATCGATTCGCGCCAAGGTGGTTACTCCCGGCGGCGGTTGCTCATACACTCACTGCCTCCTCGGCCGCGGAGGGAGCCGCCCGTGTTCTACCAGGTGCTCAAGTACGTCCTGCTGGGACCGCTGTTGCGACTGGTCTTCCGGCCGCGGGTGGAGGGCCTGGAGCACGTCCCCGAGGAGGGCGCCGCGATCATCGCCGGCAACCACCTCTCGTTCGCCGACCACTTCGTGATGCCGGCGATCGTGCCGCGCCGGGTGACGTTCCTCGCCAAGTCCGAGTACTTCACCGGACCAGGGCTGAAGGGGCGGCTGACCGCGGCGTTCTTCCGCGGGGTCGGGCAGATCCCGGTGGACCGGTCCGGGGGCCGCGCCTCCCGGGCGGCGATCGCGTCGGGCCTGGCCGTGCTGCGCAAGGGCCGGCTGCTGGGGATCTATCCGGAGGGCACCCGTTCGCACGACGGCCGGCTCTACAAGGGGCGCACCGGGGTCGCCGCGATGGCCCTGCAGGCGGGGGTGCCGGTGATCCCCTGTGCCGTGATCGGCACGTTCGAGGCACAGCCGACCGGCCGGCGGCTGCCGCGAGCCATGCGGATCACCATCCGTTTCGGCGCACCGCTGAACTTCTCCCGGTACGCCGGCCTGGCCGACGAGCGCACCGCGCTGCGTGCCGTCACCGACCGGATCATGTACGCGATCCTCTCCCTCTCCGGGCAGGAGTACGTCGACCTGTACGCCACCGAGGCCAAGGCCCAGGCCCACCCGCAGGTGCGCCACCGGCGCACGACGCCGCGCACCCCGCCACAAGCGCCCTAGCGTCGCTGCCTGCCGCCCGATATTCGATCGCGCACACCACCCCGGGGCCCTACCGTGATCATCATGTTGACGTGGAGAGAAGGGTGCCGTCGATGAGCGCCCGTTTGCGGGGGATGGCGCAGGAGACCGAGCGGATCGTTGCGCAGGGGAGGTACCGGGCGCCGAGCGGGCGGCCGGTGGAAATCGCGGAGCAGGTGGCGCGGGCCCGGGCGGGGACCCGGTTGTACGGGCCGGAGCCGGTCGCGGTGCCGGAGCCCGGGGACGGCGGCCGGGAGACCGTGTTCGAGGTGACGGGGGAAGGCAGCCTGACGGCGGGGCGGCGGCTGGCGGGCAGCGGCGGCGGGCCGGTCGCGGTGCTGAACTTCGCCTCGGCGCGGAATCCCGGCGGTGGCTATCTCAACGGTGCGCAGGCGCAGGAGGAGGCGCTGTGCCGGGGGTCGGCGCTGTACGTGTGCGTGCGCGAGGCGCCGGAGTTCTACGCGGCGCACCGGCGCGAGCCGACTCCGTTCTACAGTGACCGGGTGATCCTCTCGCCGGGCGTGCCGGTGTTCCGGGACGATCGCGGCTCGCTGCTCGAAGTGCCGTACGAGGCGGGGTTCTTGACGGCGGCGGCGCCGAACGCGGGGGTGATCGCGCGGCAGCGGCCGGTCGAGGCGGGACGGGTGCCGGCGGCGCTGGCCGTACGGGCGGAGCGGGTGCTGGAGGTCGCGGCGGCCGGCGGGTACCGTCAGCTGGTCCTCGGCGCCTGGGGGTGCGGGGTGTTCCGCAACGAACCCGCCGATGTGGCGCGGGCGTTCGCCGGGCAGCTGCTGGATGCCGGCCGGTTCGCCGACCGGTTCGACCGGGTGGTGTTCGCGGTGCTGGACCGCCGTACGGACTCCCCCACCAGGGCCGCCTTCGCCGAGGCGTTCGCGGCGTGAGCACGAGGAAGGGAAACGAGGACGGCGTGAGTGAGCACGAGACGTACACCAAGCTGATCGGGCTGCTGGAGGAGCGTGGGGCACGCTTCCGGATCTACGAGCACGCTCCGGAGGGCGCGACCGAGGCCGTGAGCGCGCTGCGCGGGAACGCCGTCGAGCAGGCCGCCAAGTGCATCGTCGTGATGGTCAAGCTCGGGAAGAAGACCAAGCGTTATGTGCTGGCGGTGGTGCCCGGTGACCGGCGGGTGGATCTCGGGGCGGTGAAGGCGCTGCTGGGCGGGTCGTACGCGGGGTTCGCGACACCGGAGGTCGCGGAGCGGCTGGCGCGCAGTGTCAGCGGGACGATCCTGCCGTTCTCCTTCGACGAGGAGCTGACGCTGGTGGTCGATCCGGCGCTGCTGGAGCAGCCGGAGATCTACTTCAACGCGGCGCGGCTGGACCGCTCGCTGGCGCTGGTGACCGAGGACTACGTGGCGATCGCGGAGCCGCGGGTGGAGCCGATCGCGGGCTGAGCGACGTCCGGAGGCACGGCGAGGGCGGCCGGGAGGATTCCCGGCCGCCCTCTTCTCCTGGTGGTTCCGGTGGGTTACCGGGCTGCCGGGAGGTCGGCCTTGCCCGCGGCCGCCGCGGTGGCCTTGGCCGGCGAGGCGGCCGGCTTCGGCGTGGCGTGCGGGGCGCAGGTCACGTCCTGGGCGTCGGTCCTGCCCTCCAGGAAGTACGCGTCGACCCGGTCGTTGATGCAGGGGTTGACCAGGCCGGTGACGCCGTGCGAACCGGCGTCCCGCTCGGTGATCAGGCGGGAGCCCGCGAACCGCTTGTGCAGCTCGACGGCGCCGTCGTAGGGCGTCGCCGCGTCACGGGTGCTCTGCACGATGAGCACGCTCGGCAGGCCCTTGCCGGTGCGGACCTCGACCGGACGCTGCTGCTTGACCGGCCAGGTGGCGCAGGGCAGGTTCATCCAGGCGTTGGCCCAGGTCATGAACGGGGCCTGCTGGTGGATGCGGGTGTTGTCGCGGTCCCACTTGCGCCAGCTGGTGGGCCACTTGGTGTCGGTGCACTCGACGGCCGTGTAGACGGCGTTGCCGTTCTCCGCGGCGATGTTGCCCGCGGTGTCCTTGAGGTCAGGACCGGCGTTCTCGATCAGGGGCTTCGGGTCGCCGGCGCGGTAGGCGCTCCAGACCTGCGCGACGGTGGCCCACATCGAGTCGTAGTAGGGCGCGTTCTGGAAGAAGCCGGTGAGCTCGGCCGGGCCGACCACGCCGCCGATGGCGTCCTTCTTGGCGGTGGCGCGCAGCTGCTCCCACGCCGCCTGGACCTTCTCGGGGGTGTCGCCGATGTGGTAGGTGGCGTCGTTCTTGGCGACCCACTTCTTCCAGTCGCCCCAGCGGGTCTCGAAGGCGATGTCCTGGTCGAGGTTGGCCTGGTACCAGACGCTCTCGCGGGACGGGTTGACGACGCTGTCGACGAGCATCCGGCGCACGTGGCCCGGGAAGAGCGTCGCGTAGACGGCGCCGAGGTACGTGCCGTACGAGACGCCCAGGTAGTTGAGCTTCTTCTCGTGCAGCGCGGCGCGGAGCACGTCGATGTCACGGGCGGTGTTCGCGGTGGTCATGTACGGCAACAGGGCGCCGCTGCGCTCCTTGCAGCCGTCCGCGTACTCCTTGGCGAGCTTGCGCTGGGCGCGCTTGTCCGCCTCGCTGTCCGGCACCGGGTCGGCCTTGGGTGCCTTGACGAACTCCTGCGGGTCGATGCAGGAGATCGGGGCGGAGTGGCCGACGCCGCGGGGGTCGAAACCGACGAAGTCGTACGCCTTGGCGGTCTTGGCCCACAGCGGGTTCTTGGTGGTGATGCGGGTCGGGAAGCGCATGCCCGAACCGCCCGGTCCACCGGGGTTGTAGAGGAGCGAGCCCTGGCGCTCCTGCTTGCCGCCGGTGCTGACCGCACGGTCGACGGCGATCTTGATGGTACGGCCGTCGGGCCGGGCGTAGTCGACCGGGACGGTGACGAAGCCGCACTGGACGGGCGACTTCAGGCCCCAGTCGGCCGGGCAGTCCTGCCAGTCGATGCCCTTCTTGGCCGCACGTGCGGCGGCGATCTGGACCCCGCGGGCCTCGGCCCGGCCCTTCTTGTGGTGTTCGCCCGCGCTGGCGGGTGTGGCTATCGCGGTGGCGAGGAGAGCCCCGGTCACCAGGGTGCCGGCGGCGCCGAGCACTGCTGATTTTCTCACGTGGTGTGTTCCCCCTGCATGGTGCGCCACTTGTGGCGGCGTTGATCACAGGCCTACGGGGGGATCCTGTCGTCTGCGTGCCCCTCCTGAACAGGTTTGACCCCCAATTCTTTACCAAGCTGTAGGTTTCCGGCCGTTAGCGGACCGGGGGTTGGCGGGAGGGGTGTCGGCCGGACGTCGCGACGGAACCCTGTCTTTCCGGCCAAGTGACGGAAGGGCTGGGCGGGCGGTGTTGCGTCCGGCGCGCGAGTCGGCCCACTGGAGGCAACTTGGCCTGGCGGACGGCCATTTGACGAGACGACAGGAGCCGGTGCCGGGGGTGCCGTAGCGAGTCCCGGACGCCCGCTCGGCCGGCCGCCGCAGCACGTCGAGGGGCGAGAACGCGTCAATTGCCTTGAACCTGCCCACGAGGCATGTGCCACGCGCACACCTTCAGTAACCTTCCGTGAAGTCTCTCCCACGCAGCGCCACCCGGGAGGGCTTCGGCGTTTCCGCCCCTCCGGAGTGCCGTCCCGTCGTCCGAGCCGTCGTCCAAGCCTCGCGAAGGAGAGCCGAAGTGCCGGGTATCGATCAGGTGTTGGCCCAGGCGATGGGAATCCCGGGGGTGCTGGGGGCCGGACTGATCGACTGGACCAGCGGGTTGACGCTCGGGACGGCCGGCCAGGCGCCGAACGGGGACCATGAAGCGGCCGCCGCGGACACCGCCGAGGTCGTCCAGGCGGTGGCGCGCAACGCCACCTTCGACACCGCCGGCGCCACCGCCCCCGCCCTGGAGGACCTGATCATCACGGCCGCCGGCAGCTACCACCTGATCCGTTTCGTGCACACGGCCTTCGACAGCCAGACCTATCTGTACCTCTGGCTGGACCGTGCGCAGGCGAATCTCGCCGTGGCCCGGATACGGCTGCGCGAGCTGGCGGCGGGGCTGGTCGCGTCCTGACGTCCCGGCGCTGCCAGTTCGCACGAACGGTGAGGGAACCAGCCATGGGCCTGCCCCCGTCTCCCCCGCCCGGCCCGGCCGGGCTGCTCGACCGGTGTGCCGCCGAACGCGTCACCGGCGCGCTGCGGGGCCCGCACGGCTGCGTCTACCTGCGCGACGGTGCGGTCACCTGGGTCGAGGGGGCCGCGGCGCCCGGGATCGAGGTGCGGCTCAGCGCGGCGGGGAAGGTGCCGCCGCAGGGCTGGCGGTACGCGGTCGAGACCGCGGGGCCGGCGCGGCAGGGCGGCCGGTTCCTGGTCAGCGAGGGCTGGCTGACCCAGGGCGAGCTGGAGATCTGCCATCTCGCCGCCCTGCTCGACGCGGCGTTCTTCGCGCTGCCGCTGCCGCCCGAGACCACGTCCTTCACCCCCGGGACCGGGCACTGGCTGGGGGTCGTACGCCCGATCAGCGCCGGCGACCTCCAGCGGGCGACGGCCCGCCGCCGGGCGCTGCTGGACCGGCTGCGCCCCTGGGCGGCGGTCGACACCCAGCCCGTGGTGCCGGCCGGCCCCGGTGCTCCGGCCGGTACGACACCGCGGCAGCGACGGCTGCTCGCGCATGCCGACGGCCGGCACACCCCCTGCGAACTCGCCCGCGCGCTGGGCCAGTCCGCGTTCCTGACGCTGCTGGACATCCGCCGGCTGGCCGCGGCCGGGCTGGTCCGGATGCCGCCCGGTGGACTCCCCCGCCGCCGGCCGGGCGCCGCACCGGCCGGGCATCCGCCACCCGGCGCCGGCGGATGCCGCACCCCCACCTGGCAACCACCGGTGCCGGAACTCCTCGACACCCGGGACCCGGACGTTGCCCTCCTTGTCCGACTGCGTACGGCGCTGGAGGAAAACCTGTGACCCCTTGCCCACGAAGACCGTGCACCGCATGAGGCGCGCCCTCGGAAGGCGGGCCGCGAAAAGGAGACTGATGACGATCGAACCCCGGATACGGGACGAACTGCTGACGCTGCGCGGTCAGGTGCGGCACTTCCACGGCGGCATGGTCGCGAGCGCGGACGGCATGGTGATCGCGCACGATCTGCCGGACATCGAACCGGACGGGCTGGCCGCGCTGACCGCGGCGGCCATCGGGGTCGCCAAGCGGCTCACCGAGGCGACCGGGCAGGGCGCTTTCGAGGAGTCCCTGACCCGCGGCACGGACGGCTACATCGCCGCCTACTCGGCCGGCCGCCGTGCCGTGCTCACCGCCGTGACCGGCCCGGACACCAATGTGGGCCGGCTGCACCTGCAGGCCAGGCGGGCGGCCGAGCGCATCGGGGCGCTCGTCGACGCGGCGCCGCGCCGGTAGGCAGGCCTGCCGCCCGCCCCCGTATTCCACCGCACACCGCAACACCTCCACCCATTCGAAAGGTCACCATCCCTCATGGCTCAGATGGAATCCGCCCTCTCCGACGCGATGTCCACCATCGAAGGCGCGATAGGCGTCGCGCTGGTCGACTACACCAGCGGCATGGCGCTGGCCACGCTCGGCGACAACCAGGCCCTGGACCTCAATATCGCCGCGGCCGGCAACACCGATGTCGTCCGCGCCAAGATGCGCACGATGGAGATGCTCGAACTCCAGGGCGCCATCGAGGACATGCTCATCACGCTGACCGCGCAGTACCACATCATCCGTCCGGTCACCGGCAAGAGCGGCAGCGGGCTCTTCCTCTACCTGGTGCTGGACCGCAAGCGCGCCAACCTGGCGCTGGCGCGCCACCGCCTGGCCCGGCTGGAGGCCGAACTGGAGGTGTGACCTCAGCCGCCGGGCCCGCGCGCGGCCTCGTCCAGGAGGCGGCGCAGCCGCAGCCCGTCCGGGGCGACGGCCGTGGCCAGCGCGCCGGGGCCGGCCAGCGGTGCCAGGACGCCCTGGGCGTCGGGCCGTTGGTCACCGGACGGCCGGCCACGGTGCGGCTGGTCAGCGGCCGCGCCGAGCAGCCGGACCTCGGCCGGTGCGTCCTCGAACTCCGGTGTCACGACGAGGAGTTGGCCGACGGCCCGGTGGCCGCCCAGGACGGCAGAGGTGTCCCAGCCGGGGGCGCCGGGCCCGTAGGCGGTCTCCTGGTCGAGCAGGGTGCGCCCGGCGCGCCGGACGGTGAGCCGGCTGCGCAGGGCGCCGGTCGGCTCGCCGCTGCGGCCCAGCACCTGTTCCTCGCGGAGCACGAGCCGGGCGGTGGCGGCCAGTTCGACGGTCGTGGTCATCCGCAGGTCGCTGCCGGCGGCCGAGATCAGCGGCTCGGGCAGCCACTCCAGCCGGGCGCCCTCGCCCACCGTGAGGCGTACGTCGTAGTGGGCGGGCTCACCGGTCCGGCCGGGCAGTGCGACGGTGGCCGCGGCGGCCGTGAGGTGCAGGGCGCTGCCGGCCTCGGCGGTGACCTCGATGGCCAGCCGGTCACCGCCGAGCGGGGCGCTCATGGCGCCGACGACGCACACCCGGGCCGGGCCGCCGTGCGCGCGGAGCCGGCGCAGCGCGAACGGGCCGTCGCCGTCCAGGACGGGCAGCCGGGTGGTGCCGTCGGCATCGGCGCGGGCGACGATGCGGGCGGTGGCGCGCAGGCCGGCCGGGGACGGCGCGGTGGTCGCCGGTGCGGTCCGCGGAGGGAGGGCGAGCGTCATGCCGGGCCCGCGGTCCAGTCCGCCAGCCGGGCCCGGACCCAGTCCGACACCGGCCGCACGCCGTTCTCCGTCTTCAACGCCGTGAAGGCGACCGGGAGTTCGCCGCGCTGCGCCTTGGCGTCCCGGGCCATGCCCGCCAGGTCGACGCCGACGTACGGGGCGAGGTCGGTCTTGTTGATGACGAGCAGGTCGGCGGTGGTGACGCCGGGGCCGCCCTTGCGCGGGATGTCGTCACCGCCCGCGACGTCGATGACGAAGATCTGGAAGTCGACCAGGCCCTTGGAGAAGGTCGCGGTGAGGTTGTCGCCGCCGGACTCGACCAGGATGAGGTCGAGCGGGCCGACGGTGTCTTCGAGGTCCTCGACGGCCTCCAGGTTGGCGGAGATGTCGTCGCGGATCGCGGTGTGCGGGCAGGCGCCGGTCTCCACCGCGGAGATCCGCTCGGCCGGCAGCACGGCCTCGCGGAGCAGGAACTCGGCGTCCTCGCGGGTGTAGATGTCGTTGGTGACCACGGCGAGGGACAGCTCGTCGCGCAGGGCGCGGCAGAGCGCGGCGACGGTGGCGGTCTTGCCGGTGCCGACCGGGCCGCCCAGGCCGATGCGCAGCGCCCGGCGGCGCCCGTCCGCCCGTACGGGTGCGGCGGCGCTGTAGGTGTGGCGTTCGGGGAAGGTCTCGTGGTGGTCGAGGTGCATGGTCACTCCGGTGGTTCGTGCGGCCGCCGGGGGCGGCGCGGGTGCCGGCGGGGGCCGGGCGGGGTCAGGAGGCGAAGAGGCGGACCGGCCAGGCGGCGTGTGCTTCCGCGGTGATGTCGAGCAGCGGCGCGGACGCGGCGGGCAGCACGTCGGCTCCTTCGGCGGCGACCCGCTCCCCGGCCGCGGCGCCCTGCTCGGCGACCCGGTCGACGTCGGCGGCCAGGTGGGCGAGCACCGCGGTGGCGTCGAACGGGTCCAGGCTGAGCAGGCGGACGGCGGCGGTGGCCGGGCCGCTGAGGCTCTCGTAGGCCACGGCGTACGCGGCGTCCTGCGGCGACAGTCCGGCGGACCGGGCGGCCAGGCCCAGGACGACGGGCTGATGGGCGCCGCGCGGCCGGGCCGCGGCGAGCGCGTCGAGCGCGGGGTCCGGCCAGGTGGCGCGGGCGGCCCGCATCATCTGCCGGCCGAGCCGCCGGGCCACCTGCCGGAGCGCCGGGACAGGCGTGCGGGCGTCGGCGGCGTCGTCCAGGAGCAGCGGGTCGCAGCCGGCCGCGGCCGCCGCGGCGAGCGCGGCGGCGACCAGGCCCGTGGTGTGCAGCCGGCCCCGGCAGAAGCTCTCCAGGGTGGCGGCGTCCTTGATGCGCCCCGCGGCGACGGCCGGTTCGGCGCCGCCCGAGTGGGCGTGCCCTCCGGCAGGGAACCGGCCGTCGGCGAGGACGAGCAGCGCGGCGCGGCTCATCGGTGGTCCGTGGTGTTCATCGGGATCTTCCTCATGGCCGATCAGAAGAGGAAGTACCGCTGGGCCATGGGGAGTTCGGCGGCCGGGTGGGGTTCGACCACCTCGCCGTCGATGGTGACCGTGAAGGTGTCGGGGTCGACGTGGACCCGCGGCAGGGCGTCGTTGTTGCGCATGTCCGCCTTGGTGACACCGCGGGTGGAGCGGATCGCCTCGTACGCCTTGGCCAGCGGCAGGCGTCCGGGGAGGTCGTCCTCCAGGGCCTGCGGGGAGACGAAGTTGACCGAGTTGCTGCCGGGGGCCTTGCCGGTGGCGCCGAACATCGGGCGGGGCAGGACCGGCTGCGGGGTGGGGATGGAGGCGTTGGCGTCGCCCATCTGCGCGTACGCGATCTGCCCGCCCTTGATGACCAGTTGGGGCTTGACGCCGAAGAACGCCGGGTCCCACAGGACGAGGTCGGCGAGCTTGCCGTCCTCGACGGAGCCGACGAGGTGGTCGATGCCCTGGGCGAGGGCCGCGTTGATGGTGTACTTCGCGACGTAGCGGCGGGCCCGGTGGTTGTCCGCGCCGCCGTCGCCGGCCAAGGCGCCGCGGCGCCGCTTCATCACGTGCGCGGTCTGCCAGGTGCGCATCACGACCTCGCCGATCCGGCCCATGGCCTGGGCGTCGGAGGACATGATCGAGATGGCGCCGAGGTCGTGCAGGATGTCCTCGGCGGCGATGGTGGAGGGCCGGATCCGGGACTCGGCGAACGCCAGGTCCTCGGGGACGGCCGGGTTGAGGTGGTGGCAGACCATCAGCATGTCGAGGTGTTCCTCGACGGTGTTGACGGTGTGCGGCCGCGTGGGGTTGGTGGACGCGGGCAGCACGTTCGGCTCGGAGACCATGGCGATCATGTCGGGGGCGTGGCCGCCGCCGGCGCCCTCGACGTGGAACGCGTGGATGGAGCGGCCGGCGATGGCGGCGAGGGTGTCGCCGAGGAAGCCGGCCTCGTTCAGGGTGTCCGTGTGGATCGCGAGCTGGGCGCCGCTCTCCTCGCAGACGGTCAGGCAGGCGTCGATGACGGCGGGGGTGGCGCCCCAGTCCTCGTGGATCTTGAAGCCGAGGATGCCGGCCCGCAGCTGGTCGCGCATCGAGGCGAGGGAGGTGGTGTTGCCCTTGCCGAGCAGGCCGACGTTGACCGGGAAGGAGTCCATCGACTCCAGCAGCCGGGCGATGTGCCAGGCGCCGGGCGTGATGGTGGTGGCCTTGCTGCCCTCGGCCGGTCCGGTGCCGCCGCCGATGAGCGTGGTCACGCCGGAGGCGAGCGCCTCGTCCGCCTGCTGGGGGCAGATGAAATGGACGTGGGTGTCGATGCCGCCGGCGGTGAGGATCTTGCCGTTGCCGGCGATGATCTCGGTCTCGGGGCCGATGACCAGGTCGGGGTGGACGCCGTCCATGGTGTCGGGGTTGCCGGCCTTGCCGAGGGCGGTGATCCGGCCGTCGCGGATGCCGACGTCGGCCTTGACGACGCCCCAGTGGTCGAGAACCACCGCGCCGGTGATCACGGTGTCCGGGGCACCCTCGGCGCGGGTGGTGCGGGACTGGCCCATCGACTCGCGGATGACCTTGCCGCCGCCGAAGACCGCCTCGTCGCCGGCCCGGCCGGGTCCACCGGAGCGGTCCTCGGTGATCTCGATGACCAGGTCGGTGTCGGCGAGCCGGATCCGGTCGCCGGCGGTGGGGCCGAAGAGATCGGCGTACGCCTCGCGGGTCAGCTCAGCCATCGAGAGTGCCTCCGGTCTCGCCGCGCAGCCCCGGGACGATCCGCTTGCCCGCGAGCGGGACCAGCTCGACCTCGGTGGGGATGCCGGGCTCGAAGCGCACGGCGGAACCGGCCGGGACGTTCAGCCGCTTGCCGTGCGCGGCCGCGCGGTCGAAGTCGAGGCCGGGGTTGGCCTCGGCGAAGTGGTAGTGGGAGCCGACCTGGACGGGGCGGTCGGCGGCGTTGAGGACGGTCATGCGCGTGAGGGGGAAGCCTTCGTTGAGGCGTACCGGCTCGTCGGCGTAGAGGATCTGTCCCGGGATCATCGTCTGCTCTCCCGCGGTCAGTTGATGGGTTCGTGGACGGTGACGAGCTTGGTGCCGTCGGGGAAGGTGGCCTCGACCTGGACGTCGTGGATCATCTCGGGCACGCCCTCCATCACCTCGTCGCGGGTGAGGACCTTGCGGCCGGAGGACATCAGCTCGGCGACGGTACGGCCGTCCCGGGCGCCTTCGAGGATGTGCGCGGTCAGCAGCGCGATCGACTCGGGGTGGTTGAGCCTCAGCCCTCGGGCACGGCGCTTTTCGGCCACGCCTGCCGCCACATGAATCATCAAGCGTTCTTGTTCATGCGGGGTCAGTTGCATACCTTCCACCTCACTGTCTTCCCGCCCGGACACATTTGCCCAGGTCACGGGCGTGGGCACACCCGTATCGGTAGATGTATCACGCAGTTTTTAAAGGGGGAGCAAACCGACTTCCAGCACTTGGCCATCCACAGCCCCATCGGAGCAGGCTAGTTCGGCCGGATTTCATCGGCGTTACGACGAATGACGCGGAGGTATCGCAGCACATCACTGGCGCGTTCCTTACGCCGACGGTCCCCCGCTCACCGATACAGACGAACCCTCGGAAGTGCCGATCACCACGGTTCCGACATACCGGTCAGGTTCCGCTCTGCGAACACCCTTGTCCGATATGCGCTCTTGACGATCTACCAAGTGATCGCAATTCTCATGTGCGCGTCAAAACGCTCCGCACCATCCCCCCACACCTGTATCGGAGCCTTCACTGTGACCCGTTCTGCACGAATACGCCGGGCCGCGCTGGCCACCGGATGCGTCACCGCCCTGGCCGCCACCCTCTTCACCGCGGCCGGCGCCCACGCCGACCCCGCACCGGCGGCCGCCCCGGACATCGACGTCAAGGCCGTCAAGGCCGACCTCGACCAGCTCCAGTCCATCGCCGACGCCAACGGCGGCAACCGCGCCCACGGCAAGCCCGGCCACAAGGCGTCCATCGACTTCCTCAAGGGCAAGCTGGACCAGGCCGGATTCAAGACCCAGGTCCAGGAGTTCGACAACAACGGCGCCACCGGCTACAACCTCGTCGCCGACTGGCCGGGCGGCGACGAGAGCAAGACCGTCATGGCCGGCGCCCACGTGGACTCGGTCGACGCCGGTCCCGGCATCAACGACAACGGTTCCGGTTCGGCCGGCATCCTCGAAGTCGCGCTCGCGGTCTCCAAGTCCGGCCTCAAGCCCGCCAAGCACCTCCGGTTCGCCTGGTTCGGCGACGAGGAGGACGGCATGGTCGGCTCGCAGTCCTACGTCCAGAAGCTCGGCGCCGACACGAAGAAGATCGACGCCTACCTGAACTTCGACATGATCGGGTCGCCGAACCCGGGCTACTTCGTCTACGACGACGACGCGCGCCTGGAGAAGGTCTTCAAGGACTGGTTCGCCACGAAGAACATCGCCACCGAGAAGGAGACCGAGGGCGACGGGCGCTCGGACCACGCCTCCTTCAAGGACGCCGGCGTCGCGGTCGGCGGGCTCTTCTCGGGCGCGGACTACAAGAAGACCGAGGAGCAGGCGAAGAACTGGGGCGGCGAGGCGGGCAAGGCGTTCGACGCCTGCTACCACCAGTCCTGCGACACCTCGAAGAACATCGACGAGAAGGCGCTGGACACCAACACGGACGCCATCGCCTCCGCGATCTGGCAGCTCAGCTCCTGAGCCCTCCGCCTCCTTACCCGGTCAGCCCGCGCTGACCGTCATCTCTCGCGACCCGGTCGCCGGTCCCCGGCGGCCGGGTCGCGGTGTTCCGCGGCGATGCCGAAGCGCCGCCGTTCGCCCGGAGCGGACGTCAGGGGCCGGACGGCGGAGACCGTGCTGATCACCTGCTCGTCCTCCGCGCCCTGCTCACGCCGCCCCAGCTCTTCGAGAAGCTGCAGGTCAGCGGCGGAAACCAGCGCCGCGAGCGGCTTGCCGTGGCGGGTGACGACCACCCGCTCGCCGCCGTAGACGACGCGGTTGATCAGATCCGCCAGCTCCGCCCGGGCTTGCGTCACCGGAATTTCGTAGGCCATGCTCCCATTCTAACGGGATGTACATCCTGTACATTTTTTACAGAGGGAAGGGGCAGACCATGCTGCGACCGACGGCCCGCTACGTGCTTCCGGAGTTCACCGAGCGCACCACGCAGGGGACGGTGACGATGGACCCGTACTCCAAGCTGCTCAGCGAGCGGATCATCTTTCTGGGAACCCCGATCGACGACACCGCCGCCAACGACGTCATGGCGCAGCTGATCCACCTCGAACACGCCGCGCCCGAGCGGGACATCTCGCTCTACATCAACTCCCCCGGCGGCTCGGTCACCGCGATGACCGCGATCTACGACACGATGCGCTTCGTGTCGTGCGACGTGGAGACCGTCTGCCTGGGGCAGGCCGCGTCCTCCGCCGCGGTGCTGCTGGCCGCCGGCGCCCCCGGCAAGCGGCTGGCGCTCCCGGGCGCCCGGGTGCTGATCCACCAGCCGTCGGTGAGCGAACCGTTCGAGGGCCAGGCCACCGACCTCTACATTCAGGCGCAGGAACTGCTGCGCAGCCGCGCCATGCTGGAGGACATGCTGGCACTGCACACCGGTCAGCCCCGCGAGCGGATCGCTGCGGACATCGAGCGCGACAAGATCTTCGACGCCCCCGCCGCGCAGGCGTACGGCCTGATCGACGGGCTCACCCGCAACCGCAAGCAGCCGGCCGACCAGCGCGCCGGGCGGTGAGCCGGATGTGGCCCCCACAGACTCCGCCGCTGCCCGCCCTGACCCGCGCCGAGGGGCAGCTGATCGACTCTTATCTGGAGGCGCTCGACCTGCTGGGCCGGATCAACCCGGCCCGCGGCGGCGGCACCTACCAAGCCCTGCGCGCCGCTCAGGCGCTGGTGAGCAAGTCCGCCGAACTACGGGACGCGCTGACGCTGATGCACAACCGGGGCGAGCACGAGCGGCACGGCGAGACGCTGGCCCGGGCCCTGCGGGTGCTGGACGGGGAACGCCGGGCCGGATACGTGACGGTGCCGCCGGCCCGGGAATCCTGATCCGACACGCGCGCCCGCGCTGCCCGGACGGCGTAGCGTCCGCGCGTGCGGTAAGGGGGCGACGAATTGCGCGGGGCACCGGAATTACTGCGGTTGCCGATGTTTCGCCCCAGGTCCGGGGGGTGCCAGAGGCGACCCTCAAGCCTGCAATGGGGCAATTCCCACCATTCGGCGCAACTGTGGCGCATGTCACATTCGGCATTTTCAACTCGGAATTCGGGTGGTGGGTGCGTGAGGATCCCTTCGACGACAAGACCCCGCCACAGCGACGGGGCGGTCCGGCCGGGCGCCTAATCCCGCCGCCGTGCCGGATGTCCGGTCGATGCGTGTGGATCGGCGGGAGCGGAGGACCCGAGCAGTACGGGGTCCAGGGCCCGCACGGCCCGACGGACTCCTTGGGGTGAAGCCGTGGAAGCGGCCGGGCATCTTCGCCTGCCCGAACCCGACAGGTCTTCCTTCGCAGGCGGCTGACGAAGGGTTTGCGCATGACCGTGCGCACGCATACGCCGCATCTGCTGGCCCGCGCCGGCGCCGTGTCCGCACTGGCACTGGCCACGCTCGGCGGGACCACGCTCGCCCCGGGAACCACCGCCGACGCCGAGGCCGCGACCGTCTCCGCACATGCGCTGCGGATCGCGGCCTCCAAGCGGGGCTCGCCCTACCAGTACGGGGCCATGGGCCCGTACCGCTTCGACTGTTCGGGCCTGACCGTGTACTCGTTCAAACGCGCCGGCCGGGAACTGCCGCGGACCGCCGCGCAGCAGTACGGCCGGACCCGGCACATCCCGGCCGCCGCCCGGAAACGCGGGGACCTGGTCTTCTTCCACTCGGGCAACGGCATCTACCACGTCGGCATCTACGCCGGGCACGGCCGGATGTGGCATGCGCCCAAGGCCGGCAGCGTGGTGCGGCTGGAGAGGATCTGGAGCCGCGCGGTCTCGTACGGAAGAGTCCGCTGAGCTGCGGTGACGGGCGGCCGCCCGGTGAAGTGTCAGTGGCCCCCGGTAACTTGACGGGGTGACCTCGGAACTGAGCAAGGTGCTGACGGCCGCGGCGCGGGGCTGCTTCCCGCCCGCGGACGGTTCGGTGACGGTGCTGCCCCAGCCGTCCCCGCGGGACGTGGGCGTGGTGTCGTTCACCTGCCATGCCGTGGTGTTCGCGGACGTGGAGCCGTCCTGGGTGCACGCCCGGATAGCCCCCGGCGACCTCGCCGGCCCGCTCAGTCCGCCGTTCCTCACCGCGCTGGGTGAGCGGACCGGCCGCGAGGCCAACAACATCGACCTGGCCACGGTCGCCGAGGCGCTGCCCGGGCCGCCGCCGCTGGAGCTGGTGGAGACCACGGACCACGGCCATCCGCGGATCGTGCGGGCGCTGCACCACCGCGACGAGGTGCGGGTCTGGACGACCGGGGACGGCGGGACGCTGGTCCTCGGCCGGGGTGTGGCCGGCCGCTGGGAGCTGGCGGTGGAGGTCGAGGGCGCCGGCCAGGGCCGCGGCCTCGGCCGCCGGCTGGCGCACGCCGCCCGCCATCTCATACCGGCGGACGAACGGCTCTGGGCCCAAGCCGCCCCCGGCAACGCCCGCAGCGTCCGTGCCCTGCTGGCCGCGGGGTTCGTACCGGTGGGCGCGGAGGTGCTGATGGTGCCGGTCGGTGGGCGCGGCTGAGCAGAAGCCGCTGCGTGGGCAGGGCACCGGTGGTGGCCTCCCGCACGCGGGGCAGACTGCGCGCGCTGCTGTGCGGGGCGTTCGGCCGCCCCTCCCCGTACCGTGGCGGCGGATTTCGCGTGAACGGCGGCCTTCCGTGGCGGCCGCGCCGTCAGCCGACCGCGACCCGCCAGGGCAGGCTGATCCAGACGGTCTTGCCGCCCGTGGCGGTCGGGACGACGGAGAGCCGGCCGCCGGCCTCCGCGGCGAGGAAGCGGATGATGACCAGCCCCCGGCCGTTGTCCTGCTGGACCGCGGCGGGCAGCCGGCGCGGGCGGCGCGGGTGACTGTCGGTGACCCCGACGCGCAGCTCCTCGTCACGGTCCAGCCGGAGTTCGAGGGTGAAGGTCGGGGACTGGCCGAAGGTGTGCTGGACCGCGTTGGTGGCGAGTTCGGAGACGATCAGGCGGACCGCGTCGGCGGTGGCGGAACCTGCGGGCAGACCCCATTCGGTGAGCACCGCGAGGGCGTGTCCGCGGGCGAGGCGGACCGATTCCGGGACGCTCGGCAGGGTGAGTGCGGATTCCTGGTGGTCTGCCATCGCGACGCCGTCCCTTTCCCACCGAGGCCGGCTCCGGTCCGCTGACCGGGGAGCCGGTGTGCCGCTCGGGTCAACGATGCGGCCTCGGGCTTCTGCTGGAGCGCCAGACTGCCACCCGTGCCCCCGGTGTGGTGCTCGATCCAGCAACATATACAGATATCTATCGCTCGATGCGGTGAACTCTGCGACGGAAGACCGGATAGGGGAGGCCGTGCCGGTCACCCACCGTCACCGGGGTTCAGTTCATCGGCGGCGCGGTGGCGACGATCGTGCCCACCGCCCGGTCGAGCTGGCTGTCCGTCAGGTCCGCGCGGGCGGTGAGCCGCAGCCGGGAGATCCCGTCCGGAACGGACGGCGGGCGGAAGCAGCCGACCGCGAGGCCGGCCGTGCGGCAGTCGGTGGCCCAGCGGACCGCGGCCTCCGGCGAGGGGGCGCGGACGGACACCACCGCGGCGTCCGGCCGTACCGCCGTCAGGCCGGCCGCGGTGAGCCGGCGGTGCAGTTCACGGGCGACCTCGCCGGCCCGGGCGGCGCGCTCGGGTTCGCGGCCGATCAGCCGCAGCGCGGCCAGCGCGCCGCCGGCCGCGGCGGGGGCCAGCCCGGTGTCGAAGATGAACGTCCGGGCGGTGTTGACCAGGTGCTCGATGACCCGGGCCGGGCCGAGCACCGCGCCGCCCTGGGAGCCGAGCGACTTGGAGAGCGTCACGGTGGCGACCACGTCGGCGTCCCCGGCCAGTCCGGCCGCCGCGAGCGCCCCCCGGCCGCCGTCGCCGAGGACACCCAGGCCATGGGCGTCGTCGACGAGCAGCGCGGCGCCGTGCGACCGGCAGGCGGCGGCCAGTGCGGGCAGCGGTGCGGCGTCGCCGTCGACCGAGAACACCGAGTCGGTGACCACCAGCGCCCGCCCGTCGTGGCCGGCCAGAGTGCCGCCTACGGCCTCGGGGTCGGCGTGCGGGGCGACCTCGGTGCGGGCCCGGGAGAGCCGGCAGCCGTCGATGAGGGAGGCGTGGTTGCCGGCGTCGGAGACGACCAGGGTGCCGGGTGCGGTCAGCGCGGTGACCGCGGCCAGATTCGCGGCATATCCGGACGACAGCACCAGAGCCGCCTCGAAGCCGCAGAACGCGGCGAGCTCCGCCTCCAGCCGGGCATGGAGTTCGGTGCTGCCGGAGACCAGCCGGGAGCCGGTGGCGCCGGCGCCCCAGAGCTGCGCGGCCTCGGCCGCGGCGTGGGTGACCTCCGGGTGCCGGGAGAGTCCGAGATAGTCGTTTCCGGCCAGGTCGAGCAGCGGGCAGTCGGCCGGGCGGGGGCGCAGCGCGCGGACCAGGCCGGCACGTTGGCGTTCGGCGCGGGCGGTGTCGAGCCAGTCGAAGGCCGAGCCGGGGGCCGGTCCGGCGGCGGGCGGGGGCGCGGTGTCGCTCAGCGGCGGCGCGACGGAGTCCTGCGGCATCGGCGTCCTTCGTCGAGGGCTCGATTGTGGGCTGTCGATAGACGTTAGCGGTCGTTCCGCCCGGTCACGGTGTGGCGATACACACACCCCGATCGACGCGCGTTGTGGGAATCCTCCTTGGCCGGGGGCGGGGGCGTAGGACAGGATCATCGCCATGGACCTGCTGAACACACTGGTGGACAAGGGACTGCGGCGCGAGTTGCCGACCCGTGAAGAGGCGCTGGCCGTGCTGGCGACTTCCGATGACGAACTGCTCGACGTCGTGGCCGCGGCCGGAAAGGTGCGCCGCCAGTGGTTCGGGCGGCGGGTCAAGCTCAACTACCTCGTCAACCTCAAGTCGGGCCTGTGCCCGGAGGACTGCTCGTACTGCTCGCAGCGGCTGGGGTCGAAGGCCGAGATCCTCAAGTACACCTGGCTGAAGCCCGATGACGCCTCCAAGGCGGCCGCCGCCGGGGTGGCCGGCGGTGCCAAGCGGGTGTGCCTGGTGGCCAGCGGCCGCGGCCCGACGGACAAGGACGTGGACCGGGTCTCGGAGACCATCTCCGCGATCAAGGAGCAGAACGAGGGCGTGGAGGTGTGCGCCTGTCTGGGCCTGCTCTCCGACGGCCAGGCCGAGCGGCTGCGCGCGGCGGGTGCCGATGCCTACAACCACAACCTCAACACCTCGGAAGCCACCTACGGCGACATCTGCACCACGCATGACTTCTCCGACCGGGTCTCCACCGTCCAGCAGGCCCAGGCCGCGGGCATGTCCGCCTGCTCCGGGCTGATCGCCGGTATGGGCGAGAGCGACGCCGACCTCGTCGACGTGGTGTTCGCGCTGCGCGAGCTGGACCCGGACTCGGTGCCGGTCAACTTCCTGATCCCGTTCGAGGGCACCCCGCTCGCCAAGGAGTGGAACCTCACCCCGCAGCGTGCGCTGCGCATCCTGGCGATGGTGCGGTTCGTCTGCCCGGACATCGAGGTGCGGCTGGCCGGCGGCCGCGAGGTGCATCTGCGCAGTCTGCAGCCGCTGGCCCTGCACCTGGTCAACTCCATCTTCCTGGGCGACTACCTGACCAGCGAGGGCCAGGCCGGAAAGGACGACCTGGCGATGATCGAGGACGCCGGCTTCGAGGTGGAGGGCACGGACACCACCACGCTGCCCGAGCACCGCCGGCCGTGCGGCGAGCAGGTGGCCGCGGCCCCGGAGACGGACGCCGAGGCGCCCGCCGCCACCGTCCCCGCCCCGTCCGACGAGGCCCGCCGCGATCTGGTGTCGGTGCGCCGCCGCGGCGCCGGTACCGACCTCCCGCCCAATGCCTGAGCCGCTCGGCCCCCGCGAACTGCTCGCCCTGGAC
This sequence comes from Streptomyces sp. NRRL S-337, assembly GCF_000720175.1. Taxonomy (GTDB): domain Bacteria; phylum Actinomycetota; class Actinomycetes; order Streptomycetales; family Streptomycetaceae; genus Streptomyces; species Streptomyces siderophoricus. The sequence continues at coordinate 32,089 of NZ_JOIX01000062.1, forward strand.
CGGCAGCACGTCTGGCACCCGTACGGGCCGATGCCCGGCACCGCCGCGCCGCTGCTGGTCGAGTCGGCCTCCGGCGTCCGGCTGCGGCTGGCCGAACCGGCCGAGGGGCAGGACGAGTTGGTGGACGGGATGTCCTCCTGGTGGTCGGCGGTGCACGGCTACAACCACCCGGTGCTCAACGACGCCGCCCGCGGCCAGCTGGAGCGGATGAGCCATGTGATGTTCGGCGGGCTCACCCACGAGCCCGCGGTGCGGCTGGTCAAGCGGCTGGTCGACATCACGCCGGAGCCGCTGCAGCACGTCTTCCTCGCCGACTCCGGTTCGGTGTCGGTCGAGGTCGCCGTGAAGATGTGCCTGCAGTACTGGCGTTCCCTGGGAAAGCCCCGCAAACAGCGGTTGCTGACCTGGCGCGGCGGCTACCACGGCGACACCTGGCAGCCGATGTCGGTGTGCGATCCGGACGGCGGGATGCACGAGCTGTGGCAGGGGGTGCTGCCGCGGCAGATCTTCGCGGACACCCCGCCGCCCGGTTTCGACGCCCCGGCCGACCCGGCGTACGCGGACCAGCTGCGCGAGCTGATCGGCCGGCACGCCGACGAGCTGGCGGCGGTGATCGTCGAGCCGGTGGTGCAGGGCGCGGGCGGGATGTCGTTCCACTCCCCCGAGTACCTCCGGGTGCTGCGGGAGGCCTGCGACGCGCACGACGTGCTGCTGGTGTTCGACGAGATCGCCACCGGCTTCGGCCGTACCGGTGCGCTGTTCGCCGCCGGGCACGCGGGTGTGGCGCCCGATGTGATGTGCCTCGGCAAGGCGCTGACCGGCGGTTATCTGACGCTGGCCGCGACGCTGTGCACCACGGCGGTGGCGGACGGGATCTCGCGCGGCGAACTGCCGGTGCTGGCGCACGGTCCCACGTTCATGGGCAATCCGCTGGCCACCGCGGTCGCCGACGCCTCGATCGAGCTGCTGCTGTCGCAGGACTGGGCGCAGGAGGTCAAGCGCATCGAGGCCGGACTGCGGGCCGGGCTGGCGCCCGCCGCGGAGATCCCCGGAGTGCGCGACGTCCGGGTGCTCGGCGCGATCGGCGTGGTGCAGCTCGACCATGCGGTGGACATGACGGCCGCGACCCGGGCGGCCGTGGCTGCGGGTGTGTGGCTGCGGCCGTTCCGGGATCTGATCTACACGATGCCGCCGTACATCACCGGTGACGCCGAGGTGGCGCGGATCTGCGCCGCGGTGTGCGCCGCGGCGCGCGAGGGCTGAGGACCGGGGACCCGGGACCATCCGAACGACACGGCCTTCGGCCGATGAGGAGTGACGAAGAGATGTCGGTGCTGTTCGTGACGGGCACGGGCACGGAGATCGGCAAGACGGTGACCACGGCCGCGATCGCGGCGGCCGCGCTCGCCCGGGGCCGTTCGGTGGCGGTGCTCAAGCCGGCCCAGACCGGGGTCACCGCGGACGAGACGGGCGATGCCGCGGAGGTCGAGCGGCTGGCCGGCCCGGTCACCACCGTGGAACTCGCCCGCTATCCCGACCCGTTGGCGCCCGCGACGGCCGCCCTGCGGGCCGGTCTGCCGCCGGTGGGGCCGCAGGAGATCGCCGAGGCCGCCGCCAAGCTGGCCGTCTCGCACGACCTGGTGCTGGTCGAGGGCGCGGGCGGGCTGCTCGTCCGGCTGGACGCGGAGGGCCACACCCTCGCCGACGCGGCCCGGCTGGCGGACGCCCCCGTGCTGGTGGTCGTCCAGGCCGGGCTGGGCACCCTCAACTCCACCGCGCTGACCGCGCTGGCGCTGCGCCACTACGCTCTCGACTCCCCCGGCATCGTCGTCGGCAGTTGGCCGGCCGACCCCGATCTGGCGTCCCGCTGCAATCTGACGGACCTTCCGGAGGCCGCCGGGGCCCCGCTGCTGGGCGTGATCCCGGAAGGCTCCGGGGCACTGCCGCCGAGCGCCTTCCGGGCCGCGGCCCCGACGTGGCTGGCCCCGACGCTCGGCGGCAGCAAGGCGCCTTAGAGGACCGCGACGGTCTCCGTGTTCGCGTAGCTGAACCCGTCCTCGTCGAAGTAGAAGACGCTCAGCTTCACCTTGTCGCCCTTGGCGAAGTGCGAGCCGACGGCCGGGCGCAGGGTGATCCGCGCGGTGTGGTCGGCGTAGTCGCAGACGAGCTGGGCCTTCTTGATGGTGCCGGCCGCGATCGACTCCTCGTGGCCGGTGGTGTTGAGCTTGGTGGCGTTGGCGACCAGCTGGTGGTTCATGCCCTCGTCGCAGGAGTACGTGACCTTCGCCTGCAGGCCGGGCTGGTGGAGCGTGACCTTGTTGATGGTCAGCAGGTTGGCCTTGGCCGCCGCGGACGGCGCGGCGGCCAGTGCGCCGGCTCCCAGCAGGAGCGTGGCGGCGGCGGTACCGGCGAGCCGGCGCCCGAAACGGGTCGACGTGATCGACTTCATCGTGTTCCTTCCCCCCTGTGCGGTCACCTTGGTCGGGCATGGCAGAGGATTTCCGCATGCGCGGTGACTGCGACAGTTGTTCGGTTTGACGGTTGATCATACGGGATCTTCCCGGCGGAAATCGGCGAGCCGTCGCACCGGTTCGCGGGCACACTGCGGGGATGGTGGATCTCGCGTACGCGGACCGGAGCCTCGCCGAGTGGTACGACCTCCTCAACCCCTGGGGGCCGGGCGACGACTTCTACCTGGACCTGGTGATGTCCGCGGACTCCGTCCTGGACGTCGGCTGCGGTACGGGCACCCTGTTGCACCGCGCCCGGGCGCGCGGCCACCGGGGCCGGCTGTGCGGACTCGATCCGGCGGACGGGATGCTGGAGCGGGCGCGCCGGCGCACCGACATCGAATGGCTCGCGGGCGACGCGCTGTCGCTGGCCGGCAAGAATCGTCCCGGCCCGGTCTTCGACCTGGTCGTGATGACCGGGCACGCCTTCCAAGTCCTCGTCGGGGAAGCGGAGTTGCGGGATTCGCTGGCGGCGGTCCGCGCCACGCTGGCGGAGGGCGGCCGGTTCGCGTTCGAGACCCGTAATCCGCTGGTGCGGCCCTGGGAGCGGTGGACGCCGGACCGGGCGGTCGAGGTGAGGGACGCGGACGGGGTCACGGTGCGCGTCGCCCACCGGGTCGACCTGCCGGTGCGCGGGGACGTCGTCCACTTCACGGAGACCTTCAGCGCACCGGACGGCACCCGGCCGCGGGTGAGCCGGAGCAGCCTGCGGTTCCTCGACGCCCGGACGCTGGGCGAGCGCCTGGCCGGGGCGGGGCTGACCGTCGAGGAGCAGTACGGCGACTGGGACCGCCGCCCGCTCACCCCGGACGCCCCGGAGATCATCACACTCTGCCGGGCCGCGCCGGCCGGGACTCGCCGCGCCTTCCGCTGGGGAGACTGACAGCAGCAGCGGGCATCGGGCAGCGCGGGAACACCGGGAAAAGGGGTCGTCATGAGGCAGCGCAGGGGAGTTCCGCTCGGCACCGTCCACCACCCGGTCTTCGCCCGCTTCTACGCGACCTGCTGCGGGCCGGCCGCGGATGCGCGGGCGGGGGTGGCGCGGCTCCGCAGGGAGCTGCTGACCGGGGCGACCGGCCGGGTCATCGAGGTCGGCGCGGGCACCGGGCTGAACTTCGCGCACTACCCGGGCACGGTCTCGGAGGTGGTGGCGATCGAGCCGGAGCCGACGCTGCGCCAGGTGGCGCGGGCGGCGGCGGCCCGGGCGGAGGTGCCGGTGGACCTGGTGCCGGGGGTGGCGGAGGCGCTGCCGGTGAAGAGTGAGGCGTTCGACACGGCGGTGGCGTCGCTGGTGCTGTGCTCCGTACGGGAGACCCGGCGGGCGCTGGCGGAGCTGCGGCGGGTGCTGCGGCCCGGCGGGGAACTGCGGTTCTTCGAGCACGGGCGGGCCGCGGGTCGCGGCCTGGCGGCGGTGCAGTGGTCGCTGGACCACACGGTGTGGCCGCTGCTGATGGGTGGCTGCCACACCGGCCGGGACCCACTGGGCGAGATCCGGGCGGCCGGTTTCGAGGTGGTGCGGGTGCGGCGGCTGAAGGTCCCGGAGCGCGGTCCTACGCTGCCGACCTCCCCGGCGGTGCTGGGGCTGGCCCGGCGGCCGGCCGACTGACCGCAGCGGGCCGGGCCGGGCGCGCCGGGCCGGGGCGCCGACGGTCACCGGTTCCACCGCGGGACCGGCCGGCGTGTCACAGGATCCAGGTGCGCAGTTCGTCCGCGATGGCGTGGACGTCCGCGGTGCCCTCCTTGATGAGCCGGGCGAGGTCGCGGACCCGCTCGGGCGAGGTGGTGATCTTCAGGCCGCTGGCGACGAGGTAGCCGTAGGCGACGGCGGTCGCGAACATCGCGTTCGAGCGCTCCAACGCCGGGACCTGGAGCAGGAGTTGGAGCAGCGCGGCGGCGCGGTCCGGCGGCTCGGGGTAGACGGGTACGCCGAATATCTCGGCGTCGTGGCGGCTGACCGCGGCCACCAGGGCACCCCAGTCGGTGACCTGGGGGTCCCCGGGGGTGTGCTGTTCGGCGATCAGGAGGAGCCAGGCGAGGTCGATGCGCAGCGTCACGTCGTGCCCGGCAGTCCCTCGCGGTCCGCGGGCGTGGCGGGTCCGGGCGCGCCGCCCGTGTCCCGGCCGAATTCCTCGGCGAAGACCCGCTCGTACTGCTTCATGAAGTCGGAGGCGGCCTCGACGAAGGTCTGGCCCACCTCGCCGGCGTCGCGCAGGACGAGCTCCTCGATATAGCGGTTCATGCTCACTCCCCGCTGCAGGGCGCGCTCCCGCGCCGCTTCGGCGGTGGCTTCGTCCACCCGGACGTTCAGCTGTGTCTTCGCCACTCCTTCACGCTAGCGCGCTGGCGCTAGCACCGGCAAGCGCCGCCGGTGCGCCCGGCCCGCGGTCCGCGTGCCGCTGCCGGGGGCGCCGGGGCCGATGGCGGACGATGTGATCCGTTGTGCGACCGGACCGTCCACGACCGCTCGGCCGTCAGGAGGACCACCGCCGTGTCCGTGCCCGCTCCCGTGCCGCATCTGAAGCGCAGCCTGCGGCGCTTCGACATCATGGCGATCGGTATCGCCGCCGTGATCTCCTTCGACGTGATCGGGCAGATCGCCGCCGGCGGCGGTCAGGCCGTCACGTGGATCGGGGTGATCGTGGTGGCGTTCCTGCTGCCGTACGCGCTGATCTTCGCCGAGACCGGCGCCGCGTTCCCGCAGGAGGGCGGCCCCTACGTGTGGGTGGAGGTGGCGTTCGGCCGGCTGCCGGCCGTGCTCACCACGATGTTCTACTGGGTGACCAACCCGGTCTGGCTCGGCGGTTCGCTGGTGTTCCTGGCCGCCGAGGCCTGGGACGGCTTCGTCTTCCCGCTCGGCACGGGCACGGTGGCCGACTACGCCTTCAAACTGGTCTTCATCTGGATCGCGATCCTCACCGCGGTGATCTCGCTGCGCCGCGGCAAGTGGATCACCACGGCCGGCGCCGGCGCCAAGGTCCTGGCGCTGGCCTTCTTCACCGCGACGGCGGTGGCGTACGGCCTCCAGCACGGCTTCCGCGGCCTGGGGACGGCCGGTTTCGCGCCGTCGGCGGCCGGGTTCCTGGCGCTGGTTCCGGTGCTGCTGTTCGCGTTCGTCGGGTTCGAGGCGCCGAACGCGGCCGGGGACGAGATGCTCGATCCGCGGCGCGACGTACCGGTCGCGATCGCGGTGTCCGCGTCCGTCGCCACCTGCTGCTATCTGCTGCCGGTGCTGGCCATCCTGTCCGCCGCCCCGGCCGGCCGGATCACCGGTGTCGGCGGCTTCATGGAGGCGGCCCGGCTGGTCTTCGGGATCTACGGGAGCTGGCGCGGACCGCTGCTGTCCTTCGTGGCCGTGCTGTTCGCGCTGTCGCTGCTGACACAAGGCAGCGCCTGGATGATCGTCGCCGACCGGATGCAGGCGATGGCGGCCGCCGACGGCGGGTTCTTCACCCGGGCGCTGGGCGCCTTCCATCCGCGGCTGGGCACCCCGGTCCGGATGAACCTGCTGTCCGGCGTCACCGCCACCGTCTTCATGGCGGCGGCGATGAACCTGGCGAACGGCGACGCCTCGGCGATCTTCGGCGTGGTGCTCACCGTCGCCATCACCACCCTGCTGCTGTCGTACCTCGCCGTGATCCCCGCCCTGCTGGCGCTCCGTCTGCACCACCGCGCGGCACCGCGCCCGTACCGCGTCCCGTTCGGCACCCGCGGGTTCACGGTCGCCACCCTGCTCGTCTACGCCTGGATCCTGCTCGGCTGCTGGGTGGCGCTGTTCCCCGGCACGCTGGAGCAGCTCGTCGGCTTCCGCTACGACTTCCGGGCCACCTGGGGCGTCTCCCGGCTCACCTTCGAGGCGTTCACCCTCGGTACGGTCGCGGTGCTGCTGGCGATCGCGGCGGCCGGCTATCTGGTGCAGCGGTGGCGGGCCCCGTCGGCGGACGACCGGACGCCCTGAGACGAACGGGCCGTGCTTGCATGGGAGTTGACCGGTCGCGACCGGCACCGGTCACCGCATCGACGAGGGGGTTCCATGCCACGTCCGTTCCGCTTCGGCGTCAACATGCTCACGCTGGAGGCCGGGGATTCCTGGCGCCGGAAGTGCCGCCGGGCCGAGGAGCTGGGCTATGACGTCCTGCTCGTACCGGACCACCTGGGGATGCCGGCGCCGTTCCCCGCACTGATCGCCGCGGCGGAGGCGACCGAACGGCCGCGGGTGGGCACGTTCGTGCTCAACGCGGGGTTCTGGAACCCGGCGCTGCTGGCCCGCGAGGTGGCGACCACCGACGCACTCACCGGCGGGCGGCTGGAGCTGGGGCTGGGCACCGGTTACGTCCGCGCCGAGCACGAGACCGCCCAACTGCCCTGGGGGTCGCCCCGCGAACGGGTGGACCATCTGGTGCGCACCGTCGAGGAACTGGACCGGCTGCTGGGCGACCCGGACCAGGCGCCGCGGCCGGCGCAGCGGCCCCGGCCGCCGCTGCTGATCGGCGGGAACGGCCCGCGGATGTTGCGGCTGGCGGCCGAACACGCCGAGATCGCGGCGTTCACCGGCGGCCGCCAGGCACCCGGCAGGCCGGAGGGCACCCTGGAGCTGATGCCCGCGGACGAACTGGCGGCGTCCGTGGCCCGCTACGAGGGGTACGCGGCCGGCCGCCCGGAGCCGGCCGAGCGCAACCTCCTCGTCCAGCAGGTGCGGAACACCAACGACCGGCGGGCGGTCGCCCGGGAGGTCGCGGACCGCGGCATCGGGCTGGACGAGGAGCAGGCGCTGGAGGTGCCGACCCTGCTGATCGGCACCCCGCGGCAGATGGCCGAGCAGCTGCGGGAGCACCGCGAGCGGTTCGGCTTCTCGTACCTCACGGTCCTGGATTCCGCGCTGGAGGAGTTCGCTCCGGTGCTGGAGGAGCTGCGCGGCAGCTGACCGTCCCGGGCTACGGAATGGAGTGGCGGGCCGGGGGCAGCGGCTGCTTGGCTCGGCGCATGATCGACATGGACATCCGGCCGGCCGTTCCCTCCGACGCCCAGGCGGTGCTCGGTTTTTGGGAGGCGGCCGCCGAGGGCACGAGCATCAGCGACGACGTGGAGGGGGTGCGGCGCCTCATCGAGCGCGATCCGGAGGCGCTGCTCCTGGCCGAGTCGCAGGGCACGCTGGTCGGCACGGTGATCGCCGGCTGGGACGGCTGGCGGGCCTCGCTGTACCGGCTCGCCGTGCATCCGTCCCACCGCCGGCGCGGCATCTCGAAGGCGCTGCTGGCCGCGGCCGAGGAGCGCTTCGTGAAGCTGGGTGGGCGGCGCGGGGACGCCATGGTGCTGCAGGCGAACGAGCGGGCCCAGCACGCCTGGGCGGCGGCGGGCTACCGCCGCGAGGAGCAGTGGCGCCGCTGGACGAAGCCGCTGGTCTGAGCGCCGCCGGAACCGGAATCCACCCAGCCCCGGAGCCCCGTCCCGACACCCTCGGGGCGGGGCTCTCCCCACACGCCACTTTGCCGATCCTTTACCATGGTCCTTCCCGACCACGAGCGAAAGGTGTGTGAGCGTCCAGCCATGGGCGAGCCTCCCGGTAGTCGAGCATCCCGGCGACGATGCGCGAACCTGCCCGTCCTGTACCAGCATGGGACGGAGGTGACCCGATGACCGACCTGCTCTTCCTGGGCGTGGCGCTCCTCCTGACCCTCGCCTGTGGTGTCTTCGTGGCGGCCGAGTTCTCGCTGACGACCGTCGAGCGCAGCGACCTCGAACGCGCCGCCGAGCGCGGCGAGCGCGGCGCGGACAGCGCGCTGAAGGCGGTCCGCGGCCTGACCTTCCAGCTCTCCGGTGCCCAGCTCGGCATCACCGTCACCGGCCTGGTCATCGGCATGCTGTCCAAGCCGGCCATCGCCACCCTGCTGGCGGGCCCGCTGGGCGCCGTGGGGCTGTCGCACGCCGTGGCGGAGTCGGTGGCACTGGTGCTCGGCACCGCGATCTCCACGGTCGTCCTGATGGTGGTCGGCGAGCTGGTCCCCAAGAACTGGGCCATCTCCCACCCGCTGAGCATCGCCAAGAAGGTCGCGACCGCCCAGCGCGGGTTCAGCGCCGCCTTCAAGCCGTTCATCCGGCACCTCAACAACACCGCCAACCGCACCGTCCGCCGGATGGGCCTGGAACCCGCCGAGGAGCTCGCCTCGGCCCGCGGCCCGCAGGAGCTGGTCGCACTGGCCCGGCACTCGGCCAAGGAAGGCGCACTGGAGGCGGACACCGCCGAGCTGTTCGTCCGGACCCTCAACCTCGCCGACCTGACCGCGGAGAACGTCATGACCCCGCGGGTCCAGGTGGTGGCGCTGGAGGTGCAGTCCACCGCCGAGGACGTCGCCAACGCGACCCGGGCGACCGGGCTGTCCCGCTTCCCGGTCTACCGCGGCAGCCTGGACAGCGTCGTCGGCGTGGCGCACATCAAGGACGTGCTGACCGTCCCGGCCGAACGCCGGCTGCGCCACCCGGTCTCCGAGCTGCTGCGCGAACCGCTGCTGGTGCCGGCGACGCTGACCGTGGACCGGCTGCTGGACCGGCTGTCCGGCCGGCGCACGATGGCCGTGGTCATCGACGAGTACGGCGGCACGGCCGGCGTCGTGACGCTGGAGGACATCGTCGAGGAGGTCGTCGGCGAGGTACGCGACGAACACGACCCGCTGGAAACCCCCGACCTGGCCCCGGCCGGCTCCGACGCCGAGGGCCGCAGCGCCTACCAGGCCGACGGCGGCGCCCGCACCGACCAGCTGGAACGCATCGGCCTGCGCGCCCCGGAGGGCCCGTACGAGACGCTGGCCGGACTGATCGCCACCGAGCTCGGCCGGATACCGGTCGCCGGTGACCACCTGGAAGTGGCCGGCTGGACCATGGACGTCCTGGACGCCTCCGGCCACCGCGCGGCGCGGGTGCTGCTGCACGCCCCCCTGCCGGGCGCCGGCGAGGGGACGGAGGCCGCCCGATGACCGCGCTCCAGCTGCTCGTGGGCCTGCTGACGCTGGTCGTCAACGCCTTCTTCGTCGGCGCCGAGTTCGCCCTGATCTCCGTGCGCCGCAGCCAGATCGAGCCGTACGCCGAACGCGGGGACCGGCGGGCGACCAGTGTGATGTGGGGGCTCTCCCACGTGTCGGCACTGCTGGCCGCCGCCCAGCTCGGGATCACCCTGTGCACCCTGGTCCTGGGCGCGGTCGCCGAACCTGCCATCGCGCACCTGATGGAACCGGTCTTCCACATGGTGGGCATCTCGCACGCACTCGTCCACCCGATCTCGTTCGTGATCGCCCTGGCCCTGGCCACGTACCTGCACATGCTGTTCGGCGAGATGGTGCCGAAGAACGTGGCACTGGCCGAGCCGGTACGCACCGCGCTCGCCCTGGGGCCGCCGCTGGTCGCGCTCACCCGGGCACTGCGTCCGGTGATCTTCACGGTCAACGCGTTCGCCAACGTACTGCTCAAGCTGCTGCGGGTGGAGACCAGGAACGAGGTGGCCGCGACGTTCTCGGACGCCCAACTGGCGCGGATGGTCGAGGACTCCCGGGAGGCCGGACTCCTCGACGAGCGGGCCCAGGAACGCCTCCGGGACGCCCTGGAACTGGGCCGCCGGCCGGTCCGGGACGTGATCCTCCCGGCCGAGAAGGTGGTCTCGGCCCGGATGGGCACCACCGCCGAGGAGCTGGAGCAGCTGGCCGCGGAGTCCGGCTTCTCCCGCTTCCCCGTCCTCGACGACACCCGCCGCATCCTCGGCTACCTCCACGTCAAGGACGCGCTGGACGCCGCCCCGCGCAACGTGCCGTTCCCCGTCTCGGCCCTCCGCCCCATCGCCCGGGTCCGCGCCGCGACCCCGCTGGACGACGTCCTGACCGCCATGCGGGGCTCGCGCACCCACCTCGCGGCCGTCATCGGCGACGACGGCCGCCTGGCCGGCCTGGTCACGATGGAGGACGTCCTGCGGGAGCTGGTCCTTTGACGTTGCGCTTTGCGCTTGGCTTTCCTCCCACGTACCCGTCTGTCCCGCCGTCGGGGTTGCGCATTGCGGCGCCGCCCACGTACTCGGCTGCAGCGCCGTGGTCGTTGCTCGCCGTTGCGCTTTGCGGCGCCGCGTACGTTGCTGGCCGTCCCGCCGCGGGTGTTGTTCGCCGTTGCGCCTGCGGCGGGCTGGGTGGGTGTTGGGTGCGGTGACGGACCTGCGGGGCCGGTGTTTGGGACTGCTGTCGCTTTACGTCCCAAACACCGGCCCCTCCGGCCCGTCCCCTCCCGTTGGGGGAGGGGGAAGAGGTGAGTGGGGGTGGGCG
>NZ_JOIX01000063.1 GCF_000720175.1 Streptomyces sp. NRRL S-337
GCCAGCTCTGTGACTGGCTCGACGCCCAGGACCCCAAGGTCCTCACCGACCTGCGCCGACTCGGCGTCGGGCAGCAGTTCACCGGACGCGGCTGACGGCCACGGCAGGAATGCGAGGGGCAGTCCCACCACCAGGTCGCATACCTGCCGGACCGGCGCGGTCGCGCTGCTGCTCGGGTGGGGAAGCGCGTACGGCGCCGTCCCCGTCGCGTCCCGGACCTGGTTCGCCCGCTCCGCCCCGCAGGCCCCGGAGGCCGCCTCGGTGCTGTTCACCGCGACCTTCCAGGCCACCCTTGCACTCGGCGCACTGCTCGGCGGTGTGGTGGTGGACCGTACGTCCGCCTCGACGGTCATGACGTGGGGCGGGGCGGTCGCCGTGCTCATGGCGCTGGTGGTGTGGGGGCACGGGGTCAGAGGGAGCGAGCGGACCTGAGCACCGCAGGCGGGGCGAGGGGAGCGCCTATGCCGCGGGGTGGTTGAGCAGGGTCAGATAGTGGCTGAGGTGGGTGGCCGCGGTGAGCATGGCGAGGCCCTGGGTGGTGAGCTTGTGCTGCCAGTCGTCCAGGGCGGTGGCCAGGGTGTCGGTGTCGCCGGCCGTCCGGATCTGCTGGACCACGGTGGAGATGTGGTCCAGCAGGTAGCCGCCGCGCCTGAGGAGGTGGGCGAACTCGGCGTCGCGGATGTCGCCCGGACCGTAGCTGCGGTGGCCGGTGAGCGGGTCGCGGGCGGGGGTGAGGATGCCGGCGTCCTCCCAGTTGCGCAAGGTGGCCGGGGTGACGCGGAGTTGGTGGGCGAGTTCGCCGATGGTGCGGGTGGCGGGGGCTGTCGAGGGGTCCGTGGTGGCGTCCCCCGCCGCCGTCAGGTGATCGACCGCTTTCCGCACCGCGTCGAGGGTCTCCCGGTCGCGGAGCAACTGGCTGTGGCCGCGGTCGATGAGCACCAGGGCGTCGTCGAGGGCGTCGCGGTGGAGTGCGTTCATGATCTGGCCGCCGGCCGCGTGCCCGTAGGCCGGGACGAGGGAGAGGAAGGCGCGGAGCGCTGCCGCATGCACCTCGGTGTAGATGCGGTAGCCGCTGGCCGTGCGCTCCGCGGGCGGGAGGAAACCGTCCCGTTCGTAATTGCGGACCGCCTGGGTCGAGAGGCCGTGCTCGCGCGCGAGGTCGGAGGGGCGCATGGTTATCACCTGTTGGAGACTTTGGGGGAAGCCGATCGTGCAGCGGAGCGGCACGCGCTTGAAAAGTATCAACCGTGCTTTCAAGGTTACGATTGAGGCTCATGAGTCAGGATCTTCGCGACTTCGTGAGTACGACATGTGAGCTGCTGGCGCTCGGTGAGCCGACGCATCTGGAGCCCGCCTTCGGGCGGATCCGCAACGAGCTGTTCGGTCAGCTGGCCGACCACGGGTTCCGGTCGATCGCCCTCGAAATCGATCGGGTGGCCGCCCTCACCGTGAACGACTTCGTCCAGGGCGGAGCCGGAACGCTCGACGCGGTGATGACGGAGGGCTTCTCCAGCGACTTCGGAGAGCTGCTCGCCAACCGGCAACTCATCGCCTGGATGCGCGAGTACAACGAGAACCGGCCGGAAGCGGAGCGCTTGGCCTTCCACGGCTTCGATGCCGAGATGGAGAACACCAGCGCACCCAGCCCGCGCGGCTATATCGAGTACGCCCGCGACTACCTGGGGCTCGACCCCGGCGATGACCTCGCGCGCCTCGCCGGGGAGGACGAACGGTGGAGCCGCGCGGAAGCGATCCTGGACCCGGCGATGTCGGTCGGTGACTCGGCCGGGGCGGAGCGGCTGCGGACGCTCGCGGACGACATGCTCACCTCGCTCCATGCGCGCGCCCCGGGGCTGATCGCGGCGACCTCACGTGCCGAGTGGTCGAGGGCCAGGACACACCTCACCGCCGGCCTCGGCCTGTTGCGCTACCACAAGCAGGCGGCGCAGCGCATCGACGAGAGCGCACGGATCTCCCGTCTGCTCGCCACCCGGGACGCGCTGATGGCGCAGAACCTCCTCGACATCCGGAGCATCGAGGCCCCACGGGGACCGACCCTGGTCTTCGCCCACAACCTCCACCTGCAGAGGAACCCGAGCAGCATGCGGATGGCGGACATGGACCTCGACTGGTTCTCCGCCGGCGCCATCGTGGGGTCCCTGCTGGACGAGCGGTACACCGTCGTCCTCAGCAGCCTGGGCAGGAGCGACACCCTCGGGCTCCGGGAGCCGGCGGCGGACACCTACGAGGCGATCCTGCAGGGCCGTATCACCGGCTGGGGGCTGACCGCGGCCGGTGCGGTCACCGCTGCCACCACGGCGACTCCGGTCCGTACGCGGACCGATACCACTCCCCAGCAGGGGTACTTCCCGCTCGATCAGGCGAGCCTCGACGCGGCTGACGCGATCCTGCACGTCAGCGACGGCCCGACCGCCGTGCGGCCGTTCCGCCCGTAGGGGCGTGGCGCCGGGTGTGACGAGGGGGATCCGGCGCCGCGCCCGTACGTCCTGCCGGTTGCCGGTGACCAGCTGCTGGTCACCGGCGGCCGCCTGGCTCCTGCACATCGCAAAATTGCGCGCTTGCGCATAAAACTCCCCGGAGTGTGCAAGATGCCTGCCGTATACGGGACACGGCAGGCCAATGAGCGGGCCCACGGTAAACAGTGAAATGGGCAGCGGAACAAGGCAGTTCGGCCCACGCTCAGAGAGATCTTGGAACCGATATGAAATCGCAGGTTCAACAGAGGTTTTGGGTACTCGGGCGAGGCAAGTAAGGGGGCATGAACAGCCCTCATGAACACATGCCGGTAAACGACAATTACGGCCCCTATAACGTTAATCCCGACATCCACCGGCGCAGCCGGGACGGCTCCGGGGCACACCGGACGGCCCTGGTCATCCACACGATCGCGGACATCGCCGCAGGCGTTCTGGGCCTGTGGATCCTGCTGTACCTGCTGGAGGCCAACCGGGGAAACGTCTTCGTCGGATTTGTGCACGGTTTGGCCGACTGGCTCGCCGGCTGGTCCCAGGACATCTTCACCATGGACACCGAAGGACTGCGGGTATTCCTCAATTTCGGTCTGCCCGCGGTGATTTACCTTCTGCTCGGCCACGGGATCGCCGCACGGATACGCCGCCTCTGACCCGAAAATTCCCGACGGCGGGCACCGATTACGCCCGGCATCTTGTCCCCCCGCGTTCGAGGTGGGCGATGACATCGGCATGGAATCGGTCCACGGCATTGTCGACGCTGCGGATGAAGCCCGACTCGGCATTGCCGCGGCCGCTGCCCATGCTCTTGAACAGCGACAGGCGGAAACCGGTGATCTGCGCACCGTCCTTCGGCAGGATGTCGGCGGGCTCGGGGCGCAGTCGCTCCAACGTCCCGCGCGGACCCGTACCGGGACCGTCGACGAGGGTTTCGATGTGCAGATCCGCCGGCGCCGCCGCGAGCCGGCGGATCAGCCGCTTGACCCCGGTGAGCGGATAGCCCTGCTCGGTCGCCGCCACCTCGATCGACGTGCGCAACTTGCCGGTCCGCAGATCCGCCGCGAGCGTGAGGGGGCCCGGCGTGTCCTCGATGCGCAGTTCGGCCTGCAGCCGCCCCTCGGAACACAACTGCTCGGCCAGAACGGCCCGCCGGGCTCGGGGATCGGTGCCGCGCCGGGCACGCTGAACGGGCAGGACCTTCCGACCGAGTTCTCCGCCCAGCCGCAGACAGACCTGCCGGACCAGCCGCTCCCAGCTCTCGACCACCTCGACGGCGTGCCGATCCCCCTGGCACAGCGTCTCGTCGTCGATGGCGTTGCGTACCGGCACCCATGCGGAGCCCATGTTCTGGAAGCCGTGGCAGCCCGAGTTCTCGTGCTGGAGGTAGTGCAGCAGTTCCTGGAGCAGCCAGGCATGGGCGGCATTGCCGACGCCCTCGTGGTGGATCAGCATCTGCGCCTGGTGCGCCACTTCCGCCCAGGACAGGTGCCACAGGGCGACCTTGTGTTTGCGCCGGCCGTCCGTCTTCACGTCGACCAGCGGGCTGCCTTCCAGCGCCACGTCGTTGGTCAGGGTGATCACCGCCTCGTAACCGCGCCGGGCGGCGATGTCCAGGTACGCCTGCACCTGCTCCGCCTTGAGCGGGTGGCCGTTCGTCTTCGTCTCGATCAGCGCGGTCCACAACTTGCCGGCGCGTTCCACCCGGACGACCCCGTCCGGGCGCTTGGGAGCGTCCCCGTGCGGCAGCGACACCTCGGTGAACGTCTCCATCCGGCCAGCGGGTGCGCCGAAGGCCGCCGTGAGGCGCCGGCCGAACTCCGGTACCTGGGCCATGACGGCCAACAGCACGGAAGTGGCCCGCACTTCGCGCTCGCGGTCGCTCCTGAGAGCCGATACGGGGAAGAGCCGGGCCGCCCGCCAGGCGTCGTTCTCGGCGAGCGGTTTCTTCGACTGCTGGGGAAGCGTGATCTTCTTGCGGGCCGTGCGGGGCCGGGTGGCCTTCTTCCGCTCGGCCGAGGTGGGGCTCCCGGCCGGGGTGAGTGTCTTGGCCGGCGCGGCTCCTGGTCCGCTCGCGGGCGCCCTGGGGGCCGGAACGGGAACGGCTTCCGCAACCACCTCGCCCTCGGCCGCCTCGCCCTCGGCCGCATCCGCCGCGTCGTCCTCGATGTTCACCCCGAAGTCCGTCGCGAGACCGGCGAGGCCGGAGGCGTAACCCTGGCCGATGGCCCGGAACTTCCATTCCCCGGCCCGCCGGTAGAGCTCGCCGAAGAGGAAGGCGCTCACGTCTCCGGCGTCTTCGGCGGTGAACTGGAGCACGTCCTCGCCCGCACCGTCGGCCAGCGTCAGATGCAGGTCATTGAGGTCCCCGAACCGGGCGCCGCCGTAGCGGCTCGCGGCCACGACCACCCGCTCGATCTCCGGCGGAATTGCCTCCAGGTCGAAGCTGATGCGGTCCTCGTTCCCGTCCCCGGCCGGCGTCTTGCCGAGGAGTTGGACGCTGCCGTCCGGAGCGACGGGGTGGTTGTAGAAGTAGAAGTCGACGTCGCTGCGCACCTTGCCGTGCTCGTTCAGAAGGAGCACGGAAACATCCGCATCACCTTCCCCGGAAGTGCTGCTCCACCCCAGGCGCATCAGCACGGAACCGACATTCTCGCTCAGCACCGACAAGCCGACATTCGCACCCTTGAGCATCTTGCGCATATGGCCCCCAGATTGCGTACCGCCGCGCCGGGACCGAATCCCGCCGGCCCCCTGTACGGCGTGTGCGCTACGTCACATACTCGCCATGTGCAGGGAACCCTAGCGGGGCGAGCGCGGACAGGGCGGTGAAGTGCGGAAACTCAGGGTTTTTGGATCTTGGAGGTGGTGGCGTGGAGGAAGGAGTGACTCCTCTTGTGCGGAATGGAATTACCGATCCGTTGGCGGAAACCCGAGTTTTGGCCAATTAGGACCGGCGGGGGCCGCTCGGGTGGGCGGGGGTCTGACCTCCGGGTCATTGGCTGAGGGGTGCGGGCCGGTGGCTGGATGGTGAGGGGTGTGGGCGCTGCGGGCGACTCGGGGTGGGGCGGTTCACCTGGGGGTTCGGGGAGTACTGCCGAGTATGCGGGGTGTGGCGTAATTCACTCGACCCAAAGCGTCACTCTGCGACCATCAACGCCTACGAAAAACCGGCCATACGGACTGCCGTGGGGGGAGTGGCCATGGGGCTGCTCGGCGACGAGCTGGCTTTTGCGCGGGCTCTGACAGCCCAGGAGAACGAGAGCGTGATGGCCTGCGGAAGCCGGAAGCGCTATGCGGCCGACGCCCATCTCCTGACGGAGGGCGACCGGTCCAGTCACGTAATGATCATTCTGCGTGGCTGGGTGACCGTTTCCGTGGCCACGGACCGCGGTGCCACCCGGCTGATACTCGGCCTGCGCGGCCCCGGTGAACTCCTCGGGGAGATGGCCGCGTTGGACAACCATCCCCGCAGCGCCACCGTGCGCGCCCTGGGGCCGATCGAGGCCCAGGTCATCTCCGGCGACGCGTTCCGTCGCTTCCTCGCCCTGCACCCGCGGGTCAGCGGACTGGTGATCCGCCAGCTCACCTTCCGGCTCCGCAGCGCCGACCAGGAGCGGTCCGCGCTCGCCTCGCTCACCGTGTTGCAGCGACTGGCCACCCGGCTCAGCGAGTTGTCCCGGGTCGAGCCCGCCGGCCCCTACGCCCCGCCCGTACCCGGCCGTTCCAGACCCGGGACCGTCGTCCACCTGGCCCAGGACGAGCTGGCGGCCACCGTGGGGGCCACCCGCGAAGCCGTCGCCAAGGCCCTGCGGCTGCTGCGTACGCAGAAGGTCGTGCGCACCGGCAACCGGATGGTGGAGATCCTCGACCCCGCGCTGCTCGCCCTCCTCGCCGAGGGCCACCAGGAGTGAACGCGGCGCACCGGAGCGCGGCGCGGACGGGCCTGGCAGGGGGGGCAGACATGACGAGCAGAGCGCACGCCCGGCGTGTGTAAACGGCTACAGACGGCCTCGGTCCCGGGCCGGAAGCTGATGGGGACGGCAATCGAACAGAACGGCAGGACAGGGGGCTCGGGGTGGACGACGACGCGAGGGATGTCGCGGAGGCGCACTACGAGTTGGTGATCAGCGTCGACGCCCGGCGTTCCGGGGAGTACGACGACGCGGAGAAGCCGCAGATGCGCGCCCGGATCTACCGGGTCCTGGAAACGGCGTTCAGCCACGCCAAGGTGGCGCGGGACGCGGTCCACATGGAGGACCGCGGCGACGGCGTACTGCTGTCGGTGGCCGGCCGGGTCTCGGTGACCCGGCTGCTCGGCCTGTGGATGGTCGAGGTGCGCGAGAACCTGCGGGAGGAGAACCGCGGCCTGCGGGTCCCCCTGGGGCTGCGGGTGGGCATGCACGTCGGCCCGGTGCGGCGCGACGACCGGGGGGTCAGCGGGCGCGCGGTCGACCTGGCGTGCCGGCTGGCCGACTCCCCCGTCGGGCGGCAGCTGCTGGACGCCGAGCGGGCGGACCTCGTGCTGGTGGTGTCCGAGTCGCTGTACGAGGACGTGGTCCGCAGCGGCGGCAAGTTCATCGAGCCGACGCGCTACTCCCGGGCCCGGCTGGCGCTCAAGGAAGGCGCGGTCAACGCCTGGTTCCACCTTCCCGGACGGGACGCACCGGCGATACCGGACGGCCTCGATCCGGGCGAGGGGCGGGCCCGCACGGTGGCGGACACATGGGGGGAGGGCGGCAAGGCGGCCGGCGTGGGCGGCCACGACGGATCGGACCACCACGACGACGGCCACCACGACGAGGACGACATCGAGGACCAGGACGTCGACCGCGGCGGGGACGCGCGGGGCGGCAGGTCCGGCGGTGACCGGTACGTCGTCCGGGGCGACATGTCCCGGAATCACGACAACGTCTACCAGCAGGGCGTGCACATCGGGCGGATCACCGGTGACGCCGAGCGGCGGAAGGGCTGAGGCACGTGGCCGAGGAGGAGCAGGCGGGGGGACCGGCCGAGCCCGAGGCCCCGAAGGCGGCCGGCGGGCCGTCCCCGGAGGGCGCGCACCAGGCCCGGGGCAAGGACGGTGACGACCGGGGGCGCGGGGCGGACGACAAGGGGGACGGGGACTCCGCCGACAGCGAGGCCGCGGAGCGGGAGCGCGAACGGGAGCGCGCCGCGGGGCGGTTCAAGGAGCACACCGCCAATCCGCTCGCCGGGGAGGAGAGCGAGGACGACCCGACCGACCTCGCCGCCGCGTCGCGGGCCCGCCGCGCCACCCGGATGCTGTTCGACACCGGGCGGGACCTGAACAGCTTCGACCGTTCGTACATCCGAAGCGCCCACATCGGGGACATCCACCTGCGGATGGACGCCCGGCAGGCCGCCGCGGGGGTGCGCAGCGGGCCGGTGCCGGACGACGAACTGCGCCGGCTCCGGCGGGTGCACGTCGAACCGGAGGGGTACTTACGGCTGCGCAACGCACTGCGGGCCCGCCGGCTGCTGGTGCTCGGCGCGGCACCCGGCACCGGGCGCACCAGCACCGCGCTGTCCCTCCTCGACGAGGTCACCGCCCTCACCGGGGACGGTCCGGGCGAGGAGTCCGGGTCCGGGCCGCGGGTGCTGCGGGTGGACGTCGAGACGGACGGCGGCGTGCCGAAGCTGGCCGGTTCGCTGGAGGAGCGGCACGGCACCGGCTATCTGCTGGAGCTGTCGCTCGGCAAGCCCGGTGCGCTGCCGCCGGACGCGATGGACCTGGACGGGCTGGCCGCGGCGCTGGACGAGCGGGAGTCGTTCGCGGTGATCGTCGTGACGGTCGGTTCGGCGGCGAACCCGCTGCTGGCCGGGCGGTACGGGATGCTCTGCCCGCCGGTGCCCACGCAGGAACTGCGCACCGCCCGGCTGCGGGAGCGGCTGGAGGAGCATGTCGCGGCGGCCGGGGACGACGGGCCGGACGGCGGGGCGCGGGTGGCCGAACTCCTCGCCCGTGCCGAGGAGTTGGCGGAGCAGACGGACATCAGGGACGCGGTCGGGCTGAACGACCTGCGCCCCGCCGAGGCCGAACTGCTCGCCTCGTTGCTGGCCGGGCACCTGCTGGACGGCGTCTCCTACGAGGAGTTGCTGGCCGGCTGCCGGAGTCTCGCGGCGGGCCAGGCCCACGAGTGGTTCGCCGGGGTGGACCGGGCGCTGGCCGCGCCGCCGCCGGCCGCGGACGGGAGCGCGGGGCGGCGGCCGGGGACGGCGGCGCTGTTCCACCCGGTGGCGTTCCGGATCGCGCTGGCCGTCCTGGGCGGCGCCTCACACAGCGCGGTGGCCTCCGCCGCACACCTGCTGACCTGGGAACTGTCCGTCCAGAGCGATCCGGACCACACCCCGGCCCGGCCGTTGTTCTGCGACGACCCGGAGTCCGACCTGGCGCTGTCGCGGGCCGAACTGACCGACGGCGAGGTCGAGGTGGCCGGCACCGAGGTGCCCGCCCAGCTGATCTGGTACCGGGGGGCGGCGCTGCCCGGCGCGGTGCTGAGCGAGGTCTGGGACCGGCACTTCCCGGTCCGCGGCCCGGTGGTGCGCTGGCTGCGGCTGCTGGCCGACGACCCCCGCCCCCAGGTGTGGATGCGGGCCGCGGTGGCCGCCGGGGAGCTGTGCGTACGGGACTTCGACCACGGTTACGCGGAGCTGATCCGGCCGCTCGCCGAGGCGGGCACGCCGCGCCGGCGGATCTTCGCGGCCACCACGATGGACCAGGCGGCCGGGCATGCCTCGCACCGCAAGGCGGTGCGGCGGCTGGTCGACGACTGGAGCCGGTACGGCACGAAGTCGCTGCGCTGGACCGCGGCGATGGCACTGGGCTACGGGAACGCCGCGGCCACCACGGACGACGCCCTCGACGCGCTGGCCCGGATCGGGGTCCGGGACGACGGGGAGCAGCTGGCGGTCGCCTCGTTCAACGTCGTGCGGCTGCTGGCGCTGCCGGACGGGGCGACGGTGCTGCGGCGGATGGCGGAGTGGACGCACCACAGGCGCGAGCCGTACCAGGACCTCGGTCTGGTGACCACCGTCCGGCTGGCGGTGACCAAGGTGGACGAGGTGCTGGACGCCGAGCCCGATTCCGGGCTCGGGGGCCGCGGGGACTGGCCGCTGCCGCTCGCCCTCGCCGTCGCGCACCCCGAACTCGTCGCCCCCATGGCCGACTTGATGTGGACCGCGCTGAACACCGCACGGTCGCAGGAGGTGGCGATGGACGCGCTGGAGGCCCTGCTGCGCACTGCCGTGCGCAAGGACGGCGGGGAGTGGACCCAGCCGGGGCTGGCGGCGCTGCTGCCCGCGCTGGCGACCGAGGAGCACGACCGGCGGCGGCTGGACTGGCTGCTGCGCCGAATGATGAAGGATCCGGACAATCCGCTCCCCGACGCGCAGGCGCGCTCCTTGTGGTGGCTCGCCGTCCCGCCGCGGGACCGGACGGGCGAGAGGTACCAGGAGGAAACGCATGGCTGACGACCAGGGCGTGGCGGGGGGCGGGGCGGCCGGCCCGGGGCCCGCGGGTCCGTTCCTGCGGGAGTACGCGCCGACGGGCCCGTTCCGGCACACGAGCGCGCGGACGGCGTCGGTGCTGTTCTACCGGAACGGCGGCTACAGCGTGGCCACCGTCCGCGGCATCGAGCACCACGACAAGCGGGCACTGGCCCGGCCGCACACCATCTGCGAGATCGCGCTCGGCACGTTCGTCACGACGCTGCAGCTGGAGCTGCCGGCCGCCGGGGGCACCACGTTCTTCAAGGCCGAGGTGGAGATCCACTGGACGGTGAGCGATCCCCATCTGGCCGCCACCGAGGTGGTGACCGATGTCGCCCAGCGGCTCACCGCGCCGACGCTGGAGCGGCTCCGGGACGTCTCCGCGGAGTTCCCGGTGAACCAGGCCGAGCAGGCCGACCGTGCCATCACCCGGCAGTGCGCCGGCGGGCGCTGGGACGACCTGGGCGCCGATCTCGGGCTGCGGGTGCGGCTGTACGTACGGCTGCGGGTGGACGACCGGACGATCCATCACATGGACGACATCCGGGACGCACACGCCTCGGCGGAGGTGACCCGGGTCCACCAAAGCAAGTTCCGGGACATGCTGCAGGGCGGCGAACTGGACCAGCTCAGCTACATGCTGGCGGCGGAGCCCGAGGCGGCCAAGGACTTCCTGGAGAAGATCCGCCAGGAGGGCCGGGCCGACGAGAAGGAGCGCATCGACCGGCTCTTCGCCATGGTCGACAGCGGCCAGATCCACTCCACCGACGTGGAGACCCAGGCGCTGGAGCTCCTCAACCGCGGCCGGCACCGCGTCCAGGGGCCCATCGGCTCGCTGCCCGCCCGCCGGGAGACGCCACAGCTGGGCCCGGGCACGTCCGAACCGTTCACCCCGGACTGGGTCTCGGACGACCCGCCGTCCCGGGCCGGGCGCCCGTCGTACCTGGACAAGGACGACCCGGCCGACGACGGCGCGACCACCGCCGAGCCGGAACCGCCGCGCCGCCGCCGGCGCAGCCGTGACGACGGATGGTCCTGGGCGGAGGAGGACTGATGACGGCCGACGGGGGGACGGCGGACCGGGGGACCACAGACTCCCCCGACCCGGTCGTGCCGGTGCCGGACGGGGGTCGGCACGGCCACGACCGGGCGGGGGAACGCATCGCCGAACGGCTGTTGAACACGGTCCGGGAGGACCTCGGACGGGCCGACTCCAAGGCGGCCGTGCTGCTCTCCGGGGCGCTGGCGCTGCCGGCGTTCCTGATCGGGTGGCACGGCGCGCCCGACTGGCGCGGTCCGGCCGACCTCACTCTGGTCGCCGCCGGGATGCTCTGGGCGGTCGCGGTGACCGCGCTGGTCCGGGCGCTGCTGCCGCGTACCGGCACGCTGCGCACGCAGGACGGGGTGACCTACTTCGGCGATCTGCTGGCCCCCCACGACCTGCCCCGGCTGGCCGCCGAGATCGCCGCGGCCGGCCGGGACCCGGCCGGGTGGCTGCTCATCCAGGCCGTGGACGTCAGCTCGATCCTGTCCGCCAAATACCGGGCCATCCGCTGGGCGGTGGGCGCGCTGGCCCCTTCGGCGGCGCTGGCCCTGGCCTGGAGCCTGACCGCGCGCTGACCGCGGCCGGCCCGGCGCCGCCGGCGGCGGCGCACCACCAAGCACACGACGCAGAAACGAAATAAGGGGACGGCCGTGGGAACAGTGAGGGGAAAACGGCGGAACGGAAGGGGCTGGGCGCGGCGCGGCGCGGTCCGTGTGCTGGGCGGCGCCGCGGTGCTCATATCCCTGCTGGCGCCCGCCGCCCATGATCCGGTGCCGGCGGCCGCGTCGAAACCGGCCTTCAAGTCCGTCAACTACGCGGTGGCGGTGGACGAGTCGGCCAGCCTGGCACCCGACGACATGAAGGCGGAGAAGGCCGCCGCCGCCCGGATCGCGCTGGGCGACGTCTCCTCGGCGTCCCACGTCACGGTCTTCGGTTTCGCCGCCGCCGAGTCCAACGACCAGCGTGCGGTGGACCCGGTGTGCCCGCGGACCACGCTGGACGCGGCCGGGCGGGACTCGATCGGCGGGTGCGTGGGCAAGCTGCGCAGCCGCAAGAAGAGCGAGGGCACCGGCACCGACTTCCCGAGTGCGATACGCCAGGGCGTGCACGAACTGAGCTCCGGCACCGACGCGTCCGTGCCGCGGGTGCTGTTCCTGCTCACCGACGGGCAGATGGACGTCACCGGCAGCCCGCAGTACGGCGACCCCGCGCACCGCAAGGACGAGGGCGAGCGGCAGCTGGACCGGGAGCTGAAGAACGCCCGGGCGCAGGGGGTGCAGATCTGGCCGCTGGGCTTCGGGCCCGACCCGGACAAGGAGCAGCTCGACCGGATGGCCGCCGGCGGCTACCAGAAGGGCTGTACGGAACTGCCCTCGGCGCTGCCGAAGGCCGAGAAGGTCTCCGGCGCCAAGGACCTCGGCCCGAAGCTGGAGAAGATCTTCGCCGCGGCGCACTGCCTGCGCTACCAGCCGGGCACCAGCCCCCAGCGGCCGCCGGCCACCCTGGAGGTCGGCATCTCGCCGCTGGCGACCGTGGGCAGCATCGTGGTCGACAAGAGCGACCCCGAGGTGACGATCACCTACATCGACCCGAACGGCCACCAGGTGCCCACCACGGGGTCGTACCGCAAGTCGCACTTCGAGCTGGCGGGCGCCGGGGACACCGTCGAGGCGCTGAAGATCGTCGACCCGGTGCCCGGCGTGTGGCAGGTGAAGGCCGAGGCCCCCGAGGGGCACCGCTCGCTGCCGGTCGGGGTCAGCGTGCTGTGGCAGGGCGAACTGCGCGGCGCGATCACCATGGACCCGCCGTCGCCGCAGGCCGGCCGGAAGGCCACGGTGACCATGCGGCTGCAGACCCGCGAGGGCTACCAGATCAAGGACCCCCGGGACTACGCCGGGCTGCGGGTCCGCAGCGAGCTGACCGGGGACGGCTTCGCCGCGGTGCCGGTGCAGCTCACCGACGACGGGAAGGGGAACGACCCCACCGCGAGCGACGGCTCGTTCACCGGTTCCGTGACGATCCCGCGCAGCGCCGACGGGGCGCTGAAGGTGAGCGGCACACTGACCGCCTCCGGGCTGAGCGCGGACACCCGCAGCGAGAGCGGCCTGGTCGCGCCGGACGTGCTGCCGGTGTCCGGCACGCTGCGGCTGCCGGCCGCGGACGCCCACCCCGGGGACGAGGTCACCGGCACCCTGGCGGTCCACAACACCGGCAAGACCCCGCACACCCTGCGGCTGTCGGTCGCCGACCTCCAGCCGGGGCTGGTGTCGGTCAGCCCGGCCGAGATCGAGCTGAAGCCCGAGGACTCCGGCACCAGGACGGTGACGGTCCGCCTCGGCCCGGCCGATGCCTTCGGCGACCGCCTCGACGACGACGGACTGCGGCTCGGCGGCACCGTCACCGCCGTCGACACCACCGACCACGACCGGACGGTGGTGCGGTCCCCGCTGTCGGTGACGGTGACGCCGGAGCCCGGCATCTGGGACGCGTACTGGTGGGCGTTCCTCATCGCGGCCGCGGTGCTCGCCGCGGTCGTCGCCGCGGTCCTCGCCTGGCTGCGGCAGTGGCGCGGCCGCCGGAACCCGTACGGCCTGATGCTGCAACTGGTCTCCGAGGACGGCGACGTGCTCGCCACGCACCCGGCCGGGCACGGCCACAAGCAGTGGTACGAGTTCGCGGTGGTCGAACCGCACCGCAGCCCGCGCATCGAGCGGCGCAACCACGGCCGGTACGCGATCCAGCGCAGCCCCGAGGGCGGCGCGTGGCTGCGCGAGCGGGGCGCCGGGCGGACCCGGCTGCCGGCGAACGGCACCGTCCCGCTGAGCGACGGGCTGAGCCTCTCCCTCGGCGAGGAGACCCGGTCCGCCAAGTCCCGCCGCAACCGGCCCACTTGGGGCTCGCGGCAGCGGACCGGCACGACCCCCACCACCCCCACGGTCACCACCGAGGACGACGGCACCAGCACCTACGAGTCGTACCGGTGACGCGCGGGGCGGGCCGGTGCACCACCGGCCCGCCCCGGCACACCGCCCCGCGGCCGCCGGGCCGCGCGCACCGCACAGATCGAACGATCGGCCGCCGGTACGGCCGCAACGGGAGGAACCCATGAAAATCTTCCAGCCGATGCTCTTCGTCGGCCTGGGCGGCACCGGTGGCCTGGTCGGCGCCGAACTGGAGCGCCGGCTGCGGGCCGAGCTGTGCGGTCCGGACGGCGTCGCGCTCAGCCATCTGAGCGGCCACGCCCCCTACCAGCTCCCCGACTGCCTGCAGTTCGTCTACGCCGACTACAGCGAGACCGACCTCCAGCGCCTGCCGCAGTTCAACGTGGACCCGTCGCTGCGGGCCGCGTACGCCCGTACCTCGCGGGCCACCCACAACCTGCTGCCGAACTTCGACAGTTCACCGGAAGTGACCAAGATGCTCCGGGCGAGCCTGCGCGACGAGGTCGCCGACTGGCTGCCGCCGCGCATCGACGAGCCGAAGGTCACCCCGCTCCACAACGGCGCCGGCCAGCTGCCCACCGTCGGCCGCGCCGCCCTGTTCGCCACCCTGCGGCACAGCCTGGCCCCGGTACTGGAGCCGCTGCTCCAGGCGATCGACGCGATCGCCAAGTCGGCCGGTGAGCTGAGCGAACTGGGCGGCGGCAAGGTCAACGGCTGCGACGTGTTCGTCGCCTTCTCGGTGGCCGGCGGCACCGGGGCCGGGATCTTCCTGGACTACCTGCACCTGATCAACCAGGCGTTCAAGATGCGCCGGTTCGACGGCGTGAAGATCTACCCGCTGGTCGTGATGCCGTCCTCGTTCTCCTCGGCCTCCGGCGGCGGGCGGGAGGCCGAGCTCAACGCGGCCCGCGCGCTGGTCGACCTGTTCCGGCTGGTGGACGGGCAGAACGCGCCGACCGAGGGCGCGGAGATCGGCGACCTGGACCACGACTCCTCCGGGCTCGGCATCCGCTACCCCGGCACCACCCCGATCCGGCTGCGGACCGGCATCCTGCCCACCGCCTTCCTGTTCAGCCCGACCGCCGGCATCCGCCAGGACGACCTGCGGCGCTCCATCGTCTCCCTGGTGATGTCGCTGATCGGCACCGAACTGGGCGACGGCCGGTCCCGGGGCCGGACGACCGCGGCCGACGACGACTACCAGACCTTCGCCGCGAGCTTCATCAACCGGGGCGTGCACCGCAGCGCGATGTCCCCCACCGGCATCGGCCGGCAGGGCGTCTCCACCAGCCTGGTGGCCTCCATGACCGCGCCGATGGACCAGCTGGCCGACCTGGTGGCCGGCCGGCTGCTGCGCGAGGCGGTCACCGACCTCGTCGAGCGGCCGCGCGCCACGCTGCGGGACGGCGCGGTGCCGATGATCCGGCAGCTGTTCGCCGACTCCGGACTCGAAGAGCTGTGGGAGCGGCGGCAGTTGCCGGTACCGGAGCCCGAGCCGCTGCCGCGCGGCAGCCGGGCCATCGAGACCGCGCTGGGCGAGCGGATCGCGGACATGCAGCGGCTGCTGTCCGACCTGCGGTCCGTCGCCGACCGCCAGGCCGCCTCGATGGCCGACCGGTTCGTGCCGCGCCCCGCCATCGACAAACTCCTGCAGAGCGTCGACCCGTTCCTCGCCGAACGCGTCGTGCGCGGGGTCCCGGACAGTGACGAACCGATCGCCCGGGTCGGGTTCCTGGGCATGCTCAACAGCCGCGCGGTCGCTCCCCCACGCCCGGCGGGGGTCACCGACCAGCCGCCCAAGACGCCGCGGATCAAGGGCCGGCTGGCCGGTATGTCACCGGCCCGCTGGGGCGACGACGACGTGCAGGCGGCCCTCCAGGCCCAGGACGCCTGGTACCAGTGGCGCAGCCGGATCGTCTGGCACGAGGCGTGGCGGGAGCAGCAGCAGCGCTGGCAGCCGCAGGCGGACGCCGCCGGCACCGACCTCGGGCGGCTGGTGAACGCCTTCCGCAAGCACTCCGAGCAGGAGCGGAAGCTCTCCGCGCAGAAGGGCCTCGAACTGTACGAGGACCGCACCGGCATCTCGTACCTGCTGCCGCCGCAGCGCACCCTCAACCACTTCTACGAGGACCTGGTCACCCGGCTGGTCCGCCGCGAGGGCCTGCGCGAGCACGACGACGAGGCCGCGCTGCTGCTCAAGATGATCGACGGGGACACCTGGCGCTCGGTGCACGCGCAGAGCCGCCGCAACCCGGACGGTGCGGTGGCGGCCGTCAAGGCCCAGCTGGAGGGCCGGATCACCCGGCTGTTCGCGGAGAGCGGCGAGCATCTGGAGGAGCGGCCGCTGCTGCCGCCGATGAGCACCCTGCTGGCCGCCGCGGCGGGCGACGCGGACGCCACCGACCAGGTCAGCAAGGAGGCGCTGGAGCTGTTCGGTCGGAAGCTGACCGGGCTGCTGCCGGTGGGCTTCACCCCGGAGGGCACCGGCCCGCTGCGGGTGCTGGTCACCTACCCGCGCGTCCAGGCCGTGGAGGAGGTGCAGGAGTTCCTCGGCAAGGCGCTGCGGCTGCCCTCCGACGCCAAGAACTCGGTGGAGTACCGGGGCGTGGAGAGCGACTCGATCACGGTGGTGCTGTTCCGCAGCGAGATGAGCCTCACCCAGGTGCCGGAGGCCCGCAAGGTGCTGCGCCAGTGGGCCCGGGCCAAGGACAGCGAGCAGGCGCACGACGTTTTGCGGTGGCGGCAGCGGCTCGGCTACCGGGACAGCTGGATGGTGAGCTGCGAGGACGACCGCCGCGCCATCCTGCACCGGCTGCTGTGCTGCATGTGGAACGGCCAGGTGGACGTGGTGGACGGCGACACGTCCTCGCCGGAGCGGGTGCGGCTGCGGCTGTTCCCCGAGAAGGGCGAGAACGTGCCCGGGGTCCGGCTGCGGCTGGGCGACTTCCCCGGCGGGGTGTCGAGCTGGGCGGAGCTGCTCCGCTCGTACGAGCGCTGGACCGTCCTCGACGACGAGCGGATCGTCGAGGACTACTGCCGCGAGTTGATGGGGGCCCAGCCGCACGGCCTGGCCCGCAGCGGCAGCGATCCCCATCCGCTCTTCGTCGAACTGGTCGAGAAGATCGCGCCGGCGCAGCTGAGGCTGCTGGAGGAACGCCGGGAGCGCGGCGGGGAGCGGGTCGAGGGCTGGGTCCGGCCGCTGTGGGAATTCTGGGCGGAGACCCTGCCGGCCGCGCTGGACACCGAGTTCGGCGACCAGCGCGCCATCCAGCCGACCCTGCGCACCCTGCTGGAGCACGTCCGCGGCGGCACGCCGGAGCCACGGGCCCGCAAGGAGTTCCCCGAGCCCCGGCGCCGGTCGACCGAGGAGGACGACTGGGGCACCGCGCCGCGGTCCTCGGGCGGGGCGTACCGGGACGACGACGCGGACGGCGCGGACTCGTACGGGCGCGACGGGGACTCCTACGGGCGCGGCGAGGACTCCTACGGGCGTGACGGGTACGGCAACGACGCGTCCGGCGACGGCTCGTACGGCACCGGCGACCGGCGCCCGTCCGCGGACCGCGACCGGGACCGGGACCGGGGCCGGGAGCCGGAGCGGGGCCGGGAGCCGGAGCGGGGCCGGGATGAAGGCCGCGAGCGCGACCGGCTCAACGGGCACTCCGCCGGCGACGGCCGGCCGTGGGCGCCCTGGGACGACGACGCCCGGGAGGACCGCCCGTCCGGCGGCGCCGACGACGGCGGCGGCCGGGACCGTGCGCGCCGCAACCCCTGGGACGGTGATGCGGAGTGACCGCCACGGAGGAGGCCACCGCCGTCGTCCACCTGGACCTGCGGACGCAGGCGGCGCAGCTCGACACGGCCGCGGCCGTGCGGTCCGCGGTCGCCCGGCAGCTCGGCCGGGCCGGGCTGCCCGAGCCCGACCACCCGCTGTTCCTGGTGGTGGACACCCCGGCGGGACTGACCGAGCACCAGCGGCAGTACGAACTCCTCGCCGCCTACCGGGCGTTGGGCGAGGTCCGGATGCTGGTGCTGCTGGTGGGCAGCGCGCCCGGGGCGTACGCCGGCGACGAGGAAGTGCTGCCGCCCGACCGGCGGCTGGTGCGGCCCGCGGTGCTGCGCGGTTCCGGCACCGCGCTGCTGTGGGCGGGCGATCTGCGCTCCGCCCGGACCGCGCTGGAGCAGCCGGCGCCCGACGACCCGGCGGCGCTGGCGGTCCTGGTGGACCTGCTGTCGGTGCCGGACGTCTTCCAGCGGGTGCTCGACGACCTCGGGTCGCTGCCCGACACGGTCGCCGCGCCCGGCGTACGGCTGCTGGAGCAGGACCTGCCGCCCGAGGTACGGGACCGGGCCTGGCGCGATGCGCTCAGCCGGTTCGCCGGCGAGGACCTGGACCACGCACCGGAGTTGCCGGCCACCCGGTCCGGCGTCGACCTGCCGGAGCCGCTGCGCGGCCTGGTGGCCGGCCGCGGCGGGCGTGAGCTGCGGCACCGCGAGACCGGCGGGGTGGCGGACGACGCCTACCGCGCCTGTGCCGAAGCACTGGACGACGCGGAGGAGGAACTGGCGGGCCTGCGGACCGTCCTCGGCCTGCTGCGGCCCGTTCACCGGGGGACGTTCGAGGCCGAGCTCGACCGGGCGCACCAGGCGCTCGTCGACTACCGGGAGCTGGTCGCGGGCGCCCTGCACAGCGGCGGCAGTTCGGGTGCCTCGCCGTCCGCCGCCGAGGCCACCGCCCGGCTCGCGGCCCTCGGTCTGCGGGTGCCCTCGGCCGAGGGCGTGGGCGAGCGGATCGGTGAGGGGCTGCGGGAGTTCGCCGGGAAGCTCCTGGGACAGGGGCTGGCGCTGCGCGCGGTGGCCCGGCGGTTCACCGCGCTGGCCGGGCGGGTGGAACCGGTGCCGGGTTCGGCACTGCTGCCGCGGCTGGCCGAGCTGCCGATCGCCGACGCGGCGGCCCGGGCCGGAGCGGCGGCGGACCCGCTGCCGGTTGCCCCGGCCGCGGTGGTGGCGGCGGGCGCGGCGGGGCTGCTCGGCGCGCTGTGGCAGTGGCCGTTCATGGCCCTGGCGCTGCTCGTCCCGCTGGTCTTCCAGGGCCTGGCGATGCTCGGCGCGGCCCGGCTGCGGGGCGCGGGGCGGCCGGGCCGGTGGGCAGTGGGCCCCCGGATCGCGGCGGTCGTGGGCGCGGTGGCCGGTGTGACCGTGGCGTACGCGACCGACCCGCCGCCGTGGCTGAGCACCGCCGCGGCGCTGGTGGGCATCGGCGCCGCGGTGGAGACCGCGCGCCGAGTGTGGCGCACCGCGGCCGACACCTGGGGCGCGGACCAGGGCACCCTCGCGCTGCGCCGGGCCCTGGCCGGGCTGGACGCGCTGCTGGCCGAGGCGGTCCGGGAGCACTGGGCCGCCGACGAGCGGCTGTACTGCGCCGACGCGGCCCGGTCCGTGGCCGGCATGCTGCGGGCGACCGCGGCCGCCGCGGACGCCGAGGCGGCCCCCGAGCCCGAACGGCCGGCCGGCACCGGCACGTCCGGCACCGAGCCGCCGGCCGCGGACGACTGGCTGTCCAGCGCCTCGGCCCTGGAGACGGGCACCTTCGCGGTGGCCGACGACGCGGACAGCGACTGGGCCAGCGCCTACGCGTGGGACGACGAGCCCTCCTGGGACGAACCCGCCGCACCGGCCGGGGAACAGCGGCCCGCCGGGCCCGCCGACCCCTGGGAGGACCGCACCGCCGGTGCTCCGCGCTGGCTGGACCGGGAGAGCGGTGAGGGCGGGCCGGAGCTGGTCGCCACCCTGGCCGGGGACCTGACGGACGCCGCCCTGGTCGCGATGGCGCCGTACTGGGGCGCCGTCGAACGTGGCCAGGCCGGGGCGCTCGCCGTCCGGCGCACCGAGGAACGCGTCCGCGAGCTGCTCTCCGCGGCCCGCCGGCACCTCCGGACCAACGGGGTGCTGGCCGCACCGCCGTTCGCCGCCGGCCACCGCGTCCGCGCCACCTCGGCGAACCTGCTGGGGACGGACCCGCAGCGGGTGGCCGAACTGGTGGGCACAGAGGCCGACCGGCGGGCCGTGGTGCAGCTGTCCTCGCCCGAGCAGGGCACGCTGCTCAACCGCGACCCGGCGGCCGCGGTGTGGATCAGATTCGCGCCGGAGGCGGTGCGCGGCGAGGTCGAGAAGGCCTGGCGGGCCGGCGGCACGGGCCACCCGGCCGACGCGCTGTGGACGTCGTCGGGGCGGTACGCCGGGCTGATCCGGCTCACCCCGCTGCGGATGGGCGTGGTCGACACCGTCCGGCCCCGCGAGAGCCCCGGGCCCGACGGGACCGACGGCCGCCATGACTTCGACGGGCCCGGCGGGTACGGCGGCTCCGACGGGTCCCCCCAGGTCGACGCGTACGAAGGAAGGGACGGCGACCTCTGGTGACCAGCACCTCGCACCCCCACGTGGTGCAGCCGGACGGTACCCGGCGGGCCACGCTCGCCTTCACCGTCCCCTCGGGGCGGCGCCGGGTCGCCCCGGTCCGCTTCGGCCGCGAGTCCCGCCGCGATCCGCAGTTGCCGCAGCGCATCCGCAACGGCCTGCTCGACGACGAGGGCCAGCAGTGCGTCCAGGTACGGCTGACCGCGGCCGACGCGGCGAACCCGGCGGCCCGGGCCCTGCTGGACGCCGAGGCGGGCACCGCGCTGCGGCTGCACCGGGTGCTCGACGACCCGGAGCACGCGGCGCTCTTCCCGCAGATCATCGGCTATGAACTCGACACCACCGAGCCGTTCCTGCTGTATGCCGCGCCGCGCGGCACCGCCGCCGCCCGCACCCATGTGATGTCCGCCAGCGATCAGCGGGTCTTCGCGCGGGACCTGCTGCGGGCGCTGTGCCTGCTGGACGGCCAGGGCCTGGTGCTGCGCGGCATCTCACCGGCCACCGTGCTCTGGGACGGCACCTCGGTGCAGC
The DNA here is from genome assembly GCF_000720175.1 of Streptomyces sp. NRRL S-337. Lineage (GTDB taxonomy): Bacteria > Actinomycetota > Actinomycetes > Streptomycetales > Streptomycetaceae > Streptomyces > Streptomyces siderophoricus. The sequence continues at coordinate 20,934 of NZ_JOIX01000063.1, forward strand.
TCTGGGGGCTGGAGGGGGTGGCCCACATCGGGCGGCCGCGGACCCGGTGGGGCCGGGCCCCCTACTGCCCGCCCGAACAGCGCCGGGGAGAGGGGTTCGTGGACTCCCGGGACGCGGTGTGGAGCGCCGCCCAGGTGCTCTACCAGCTGGTGACCGGCCGGCCCGGCCCGGCGGACCGGGCACCGGACGACCTCGCCGCGCACCGGGTGCTCGCCGAGACGCTGCGCGGTGCCTTCGCGCCGCGGGCCGCCGACCGGCCCACGCCGGCCGGGCTCCTCGACCTCCTGGCCCCGGGGGCCGCCCGGCAGCTCACGCTCACCGGGCCCGCCGACGACGAGTACCGCCCGGACCGGGAGGCGTTCGACCAGGCCCTGCGCCTCAAACGGCAGGCCCCCGCCGCCGAGGCCCGGGACGGGAACAGCGCCGGGCGAGGCACCGGCAGCGTCCTCTGCCCGTACTGCCTGGAGCCCATCCAGCTCGACCTCACCGCGCTGTACGTCACCGACAGCCGGATGCAGTACCAGCAGCTGGACGTCAAGGGGATCACCAACGCCCTGCGGCGGCAGGACGTGATGCGGTCCGCCGTCCAGAAGTGCACGGCGGACCCGGACTTCCCCGAGCACTTCATCCCGGTGCCCTACCTCACCTACGGCCGCCCGCTGACCGTCGCGATGGTCGGCCAGTCCTCCACCGGCAAGAGCCATCTGCTGACCCAGATGATCGCCGAGATCACCGACGGCGGCCTGGAGCCGTTCGGTCTGAAGTGGCAGTCCGTCAACCCCGAGCAGCACGCCCGGTTCGTACGGGAACGGGTGCAGCCGCTGCGCAACGGCAAGGTCCTCGACCACACCGGCGGCATCGGGCTGGACGGCTTCGCCCGCTTCGTGGAGTCGCTGCTGATCACCGACGCCCGCGGGCAGGTGCGGCCGGTCGCCTTCTTCGACCTCGGCGGCGAGGACCTGGTGCGGACCGACGCCGCGCTCCGCTTCCTGCTCGGGGTCGACGCCCTGGTCTTCGTCGTCGACCCGGCGCTGGCGCTCCCCCTGCCGCATCTGGACCACGCCAGGGAACGCTGGGGCCTGGAGGTGAACCGGGACGGCGATCTCGCCTTCGGCACGGTCCTGGACCGGCTGCCGAAGAACGGCCCGTATCTGGACGTGGCGGCCGCGATGGTGCTGGGCAAGGCCGACCTGCTGCGGTTCCAGCCGCCCGTCGACCGGTGGCTGGGCGAGGCACCGCCCACCACCCTCGACCCCGCGCGGGTGCGCGAGGAGAGCCGGGACGTCCACGGCCTGCTGCGCCGGCACGCCGGCCAGGCGTGGCTGCGCCCGTTCGACGCGATCCGCCGGTGCACCCTGCACGTCGCGTCGGCCACCGGCGGCCAGGAGGACCACGGCCGCTATCCGACCGGGGTGGGCCCCCGGCGGGTGCTGGCGCCGTTGGTGTCGCTGCTGGCGATGCACGGGGTGATCGAAGTGCCGGGCGGCGCCGAGGCGTTCGCCGTCGGAGGGGCGGCCGCGCGGCCATCGGCGCCGCCGCCGGAAGCCAGCGGATCAGGGGGAGAGGAAGCGGAGTGAACGACTTCACGGAGCGGAGACCACCGCACCGGCCTACGGCCGCCGGCACCGGTACCGGCGGACCGGACTTCACGGGCGGACCGGGCTTCACGGGCGGGCCGGGATTCACGGGTGGGCCCGTCACCGGCGGACCGGCGTACGCGGGCGGACCGGGCTACACGGGGGGACCGGGCTTCACGGGCGGGCCGGGCTTCACGGGCGGGCCGGGCGGCGGCGGAGCCGTGGACACGGTGGACCAGGTGGTCTTCCGGTGGGACGGCAACCAGGGGCGCCAGGGCACGGGCATGAAGGCCGTCGCCCACTCCTGCACGGTCGAGCGCGCCGAGGAACTGGGCCGGGAACTCGGCCCGTTGCTGTGGGTCTCCGGTGCGGCCGCGCCCCGGCCGAGCGTCGTCCGCACGGTCTCCCGCGACGGCGACGTGATGCTCGTCCAGCGCTGGCCCACCACCGACCGGGGCGGCCGCCCCAGCACGGTCAGCCATGTCCTGATCGGCGCGCCGGGCACGTTGAAGACCCGTCAGAGCCTCGGCCTCGCGTACGGCGGCTGGAGCCCCCGCGAGTCCGCCGAACAGGCCACCGGGCAGCTGCGCCCGGTGGAGTGCGAGGAACTCGACGCGCTGGCCCGCCGGTGGCTGCCCGAGATGGAAGGTCGGCTGCCGACGGTCCAGCGCCCGCTGATCCTGATCGCCGCGGAGTGGCTGCGCGACCCGGCCCAGCGGATCTCGCTCCTCATGGAAGAGGAGGAACCACCCGGCCAGCCGGGCCCGGGCGCCGCGCCACTGGTCTACCTGGGGCTGTTCCTGCTCTTCGGCTCCTGGCTGGGGCGCGAGTGGACGTTCGCCACGTACGACACGGTCGACAGCCATCCGCTGCGGCTGATGTGCGTACCGCGCTGGGAACCGGACGCGGGCGGGCCGGGCCCGCTGGCCCGGGTCGAGGTCCGCACGCCGGCCCAGCCGCAGATCGAGCACAAGGCCGCGAACCGGCTGGTCAAGCACCTTCTGGCGCACCCGCCGGGAAGCCCCGGCCTGCCGCAGCTGATCGACGGGCTGAGGAACGGCGCGACGCTGGACTGGCCGCGACGCCAGGCCCTGCTCAAGGACCTCCTCGCCGCCGACCGGCCGCCGGGTCCCCAGCCGGCACCCGGACCGTCGACGGGACCCGCACCCGCACCCGCACCGACGAAGAGCCCCGCACCGACGCACCTGCCTGCGCCCACGCACCTGCCTCCACCGACACACCTGCCGCCGCCCGTACCGGAGACGGCGCCGGTACGGGATTCGGCACCGGTACGGGAGACGCCACCGGTGCGGGAAGAACCGCCGGTCCGGGAGCGGGACACCCCGCTGCCGGCCCGGGACCGGGAAGCCGCGCTGCCGTTCCGGGAAACGTCACCCCCGGCTCGGGAAACACCCCCGGCCCGGCAGGCACCCCCGACCCGCGAGGTACCCCCGGTCCGGGAGGTACCCCCGCTCCGGGAGACGCCACCCCCGGCCGCGGCCCAACCCGCCGCGCCCCACGCACCTCCCACCCTCCACAAGCCGCCCATCTCCCACCAGCCACCCACGTCCCACGAGCCGCCGCCCCCGGCCCCCCGAGAGTCCACCAGTCCCCAGACACCCAGCACCCTCGAAGTGGCGTCGGTACGCGAGGAGTTGCGCAATCCGCTGCCCAGGAACGCCCTCCAGCGCGACCTGCTGAAGGCGCGGCTGCGCGCCCTGCCCGACGAGGCGCTCCTGGACGTGCTGCGTTCCGGTGGGCTGCCGCCGGAGCCCCTGGGGATGCTGCTGGACGAACTGGGGGACGCCCGGCGGGTGCGGGAGCGCCGGCCGCAGACGCGGGACGACCTGTGCCGGGAAGTGCTCGACAACGGGCTGTACTTCGAGCCCAACGGGCTGGACCCGGAGTCGGCGTCCCGGGTGGCCATGGCGCGCCGGGCGGCCGATCTCTACCTCTGGGCCGTCGCCCCGCTGACCAGGGACGCACGCTTCCTGCCCGATCTGCGGGAGCTGCTGCACCGCATGTGCCGGGACCGTCATCCCGCGGCGGGCAACTGGCTCTGGGACAGCATCATCGCCCCGGCCAACGGCGTCGCCCCCGACCTGCCGGCCGACCTCTGGCAGCAGATCGTCCGGGACGTGCACCAGAAGAGCCTGGCCCCCGCCACCGCCACACCGGCGGCCACCACCCAGCCACCCACCCCGGCTCCCGCCACGGCCGCACCGGACCCACCCGCCTTCGGGAGCCGGTTCCCCGACCTGACGAGCAGTCCGGGCTGCGTGGTGGGCACCGGCGTCGGCGTGATCGTCGTCCTCCTGGCCCTCGTGCTGATCTTCGCCTGACCGACAACGGCAGGGCCCCGGCCGGTTCTCCGGCCGGGGCCCTGCCGTGTCCGGTCAGTCGCTCAACAGGTGTTGCCGAAGGCCGGGTTGATCAGCCCGATGATGTCGATGCTGTTGCCGCACAGGTTGATCGGCAGATGGATCGGGATCTGGATGGTGTTGCCGGAGATGACACCTGGTGAATTCAGGGCAGTGCCCCCTGCTCCGGAGTCGGCGGCGGCGACACCGGCACCTCCCAGGACAGCGGCGGCGGTCAGGGCGGTGGTGGCAACTGCGGTACGGAAGCGCATGGTTCCTCCTGAAGGTGAGGGCACACTCGCCCGGTAACGTCTCCGCGCCCCGGTCCGGAAAACACCCATAGCGCAAGGCGGGGAACGAAACCCCTCATACGGGTGGGAGCGTTGCGTATCGCTTTCCGCCGTACACGCCGGCGCGCCACCGTAGCGATACGGCCCTTCGTTTCACTGATTGCGCAACTCAGGAACCCCCGGGACGCGCGCCGCGTTGAAGCCGACGGATGCTGCACGCCCGACAGTTGTGGAGGAGCAGATGAGTGTGGCCCTGACCAAGGGCGGCAATGTGTCGCTCAGCAAACAGGCGCCCGGCCTGACCGCCGTGAGCGTCGGGCTGGGCTGGCAGGTGGGCGCCGGTGGCGGAGCCGGCTTCGACCTGGACGCCAGTGCCCTGCTGTGCGACCGGTCCGGCACGGTCCTCTCCGACGACCACTTCGTCTTCTTCAACAACCTCCGCAGCCCGGACGGATCGGTCCGCCACTCCGGCAGTGAACCGGTCGGCGGCAGCGGCGGCGACGACGAACGGATCCACATCGACCTGACCACGGTCCCGCCCGAGGTCGAGAAGATCGTCTTCCCGGTCTCGCTCTACGAGGCCGAGCAGCGCGGGCAGAGCTTCGGTCAGGTCCAGCGCGCCCACATCCGGGTGGTCGACGAGACCACCGGTACCGAGCTGGCCCGCTACGACCTGCGCGGTGACGCGGCCAGCGAGACCGCCATGGTCTTCGGCGAGCTGTACCGGCACGGCGCGGAGTGGAAGTTCCGGGCCGTCGGCCAGGGCTATGCCTCCGGGCTGGCCGGGATCGCACAGGACTTCGGCGTCGACGTCCTCCGGCCCCAGCCACCGGCCGCCACACCAGGCACACCGACCGCACCCGCCGCGCCGTTCCCGCCGGCCCCGCAGACCCCGCCGGCCGTCGCCCCCTCTGCACCACACGCCTCCACCGCCCCCTCATCCACCGGGAGTTCCCCCATGACCTGCTTCTTCGACCCCGGCCACGGCCCCGGCAGCACGCCCGTCACCTGGTCCCCGCAGTGGGGCGTGCCGCGCCAGATCCAGGCGTGCCCCGGCTGCGCCCAGCGCGTCCGGACCACGCCGCCGCCGTACTACACCGCGCCCCAGGCCGGATACCCGGATCCGTACGCGCAAGGGGCCCCGCAGGGCTACCCGCAGCCGGTGCAGCAGGGCTATCCGCAGCAGCCGGACCACCACCAGCAGGGCGGCGGCCGGAGGTTCGGCACCGGTGCGCTGATCGGCGCCGGCGCGGCCGGGCTGGTCGGCGGCGCCCTCCTCAACGAAGCCTTCGACGACGACGAACCGGACGTCGTGGTGAACAACTTCTACGAGGAATAAGCACAGAGGCACCAGCACAGAGGCACCAGCGCAGAGGCATGAGCGAACGGGGCGGGCACCTGGGTGCCCTGCCCGCCCCGTTCTGTGGCTGCCGTGGAGACCGGGCGTCAGCCGAGCAGCTTCCGCATCCGGGCGATCTCCGCGTTCTGGGCGGTGATGATGTCACCGGCGAGCTTCTTGGCCGGGCCGTACGCGCCCTGCTTCCGCTCGGTCCCGGCCATCGCGACCGCGCCCTGGTGGTGCTTGACCATCAGCTTCAGGAACTGGGTGTCGAACGCCTTCCCGGTGGCGTTCTTCATCGTCGCCATCTCCTGGGCACTCATCATGCCGGGCATGGTCTTGCCCTCCCCGTGGTCCGTGCCCGCCATGCCTTCCATGCCCTCCATGCCGTGCGTCCCGCCGTGCATCCCGGCCATGTCGTCGTCCTGGGGGACCTTCTCGCCCCAGGACTTCAGCCAGCCGGACATGGTCGTGATCTCCGGGTCCTGGGCCTTCTTGATCGTGGCGGCGAGCGCCTTGACGTCCGCCGAACCGGCCCGGGTGGCGGCCAGGTCGGCCATGGCCACGGCCTGGCGGTGGTGCGGGATCATCTCCTGCGCGAAGGTGACGTCGGCGGCGTTGTGCTTGCCCGCGGACGCGCCCGCCGTCGCGGACGGCTTGCCGCTCGGGGACGCGTCGTCGGTCTTGCCGCCGTCGCTGCCGCAGGCGGACAGGGTGAGGGCCGCCGCGGTCACGGCGGCCGCCGCCAGCGCGGCGCGACGGGTCAGTACGGTTCGGGCATTACGGGTCGCGTGCATGACGCAAAGCTCCTGTGATCAGTGGATGGAAGGCGTGCTCGTCCGCGGCGCAGACCGGCCATGAGGGCGTACGGCGCTGCGCCGGGCGGGCGCGTCCTATATCCGCAGGACCTGGAGCTGGGCGAGGGAGGGCGGGGCGCGGGCCCCGGTGGTGCCGTCCGCCAACCGATCCGCGAGCAGCACCGTGCGATCGGAGGTGCCGGCCAGGGAGGCGGGCAGCGCGGGAAGGGCGGGAGCGGCGGGAAGCGCGCCCGAGGCGCACGTCGGGTCGGCGTGGTGGGCGTGCCCCTTGCCTCCGCCGGTGCGGTCAGCGCCGTCGTCGTGGCCCGGGCAGCAGCCGTGCTGTCCGTGGTCGCAGGAAGCGGAGACGGAGGCGGGCGCCGGGGCCGGTGCCGGGGCGGCCATCGCCGTCGTCGGCCGCATCTGGTGGGCGGCGTGCGCGGGGGACGGGGAGGTCGGCAGCGCACCGGTGTTCGCCAGTCCGTGCATGCCCAGCAGGCCCGCCAGCACGGTGAGCACGAGCAGCGTCGTCAGCCGCAGCCTCGGCTGCGGGGCGGACGCGTGCTCGCGGATGCTCACGGACCCCATCGTAGGGAAGGCCGGACGGGGAGCCCGCGCCGGTACCGCGCGGGCCGACTGTGAGCCGCGTCGCACAGCGGCGCCGTGAAGTCCAGCCTGCCCGTACCGGATTCATCAGGGCTTGTCGGTCATGCGGGGGCCGCCGCCCGGGGATCTGCACGGAAGCATCACAACCTCTTCGTATCGCGTCCGGGGGGTGCCGTTAGCGTTGCTGATCGCTCGATCCCGAGTGCGATTGTGATCCGGTCTCCGGCGTCCCTGACGGCGCGACAGCACAGAAAGCTCGCAGATGGACTACTGCTCCTCGTGCCGCCGGAACCTCAACGGGGCACTCGTGTGCCCGGGTTGTGGTGATTACGCCCCGGACATAGCCCCGCCCACCCACCGCCAGGCCCCTACGGGTGCCGAGGCGGCCGCACTGTGGGAGTCCTGGCAGGCGCCGGAAGCCACACCCGCCCTCTACGAGGAGGCCATGACGCCGGCGCGGGCCGAGACGGCTGCCGCGACCGCCCCCGAGGCGGGCCTCGTGGCCTCCGAGGGCACGGACGTCCCGGCCGCCACCGGCACTGGACAGGGCCGCGCCGCGCGGCGCCGGCAGCTGGCACGGTGGAAGAAGTACCGCCGCCGGGCGGTGGCCGCGACCGCGTTCGCGCTGGTCGGCGGCACGGTGACCGCGACGCTGCTGCAGAACAACCGGCCCGCCACCGCCCACGCCCAGGCGTCCGCGGCACCGGACCCGGAGACCGTCTCCGCGCCCGGGACCCCGACCGCCTCGGAGGAGCCGGACGGCCGGGCCTCCCGGCACCCCGGTGACCGTGCGCCCCTGGGCCGCCACCGCAAGCCCGACGCCGCCGGCCACTCCTCCGCCCCGGCGGCCGCGCAGCAGCCCTCCGCCGCCCCGACGCACTCCGCCCCGTCCCCCGGCACCGCACCGCACACCGCGGCCGCACCGGCCCCGGGCAGGCACGCCGCCCACACCGACACGGCACCCGCGGCCGCCGCACCGGCCTCCTCCGGGCAGTCCGCCCCGGACTCGGGCGGCTCCTCGGCGCAGCAGCCCGCGAGCTCCGGCGCCGACTCGGGCTCGTCCTCGACAACCCCGACGCAAACGCAGCCGTCGACGACGCCGAGCTCGCCGTCCACCGAGCCGACCTCGCCGGCCCACCTCTGCGTGCTCGGCGTCGTCTGCCTCTGACCTGCGGAGCCGTCGTTCAGCAGGCCCCGAGGTCCTGCCACACGCCCCACTCACCGGTGGTGCCGGGCTCCTCGCCGGTGGTCCACCACTTGGCCTTCCAGGTGTGGCCCTGGTGGGAGACCTGCTGGCCACCGGTGTACACCGCGCCGGCGGACCAGGCCGCGGCGGTGCACTGATGGCCGCTGCCGCCGGTGACGGTCAGCACGTACGTCGTGGTGTGGCTGCCGGTGGTGCCCGTGCCGGTGAGGGTGAGGGTGTACGTGCCCGAGGCCGTCGCCGGTGTCGTGGCGAGGGTGAGCGTCGAGGAGCCGCCGGCGGTCACCGAGGTGGGGCTGAGTGAGGCGGTGACGCCCGCGGGGGCGCCGCCGACCGTGAGCCTGACCGGCTGCGCGGCGCCCGCGGTCACCGCGGTCCGCACGGTGGTGGTGGCCGTCTTCCCCGCGGCGACCGAACCGGCAGCGGGCGCGGCGGTCACCGAGAAGTCGTCGGCCGGGGTGCCCGTACTGCCCGTGAAGGGCGCGAAGACGTGGGTGAAGTCCCAGGTGTTCTGCTGGATTCCGGAGCAGTTGTCCGCGGCCTTGCCGCCGGGGCAACCGCCGTTGTCCCGCTGGAGCGCCCAGAACGACAGGGTGTTGAGGCCCTTGGCGACCGCCCAGTCGTAGACCTGGGTGGCGTGGGCCAGGGTGAAGGTCTCGGCCGGGCCGAAGTCGTCGACGCCGGGCATCTCGGTGACGCCGATCATCCCCCACAGCCGGGCGTCCGGCGTGCCCGGGTAGAGCCGGGCCAGCTGGTCATGCAGGCTCTGGGCGGCGGTCTTCGTGTCCGCCGCCATGTCGTGGGCGGCGTTGTCGTAGTAGTCGAATGTCATGAGGTTGGCGACGTCCACCCGCGTGCCGTTGCTCACTGCGTTCCGCAGCACCGCGAGACCGCTGTCGGCGAGGCCGTGGGTGGTGGTCGGCAGGGTGTAGGAGATCTCCAGGGTGCGCCCGTTCGCCGCCGCCCAGTCCTGGACCAGCTTGAGGGCCTTGTTCCGGCGGTCGATGCCGGCGGCGTTGTCCAGCGAGTCGACCTCGACGTCCATGTCGAGCCGGGCCACGTCGTAGGTGGTGACGACCTTCTCGTAGGCGGCGGCGATCCTGCTCACGTCCGTACAGCTGTCGGCGATCTCGGTGCCGGTGGTGTCCGCGGCGTAGCCGCCGAACGAGGGGATGGCGTCCCCGCCGCGGGCCTGGAGGGTCTTGATGTCGTCGCCGAACACGGCCGCGGAGACCGGCTTCCCGGTGTCGCCGTTCCAGTAGGGCGTGCACGAGCCCTTGGCCTCCGTCTGGAGGAAGGCCATGGTCAGGTGCTTCGCGCCCGACGCGGCGGCCAGCGCGGCGGGGCTCTCGCCGGTCCACGCCTCGAAGTAGGGGGCGAAGACCCGGTCCGGAAGGGGGGTCGCCGCGTGGGCGGTGCCGCCGCCCAGCGCGGTCAGGCCGGCCGCGGCCACCGCGGTGACGGCGGCGGCGAGAGCCGCCCGGAAGGAGCGCATACGTCTCATGTCCGTCCAAGGGGTGAGGAGGGGGACGCGCCGCCAATTCCCGTTCATGTCACGGTGGTTGGCATGAGATAGGGGATAGCCCCGTGGGCGACGGCCCGTCAATGGACTGGACCAAGACAGGAATAGACCAATTCACGGGCGGCGGCACTGCGCTCCTGCCCAGCTTTCAGGCGGCGCCCTGGACCACTCGCCCACCCGGGACGAGGAGGACGACGGCGAGCGGCCCGACGGCGAGGCCCGCCGGCCGGCCGCGGGGCGTCACGCGGCGCCGCGTCCGGCCGGGGTCAGGTGGCCGACCGCGTCCGGGACTTGAGGACCTGGGTGCCGATGGCGAGCGTGACGGCGAGGAGCAGGACGTAGAAGACGCCTATCTTGCGCAGGTCGTCGAGGAAGAACCAGATGGCGGTCAGGGCGGTGAACCAGAAGGCCACCAGCGCGAACCCGCCGGAGCGTTCGTCCCGGTACCCGGCGGCCAGGCACAGCGCGGCGACGACCGCGAGGAGCAGGGCGATGACGACGTAGTGGGTGTCCCAGTCCAGGTATCCGCGGGCCATTTCGGACCACACGGCCACGGCCTCGGCGACCGGGCCCCACACCACCGCGCAGGCGAGCCGCGCCGACCAGAGCAGCAGCACCGCACCGGCGACCGCGGCGAGCAGCGCGACCCGGGAGAACTGGCCGACCTCGATCACCTGCGAACGGGAGATGACCAGCGACAGCACACAGCCGAGCAGCGCCACCGCGCCCTCGGCGGTGGGCCGGAAGACCACCCGGCCGGGCAGCCGCCGGCGCTGCGGCCGCGCCGCGGGCTCCGGGACGGGCTCCCCGGGAGGCTCCGGTGCGGCGGCCGGACCCGAGGCGGCCGGGCCCTTCGCCGGGGCCGGCCCGGCCGGGGCCGCCGCCCGCGGGTCGAGCGCGGTGGGGGTCGGGACGGCGGCGGGTGCGGCCGCGGGGACGACCGCGGGTCTGCGTGCGGCAGCCGGTACCGGCTCGGGCGCCGGGGCGGCGGCCGCGGTGAGGGCGGCGCGCATCGCGGCGGCGCTGGGGTACCGGCCGTCGCGGTCCTTGTGCAGCGCCCGGACGATCACCGCGTCGAGGGCGGCCGGCAGTTCCGGCCGGAGCCGGGACGGCGGGACCGGGTCGGCCGCCAGGTGCTGGTGCATGACGGAGAACGGCGAGTCCCCGGTGTACGGCGGGCGGCCGGTCAGCAGTTCGTGGAGCAGACAGGCCACCGCGTAGAGGTCGGTGCGGTGATCGGTCTCGGCACCGTTGATCTGTTCCGGCGCGAGGTAGGCGGGCGTGCCGACCGCCACCCCCGTCCCGGTCAGCCGGGTGGCCACCTCGCTGAGCGCCTTGGCGATGCCGAAGTCGACGACCTTCGCGGTGCCGGCGCCGGTGAGCATCACGTTCGCGGGCTTGATGTCGCGGTGGACGATGGCGTGCCGGTGGCTGTGGTCGAGCGCGTCCAGCACCTGGCAGGTGAGGTCGACGGCCTGCGCCAGGGGCAGCGGGCCCGCGTCGAGGACCCGGCTCAGGGTGCGGCCCTCGACGTACTCCATCACCAGGTAGGGCTCGGTGGCCCCGTCGGCGGTGTCCTCGCCGACGTCGTGCACGGTGGCCACGCCGGGGTGGTTGAGCGCGGCCGCGGCCCGCGCCTCGCGCTGGAACCGGCTGAGGAACTCGGGCTGCCGGGCCAGCTCGGCGGAGAGCGTCTTGACCGCGACGGTGCGGCGCAACCGGTGGTCGACGGCCCGGTGGACGGTCCCCATCCCGCCCTGCCCGAGCTGTTCCACCAGCTCGTAACGCTGCCCCAACATCCTGCGCTCCACCGGGTTCCTCCACGGACCGTCACCGTTTGCACCACGGCCGAAGACGCCACCGGGCGGGGGCGGGTTCCGTACGGGGTGGGCGTGTGGGATCCCCCACTGCGGGCCCCACTGCGGGCCCCACTGCGGCTCTTCCGGCGGCCCCGGAGGCGGTTCCGCGGGCGGCCCGGGAGGCGGTCCGGGCGGTCGCCGGGGCCGTCAGTCACCGATGCCGATCAGCGCCAGCGTGATGTTGTCCGGCCCGCCGGCCTCGATGGCGGTCTTCCACAGTTCGAAGGCGGCCCGGCCGGTGTCGTGGGCGCGCAGGAGGTCGCCGAGGGTGGGTTCGGGGACCGGGTCGGTCAGGCCGTCGGTGCACACGAGGTAGCGGTTGCGGGGGGTGAGCGGGGCGGTGGTGACGTGCGGGGTGATCTCGTTGTACGTCCGGGTGCCGCCGAGCGCCTGGGTGACCAGGGAGGTGGTGCGGTGGCCCGGGGCGAGCGGCGGGCTGTCGTCCACGCTCATCCGGTGCAGGCCCTCCTCGGTCACGGACAGCACCCGGCTGTCACCGACGTTGAAGACCACCAGGGACTCGCGCAGTACCACCGCGCCGGCCACCGTCGTGCCCATGGTGTCGAGCTCCGGGTCCCGGCCGGCGGCCGCGTAGACCGCCCGGTTGCAGACGTCCAGGGCCTCCCGGACCGCCTGTTCGCTGCCGAGGCCGGGGCCGACCGCGGCCAGTTGCCGGACGGTCAGCGCACTGGCCACCTCGCCGGCCGGCTGGCCGCCGATGCCGTCGGCGACCGCGACCACGAGCGGGGTGCCCAGCGGGAACACCAGCGTCTGCGGATTCTCGGTCACCGTGCCGCACAGCGTCCACGGCCCGGCCACCAGGCTGTCCTCGTTGTGGTCGCGCAGCAGCCCGGGATGGCTGAGGGCGGTGACGGTGATGTAGGGCATGGCGGGTCCCGTCTGTCGGAGGCCGGCGCGGGCCGGCCGTGGTCAGCCCTGGCCGACGGTGCCGCCCAGCGTGCGGCGCCGCAGGAGCCGGGTGATGTCCTTGGCGGTGACGATCCCGACGAGGTGGCCGCCGTCGACGACCAGGATGCGCGGGCCGGTGCGCAGACCGATCCGGTCGACCGCCTCGCCCAGCTCCTCGTCGGGGGCGGCGACCGCGCACTGCGACAGCGGCACCGCCACCTCGCGCACCCGCAGGGTCTCCCGTTCGGCCACCGGTACGGCCGCCAGCCGGCGCAGCTGCACGAGCCCGCTGGGGCGGCCCTCGAAGTCCAGCAGCGGCAGGGCGGAGTGGTGTGCGGGCACGGCCACCTCGTCGATGAACCGCTGGACGCTCAGCCAGTCGGCGCCGCTGGTCACCGGGGCCGTCATGGCGTCGGCGACCCGCAGGCCCCGCAGCTCGGTGTGGAGCGCGGCGCGGCGGTGTTCCGCACCGGCCACGACCATCACGAAGAGCCCGACGAAGACGATCCACAGTCCGCCCGGCGCCCCGCGCAGCACGGAGATCCAGCCGCCGGCCACCAGCAGGACGGCGAGCACCTGGCCGCTCCGGGAGGCCGCCAGGTCGGCCCGCTCGCGGTCCCCGGTCCGCCACCACAGGACGGCCTGGACGACCCGACCGCCGTCGAGCGGTACGGCCGGCAGCAGGTTGAAGACGCCGAGGAAGAGGTTGGCCCAGCCGAGCCACATCAGCACCACCGCGGGCACCTCCGCCCAGCCGGTGAGCTGGTACAGCCCGATGCCCGCGCCGAGCGCGGCACCGCCGATGAGCAGGCTGGTGAGCGGGCCGCTGACGGCGACCGCGAAGGCCGCCGCGGCGGTCTTCGGCCGGCCCATCCGGGTCATCCCGCCCAGCGCCCACAGCGTCACGTCCTCGACGGAGATCTGCTTCCGGCGGGCGGTCGCGGCATGGGCCGTCTCGTGCAGCAGCAGGCTTCCGGTGAGCAGCGCGGCACCGACGACCCCGGCGAGCGCGTAGACCGCGTCCGGACGGCCCGGGGTCCAGGCGGGCAGGGCCTGCCGGCCGAGCCCGTAGGCGAACATCACCACCAGCAGGGGCACGCTCCAGTGCATCCGCAGCGGTACCCCGGCTACCTGTCCGACCCGCACCGAACCGTTCATCGCCGTCTCCCACGCCCATTGTCGCTCGCGGGCCGCGTTCCACGCCGGACAGACGTCGCCGGACGGACGTCCTACCCTGGTCGTACGGCCGCGAGCGCGGTCGCGCAGTCCGTACCGGGCTCTGCCGGAGGTGCGCCATGGGGCACAGCCATCACTTCCACCTTGATCAGGGGGGCCACTCGATCACCGTGAACGTCGGCCCGGGCCGGGACGGGGAGCTGGAGCTCCTCGTCGACGGCAAGGTGGTCGCGTACCGGAAGCACCACGCGCCGGGGATGAACGTGCTGACCGGCGAGCTGCCCGACGAGCCCGTCCACCCCTTCCGGGTCCTGCTGCGGCAACCGCACCTGGTTCCGTCCGTGCCGCGCTGCACGCTGGAGCTGGACGGGGTCAAGCAGCCGATGCCGGAGCGGCTGGTGCTCTGAGCCGGGACGCGGGCGGCGGGCCGTCCCCGGGGCCGGGCCGGCCCGATCCCGGGGGCGGGCCGCGGGGCGTTCGCGGGCGAGGCCCGGGGAAGGCCCGTCCTCAACGGCGGCACACCGGCCCGAGTTGTTGGGCCACCCGGCTGATTCTGGCCGACGAGCGTTTTACCTCCTGCGGGTTGAAGGGGGATGCGGACCGGCGGGCGCAGCACGATACGTCTGGCATCGGAACGATGAACAGGCGAGGGAGCATCGTGAGAAGACTTGCGCAGGCGGGCACCGTCATCGGGGCGTGCGGACTGGTGCTGCTCAGCACCAATGCCGCCCAGGCCGTGACCATTCCGGGTGAATCACTGCTGTCGGCGGTGGCCGGGGCCGACGTCGGCACCATCACCGGCATGATTTCGGGCGTGGTGTGCAACAACCGCCTTGCCGATTTCCACTACAAGTCCCCCAGAGTCAACTCGCCGTCGCCGCAGCCCTGCATCAACGGGCCCGTCCACAGCGGCAACAGCCTGCACAGCGGCAACTTCATCAACCACGGCAACCCGAACAACAGCGGCAACTTCGCGAACACCAACGGCTCGACCAACAGCGCCGACTCGGTGTCGGGCGCCTCGCAGGGCAGCGGCAACACCATCCAGAAGATCCTCAAGCTGCATCCCTGATCCGTCCGCACCTCACACAGCGGCCCCGCTTCCCGGTACGTACCGGGAAGCGGGGCCGCCGCAGTTGGCCGTCAGATCTTGGTCGATCCGGGGCCGTTGTGCTGGATGTCGTTACCGGTGTGGTTCTCGGCACCCGTCGTGCCGCCGCTGTCGACGTTGGTGTTGCCGTTGCTGTTGGTCGGGCTGCCGCTGTCGCTGTTGTTGCCGGACATGTGGACGTTCTGCGAGTTCTTCGTATTACCGGAGTTGACCGGTCCGTTGACGCAGACCCTGGCCCGCGGCGAGCAGCGGATGATGGAGTGGAAGGAGGCCCAGACGTCGCTGTCGATCACGTTGCCGCCCGTTCCGAACCCCCCGTACCCGCCGTCCCAGGCCATGGCGGGGCTGACCCCGCCGGCGGCCAGGAGCATGCCGCACGCTCCTGCGATCACGATGCTGACGCGTGTTCTCTTCTTCACTGTGCGCTCCTGCACTTCGCGGTGGATGAACCCGCGGTCTTGCTACCGGGCGGGCCCGCCTGCACCAAGCCTGAGCAACGGCCCGTCCCCCGCATTCACCCTCTCCGACCACTGGATTCACCGTGACGGCCCTCGTCTCCCCGGCAATCCGCGGCGGTCCGCGACGCCCCGCGGCACCCCGCCGCAACCCGCTCGCGGTGCCCGCGCGACGACCTGAGGGACCCGGTCGTCGTCCCGGGCCGCTACGCCCGAAGGCGCAGCCGCTGGCCCGGGTGGATGTGGTCCGGACCGTGCGGGAGCTTGTGCCTGTTGAGCTCGTAGAGGGCCTGGGTGCCGCCGGGGACGTGGTTCCGCTCGGCGATGACGGAGAGGCAGTCGCCGGTGCGGACGACGTAGGTCGCGCGGTTGGGGTGGTGGTACGCCGCGGCACGGACGGACGCGTGGGGCCGGGTCGGCGGGGTCTGCTGCACCTCCTGCCCGGTGTCGTCAGGCACCTGCTGGTCCGGGGCCGTCGTCCGCGGGGTCTGCTGCGGCGGGGTGGAGGCCTGCGGGGCCTCCTGGTCCGTCGCGGAGGTCCCCGGGGTCTCCCGGTCCGGGGCGGAGGCCGGCGGGGCCTGCTGGCCCGAGGAGGTGGCCCTGGGGGACTGCTGGGTGTAGGCGCAGCGCGGCCAGGCGGAGAGGCCGCGGTCGCGGACGATGCGCCGGCCGACGGCGATCTGCTCGGAGCGGGTGGCCAGGTCGGCCCGCGGGGCGTAGCGCTTGCCGCCGTAGGCGCGCCAGGTGGCGGGGTCGATCTGCAGGCCGCCGTGGTAGCCGTTGCCGGTGTTGACGTGCCAGCGGCCGTTGCTCTCGCACTCGGCGATCCGCTCCCAGTCGGGCACCGGCGACCCGGACGGCGCCGCCGCGGCGGCCCGGTGGACGGCGAGGCCGACGACGGCCAGCACGGCGAGCAGCACGGACAGGAACGTGTGGGCGGACCGCTTGGCGAGGGGCGACGGCATCACGGGATTCCTCCGCTGTGCTCCGGCTGCGCCGTGACGCGGTACTCGCCACGACCGGTGGGCACGCACCAAGTAACCCGGCAATATGCTTTTCGGCATGTCCGGCGGGTGCGACATGCGCGAGTTTCACCCGGGTGGTCCATTGCCCGTCCGGTACCGGTGCCGTAGTGGTCCCTTACCGGTGCCGTCGCCCGTGCCCGCCCGCGTTATGGCCCGAATTCCGGCCAGTGGCGGAATTCCACACCGGCCGGATTCGGCCCGGATGTGGGAACGGGCATTCAGCTGACCGAATAGGCGAAGGAAGGGGCGAGCGGTAGCGGTTCCGGGGTGGCCACCGCGAACTCGTACGAGGGGGAGAAGGTGAAGTTCCGTACCGAAACCGGAACGTCACCGCCATAGGGGCCGGGCACGGTGACCGTGCCGTGATCTGCCGGGAAGCCCGCCTCGATGCGTTCCGGAGCGACGGACAGCCCCCCGCCGGCGGCCTGCATGGCGGCGTCCTTGCGGACCCAGAAGCGGGTGATCATCCGCTCCCGCTCGGCCTCCGGGAAACGGTCCGCGGCGCGCAGCTCCCGGGCGGTCAGCACCTCGTACGGGGTGTGCGGCGGCGGACTCCCGCGCCGCACCGACTCCACCGAGAAGCCCATCTGCCGGGCGTCCGCCCCGCAGGCCACGACCAGCAGGCCGCGGGTTCCGTACAGCTCCCAGTAGGTGGCCTCGGCCATCGCCGTGCTCACCCGGGCGGGCAGACCGGCCAGCAGCCAGCGGCGGGAGGCGTCGTCGAGGGTGGCCGCGGAATGGCCGTTGAGCCCCAGGCAGCTGTCCGGGGACAGCGCGCTGCCCGAGCCGCGGAGGGCGGCGGGCGAACCGGCGGAGGAGGGGGAGGAAGGCAGGTACGACAGGGAGGGAGAGGGGTGCGAGGAGGACGGGGACGACGGGGAGGGGCCGTCCTCGCCGATCGGGACGATGAATATGGGGACGGGGGCGAGGGGCGCCAGGCGGGGCCGGGCGGGGTGGTGCGGGCGGCCCGGGGCATCCTGGTCAAGGTGTCCCGGACAGAGTTCGAGAAGAGCGGCGTTCGTTTCCACGTACTTTCCGTCCTCCACTGGTGAGCGGTGCCAAGACTGCCCTGGGTGAGTGGCAGCCGGTCAAACAGCTGGAGTCTCCCCCTATTCCACCTACATCGATCGATACAGACAGCCCAAGGTTTGCAGATCCTCCGGATCCTTCGAGTCATCCCTCCTGCTGATGTCCGGCTACATACTTCGATGTACGGGAGACCGACCCAAATTCGGGCGCCAGGGCCAAGAGAACGGGCAACGCCCGGAAGTACTGTCCTCGTGTGTGGTTACGTCTTTTCAGAGGTACGAACGCGCGCCGCCCTCCCCTGCCGCTCCGTGACCTCAGGCTGGCCGTGGGCTTCTTCGCCGCCTGTCTGATTCTCTACGTCCTGGGCGGGTCCCGGGTCATGGGCGACATCCCCGTCTGGCAGGCCGTCCTGCCGGTGGTGGTGCTGTGCACCGCGAGCGCCTTCCGCAGCACCCTGCCGACGGCCGCGGTCTCGGTCGGCACCGTCACCGTCCTCGTGGAAATGACGTCGAGCGGCGGTCTCGGCCCGGTCCTGGTCTACACCGACCTGCTCTACGCGGCGGCGCTGTACGGCGCGCCCTGGCTGTGCCGGGTGCTGCAGTTCGGGACGGTCGCGGTCACCGTCGCCACCACCATCACCCTGATCGCGCTCAGCGACCGTTCGGAGGGCGTGACCACCGGCGTCATCGTCGCGATGCTGCTCATCTCTCCCGTATGGACCGGCATCCTGATACGCAACCACAAGGAGCGCGCCGACGCCGAGCGGGAGCGCGCCGCGCAGATCAACCGGCTCGCGGAACTGGACCGCAAGACCGTCCTGCAGACCGAACGCACCCGGATGGCCCGCGAGCTGCACGACCTGGTGGCCAACCACCTCAGCGCGATCGCCATCCACTCCAGCGCGGTGCTCTCCCTGACCGAGGCCCGACGGGCGGAGAACGGCGAAGCCGGGACCGCCGGGGCGGCCGCGGCGGCTGCGGCGGCCGGGTCCGCAGGGGCGGCCGGGTCCGCAGCGGCGGCCGGGGCTGCCGGACCCACCGCCACCGCCGGTCCCACCGCCACCACCACCGCCAGGCCCGCCGACACCGCTGAGGACGACCCGGTCCTCCGCGCCCTCGCCGTCATCCGTGAGAACAGCGTGCAGGGGCTGGCCGAAATGCGCCGGATGGTGGTGCTGCTCCGCTCCGACCGGGGCGTCGACGACGACTGGGACCGGCCGCAGCTCAACGCGCTGGGCGCACTGGTCGAACAGGCCCGCCCCGCCGCCGACGCCGCCGCGCTGACCCTCCACACCGAATTCCCCGAGACCTTCCCCGAGGTCTCGTCGGTGATCGAGGTGACCGCGTACCGCATCGTGCAGGAGGCGCTGACCAACGTCCTCAAGCACGCCTCGTCGGGCCGGGTGCGGATCCGCTGCGAGGCCGGCGCCGAGCAGCTCACCATCTCCGTCGACAGCCCGCTGGCCCAACCCGGCGCCCAGCCCGACGGACGCACCCGGCAGCGCCCGGTGGCCCAGCTGACCAACGGCGCGGGCGCCGGGCTCACCGGCATGTCCGAGCGGGCCGCCCTGGTCGGCGGCATCTTCGACGCGGGCCCCGACCGGACCGCCCCGGGACGCTGGCGGGTCCGCGCGGTGCTCCCGCTGACCCAGAACACGTAACGAACCGCAACGGGGGCGATCACGCGAGATCCGGAGGACGAGAGGTGGACCGACAGTGGAGGATCTAGTGGAGCATTCGGTGGCAGCGGAGGAACTGCGGGGAGCGCCCGAGCGGCCGTCGCACATCCGGGTCCTGGTGGCCGACGACCAGGCCGCCGTCCGGTCCGGCCTGGTCCTCGTCCTGCAGACCGACCCCGGCATCACCGTCGTCGGCGAGGCCGGGGACGGCGAGGCGGCGGTCCGCATGGCCGCCGAGCTGCGCCCCGACGTGGTGCTCATGGACATCCAGATGCCCCTGCTCAACGGCGTCGCCGCCACCCGCCGGATCGTCGAACGGCAACTCGCCGAGGTCCTCGTCCTGACCACCTTCGACATCGACGAGTACATCTTCGGCGCCCTGCGCGCCGGCGCCGGCGGCTTCATCCTCAAGAACGCCGAGCCGACCGTGCTGGTCGGCGCCGTACGCGAGGTCGCCCACGGCGAGGGCTTCCTCACTCCGGCCATCGCCCGCCGCCTGATCACCGAATTCGCCCACCGCCCCCCGTCGGCCCGCCCCTCCCTGCCGCACGGCACCACCCAGGCCCTCGACACCCTCACCAAACGCGAACGCGAGGTCCTCGCCTGCATCGCCCGCGGCCTCCCCAACAGCGCCATCGCCGAATCCCTCAACCTCGCCGAGGGCACGGTGAAGACCCACACCAGCCGCATCCTGTCGAAACTGAACCTCCGCAGCAGGGTGCAGGCGGCAATCCTGGCGCAACAACAGGGCATCTAGCCCCCGGCCCCCGGCCTCCGGCCCACGTACCTGGCTCTCCCGCCGCGGGGCTCGCTCGCCGTTGCGCTTTGCGGCGCCGCGTGCGTTGTCGGCTTTCCCGCCGCGGGGCTCGCTCGCCGTGGCGCCTGCGGCGGGCGGGTGGTTGTCGGGTGCGGTGACAGCCCTCCAGACTTCGTCCTCCGGTCTGTCCCCTCCCGTTGGTGGGTGGGAGGGGGCCGGTGGGGGCTGGGGGCCTGCCCTATCCGGCCCCCGCCCCGTGGTCGGCCGGGTTCACTTCCTTGGTTCGCGCCCTTACCCAGACCCGTTCGCCGGTGCTGCTGACCGTCAGCCCCATCTCGGCGTCAGCGGGACGATCCAGCTGGTCCCACTCCCGCCAGGCCGACTCCACACCACTCCACAGACTGCGGCTCCCGAACTCGGTGACGGTGCCGTCCGCGTCCGCGATGGCTCCTGATCCCCGGCCGTCCTGCACCCACACCCTCAGCCGGCCGCCCGCCCGCCCTTCGACGAGAGTGACGCCCGGCAGGCGGGCGCCCGCGTACAGCGTCTCCGTCCCGAGTGAGGCGCACCAGAGCCCCGCACCAGAAGTCCCCCACTCGGGGCGCCACCAGCACCCCACCCCGCCGCAGCTGCGTCACCAGCTCGTACGGAACCTGGCGCACGGCACAGGTCACGATGATCCGGTCGTACGGTGCTCCCTCCCGCCAGCCGTATGCGCCATCGGTGACGACCAGACGCGGCCGGTGCCCGGCGGCCGACAGAAACCGCTTGGCCTGCGCCGCCAGGGACGCGTCGATCTCCACGCTCGTGACGTACCGATCGCCCAGCCGGGCCGACAGCAGGGCGGCGACGTACCCGGTGGCGGTGCCGATCTCCAGCACGTTCTGACCGTCGTGCACATCGAGCAGGTGCAACATCCGCGCGACCATGGACGGCATGCTGTTGGACGAGGTGGCAACGCCGGGGCCGTCCTCCGCCCCGTCGTCGACCTGTGTGATCACGGGTTCATCGGACGCCACCAGGGCGGCCCGCTCTTCGGCGGTCGTGACCGGGCGGCACCGGTCGGGGTCCTGCCGCCAGAGCCGCTCGGGCAGATAGGCCGCACGCGGGGTCCGCTCCCACACGTCACGCCACTTCGGGCTCAACAGACCGCGCTCGTCCAGAAACCGAACGAGCGCGGCGTGCCCCCGTTGGGGGTCGGTCATCGGCTCACGCCACCTTGGGACGGTCGCCGTCGGGGGAGGGCGGGGTCGGCGGAGGGGTCCATGGCTTGTCCGAGGGCGCGCCTCCGTGCTTACCGTCGTCGTCCGTCATGTGCGATACGAGCACGGTCTCCTCCTACGGGTCGGGTTCTCGTTCTCCGTCTGCCCCTCGATGGGGGTGGCTGTCAGCCCTCGTCGGACGCCGGCTCCCCGACGATGAAGCCCCGCAACGGCGGCCGATCCTCGCCCTCAACCACAGCTTCCGCGGCCCTCATTGCGGCCACGAGGTCGGCGTACTCGGGACGGGTCCACTCCATGGCGTTCCTTTCGTCGGGGAGCCTGCGGCTCAGCTGTTGAGCCTCGGGCTCTGTGGGTGTCTACCCTTCCGGGCGGAGCAGCGGTGTCTCCGCAGTGAGGTGGATGGCCGCGCCTGGCGAGGATGCGAGCGACGCCCTCGGGGAGGGGGAGCGCGGCTGCGGGAGCGCATCGGCCGCAACACGTCACCGTTCTCAGCGGCCCCGACGCCGAGTCGAGGAGCACATCCCGCAGCCCGAGCGTGCTGCCGCAGCCGCAGCGCGTGCCAGCGGTCACCGGCCACCTCCTGCACAGTCGACCGTCAGGGCGGCGCGGGACCGGCGATCCGTCTCGCCGAACGTGGTGACCGTCCAGCCGCCGGCCTCGACGATGCGCCGCTGGAACACCAGGCGGTGCGTGGTGTCCGTGGCAAGCCGACCCCAGTTGTGGACCAGACACAGCACCTCGCGCCGGCCCGCCTCCGCCCGCATGGCGTCCACCAGCGCGGACAGGCACGGCCGGTACGAACTCAGAGCGTCGGCACCACGATCGATCCACGTGCCGCCCGCCAGCGCCCAGCCCATTCCGTCCACGTAGGCGTGACACCCCGTGATCCGCATCTCCAACTGACTGCGGGCCCGCATCCCACGACTCGCGCACCGGTCGTAGACGAACGCCAGCGGGGCCACCGCGCTCATCGGCCGACCTCCGCCGAACACTGGTCGAGCAGCCACTGACACTCGCGAGCGAGAGCACGCACCTGCATCTGTGCGGACATCAGCCCGTCGCCGAGACCGACAGCGGTCTGGTAGCGGATCGCCTCCAGCCGGGCTCGCCGCGGCTCCCGGCCCGGGGTGCCACGGCCCCGCCGCTCGGTCTCGTGCGCAGCCGCCCAGAGGCCGGTGATGAGGTGGAGCAGCGTCTGCTCCAGCACCACCAACTCGTCGTACGGCGGGGGCGGACCGGGGCACAAGGCGCGCCCGATCATCGCGCTGATCGTCTCCGGGCCGATCGGTCTCCCATGCGGGAACGCATTGACATCGTCAGAGCCCCGTTTCTCAGTTCGCACAGCCGCTGCCCCTCACGCCGTCCTCTCAGTTACAGGACAACGGTGCCGCGCGCGGAAATCCCCAACGCTCACAGTCGTGTGAGCGTCAACAGCGGTCCGTGAGCGGCTACATGCCGATCCAGGCGGCTATGTGGCCCAACGTGTCCGGAGTGCGGCGGGCCTGATGCACCAGGCCACTGATGGTCTCCCGCGCACCAGGGTGGTACCTGGTCTGCTCCGGGGCGGTCTTCCGTGCCGCAACGAGACTGGACAGCGCGGCGGCTGGACGCCCCGTCTCCATCTCCGAGCGGGCCCGGTCGATCAGGTAGTGCGCACGCCGGGACGTGGCAAGACCGGCCGGCAGCCTGATCTCTCGGGCTTGGCTCAGGGAGACGTCGTACAGGCGCATCTCGACCGACGCGGACATCGAGTGCAGTTCCACGTTGGTCGGGCCGAAGGACAGCCAGTGCACGGCGCTGGCGTCGCCGGTCCGTTCAGCGCAGACAGATGCCTGCCCCAGGTGCCCTTCCACGACGGCGCGATTACGGGCTCCGGCGCGGGCGGCAATGACGGCGGCCCCCAAGTGCAGTTGCCCCTCGACGGCGATCGACTCGCGGGTTCCCAGGTCGTCGATCAGCCGGTGGCCGGCACGGATGAGGCGTTGGCCGATCGTGTACTCGCCCTCGCGGAAGTACACCAGGGCCCTCATGTACTGGCGGACCGCGGACAGACAGGGGTCAGAGGCCCGCTCGGACGCCCAGGCCATGCGGTCCAGGGCCACGCTGGACAGGTCGTAGTAGCCCAGCTTGACGGAGATGTCGTGCGCGGTTCGATAGGTCGACGCCAGCGCCTGCCACAGCTCGGTGGCGGGAGCAGTCCACGCTGCCGTGGTCATCTCGGTGATCAGCGACGGCAGTTCGGTGGCTGCCTTCCGAAGACGTGCCGCGCGCACAGCCTGGCACAGCAGGTCGGCCGCTTCCACGAGTTGTGCCGTCGGCCGAGGGCGCACGGCAGGATCGGCGCCGAGATCGTAGGTGTCCAATGCCTCACGGATGGGCCGTACGAGGGCGGCCAGGCGGTCCTTCTGGAGTTCGGTCACGTACGGCTGTCCGGTCAGTACGGTGACGTCGATCCGGAGCACCCTCGCCACCGCAGCCACGAAATCCGGCGTGGCTGCCCGCGCCCCGCACTCGACCTGATTCAAGAGGCTGTACGAGTACGGGAGGAGCGCGGCGAGTTGCTTCTGCGTGAGGTGGGCCAACCTGCGCTGCTCTTTGATGCGTGCGCCGGTGTGGTCATCGTCGTATGAAGACATGCTGGTCTCCAGTCCCTCGCAGCCCCTTGGAACATACCCGCCACACGCGGGGCGGGTGCGTCCTCTGCCCCGAACAGCGAGGTATCGAGGGTGGTTAGGTGGTGGGATGGCCAGCATGACGCGCCCGGTCCTGTACCTGTTCGGCTCCGCAGCACCACCCGTCCACGAGTTCCCCGCAGTGGTGCGTCGCGCACTCGCCGAGGGATACGACGTGTGCGTGGGACTGACGCCGACTGCGGCTCGCTGGCTCGCCGACGACCGTGCCACGCTGGAGGGGCTGACGGGTCGGCCCGTACGGTCCACGTACAAGAACCCCGGTGAGCCTGACGTATGGCCGCCGGCCGACGTCATCCTCTTCGCCCCGGCCACGTTCAACTCGGTGAATCAGTGGGCGCTAGGGCTCACCGGCCACTTCGTCGTGGGGGTGGTGGCCGAGGGCATCGGCAAACGGATTCCGACGGTGGCCATGCCCTGTGTGAACGCGGCGTACGTTCAGCACCCGCAGTTCGAGCGGTCCGTGGTCACACTGCGGGGAGCCGGGGTGACGGTGCTGTACGGGCCCGGCGGGTTCGAACCGAATCAGCCGGGTCAGCGACGCCCCTATCCGTGGGACGCGGCGTTCAGCGAGATCGCGGGGATCGTCAGCGGTCAGGCGTAATTCTGGTGATTCTGGCGGCGGTTACCCGTTCCGCCCCCCGCCGTGGTCTCCCCCGCCGGCCAGAGGGGTCGTGGCCCAGCCCTGTTCCAGTAGGGCGAAGAGGTCGCGGACGGCCTGGGCCGGGTCGGCGCTGGTGCTGGCGAGGCTGGGGATTTCGAGGGCGAAGCGGGCCAGGCCGGTGATGGCGAGGTCGTCCGGCGGGAGTCCGGTGGCGTCGGCGAGGGTGGCGGCCAGTGCCTTCTCGTGGCGCGACCACATGCGCCGGGCGGCATCCCGCAAGGCGGGGGTGGATTCGACGAGGACGAACATGGGTTCGTCGGTCCGCAGCGCCGTACGGGTCTGCACCAGGTGGTCGCGCAGGGCGTGCAGGACCGGCTGACCGGGGGCCCGGTCGCGGACGGCGGCGACCAGGGCGCTCTCGATGTCCGCGTCCAGGTCGAAGACGAGGGCTTCCTTGCTGGGGAAGTGCTTGAAGAGCGTGCTCAGCGAGACGTCGGCCGCCTCGGCCACCTCGCGGACGCCGACGTTGTCGAAGCCGCGTTCCGTGAACAGCCGCAGTGCGGCATCCGCCAGGGCCTGCCTGGTCCGGGCCTTCTTGCGCTCACGGCGCCCTGTCGTCGTCTCGGCCATGCGCCCACCCTACCCCAGACGAGGTGATTCGATCACAAAGGCGATCGAGTAGAAAGTCGAATCAGTTGTACTTTTGGAGCTGCCGTGCTTTTGTGGTTGAGGGAGTCCCGCCGGGGCTGCCGCGCCGACCCGCGCTCTCTCGACCCTTGAAGCGGAGCCTGATCCTCATGTCCACCACCCCTCGCATCGCGATCATCGGCGCCGGTCCCGGTGGCCTCGTCTGCGCACGTGTCCTGCAGCGACATGGCGTGCCGGTCACGGTCTTCGAGCGCGAGAACGACCCCCACTCCCGCTCACAGGGCGGCACCCTCGACATCCACGAAGAGACCGGCCAGGTCGCCCTGCGCGCAGCCGGACTGTTCGACCGGTTCCTCGCGCTGTCCCGGCCCGAAGGCCAGCAATGGCGCCTGTACGACCGTCACGCGGCCCTGATACGTCACGACCGGGCCGGCGAGGGCGATCTGAGCAGGCCCGAGATCGACCGCGGCCGGCTGCGCACCCTCCTGCTGGACTCCCTCGCCCCCGGCACGGTCCGCTGGGGGCACTGCGTCAGCGCCGTCACCCCGTTGCCCGACGGCACCGCTCGCCTGCACCACCACGACCACACCACCGAGGACTTCGACCTGGTCATAGGCGCCGACGGCGCCTGGTCCCGGGTACGCCCCGCGCTCTCCGACGCCCAGCCCTCCTACGCCGGGATCACGATGGTGGAGATCCGCTTCGACGACGTCGACCACCGGCATCCCGGCATCGCCCGCCTGGTCGGTGCCGGCACCATGTCGGCCAAGGCGGGCCGCCGCAGTCTGGTACTCCAGCGCAACAGCAACGGGCACGTCCGCGGCTACGTCATCTTCCGCGGGCCCCAGGACTGGCACGCCGGCCTCGACCTCGCCGACGCCGACGCCGTACGCGCCCGCCTGCTTGCCCAGTACCAGGGCTGGGACGAGAGCCTGCTGGACATCCTGCGCGACAACGAGGGCGCTTTCGTCAACCGCCCGATGTTCGTCCTTCCCGTCCCCCACACCTGGCAGCGCGTCCCCGGCGTCACCCTGCTCGGCGACGCCGCCCACCTGATGCCGCCCGTCGGCGTCGGCGCCAACCTCGCCCTGCTCGACGGCGCCGAACTCGCCCGGGCCGTCATCGGCCACCCCACCCTCGACCAGGCCCTGGACGCCTACGAGGGCGTCATGCTGCCCCGCGCCGCCGAGAACGCGGAGACCGCCCAGCAGATGCTCACCCGCCTCATGCCCGACACCGACTCCGACGTCGCCGCCTTCCCCGACACCCAATGGCCGTCAGACGCCCACCCCGTACACGCGCAGTAGACGGATCACCTGCACCCCCACCGGCCCCTCCCATCCCCCAAGCCGGCTACGTGGGCCCTCAGGCTCAGACATCCGCCAGCAAGCGCCGCGCCACCGCATCGTTCTGGCGGAAGAAGATCGCGTCGGTGCCCGGCCGGGGGAACTGGGCCGGGCCGACGATGACGCGGTCGTGGTGGGTGGTGCCGTGGGCGTCGACCGGGTGCAGGTCGGGGCCGGACAGGCGCAGTTCGCCGGTCGGGGTGCCGTCCTCGGTGCGGGCCTCGGTGAGTTCGCCGCGGGAGAGGAGGGCGCGGAGCAGGGGGTCGGCGATGCGGTCCGGGGCGGGGGCCGCCAACCGGGCGTCGAGGAGGACGGCGGCCTCGTGGGCGGCGCCGGGCACGGCGGGGCTGGTGGCACGGAAGACCGGGACGGTGTCGTCCGTGGCCGACGTCGTGGTCTCCACCCGCATCTGGGGACCCACGAACACCACCACCCCCGCCTCGGCCAGGGCGAGCAGTTGCTCGGCGCGCAGGGGCGGGGGGCCGGAGCTGAGGTACGTGCCGAGGGTGAAACGGCTGAGCGCGTCCGTCAGTTGATCACCGGCCAGGTCGCCGGAACGCCACAGGTCCTCGATGACCGCGCCGGTGCGCTGGAGGCCGTCCACCAGGGCGGTGGTGACGGCCCGGGCCGGGCCGGTGCGGTGGTGGTGGGTCTCGGCGAGGTGCGCCCGCAGCCAGCGCTGGAGGCCGTCGGTGTCGGGGAAGCGGCGGCCGGCGAGCGGGGCGGACAGGCGGTCGAGGTCGAGGCGGTCGGCGGGGTCCGGAACGGCCTCGCGGGCGAGCTTGGCGAGGCGGTCGGCGTCGGTGAGCAGGAGCGCGTACTGGGCGTCGAAGTCGTCCCACGTCATCCGGGTGCGGGCGGGCTGTTCGGCGAAGAGGGCCCGGTAGTGGCACCAGCCCAGCTCGGCCAGGACCAGCGGCCAGACGTCGCGGCCGAAGGTGGCGCCGGGCCGGGACAGCCGGGCGCGGCAGGCGTCGGCGGTGGCGAAGCGTGGCGCGGCGGGACGGGAGGGTGCGGCGGCGCGGGCCGGCTTCGGCGGGAGGGGGACACCGCAGCGGGAGCCCGCGTACAGGCGGGGCTCGCGGCCGGAGGCCAGGTAGCGGAGCCGGCCGTCCGGCGTGCGCTCGAAGCGGCCGCCGCGGCCCTCCGTCAGCAGGGCCAGGCAGTCGATGAAGACCAGGCCGAGGCCGCGGACGACGACCGGCGCGCCGGGCGGTATCGCGTCCAGGGCGGCGGGGTCGGCGGGGCCCGGCCCGATGCGGGTCAGGCCGGGCGGTGCGGGCTCGGTACGCACGTCCGGGTGCCCTTGCGCGAGGACCACCCGGTCGGCGAGGAAGGGGGGGTCGGCGGAGTCGAGGACCACGTGCTGGCGGGTGCCCGGTGCCGCACCGCCCACGGGCGTCCGGCGCAGGTCGATCGCGCGCGCCCGGTGGACGTACAGGCGGACCGAGGACGGTCGCCCGGCCGTCACCGTCTCGAAGAAGTGGCGCAGGTAGCGGCCCTGGTCGCGGCGGGCGGCGTAACCGCCGTCGTGCAGCGGGCCGGTCAGCCAGTCGGCGGTGGTGGGGCCGGGGCGCGGCGGGCCGGCGCAGGAGACGCTCGTGTCGGGGTAGAGGGTGACGTGCTCGGCGGCGGAGTTCATCCACAGCAGGCCGGGCTGGTCGGTGCGCCAGGTGCGGCCGGCGCCCGGCGGGTACGGGTCGACGAGGTGCAGGTCCAGGGGCCGGTCGCCGTACAGGGCAGGGACGTTGGCGAGGATCCGCTCGACGAGTGAGGTGCCGCGGGGGCCGCAGCCGATGATGCAGAGGGAGCGGGGCGCCGGGCCCGTACGGTCGTTCAACTCGGCTCTCCCCCCGAGGAGTTGGGCTTCGCGGAAAAGGGACACCCGGTGGCCCCGTGCCGGGAGCACGGGACCACCGGGCATCGGGTCAGCAGCCGGTGCTGACGGTGGAGCCGAGCGCCTGGGCGTCACGCTCGCCCGGCACCTCCAGACCCTGAAGATCCATGACAGTCATCTCGAACCCCTCCCTTCCGTTGTCCGTTCCGAATGCGTACAGTGCGTAGGACGACACCGAACTCGGTGTCAGCAGCCGCCGCTGACGGTGGAGCCGAGCGCCTGGGCGTCACGCTCGCCCGGCACCTCCAGACCCTGAAGATCCATGACCGACATGTGAACCTCCCTCCGGGGGGTGAGCAGGAGTGGTGGACAGCGCTACTGACGTGTCAGGTGCCGTTGCGGGACACCTGGACCCGACGGGCCGTGCAATGACGGTGCACGGCCCGTCGGCGTCATTCAGCAGCCGGTGCTGACGGTGGAGCCGAGCGCCTGGGCCTCACGCTCGCCCGGCACCTCCAGGCCCTGAAGGTCCATGATGGTCATTTACGACACCTCCCTTCCGTGGTCCGCAGTGCCCTCCGGCCCGGTCGGGACGGTGGGGGTCGTGGCACCGTGGGCACCACGGGCGCGCTCCGGGACGGCCGGTGAACCGGCCGCGGCGGACCGCGGGTCAGGGAGGAACGGGAGCAGTGGTGTGTCCCGTTCGGCGGCGGAGAGCGCCAGCAGTACGCCGGCTCCGCCGGTGGCCACGTCCATGGAGATCCGGGCCCGGCCGTCACAGGGGAAGACCGTTGCGCCGTTCAGCGTCATGGCGTGCTGGTGGAGATTGATCAGATGGCGGCCCAGGTACCGCTCGGCGGTCTCCGGTGGCCAGGGGGCCCGCGCGCGGAGGGTGGCGAGGGTGCCGATGAGACCGGCGCGGCCGCCCCACAGACCCGACTCGATGACGAAGTCGGAGGAGCAGGCCCGGAGCAGACCCGGTAGTGCCTCGCGGAGTCGGGCGTCGTCGCGGTGGCGGAGGAGTTCGGCCGCCACCAGGGCGATGCCCGCGCTGCCGTTGTCGAGGTAGGGCAGCAGCCGGAATCCCTCGTCGACCTGGAGGGTGTCCTGCGGGCCGGGGCCACAGCGGTCGAGGTCGCGGTGGACCGCGCGGACCGCCTCGTCGAGCAGGGCGGCATCGCCGGTCGCCCGGTGGGCGCGGAGCAGGAAGAGCGCGGGGCCCGACCAGCCGTACATCAGGCCGGCGGCGTGGGTGGAACCGCGCCGGCGCTTGCGTTCGACGGGTTCGGTACGGGCCGTGGCGAGCCGCGCCGTGACGCGGTCGGCGAGGCCGAGGGCCTGCTGCCGCAGGGCGTCGTCGTCCAGCGCGTCGGCGAAGTGCAGGAGGTTCAGGCCGACGCCGGACAGGCCGCGGTAGAGGCTGGGGCAGTGGCGTACGGAGAGCCGGCCGGCGGCCCGGTCGAGGGCCTTGAGGGCTCCTTCGTGGTCGCCCAACTCCCGTAGCACGTAGGCGATTCCGTGCAGGCCGTCGTAGAAGCCGGTGCGTTCGGCGGGGACCCGGTCGACGGCGGCGCGCAGCCAGGCCGCGCCCTCCTCGTCGCGTTCCCCGAGGGCGGTGTGGCGGGCCCAGAGGACGCCGGCGGCGCCGTGTGCGAAGCCCGCGCCGCCCTCGGCGAACTGCGCGAAGTCGCCGGGGTGGAGCCGGTCGGTGCGGTGCGGGGTGGCGCTGTCGCGCAGGCCCCGGCCGATCGAGGTCAGCATGTCGGAGGGTGGGAAGGTCTCCGGCAGGCTGCGCAGCGGCGACGTGGTGTTGTCGTTCGGGGCGAGCTGGGGGGCGAGCCGGGACACCAGGTGGCCGGGGAGGCCGAACCGGCGGGCCGCGGTGTCGAGCAGTGCCGACGCCTTGTCGGGGGCCAGTCCGCCGAGCGCGGCGAGCGGCAGGAAGAGCCACAGGGCGATCGCGGCCAGTGCGTAGTGGTCGCCGTCCGCGCCGGTGGCGTCGGCCCGGTGGAAGCCGGGGGCGCCGAGGCTGCTGGGGGTGGCCAGGTCGATCCCGTCGGCCACCTCGAAGTCCAGGAGGACGGGGACGTCGCCGGGCTGGATGATGAAGTTGCCCGGGTGCAGGTCGCCGATGCGTACCCCGCGGTCGTGCACCGAGGCGATCAGCTGCTCGATCCGGCCGAAGAGGGCCAGGGCGCGGTCCCGGTGTGCGGCCACCGCCGCCTCGTCGGGTTCGGGGACGGTCAGCGGGTAGATCCCGGCGAGCCAGGACTGGAAGTCCTGCCCCTCGATGTCCTCCAGGACCAGGAAGAGGTGCTCGCCGGCCTGGAAGGTGCCGAAGGTGCGGGGGATGCCGGGCAGTCCGGCCAGTCGGGTCAGGATCCGGTGCTCGTGGGCGAGCCGGGCGATCGCGTCCCGGCCGACGCCGTCGGTGCCCGAGTACGGCCGGCCCTCCTTGAGGACGACGCTGCGCTGTCCGGCGCCGAGGGCCTGTTCGCCGACCGGTTCGGCGCGGTAGACGCCGCCGCCGTGCGAGAAGTGCAGCGCGCCGGTGATCCGGTACGGGAAGTCGTCCACGGCCTGCCGGGCGGCCAGCGAGTCCTTGAGGACGTCGGGGACGGTGACCCAGTCGGGGGTGTGGAAGACCGGGGTGCGGCGGTCCGGTTCCAGCGTCCCGTCGGGGCGCCGGAAGGCCGTGACCAGCTCGCCGTCGGCGTCCTCCACGTAGCGGGTGCGGAAGCCGCCGTAGCGGACGTACAGCGGGCCCTGGCGGAAGCGCAGGTCGGTCAGGACGTACGGGCCGGGGCGGCCGCCGATGAGCGCGTCCAGTCCTTCGAGGGTGCGGGCCAGTTCGGCGTCGTCCGCGGGGTAGACGGTCAGCAGTTTGCCGGCGGAGGAGCGCTGGGCGTACTTGCGGCTCAGGGCGCGCAGGACGTTGGCGCTCTTGAGGTACTTGAAGGCGATGTCGTGCCGGGCGCAGTAGCCGGCGACGTCGGCGATGGTGCGGGGCGCGTCGTCGGGGGACGCGCTGACGTGGATCTTCCAGCCCTGGTCGGGGAGCCGGTCCTGGGGCGGACGGCAGAAGGTCCAGGCCTCGTTGTCGTCGCGGGTCCAGCCGTCGGGCAGCGGCGGGGCGGGGAAGCGGGTGGCCTCCAGGTCCCAGTTGCCGGGCCAGTCGAAGAAGGTGCGGTCGGCCAGGGCGAAGCTCTCGGCGCCGTCTCTCATGCGACACCCCGCTCGGCCGGCACGACCGTGCCGAGGGTGTCGGCGTCCGGTTCCAGGTAGGGCGTGAGCGCGGTCCGGCCGGCCGTGGCGAGGTGCGCGGCGAGCACCGCCCGGGCCTGCACCTTGTCGTCCTCGGACACGAAGTCCTCCAGCCCGACGGCCAGTACGCGGTTGTCCTCGCTGGGCTTGAGCGAGGCGTAGTGCTCCTCGCGCAGCAGGCCCCACACGATCGCGTCGTGGTACTCGCCGTCGAGGTAGCAGTGGTCCCGCAGGATGCCCTCGACCACGAACGGGGTCTTGGTCATCAGCCGGATGATGCCCTTGTTGTAGCCGGCCGTGGTGACCTGCACGCGGTGGGCGTCGAGCTGGTGGAAGAGGTAGTCGACGAGCAGGACGACGGCCTCCGCGCCGTAGCCGCGGCGCCACAGTTCGGGCGAGCCGATCGCGCCGCCGACGGTCCAGCCGCCGATCCGGCCCGAGCGCTGGTAGCTGACGGTGCCGATGCGGGTGCCGTCCTTGGTGCGGATCACCAGGTGGTGGACCCGGCCGGAGCGGTTGGCCTGCTCGACCTCGGTGGCGCCCAGCAGCTCCCAGTCACCGCTGAGCACGGCCGCCGGCGAGCCGGGGCGCAGCCAGGAGGCGATCGCGGCCCAGTCGTCGTCGCCGGGCCATTCCAAGGTCACCAGTCGTCCCTGCATGGTGCGTCTCCTCCTTCAGTGGTCTCGTGGGTCAGCGGGTGCGGCCGTCACGGGTGCGGCGCCGGGGGGCGCGTACGGGGTCATGTGCGGTAGCGCTTCAGGACGAGGACGGCGTTGTGGCCGCCGAAGCCGAACGAATTGCTCAGCACCACGTCGCCGTCCCACTCCCGGGGGCCCTTGACGACCAGGTCGAGGTCGTCCTCCTCGGGGTGGTCGCAGTTGCGGATCGGCGGGATCGTGCGGTCCCGCAGCGAAAGCACCGCGGCGGCGGCCTCGGCGGCCCCGGAGGCGCCGAGCATGTGCCCGGTCATGCTCTTGACCGCGGTGACCGGCGTACGGCGCAGCTGGTCGGGGCCGAGCACTTCGCGCAGCGCGGCCGCTTCGATGCGGTCGTTGAGGACGGTGCCGGTGCCGTGGGCGCTGACCTGCCCGACGTCGCCGGGGGTCAGGCCCGCGTCGGTGAGCGCCCCGCGCATCGCGCGGACCGCGCCGGCGCCGGTCGGGTCGGGGGCGGTGGCGTGGTGGGCGTCGGTGGTGGCGGCGTAACCGGCGACCTCGGCGAGGATCGTCGCCCCGCGACGTTCCGCGTGGCCGGCCTCCTCCAGGGTCAGGACGGTGGCGCCGACGGCCATCACGAAGCCGTCGCGGTCCCGGTCGAAGGGCCGGCTGGCGCCTTCGGGGTCGTCGTTGCGGCGGGACAGCGCCCGGGCGTTGGCGGTACCGGCCAGGTCGGCGGCGGTCAGGGAGTCGTCCGTGCCGCCGGCCAGGACCACGTCGGCCCGGCCGTGGCGGATCAGTTCGGCCGCCTCGCCGAGGGCCACCGCGCCGGTCGCGCAGGCCGCGGAGATCGCGCAACTGGGGCCGCTGATGCCGTACTTGATGGACAGCAGACCGGCCGGGTGGTCGATGGCGGTGAGGACCGAGTGGTACGGGGAGACCCGCCGCGCGCCCTGGTTCTTGAGCACGTCGTACTGCTGCTGGATGGCGTGGGCGGCACCGTAGCCGGAGCCGATCACCGCGGCGAAGCGGTACGGGTCGACGTCGGCCCTGGGTTCGAGGCCGGCGGCCCGCATCGCCTGGCCGGCGGCGACCACCGCGTACTGCGTGAAGAGGTCGGTGCGCCGGACCTCCTGCGGGGTGAGGAAGCCGGAGCCGGCCGGGTCGAAACCGGTGAGGTCGCCGCCGATCCGGACCGGAAGTCCGGAGGTGTCGAAGCGGGTGAGCGTGGTGACACCGCTGCTGCCGGCGAGGAGGGCGGTCCAGAAGTCTTCGGTGGTGTTTCCCACGGGGGACACCACGCCGCAGCCGGTGACGACGACGCGCCGCCGATCCGTGCGTAACTCCATGAAACGCCTCCTGTTTTTCTGCCCCGTTGTCACGCTCGGGGCGTCCTCATGACCAGAAACATGACAGCTGAGTCATTGGCTTGTCAACAGGTTGCGCGGAGGGCGGTCAGTCAAGGCTCTCCGTCGAGAGGCGCCATCAGGCCCCGCACCAGCGGAAACGCTCTCAGAGCGATGACAGAGGGAGTCAGGAAAATTGACTATGGGGGCGGTGCGAGGGGGTGGGAAGGGGGGCGGGGTCGCTAGCCCGCGGGATCCGGGGGCGCGCGCCCCACGGCCCCCGGGCAGGACCCGGCGTACATAGAAAGTGACAGACCGCGGGCGGGAAAGTGCCTACCTGCGGACGATCCGGAGGCTGCGCCGTAACGGGACGCTGGTGACTGCACCGCCCCGCGCCGACCGGCCGGGGCGCCATGACCGGGACCATCACCGGGCGAGGAGACGAGGGAACCGATGAAGGGTTTTGCGGTAGGCATTGTTCTGGCGGTCGTCGGGCTGGTCCTGTGGCTGACCACAAAGGAAGTCGAGACGCCGATCTTCTCCCTGTCCAAGGCGGGACTCATCCTGGCGATCGTGGGTGGCGCGGAGGCACTGTTCGCGCTGCTCGGATTGGGAAAGAAAGCTAATAAATGAATGCGTCAATTACCCGCAATAACGACATAAGGGCATAGCGTCCCAAGGGCCCATAGCGCCGCCGCGGCGTCTTTCCGTCCGGCGGCCGCCGGGCCACTTTTGCGACCGGTCGCACCGCACATTCCGTTCACCAGCCATGTATATGCGGACCGCGGCCTTGCTTTTGTGCTCAACCACTACGGTGCCGATGCGGCCGTCCGCCGGGCTTTTCCGGCCGCCGGCCGCGCATCTGCGATTGCCGGGTTTGCTTTCGCATTCGCCGGGTGCCCGCGAGGGGCCCGCTTTCGCGCTCGCCGGACGTCTTCGACCGGCCGCTCACGCGCTCCTCGGAGCGATGTCGGAGCTGCTTCGGAGCGACGTCACAGCTGCCGCAGAGCCACTTCAGGGCACTGCGGAGAGGGCTACCGAGAGAGCCACGCGAGGGCTGCGTGGGAGCTACGTGGGAGCTACGTGCGGGCTGGTGCAGAGCCGCTTCAGCGCTGCTCTTGCGGCTGCCGGTCCCGGCTTTCGGCGAGCTGGACGAGCCGTTCTTGGGCCCGCTCGGCGTGCCGGTACGCCTGGGCCCGGCGGAACAGGTCGGCGGACTGCCGGTAGTGCCCGGCCGCCCGCTCGCGGTCCCCCACCCGCTCGCACGCCGCCGCGATCTCCCAGAGCGCGGCGGCCTTCTCGTGGCTGCGGCCGGTCTCGGGCAGCGCGGCCAGCTCCGCGCCCAGGGCGATCAGCCGGCCCCGGTCGCCGGACGCCTCCGCGCAGACCGCGTCCGCGGTGGTGAGCCAGAGCGGGAATTCCGGCTCCTGCGCCACCGAGGCGACCACCAGCCCGCGTTCGACGATGCTGCGCGCCGCCGCCGGATCACCGCGGTGCAGCAACAGCAGGGCGTACTGGCCGTTGACCTTCTCCCACAGCGGAAACCCGGCCGCCGGGGTGACCCGGCGCGCGCAGGCGCCCAGCAGCTCGGTGGCGCGCTCCCACTCACCGCGGTCGCGCAGCGCGAGGGCCCGGTGCAGGTCGATGGTGGCGCGCGGCCCGGGGAGGACGCCGTCGGCCGGCGGGCGGGGGTGCTCGGGCTCGGGGGCCCAGTCCGGGCAGCCGCTCCAGTAGGCGCAGCGGGTGAGCACGTCGAGGACGAGCAGCAGGTGGAAACCGGTGCCGGGGCCGGTGGCCGGGCCGGTGCCGGGGCCCTGGGCGGTCCGGCGGTCGGTGCATTCGAGGTAGCCGGTGAGGGCGTAGCGCAGCCCGTCCTGCACCCGGCCGGCCGATTCCAGCAGGTCGGCGAGGGCGATCAGGGCGCGCAGCCGGGCCTCGGCGTACGGCGCGGGGGCGAGGGTGTCCAGCATCCGCAGCAGGACGTCGGCGCCCTCGTCGGCGCGGCCGAGCGAGCCCAGTATTTCGGCAATGGCGAGCTGCGCCTCGGTAAATACGTCGTCCTGCCGGCCGGCGGGCTCCATCGAGGCCAGTGCACGGAATTCTGAGAGCGCTCCCTCGGCGTCGCCGCCCTCCCATTGCCGGCGGGCCGCGACCAATCGTCCGACCAGGTCCAGCCGGCGGGCCAGGCCCGGGCTTTCGGCCGGCTGGGGGCTGCTGGAGATTTCGTCCACGCCGACGCCGAGGCGGGCCGCGAGGATCTTGAGCGCCCGGCCACTGGGAATGCGCTTCCCGCGCTCGACCAGCGAGATGTAGCTGGACGACATTTCGGACCCGGCAAGGTCGTGCTGTGTCATTCCCGCGCTGACCCGAAGCTCTTTGATTCGCCGCCCGGTGTCCGCCAGCTCAGGCATTCGACAAACCCTCCGGATTTCGAACAGTGGATGACTCCGGCCGGTCGGATCAAATCGCCGAGTCACAATGAGTGCTGGGTACTTTACCAAGCAGTCAAGAAGAAGTCGACCGATATTCGGATTCCTTCACCGTTCTTCACCGGGGGTCACCGAGATCATTTCCCGCGTGACTACGGGAGCAGAAAACCGGCCGCCGAGTACAGGAAAGCCGGGGAAGTCCGCGTCCACCGGTCCGCCCATCTCCCGGAACCGTCGCGCGCGGCCGGCCCTCCCCCCGGCGGACCCCGCCGACCCCCGGACGCGGCGTACGGCGCGTACGCCGCGGGTACGCCGCGTACGCCGAACTGTGTGGCCGGGGCCCCGGGTCAACCTTTCGATGTAGTACCCCGCGGCGATGCCCGCGCCCCGCGCGACGTGGTGCGATGACCACGCACACGCCCCACCACCGCCGGACCCCGCGGAGGCACCATCCATGACCCAGCCCCATCGTCCCGACCTGACCAAGGATGTGGCCTCCGCAGCCGCCTCCCCCGCCGCGTCCGCGCGCTCGGTGCTGGCGTCGGACGCCGAGCGGGAGGCCATGGTCGAGCGGCTCAGAGAAGCCACCGCGGAAGGGCGGTTAACCCTTGAGGAGCTCGCCGAGCGCTCCGAGGCGGCGTATCTCGCCCGGACGCGCGAGGAGTTGGCGTCCGTGGGCGAGGACCTGCCCCATGTCACGGCCCCGCCGACCACCGGCTCCGGACAGCGCTCCTTCCGTGCCCTCTTCGGTGACCTCGTCCACCACAGCCCCGCACTGGAACACGGCATCGAGGCCACCGCGGTCCTCGGCGACATCACCCTCGACCTGTGCGCCTCCCCCGCACCGCCGACCGGTGAGCTCACCATCGAGGCCAAGGCGATCGTCGGCGATGTGCATCTGCTGCTCCCCGAGGGCGTCCGGGTGGAGATGAACTGCAGCTCGGTCTTCGGCGACCTCCGCGATCTGACCCGGGCGCACTCCGGTCCGGAATCCGTCACCCCGCTCATCCGCGTGAAGGGCTCCGCCGTCTTCGGCGACATCATCGTCGCGCACCCCAGCAGCGACCGCCGCTCGTACTGGCAGAAGTGGCTGGACGAACGCCGCGGCCGGGCCTGACCGGAGGAACAGCCGTGACGACCCTTCAGGCCGCGCCCCGTCCCGAGGCGCCCGCCGCCCTCCTCGACGAGGGCCGGATCGGGCTGCGTGCGACGGCCCGGCACACCGGCGCGCTGGTCCGCCGCAACCTCCTCCAGATCCGGCAGAACCCGGAGTCGATGACCGACGCCCTGCTGATGCCGATCGTGCTGACGCTGCTGTTCGTCTACGTCTTCGGCGGGGTGATCGGCCGCGGCGGCAGCCGCGCGCAGTACACCGCCTTCCTGGTGCCGGGCCTGATGGTCATCCTCGGCATGACCATCGCCATGGCCGTCGGCACCGGCGTCAACGACGACTTCCGCAGCGGTGTGATGGACCGCTTCCGCACGATGCCGATCGCCCGCTCCTCGATACTCCTGGCCAAGGTCGTGGTGGAGACGGGCCGGATGCTGGTCGCCATCACGGTCCTGCTGATCGTCGCCGCCCTGCTCGGGTTCGACTTCTCCGGCCGCTGGCCCGGTATAGCCGCGGCCATCGGTCTGACCACCCTCTTCGGCACGTCGCTGATCTGGATCTTCATGCTCCTCGGCCTGACCCTGCGCACCGCACAGGCCATCCAGGGGCTCTCGGTGATCGTGCTGACCCCGCTGCAGTTCGCCTCCTCGATCTTCGTCTCGCCCACGACGATGCCGGACTGGCTGGCCGCCTTCACCCGCGTCAACCCCCTGACCCACATGGCCGACGCGGCCCGCGGCCTCGCCCTGGGCGAGGGGCCGGTGGCCGGCCCGGTGCTCTGGACAGTGGTGTGGTCGGTGGGCCTGACCGCGCTCACCGCCCCGCTGGCCGTCACCAAGTTCCGCCGCAAGACCACGAGCTGACACCGATCCGTACGAACGGGAGCGCATCCCCCGTGCACGCCCTCGGCGTGGCTCCCTCCGTACGAAGAAGACGTGGACCGGCCCCGCCCGGCTGCCCCCGGGCCGGGGAAGGGGCCGGCCCACGCACACCCTTCCGGCCGTGCACGCCGTAGATGCCCGGCGTAGAGGCCCGCTCTGTAGATGCCTGGCGTAGATGCCCGCTCTACAGATGCCCGGCCGTAGCTGCCTCGCTCTGTAGACGCCCGGCCGTAGATGCCCGCCCCGTGGGTGCCCGGTTGCCCCGCAGGCCCCGTATACGCACGCGGGGGCCGCGCCGCCGATGGCAGCGCGGCCCCCAGGTACGTGCCGGGTGCCGGGTTCCGGCCGGTGGCTAGGCTTCCTCCTCCTCCGCCCGCTCCGGGAAGTCGCCCGCCGCGCCCGTCATCCCCGGTGGGGTGTCCGCCAGCGCCACCGCCACCTCGACGACGGAGGTGGTGCCGGCGGCGACCTCGCGCCAGGCCGCGGCCAGCGCCTCGGGCAGCCGGTCGGGGTCCGTCACCCGGCGGTGGCCCAGGCCGTAGGCGCTGGTCAGGCCGTCGGTGCCGGTGGGCCGGGGGCGGGTGAAGGCGAAGCGGGAGTCCGGGCCGGAGACCCGGTCGAGGTTGGACTGCAGCCAGCCGTAGCCGCCGTTGTCCAGGACGACGTAGAGGACGGCCGCGCCGGCGTCCGCGACCGTCGGCAGTTCGGCGCGGAAGAGGTGGAAGGCGCCGTCGCCCACCACCGCGACCACGGGGCGACCGGCCGGCTCGGCCAGCCGTACGCCCACCGCGGCCGCCGCGCCGAAGCCCAGCGGCGTCTGCTCGCTGGGGACGACGGAACCGCCGCCGGCACCGAGCGCGTAGTGCGGGAAGAAGTACGACCACATGTCCTGCAGGCCGTTCTCCTGGACGAGGACCCGGTCGGCGGGGACGGCCCGCTCCAGCTCGGCCAGCACCCGGGCGACCGGGACGGTACCGTCCGGCGCCCGCTTGCCGGCCTCCTCGGCCCGGTCCGCGGCACGCTGCGCCAGCGCCGCCCGCACGGAGCGGACCCGCTCGGCCCAGGCCCCGTCCGGCCGGTGCCCGTCGAGCAGCCCGGCCCAGCCGTCCACGGTCGCCGCCACGTCCGCCAGGACGTACGCCCCCGGACGGTCCAGGACCAGGCTCTCCTCGCCCAGGACGGCCTGCACGACGGGGAGTTGGTCCGCGCCCTCCGGCCAGCCGAAGGTCGCCGTCTCCTCCAGGCGGCTGCCCAGCGCGACGACCAGGTCCGCCTCGCGCCACAGGGCGTCCACGGGCGCGACGGTGTAGAGGCCGCTGACGCCGCAGTGCAGCGGGTGGTCCTCGGCGACGGTGCCGCGGCCGGAGGCGGTGGTGAAGATCCCGGCGCCCAGCCGCTCGGCGAACCGTTCGATCCGGCGGTCCGCGTTCCGCTGCCGGGCGCCCCCGCCGACCAGCAGCAACGGCCGTTCCGCCGCGGCGATCCGGGCCGCGGTCGCGGCCAGCGCGGCGGGGTCGGGGGCCGGCCGCTGGGGCACGGCCGGCCGCCAGGCAGCGGTACGGGGGACGGGTTCGCCGGCGATCTGCTCGGCGAGTTCGACGTAGACCGGCCCGGGCGTGCCGTTGACGGCGAGCGCGGCGGCCTTCTCCAGGGCGCCCGGCAGCCGCTCGGCGTGGTCGACGCGGACCGCCCATTTCACGTACGGGCGGACCGCGGCCAGCTGATCGAGCTCCTGGAAGGCGCCGGTGCCGACCCGGTCCAGCCGGGTGCCGTCGGCGATGAGGATCAGCGGTACGGCGGCGGAGCGCGCCTCCAGCAGGCCGGTGAGCGCATTGGTCACCGCCGGGCCCTTGCCGATCACACAGACCCCGGGGCGGCCGGCGGCGAGCGCGTAACCGGTCGCCATGAAGAC
The DNA here is from genome assembly GCF_000720175.1 of Streptomyces sp. NRRL S-337. Classification (GTDB taxonomy): domain Bacteria; phylum Actinomycetota; class Actinomycetes; order Streptomycetales; family Streptomycetaceae; genus Streptomyces; species Streptomyces siderophoricus. The sequence continues at coordinate 60,575 of NZ_JOIX01000063.1, forward strand.
GGCGTTGCGCTGGTCGCGGCAGAGCACCACCCGGACGTCGGAGTCTTCCAGCGCACCGAGCGGCGCCATGTCGTCACCGGGCAGCCCGAAGACCGCGGTGGTGCCGAGGTGGTGGAGGTGGTCGGCGATCGCCGCCCAGGCGGACGGGTGGGCCGCGGTGTCCTGGCTCATCGGTCACCGCCCGGACGGTAGGCGGCGACGGCCTTGGAGACCAGTACGGGTTCGGCGCGCACTTCCTGGCCGTCGGAGATGTAGTTGGCCATCCGGCCGTAACCGCCGAAGGGGGCGTTGCCGTCGTCGATGGACAGCAGGGTGGTGTCCAGGGTGACGGTGGTGCGGCGGCGCAGTGCCTGGACGAGGGCGGGGGCGTGGCCGTAGACGCTGGAGCCGAGGGCGCGTTCGGTGAAGGTGCCGGTGGTCAGGGTCGCGGCGAGCGCGTCCTCGTCGCGGTAGGAGGCGACGTTGAAGATCGGGGCGAAGAACTCCGGCACGTGGGTGCGCGGGGTGACCTCCTCGCCGACGACGACGGTGGGGTCGAGGCGGCGGGCCCGGAAGTCGACGTGTCCGCCGTGCACGATGCCGCCCCGGTTGCGGGCGAGGAACTGCGCGCCGTCCTCCAGCGCGTTCTCGTAGAAGATCGGCCCGAAGTCGGCGTCCGGGTCGGTGTACGGGCCGTAGCGCAGCCCCTTCAACTCGCCGACCAGGGCGTCCACGAACGGGTCGAGCAGCGACTCGTGGACGCTGAAGAGGTCCGGGCCCAGGCAGTCCTGGCCGGTGTTGAGCACGCGGATGGCGAGCGCGTCGCGGGCGGCCCGTTCGACGTCGGCGCCGGGGGCGACCACGAACGGGTTGACGCCGGAGCCGAGGAAGAGGAACAGCTGCCCGGGGGAGAGCCGGGCGCGGATCTGCTCGGCGTTGGCGTAGGCGCCGGTGAAGACGACGACGTCGGCCGGGCCGACGTGGTCCTGGAGGAACTCGCGCTGGCTGGCGGTGCTGAGGGTGATGGGCAGGCGGTGCTGCTCGGCGAGCAGGGCGTGCAGCCGGCACATCTGGTCCTTGACGCGGCTGGAGGGGCGGAAGACCAGCCGCTCGGTGTAGAGGGCGGGGACCAGGAGGTAGAGGGCGTAGGAGTAGAGGATGACGTTCGACGGCATGAAGGCGGCCAGCCGGGGGACGCGACCGGGCCGGTGGGTGGCCACCTCGTCCAGGGCCCCGTCGAGGGTGGCGACGGTGGACTCGATCTCGTAGCGCGCGGCGCGGTGGGTGGAGATCTCGCACAGCAGCGCGTGCACGGTGTCGGCGTTGTCCACCAGAAAGTCCCGGACCCGGTGCACGGCCGCCGCGCGTCGGCCGTCGACACGGTCCTCCGGCTCGGCGGCCACGGTCGGCCATGCGGGAGCGGAGCTCATATGTCCCTCCTCGGGGCGTAGTCCATGGAGGGTCAGCGTCAGCCAATTGTCATTTATTGTCAAGTAAAGTCATTGCACTCGACTGGCCATTGTGACAAGCGCCTCCCGTCACGCCCCGTCCACAACCGCCGTCGCGGCCCCGGCGATGCTCCCCCCACGGGCCCGAACACGCCTCCGAACTGTCGCAATGCCCGTCGCACGGGCAAGAGGAATGCCGACCTCCGTAAGTGACAAAAAATGACTCCCCGGCGGTACGAAGGTCGTCCACAGGGGCCCCCGCGCGGGCGTCCGGTGAGTAGACTCCCCGTCATCACGTTCCACCGTCCGGCGCCGTCCGTACACCGTCACTGTCCGTCCACCCAACTCAACTGCGAGCGATTCCTTGGTGATTGAGCAGCCTGCTTTCGGGAAGCGAGTGCGGGAGGTCCGCCGCGCGCAGGGCCTGTCCCAGGGGGACCTCGCCGGGGGCGATCTCTCGCCCAGTTACGTCTCGCTGGTCGAGAACGGCCGCCGGATCCCGAGCGCCAAGATCGCCCGGTCGATCGCCGAACGGCTCGGCACGACCGTCGAGGCGCTGAGCGCCACCGAGGAGCCCGGCGCCCGGCTGACCCAGCGCCTCGGCCTGGTCGGCCAGTTGGTGGCCGCCCGCGCCAGCCAGCTGGCCGGCGACTGGGCGGCGGCGCGCCGCCAGCTGGAGGCCGTGGTGGAGCAGGCCGGCGCCGACCAGGACGAGGTGCGCTGGGAGGCCCACTGGGAGCTGGCCACCGTCCTCGGGCGGCTGGACGAGCCGGCCCGCCATGAGGCCGCACTGCGCCGGCTGCTCGACGATCCGCTCACCCGCACCGCGCCGGTGCTGCACGCCCGGGTCGCCATCGAACTCGCCCAGCTGCTGCGCACCGAGGGCCGCCTCCCCGAGGGCGTCCGCTTCGCCGAGGAGGCCGTACGGGTCACCGCCGACCTGGAGCCCGGCCGCCCGGAGCGGGCCCAGGCCCGGATGGCGCTGCTGTCCGCGTCCGTGGACAGCGGCGAGTGGAGCCGCGCCGAGCAGCTCGGCGCGGAGCTGCGCGCCGAGGCCGCACCGCTCCCGGCCGGCGAACTGCGGGCCGGCGCCCTGTGGGCGGTGGCCGGTGCGCAGTATCTGGCCGGGCACCCGGACGAGGCCCTGGAACTCCTCACCGAGGCCGAGGACCTGCTCGCCACGACCGACGGCGTACGGCTCCGCCTCCGGCTGGCCCGCGCCCGTACGCTGCTCGCGCTCGCGGCGGGCCCGGCGGACGAGGCGGACGCCCTGCTCACCCGCGCCCGGCAGGCCACCGCGCTGGTCGGCACCCCCTCGTCCCGGACCTGGCTGGCCGTGCTGGAGACCGCCGCGGCACTGCGCCACGACGACGGACCGGCGGCCGCCGGCCACGCCGCGCAGATCGACCTCACGGCCGGTGACCTGTCACCGCTCGACCGGGCCCGCTGTCTGCTCCACCTGGCCCGCGCCCACCGCGCGGACCACCACGAGGAGGCCGCCGAGGCCGACTTCAAACTGGCCGCCGAGGGCTACGAACAGGCCGGCGCCTTCCGCCTGGCCTTGGAAACCTGGCGCGAACTCACCGCGGGCACGGGCCGCACGGGGGGCACGGACCCGCATGCGGTGCTCATGCCGTAACGCTTTGCGGCGCCTCCCCACGTACCTGGCCGTCCCGCCGTGGGGGTTGCTCGCGGTTGCGCTTTGCGGGGCCTCCCACGTACCTGTCTGTCCCGCCGCGGTTGTTGCTCGCCGTTGCGCTTTGCGGCGCCCCGCACGTAGCCGTCTCTCCCGCCGCGGGGCTCGCTCGCCGTTGCGCCTGCGGCGGGCTGGGTTTGTGGTGGGT
>NZ_JOIX01000064.1 GCF_000720175.1 Streptomyces sp. NRRL S-337
ACTGGTCACACTTCCGCAGACGCAGCCAAGCCCGAGCCCGCCACTGCCACTACCAACGCCGAGGCCACAACCCCCACATGCGGTTGCAGTACTAGGGGACGGGGTGCCGGCCCCGCACGGGCGCCGGCGCGCGCATGAGCCGTCAAGCCACGGGCACCCGCATCAGCCCACAGCCCACAGGCCACAGGCCACATTGACGCTCCCCCAGACTCCGTCCGGGGGCACCCCCACCCGACGAGAACGCCCTGCTCAGGCCACATTGACCCGTTGCCCCGGCGGGGCCGCCTCCAGCCAGGCCAGGAAACCCGTGAGCGCGTCCTCGCTCATGGCCAGTTCCAGGCGGGTGCCACGGTGCCGGCAGGCCAGCACGATGGAGTCGGAGAGCAGGGCGAGTTCCTCCTCACCCTGCGGGGTGCGGCGCTCCAGCACCTCGATGGCGGAGCGCTCCAGCAGGCGGCGGGGCCGGGGCGCGTACGAGAAGACCCGGAACCACTCGATCCGGTCGCCGTTGTAGCGCGCCACGCCGTAGATCCAGCCCTTGCCACTGGGCTCGTTCTCCGGCACGTTCCAGCGCAGACTGCAGTCGAAGGTGCCGCCGGACCGCTGGATGAGCCGCCGCCTCAGTCCGAAGACGAACAGCCCCAGCAGCACCAGCACCACGACCGCGCCGCTCACAAGCAGAGCGAGGACCATCTCGACCGACCTCCTCGCCTCGTTGGGTCCCCCCGGACGTAACCCGGGGGTGGGGGTACCTCCCGCTTGCGGGGGAGGAAACGCACCTGCATTGCCTCAGCCGCGGGCCGCTCCGGAGAATTCCGGGCAGCCCGCGGCTGAGGATCGATCTCGTCGGTGACGGGGCTCAGTGAACGCCCGTCACCGCACGCAGCCGGACATCGGCGCGACGCTCGGCGGCCGCGTCGGCCTCCGACTTCGCTCGCTCCAGGGCCCGCTCCGCGCGCTGGACATCGATCTCGTCCGACAGCTCGGCCACCTCTGCGAGCAGGGACAGCTTGTTGTCGGCGAACGAGATGAAGCCGCCGTGCACGGCGGCGACGACGGTGCCGTCCCCGCTCTCGCCGGTCGTACGAATCGTCACCGGGCCCGACTGCAGCACGCCGAGCAGCGGCTGGTGTCCGGGCATGACGCCGATGTCGCCCGACGAGGTGCGCGCGACGACCAGGCTGGCCTTGCCGGACCAGACCTGACGGTCGGCGGCGACCAACTCGACGTGCAGCTCAGCCACGATGGCTCCTCGGGTCTCCACCTGCCTGGTGTGGCAGATGTTGGGTCAAATACTAGTGGTCGTACGGACCGGGGGCGGCCAGGGCCGCCCCCGGAACCGGTACGGGGGTCAGGAGACGCCCAGCTCCTTGGCGTTCTTCTTCAGGTCCTCGAGACCGCCGCACATGAAGAAGGCCTGCTCGGGGAAGTGGTCGTAGTCGCCGTCCGCGATCTGGTTGAACGCGGCGATCGACTCGTCCAGCGGCACGTCCGAACCGTCCACGCCGGTGAACTGCTTCGCCACGTGGGTGTTCTGCGACAGGAACCGCTCGATACGACGGGCGCGGTGGACGGTGAGCTTGTCCTCCTCGCCGAGCTCGTCGATACCCAGAATCGCGATGATGTCCTGGAGGTCCTTGTACTTCTGCAGGATCGTCTTGACGCGCGACGCGCAGTCGTAGTGCTCCTGCGTGATGTAGCGGGGGTCCAGGATCCGGGACGTCGAGTCCAGCGGGTCGACCGCCGGGTAGATGCCCTTCTCCGAGATCGGGCGCGACAGAACGGTGGTCGCGTCCAGGTGAGCGAAGGTGGTGGCCGGCGCCGGGTCGGTCAGGTCGTCCGCGGGGACGTAGATCGCCTGCATCGAGGTGATCGAGTGACCACGGGTCGAGGTGATGCGCTCCTGCAGCAGACCCATCTCGTCCGCCAGGTTCGGCTGGTAACCCACCGCGGACGGCATACGGCCGAGCAGCGTGGAGACCTCGGAACCCGCCTGGGTGTAGCGGAAGATGTTGTCGATGAAGAAGAGCACGTCCTGCTTCTGCACATCGCGGAAGTACTCCGCCATGGTCAGACCGGCCAGGGCGACCCGCAGACGGGTGCCCGGCGGCTCGTCCATCTGGCCGAAGACCAGCGCGGTCTTGTCGATGACGCCGGAGTCCGTCATCTCCTCGATCAGGTCGTTGCCCTCACGGGTGCGCTCGCCGACACCGGCGAACACCGACACACCGTCGTGGTTGTTGGCCACGCGGTAGATCATTTCCTGGATCAGAACGGTCTTGCCGACACCGGCACCACCGAACAGACCGATCTTGCCGCCCTTGACGTACGGGGTCAGCAGGTCGATGACCTTGACGCCGGTCTCGAACATCTCGGTCTTGGACTCGAGCTGGTCGAAGGACGGGGCCTTGCGGTGGATCGGCCAGCGCTCGGTGACCTCGACCGTGGACGGGTCCACGTTCAGGATCTCACCGAGGGTGTTGAAGACCTTGCCCTTGGTGATGTCACCGACGGGCACGGTGATGCCCGCGCCGGTGTCGGTCACCGGGGCCTGGCGGACCAGACCGTCGGTGGGCTGCATGGAGATGGCACGGACCAGGCCCTCGCCCAGGTGCTGGGCGACCTCAAGGGTCAGGGTCTTCAGGACACCGGCCTCGGCCGGGTCGGCGACCTCGACGGTCAGCGCGTTGTAGATTTCCGGCATCGCGTCGACGGGGAACTCCACGTCGACGACCGGGCCGATGACCCGCGCGACGCGGCCAGCGGCCACGCCAGCCGCGGCGGTCGGCTCAACAGTGGTGGTCATAGTTGTCAGTCACTCCCCGCGGTCGCGTCGGCCAGTGCGCTCGCGCCACCGACGATCTCGCTGATTTCCTGGGTGATTTCGGCCTGTCGGGCCGCGTTGGCAAGCCGCGAGAGCGACTTGATGAGGTCTTCTGCGTTGTCGGTCGCCGACTTCATCGCACGACGCGTGGCGGCGTGCTTGGAGGCGGCGGCCTGCAGGAGCGCGTTGTAGATCCGCGACTCGACGTACCGCGGAAGCAGGGCGTCGAGGACGTCCTCGGCCGACGGCTCGAAGTCGAAGAGCGGAAGGATCTCGCCCTTGGACGCCTCCGCCGACTCCTCGGCGGCCTTGTCCAGGGACAGCGGCAGCAGCCGGTCGTCGATCGCCGTCTGCGTCATCATCGAGATGAACTCGGTGGTGACGATGTGGAGTTCGTCCACGCCGCCTTCGGCGGTGTCCTGCTGGACAGCGTCGATCAGCGGGGCGGCGATCGCCTTGGCGTCCGCGTACGTCGGGTTGTCGGTGAAGCCGGTCCACGACTCCACGACCTTGCGCTCGCGGAAGCTGTAGTACGACACACCCTTGCGGCCGACGATGTAGGCGTCGACCTCCTTGCCCTCGGCCTTGAGCCGCTCGGTGAGCTGCTCCGCGGCCTTGATGACGTTGGAGGAGTAGCCGCCGGCCAGACCGCGGTCGCTCGTGATGAGCAGCAGCGCGGCCCGTGAGGGCTTCTCCACCTCCGTCGTCAGCGGGTGCTGGGTGTTCGAGCCCGTGGCAACCGCCGTCACCGCGCGGGTCAGTTCACTCGCGTACGGCGTCGATGCCGCCACCTGGCGCTGCGCCTTGACGACGCGCGAGGCGGCGATCATCTCCATCGCCTTGGTGATCTTCTTGGTCGCGGTGACGGAGCGGATGCGACGCTTGTAGACCCGGAGCTTGGCTCCCATGGATCAGGTCCCTTCCGTCGTCACTTGGCGGTGCCGGCCGGGGCGTCCTCGCCGAGCAGCTTGCCGTCCGAGGTCTCGAACTGCCGCTTGAAGCCGTCGACGGCGTCGGAGATCGCTCCGATGGTGTCGTCGGACATCTTGGCGCCCTCGCGGATGCTGGTCAGCAGGTCCTTCTTCTCCCGGTGGAGGTGGTCGAGGAGCTCCCGCTCGAAGCGGCGGATGTCCTCGACCGGGACGTCGTCCATCTTGCCGTTGGTGCCGGCCCAGATGGAGACGACCTGGTCCTCGGTGGCGTACGGGGAGTACTGCGGCTGCTTGAGCAGCTCGGTCATCCGCTTACCACGCTCCAGCTGCGCCTTGGAGGCCGCGTCCAGGTCGGAACCGAAGGCGGCGAACGCCTCCAGCTCGCGGTACTGGGCGAGGTCCACACGCAGCCGGCCGGAGACCTGGCGCATGGCCTTGTGCTGGGCCGAGCCACCGACACGGGAGACGGAGATACCGACGTTCAGCGCCGGGCGCTGGCCCGCGTTGAACAGGTCCGACTCCAGGAAGCACTGGCCGTCGGTGATGGAGATGACGTTGGTCGGGATGAACGCCGACACGTCGTTCGCCTTGGTCTCGACGATCGGGAGACCGGTCATCGAGCCGGCGCCCATGTCGTCGGAGAGCTTGGCGCAGCGCTCCAGCAGACGCGAGTGCAGGTAGAAGACGTCGCCCGGGTAGGCCTCACGGCCCGGCGGACGGCGCAGCAGCAGGGACACGGCGCGGTAGGCGTCGGCCTGCTTCGAGAGGTCGTCGAAGATGATCAGGACGTGCTTGCCCTGGTACATCCAGTGCTGGCCGATGGCCGAGCCGGTGTAGGGCGCCAGGTACTTGAAGCCCGCCGGGTCGGACGCCGGGGCGGCGACGATGGTGGTGTACTCCAGGGCGCCGGCCTCCTCCAGCGCACCGCGCACGGACGCGATGGTGGAGCCCTTCTGGCCGATGGCGACGTAGATGCAGCGGACCTGCTTCTTCGGGTCGCCGGTGCGCCAGTTGTCGCGCTGGTTGATGATCGTGTCGACGGCCAGGGCGGTCTTGCCGGTCTGGCGGTCACCGATGATCAGCTGACGCTGGCCGCGGCCGATCGGCACCATCGAGTCGACGGCCTTGTAGCCGGTCTCCATCGGCTCGTGCACCGACTTACGCACCATGACGCCCGGAGCCTGCAGCTCCAGGGCACGGCGACCCTCGGACGCGATCTCGCCGAGGCCGTCGATCGGGTTGCCCAGCGGGTCGACGACGCGGCCGAGGTAGCCCTCGCCCACGGCGACCGAGAGCACCTCACCGGTGCGCTGCACCGGCTGGCCCTGCTCGATGCCGCTGAACTCACCGAGGATGACCGCACCGATCTCGCGCTCTTCCAGGTTCAGCGCAAGACCGAGCGTGCCGTCCTCGAACTTCAGCAGCTCGTTCGCCATCGCCGAGGGAAGGCCCTCGACCTTCGCGATGCCGTCACCGGCCTCGCTTACCGTGCCGACCTCCTCGCGCGAGGCCGCGTCCGGCTTGTACGCCTGGACGAAGTTCTCCAGCGCGTCCCGGATCTCCTCCGGCCGGATCGTGAGCTCCGCCATCTGGGTTCCCTGCTCTCCTTGTTGGGCCCGAAGTTACTTGCGGGGTCTGGGGTGGCCCCCAGGGGCTTTCCGCTTACGGCCCAACTCGGGCCGCCGTCATGCTTGTGCTGGTCCCCGGGGCTTCTTCCGGACCGCAGCCGGACCTCTCGGTCCGGCCGGCTGGTCCGGCGCCTGGCCGCCGGTTGTGCAGCTCTTGAGTTGGTGGCTGGGTCAGCCGGCCATCCGCCGGGTCGCCTCGTCGAGGCGCTCCGCGATGGTCCCGTTGATGACCTCGTCGCCGATCCGTACCTGGACGCCGCCGAGGACCTCGGGGTCCACGTCGAGGTTCAGGTGGATCTGCCGTCCGTACAGCGCGGTCAGGGAGGCGCTCAGCCGCTCCCGCTGTCCGTCGCTGAGGGGCACCGCGGAGGTGACCACCGCGACCACCCGGTCCCGGCGGTGCGCCGCCAGCTTGGAGAGGGCGTCGAGCCCCGCTTCCAGGCTACGGCCCCGCGGCTGTACGACAAGACGGATCACGATCCGCTCGGTGACCGGGTTGGCCCGGCCGCCCAGCAGCGAACGCAGCAGCTCCGTCTTGGCCGACACCGCCGCGTTCCGGTCGGTCAGCGCACGGCGCAGCTCAGGGTTGGCGCTGACGATCCGGCCGAACCGGAACAGCTCGTCCTCGACGTCGTCGAGGGCACCGGCCCGCTGGGCGGCGGCGAGGTCGGCGCTGTAGGCCAGCTCCTCGAGCGCGTGCGCCAGGTCACGCGAGCGCGACCAGCGGGCGCGGACCATGCCGGTCACCAGGTCGGCGGCCGGGCCGCCGATCCGGCTGCCGAGCAGCCGTCCGGCCAGGTCGGCCCGGGCCTCGCCGGCCTGCGCCGGGTCGGTGAGGACCCGACGCAGCGACACCTCGCGGTCGAGCAGAGCGGTGACGGCAGCCAGCTCCTCGGCGAGCTTCGCGGCGTCGACGGCAGTGTTGTCCGTCAGCGCGTCGAGCTGCTCGCGTGCGGAGGCGAGTGCCTCGCGGCTCGCTCCGTTCATCGGCCGGCCTCAGCCTTCGTCGCGTCCGATGCCGCCTTGTCCTCGAGCTCGTCGAGGAAGCGGTCGATGGTCCGGCTCTGCCGGGCGTGGTCCTCGAGGGACTCGCCGACGAGCTTGCCGGCCAGGTCGGTGGCGAGCTTGCCCACGTCCTGACGCAGCGACTGCGCGGCCTGGTTGCGGTCCGCCTCGATCTGGGCGTGACCGGCAGCGATGATCTCCTCACGCTGCCGCTGGCCTTCGGCGCGCATCTCCGCGATGAGGGTCGCGCCCTGCTCCTGCGCCTCCTGGCGCAGACGCGCGGCCTCGTGGCGGGCGTCGGCCAGCTGTGCCCGGTAGTCCGCGAGCACCTGCTGGGCCTCGGCCTGAAGCGCCTCGGCTTCCTCCATCCGGCCTTCGATCTGCTTCCGGCGCTCGTCCAGAACCCTGTTGATGTTCGGGAGGAGCTTCTTGGCGAGGATGCCGAAGACGATGAAGAAAGCGATCAGGCCGATGACCAGCTCTGGAATCGGCGGGATCAGGGGGTTCTCGGGAACCTCCGCCGCCATGTTGGCCAGGGCGTTCACATCAGTGCCTTCCGTCTAATGGGTGTCGGGGGTTTCGTTTACTTGTAAACGAAGCCCATGACGATGCCGATCAGGGCGAGCGCCTCACAGAAGGCGAAACCCATGATCTGGTTGGTGCGGATCAGGCCGGCGGCCTCGGGCTGGCGGGCCAGGGCCTGGGTGCCGTTACCGAAGATGATGCCGACGCCGACGCCGGGGCCGATGGCGGCCAGACCGTAACCGACCGACGCGATGTTGCCGACCAGGGCGGACTTGGCGGTGTCACCGGCGGCGGCGAGGTTGACCAGTTCGAGAGCAGCGGACATGCCGTTACTTCCTTCTCATTTCACGTACCGGTGGGGGTTGGCCACCGGACAGCTGTTGGGCTGGGAGGCGGGAGTGCTCAGTGGTGCTCGGCGAGCGCGCCCTGAACGTAGTTACAGGCCAGGAGGACGAAGACGTACGCCTGGACGGCCTGAATGAAGAGCTCGAAGGCCGTCATCACGATGGTCATGACGAACGAGGCCCCGGCGTAGACGAAGCCAATGCCGTTCAGCAGGTACCAGCTGGCGACGGTGAACATCAGGATCAGCAGGTGCCCGGCGAACATGTTGGCGAAGAGCCGGACCGCGTGAGTGAAGGGGCGGATGATCAGGTTCGAGAAGAACTCGATGACCATCAGCAGCGGCAGGACCCAGCCGAGGGACTTGTCGTAGCCGGTGATGTTCTTCCAGGCACCGACGAAGCCGTGCTTCTTGAAGGTGAGGAAGACCCACAGGACGTAGACCATCAGGGCGAGGCCCGCGGGGAACGCGATGATCGAGGTGACCGGGAACGAGGCGACCGGAATGATCGACCAGAGGTTCATGATCCACACGAAGAAGAACAGCGAGACCATGAAGGGGACGTATTTCTCGCCCTCCTTCTTCCCCAGCGCGTCATAGACGAGCCCACGGCGCACGAAGTCGTAGCCCGCCTCGCCGATCATCTGCAGCTTTCCGGGAACAACCTTGGCCCGGCCGAATGCGGCCCAGAAGAACCAGACGACGACGCCCGTGCTGAGCAGCGCCAGCAGCATCGGCTTGTTGAACTCGAAGCCACCGACGGTGAAGAGCGGCTTGAAGACGAAGTTATGAAGCCCGGGAGCATCAAAGCCGCACCCGGAAAAGATGTGGCAGTCGGTCTCGAAGGCGAGCATCGTTTCAGCACTCACCGCGAGCTCCTTCAGCGTGGCGCATGGGTACGGCAACCTCGTTGTGTCGGCGCGGCGTTGAGCCACGGAGCGGCACTGGACTGGTCTTACGGATTAGGGGGCGGCTGGCCGGCGCTGGGCCGGGCCGTATCGCAGGCATCGGCCGCGAGAACTTCCCGTTCCGTCCCGCAGGACTCGGGAGCTCAGCCGCCTGCGCCAACTGTGCCGCAGTTGGCACCGGACGATAGCAGGCCCGCATGAGGCCATTTATCTCGGCCCTACGTGTCACGTCGGCGACCCCGCCGTCTCCGCCTTCTTGTGCTCGGCGGAGTCGGGATCCACGTACAGAATCTTTGCCTTCATATGACCGCGGGTCTGCGCTGCGATCCATACGAGGGTGGTGCCGAGCAGGGTGAACGCAAACGCCTTTGTGTCAAAGAGCGTTGTGTCCTTGAAGGCGATCAGGAAGACGAGCACGAACAGGATCTGCGTCGTGTAAAGCAGCAGCCCCATCATCTGGAACAGCTGCGGCAGGTTCTTCGCGGTTTTCTGCAGGACCACCAGGCCCGCGCCCATGACGAGCAGCACCAGCACGGTGCCGACGACAGCACCGATCGCTCCCGTCGCGCCTGCGACCACCGCGCTCACGGCAACGGCGACGACGCCGGCGGCGAGCGTGGGCACAACGGCGTGAAGGAGTAGTCGGGCGTCATTCGACTGCATGGCGGCGCTCCGGCATGGGGTGGGGGTGTGTTCGTCAGGGACGAGCGTAGACCCGGCCTGAGGCGGAACCTGAGGCCAAAGGACCGTCGCACTACGGCCCTTCGGCTCTGTCGCCGGGTTTCGTGAACGGTATCACAAACTATTTGATGAGGTCTTTACCTGGTTCGTGTGGACCCTGTCACACCTGAGCGTGAACCTGCGCGTTGGTGCACTGACAGCCGGTTTTTTGTCTGGTATGGGGTCAACCGTCCCGGTTTTCGGTGCCCGTTCGAGCGATCTCGCCTCGGGATCAGCGGTGACTACCGGCCTTCCGGCGGTCCACGAAGCGTGACCGGTCGCCGATCGCGGTGGCCCCGTTGATCCCCGCCGGGACCGGCTCCGGCTGCTCCGCCGGCGCTCCGTCGGCCGCTCCCTCGCCCACGCCGTCGCCCGCCGGCGCCAGCACCGTACGGACCACCCTGCGGTAGCGCGGCGGCACCATCCGCTCCGCCCAGCGCGGCGCCCGCGGCGTGAAGCGCGGCAGCAGGAGCAGCACCAGGCCCACCGCGCTGAGCAGCACGATGCCCAGCACGATCCACATGCTGGCGTTGTTCGCCGAGTAGGCCACCGCGCCGAACGCGATCAGCGCCGACCAGAAGTACATGATCAGCACCGCGCGGCTGTGCGAGTGGCCGATCTCCAGCAGCCGGTGGTGCAGGTGCCCGCGGTCCGCGGCGAACGGCGACTGTCCCTTCCAGGTGCGCCGCACGATGGCCAGGATCAGGTCGGCGACCGGCACCGCGATGACGGTCAGCGGCAGCAGCAGCGGGATGTAGACCGGCACCATCGCGTGGGTGGCCTCGCGCAGACCGCCCGCCTTCTGGTTGAGCAGGTCCGGGTCGACCTGGCCGGTCACCGACACCGCGCCGGCCGCCATCACCAGGCCGATCAGCATCGACCCGGAGTCGCCCATGAAGATCCGCGCCGGGTGCATGTTGTGCGGCAGGAAGCCCAGGCACATGCCCATCAGGACGACCGAGAACAGCGTTGCGGGCGCGGCGGCCTCGATGCCGTAGCCGAACCACATCCGGTACGCGTACATGAAGAACGCCGCTGCGGCGATGCACACCATGCCGGAGGCCAGCCCGTCCAGGCCGTCGACGAAGTTCACCGCGTTGATGGTGATCACCACCAGGGCGACGGTCAGCAGCGTGCCCTGCATCGGCGTGAGCGAGACCGTGCCGACGCCCGGGATCGGGATCCACAGGATCGTCAGGCCCTGCAGCACCATCACGCCCGCGGCGATCATCTGGCCGCCCAGCTTGACCAGCGCGTCCACGCCCCACTTGTCGTCGAGCACGCCGAGGATCCAGATCAGCGCGGCGCCTGACAGCAGCGCCCGCGGCTCGTCGGAGTTCTCGAAGACGCTCTTGAGGTTGGTCAGGTGCGAGGCGACCAGCAGACCGGCGCACAGCCCGCCGAACATGGCGATGCCGCCGAGCCGCGGTGTCGGCTCGCGATGCACGTCACGCGCGCGGATCTCCGGCATCGCACCGGCCGCGATCGCGAATTTCCGCACCGGCCCGGTCAGCAGATAGGTGATCGCGGCCGTGACGCACAGCGTCAGCAGGTATTCACGCACGGGCTGCCCCAGAGGTATAGCTGGCCATCACAGCCCCACACCCTATGCGGGTCCACCCCCTGGCCGTGAATACAGGAGAAGACGCCTGGTGTCAGCGCGCGGTTCCGGCCGTCACCCGTGTGCGGGATAAGGCGGAAAACGGTGGACCAATGCGACGGTCTCCCCACGGGCCGTGCCGTCCTCCCGCAGCGCCGCCGCGATCAGCGCCGCGACCTGCGTCATCTCCGCTTCGGCCATCCCCTGGGTGGTGACCGCGGCGGTGCCCAGCCGCAGCCCCGTACGGCGGGCCGCGTCGCCCTCCGCGCACGGCAGCGCGCAGGTGTCCAGCACGATCCCGGCGGCCGCCAGCCGGCCCCGGGCGGTCCGGGCGTCCAGGCCCAGCGGCGTGGGGTCGGCGGTGATCAGATGGGTGTCGGTGCCGCCGGTGGTGATCGTCAGGCCCTGGTCCGCGAGCGCCGCGGCCAGCGCCCGGGCATTGGCGACGACCTGACGGGCATACGCGGCGAAGTCCGGACCGGCGGCCTCCGCGAAGGCGACGGCCTTGGCGGCGACCGCGTTCATCTGTGCGCCCCCCTGGGTGAAGGGGAACACCGCACGGTCGATCCGCTCGGCCAGTTTGGCGCCGCACAGCAGCATCCCGCCGCGCGGCCCGCGCAGCACCTTGTGGGTGGTGCCGCAGACCACGTGCGCGTACGGCACGGGGCTCGGCGCCACTCCCCCGGCGATCAGCCCCATCGGGTGCGCGACGTCGGCGATCAGATACGCGCCGGTCTCGTCGGCGATGTCGCGGAAGGCGGCGTAGTCGAGGTGCCGGGGGTAGGAGATCGAGCCGCAGACGATCGCCTTGGGGCGGCGGGCCCGGGCCAGCTCGCGGATCGCGTCGTAGTCCAGCAGCCCGGTCTCCTCGTCGACGCCGTAACCGACGAAGTCGAACCAGCGGCCGGAGAAGTTGGCGGGCGATCCGTGGGTGAGGTGTCCGCCGTGCGGCAGGGACATGGCCAGGACGGTGTCTCCGGGGCGCAGCAGGGCGGCGTAGGCGGCCAGAACGGCCGAAGACCCGGAGTGGGCCTGGACGTTGGCGTGTTCGGCGCCGAAAAGGGCCTTGGCGCGCTCCACGGCGATCCGCTCGGCGAGGTCGACGATCTCGCAGCCGCCGTGGTGCCGCGCGCCGGGGTAGCCCTCGGCGTACTTGTTGCCCAGCGGGGAGCCGAGGGCCGCCAGGACGGCCGGTGAGGTGAAGTTCTCGGCGGCGATGAGCTGCAGTCCGTCGCTCTGCCGGGCGCTCTCGCCGAGCAGGACGCCGGCGATCTCCGGGTCCTGTCGCAGCAGTGCGCCGAAGTCCGGGGCACCGGCGGGGTGCGTGACCCCTTCGCGGGCGGCGGCCCGGGCCCGGTCCTGGAGCGTCTCGTCGGCGGTGCCGGCAGCGGTGCCGGCGGTCTCGCCGCCGGTCTCGGCGGCCGGGGCGCGGCCGGCCGGGGTCTCGCTGCGGGGTGACGCGGTGGTGGCGGGCATGGCGTGCTCCGGGCCTCGTCGGGACGTAGTCCCAATGTAGGCGCGGCGGCCCGATCGGGCGCGGTGTGCGGGCCGCCCGGGGGCACGGCCGGCCCCGCGGCCCGCCACGGCCCGCCGGAGCGGCACCGGGTCAGGCCCGGGCGGGCACCCCGGTGAGGGCGGTGACGACCGGGTCGAGGGCCTGGTTGATCTCGTCGCCGATGGAGCGGAAGAACGTGATGGGGGCGCCGTAGGGGTCGTAGACCTCGTCGGACTCCGGGTTGGGCGCGAGCAGCCAGCCGCGCAGCGCGGCGGCCGCGCCGACCAGCGCGCGGGCCCGCTCGACCAGCCCGCCGTCCGGCAGGTCCGGGTCCGGTTCGGGCAGCGTGGCGGGGTCTATGGCCCGCACCAGCCGGTTGAACTCCTTGAGGGTGAAGGTGCGCAGCCCCGCGGAGTGGCCCATCGAGATGACCTGCGCGCGGTGGTCGCGGGTCGCGGTCAGGACCAGGTCGGCGCGGATGACGTGCTCGTCGAGGAGTTCCCGGCCGATGAAGCCGGCCGGGTCCGCGCCGTAGTCGGTGAGCACGGTGGCCGCGTGCGCCTCCATCGGGGCGCCCTCGTGACCCCAGGTGCCGGCGCTCTCCACGATCAGCCCGCCGCAGTGGGCGCCGCCGAGCCGCCGCTCCAGGGCATGGCGGTGCAGCCGCTCGGTGATGGGCGAGCGGCAGACGTTGCCGGTGCTGACGTGGAGGATCCGGAAAAGGGGCGGGGAGGGTACCGGGGGGTCGGTGTCGTCGCCTGGTCCCGCTATGCCACGCCCCAGGGGCGCCATCAATTGGCCACCTTGAGCTCGGGTACCACCTTGCGCAGCTCGTCGGCGCCGAGTGCGCCCTCGCGCAGCAGCACCGGGATCTTGCCGGTGACGTCGACGATCGAGGACGGCACGGCGGCGGGTGTCGGGCCGCCGTCGAGGTAGACGGACACCGCGTCGCCCAGCATCTCCTGTGCGGCGTCGCAGTCCTGCGGGGAGGGGTGGCCGGTGAGGTTGGCGCTGGAGACGGCCATCGGGCCGACGTCGGTCAGCAGCTCGATCGCGACCGGGTGCAGCGGCATGCGGACCGCGACCGTGCCGCGGGTCTCGCCGAGGTCCCAGGTCAGCGACGGCTGGTGCCGGGCGACGAGGGTGAGCGCGCCGGGCCAGAAGGCGTCGACGAGCTCCCAGGCCAGCTCGGAGAAGTCGGTGACCAGGCCGTGCAGCGTGTTGGGCGAGCCGACGAGGACCGGGGAGGGCATGCCGCGGCCGCGGCCCTTGGCCTCCAGCAGGTCGCCGACGGCCTCCGCGCTGAAGGCGTCCGCGCCGATGCCGTAGACGGTGTCGGTCGGCAGCACGACCAGCTCACCGCGGCGGACGGCCGAGGCGGCCTCGCGCAGACCGGTCGCGCGGTCGGTCGCGTCGCTGCAGTCGTATCGCCGTGCCATTAGCGGTCCTCCTGGTGCCGAACGGTTGGGGGGTTCATCAAGGCGGTGGGCGTCATGGCATCGCCCGGCGCGCGGTGGCGAAACGGGGCCTGTTGTTGAGGTCGGGGTGGTCGGCCGCGTCGGCCCAGCCCCGCTCCTCGGTGAAGATCCACGGCACCTGCCCGCCCTGGGTGTCCGCGTGCTCGATGACGACCACGCCGCCGGGCCGCAGCAGCCGGTGTGCGGTCCGCTCGATGCCGCGGATGGTGTCCAGGCCGTCCTGGCCCGAGAACAGCGCGAGCTCGGGGTCGTGGTCGCGTGCCTCGGGTGCGACGTACTCCCACTCGGTCAGCGGGATGTACGGCGGGTTGGAGACGACCAGGTCGACCTGGCCGTCCAGCTCGGGAAGCGCGGTCAGCGCGTCGCCGTGATGGAGAACGACGCGGGACCCCTCGACGTTCTTGCGGGCGTACGCCAGGGCCTCCTCGGACAGCTCCACGGCGTGCACCCGGGAGCGCGGCACCTCCTGCGCCAGGGCAAGTGCGATCGCCCCGGAGCCGGTGCACAGGTCGACGATGAGCGGCTCGACGACGTCCATGGCCCGCACGGCGTCTATCGCCCAGCCGACCACCGACTCGGTCTCCGGCCGGGGCACGAACACCCCGGGGCCGACGCTGAGTTCGAGGTAGCGGAAGAAGGCCCGGCCGGTGATGTGCTGGAGCGGCTCACGGGCCTCGCGGCGGGCGACGGCCTCCCAGTAGCGGGCGTCGAAGTCCGCGTCGGGGACCGCGTGCAGCTGGCTCCGCTTGACGCCGTGCACGTGCGCGGCGAGCTCCTCGGCGTCGAAGCGGGGTGAGGGCACGCCGGCGTCGGCCAGCCGCTGGGTGGCCTGGGCCACCTCGGCGAGCAGCAGGTTCACGGGGGTCCTCCAGCCGTGCGGACGGGTCGAGCGGGCTTACTGGGCGGCGGCGAGCTTGGCGGCCGAATCGGCGTCGACGCACGCCTGGATGACCGGGTCGAGCTCGCCGTCGAGCACCTGGTCCAAGTTGTACGCCTTGAAGCCGACGCGGTGGTCCGAAATGCGGTTTTCAGGGAAGTTGTACGTGCGGATGCGCTCGGAGCGGTCGACCGTGCGGACCTGGCTGCGCCGGGCGTCCGACGCCTCGCGCTCGGCCTCCTCCTGGGCGGCGGCCAGCAGCCGGGAGCGCAGGATGCGCATCGCCTGCTCCTTGTTCTGGAGCTGGCTCTTCTCGTTCTGGCAGGAGACGACGATGCCGGTGGGCAGGTGGGTGATGCGCACCGCGGAGTCGGTGGTGTTGACGGACTGGCCGCCGGGCCCGGACGAACGGTAGACGTCGATCCGCAGGTCGTTGGCGATGATCTCGACCTCGACCTCCTCGGCCTCGGGCGTGACCAGCACGCCGGCCGCGGAGGTGTGGATCCGGCCCTGCGACTCGGTGGCGGGCACGCGCTGGACGCGGTGCACCCCGCCCTCGTACTTCAGCCGCGCCCAGACGCCCTGGCCGGGCTCGACCGCGCCGTTGCCGCCCTTGGTCTTCACCGCAACCTGGACGTCCTTGTAGCCGCCGAGGTCGGACTCGTTGGCGTCGAGGATCTCGGTCTTCCAGCCGACCCGCTCGGCGTAGCGCAGATACATCCGCAGCAGGTCGCCGGCGAACAGCGCGGACTCCTCGCCGCCCTCGCCGGCCTTGACCTCCAGGATGACGTCCTTGTCGTCGCTGGGGTCGCGCGGGACGAGCAGCAGCCGCAGCTTCTCGGTCAGCTCCTCGCGGCGGGCGTCGAGCTCCTTGACCTCGTCGGCGAAGTCCGGGTCGTCCGCGGCGAATTCGCGCGCGGTCTCGATGTCCTCGCCGGTCCGCTTCCAGTCGCGGTACGTCGCGATGATCGGGGTCAGCTCGGCGTAGCGCTTGTTGAGCCGCATGGCTTCGCGCTGGTCGGCGTGGACCGCGGGGTCGGCCAGCCGCTTTTCGAGATCGGCGTGCTCACCGATCAGTTCTTCGACCGCCTCGAACATCGTGGGGTTCCTCTGCTGGCTGGCTGACTGTCTCTACCCGGGGGCCGTGCCCCGCCAAAAAAGGCGCCGGTCCGGCCACCCCTGGACAGGGGCGACCGGAGACCGGCGCCTTGTGGGTCGCTACTTCTTGGCGGACCCGGCGCTCTTGCCGAAGCGGGCCTCGAAGCGGGCCACACGACCGCCCGTGTCCAGGATCTTCTGCTTACCGGTGTAGAACGGGTGGCACTCGGAGCAGATGTCGGCGCGGATGCTGCCGCCGGCAACGGTGCTGCGGGTGGTGAAGGACGCGCCACAGGTGCAGCTGACCTGGGTCTCGACGTACTCCGGGTGGATGTCGCGCTTCAAGGGATTCTCCTAGGTTCGGGAGTGCACCGGGTCGTGTCGCGGGTTGCGTCACGTGAACCGGGGCCGACGGTCCAGTCTGCCAGGACTAGCCGTATCTCCCAAAACCGGGGTACCTGCGCAACTATTCCCCGCCCGGTTCCGGGGCCGCGCGGGCCCCGGAACCGCGTACCGCGGCTACTTCACGTAGCGGCTCGTACCGCCCGTGTCACCGGCCGAGCCCTTGGTCGCGGACTTCGGGATGTCCCGGTCGTTGCGCAGCGCGTCCCAGACCTGCTTGCCCTTTCGGGTCAGCGGCACCACGCGGTCCGGGTTGGCGGTGTCGTACGTCACCGGCAGCGTCACCATGTCGATGTTCTCCGACCCGATCGAGCCCAGGCTCTTGGCCAGGCCGGTCAGTTCGCTGACCGAGTTCAGGTCGGTGTCGGTGGTGATGGCCTTGGTGGCCGTGTCGGCGATGTCGTAGAGCTTGGTGGGGTTGGTCAGCACGCCGACGTTCTTGACCTGGTTCATCAGGGCCTTGAGGAACGTCTGCTGAAGCTGGATGCGGCCCAGGTCGCTGCCGTCGCCGCCGGGCACGCCGTGCCGGGTGCGGACCAGGCCGAGCGACTGCTCGCCGTCGAGCGTGTGGTGGCCGGCCTTCAGGTGCAGGTGGCTGTTGCGGTCGTCGATCGCCTTGGTGGTGGTGATGTCGACGCCGCCCAGCGCGTCGATGAGCTTCTTGAAGCCGGTGAAGTCGACCTCGATGAAGTGGTCCATCCGGATCCCGCTGATCGACTCGACGGTCTTGACGGCGCACGCCGGGCCGCCGACCTCGAAGGCGGTGTTGAACATCGCCCGCCGTTCACCGGGGACGTTCTTGCCGTCCTTGGTGGTGCAGTCGGGCCGCTTGATCAGGGTGTCCCGGGGGATGCTGACGACACTGGCCTTCTTGTGGCCCTTGAAGACGTGCACGACCATCGCGGTGTCCGAGCGCGCCCCGCCCTCGTCCTTGCCGTATTCGCCGTTCTTGCCGGCCCGCGAGTCGGAGCCCATCACGAGGATGTCCATCGAGCCGTCGTCGACGTTCTGGGGCCGGTCGTGGCCGAGGGCGGCGTTGATGTCGACGCCCTTCAGATTGCCGTTGAGCTTGAAGTAGACGTAGCCGAGCCCGGCACCACCGAGCAGTACGACGCTGACCAGCGCGCACAGCGTGATGGTGAGTGCCCGGCGGCGCCGGGTCGGGCCCTTGCGCCGGCGGCCCGTGGCACGTATGCCGCGCGCACGGCTTTCGGCCGTCTGCACGGTCCCACTGCTGTCCGCCATCTGCTCCTCAGTCCTTGTCGCCGTCGCTACCCCTCGCCGTCACCGTGCTGCCTGCTGTCACGGCCCGTCGCGCCTTGTCAGACGGGAGGCTGACGGGAAGGGTTGCACAGCAAGTGATGAGCGGATTCTTAGAAATCGCCGCGGGCCGCGTCCGGCCGTGCGCCGGCTCCGCCGTCCTCACCTGGGCTTTCGTCCCGGTTTCCGGCCTGGCTGGAACGTTGCGTCCGGCGGCGATCTGTGCGGAACGTCTCAGATCGGGGCACTTCGCCGGCTCCCGGTGCGCGGCGCAGGTCACAGGGCCACCGGGCGCGCAGCCGTACCGGGGGCCGCCGCCACAGGACGTACGGGCCGCTCAGCACGACGCCCCCCTCACCCGTGAGGGCGAGGGGGGCGGTGCGGACGGCGCCGGAGCGCTCCGGGGGCGTCAGTCGTTGCCGTTGCCCGCGGTCGGCGTCGTCTTCTGGATCTGCAGCAGGAACTCCGCGTTGGACTTCGTCTGCTTCATCTTGTCCAGCAGCAGCTCGATGGCCTGCTGCTGGTCCAGGGCGTGCAGCACCCGACGGAGCTTCCAGACGATGGCCAGCTCGTCGCTGCCCATCAGGATCTCTTCCTTACGGGTGCCGGACGCGTCCACGTCCACCGCCGGGAAGATGCGCTTGTCGGCGAGCTTCCGGTCGAGCTTGAGCTCCATGTTGCCGGTGCCCTTGAACTCCTCGAAGATCACCTCGTCCATCCGCGAGCCGGTCTCGACCAGCGCGGTGGCCAGGATGGTCAGCGAGCCGCCGTCCTCGATGTTGCGCGCCGCACCGAAGAACTTCTTCGGCGGGTAGAGGGCGGTGGAGTCGACACCACCGGACAGGATGCGGCCCGAGGCCGGGGCGGCGAGGTTGTACGCCCGGCCCAGACGGGTGATCGAGTCCAGCAGGACGACGACGTCGTGGCCCAGCTCCACCAGGCGCTTGGCCCGCTCGATGGCGAGTTCGGCGACGGTGGTGTGGTCCTCGGCCGGGCGGTCGAAGGTCGAGGAGATGACCTCGCCCTTGACCGACCGCTGCATGTCGGTGACCTCTTCGGGACGCTCGTCGACGAGGACGACCATCAGGTGGCACTCGGGGTTGTTGCGGGTGATCGCGTTGGCGATGGCCTGCATGATCATGGTCTTGCCGGTCTTCGGCGGGGCCACGATCAGACCGCGCTGGCCCTTGCCGATCGGCGAGACCAGGTCGATGATCCGGGTCGTCAGCGCACCGGACTCGCCCTCCAGGCGCAGCCGCTCCTGCGGGTAAAGGGGCGTCAGCTTGCCGAAGTCCGGCCGCCCGCGGCCCTGTTCGGGCGCCATGCTGTTGACGGTGTCGAGCCGGACCAGCGCGTTGAACTTCTCGCGCCGCTCGCCGTCCTTGGGCTGCCGGACCGCGCCGGTGACGTGGTCGCCCTTGCGCAGGCCGTTCTTGCGGACCTGGGCGAGCGAGACGTAGACGTCGTTCGGGCCGGGCAGGTAGCCGGAGGTCCGGATGAACGCGTAGTTGTCGAGGATGTCCAGGATGCCCGCGACCGGGATCAGGACGTCGTCCTCGGCGATCTGCGGCTCGTTGCCGAACTCCTCGCGGCCACCGCGGCGGCCACGGCGGTCGCGGTAGCGGCCGCGACGGCCGCGCCGGCCGCCCTCGAAGTCGTCGTCGTCGTCCCGGCGGTCGCGGTCCCGGTCCCGGTCCCGGCCCTGGCCCTGGCCCTGGCGCTGGCCGCCCTGGCCGCCGTCGCCGGCGTCGCCCTTGCGGCGGTCACCGCGGTCGCGCTGGCGGCGGTCACCGCGGTCGCCCTTCTGGCCCCGGTCCTGGCGGTCGCCGCGCTCCTGGCGCTCGCCGCCCTTGGCGGGCCGGCCCTCGCCGGTCTCCTGCGGGGCGGTGGCGGTGTCGGTGCGCGCCTCGGTCTTGGTGTCGGTCTTCGCCTCGACCTTGGTGTCGGTCTTGAGGCCGCCGTCGGCCTCGGGGCTGCCCGCGGCGGCGGTGGCCCGGCGGCGGCGCCGCTCACCGGCCGGCTGCTCGTCGCTGACCGGCTGGCCGGGGATGTCGATCTGCTGCTGGGCGCCGGCCTTGTCCGCCTTGTCCTTGGCGCCGCGCTCGGTCTTGTCGGCCTTGGCGGCCGGCTCGGCGGCCTCCTCGCCGGTGCGGGCCTTGGAGGTCGTACGGCGCTTGGGCTTGGCCTCGGCATCGGTGTCGGCCTTGGCCGCCGTGCCCGAGCCTTGGGCCTGGCGCTCCTTGATGACCTCGATCAGCTGGCTCTTGCGCATCCGCGCGGTGCCCTTGATACCGAGGCCGGAGGCCACCTGCTGCAGCTCGGCCAGGACCATGCCCTCAAGGCCGGTGCCGGAACGGCGGCGCCGGGTGGTGGCAGGCGCGGCGGGAGCGTCCGTGGCGGGCGTGGTGGCACTGCCATCGGTGCGCGCGCCCATCAGATCGGTGGTGTCGCTCACGAAGGGTCCTTCCCTGGAGCGGGCGTCGGCCTGTCTGGCTCGGCGACCGGTTGTGCTGTCCGGCTGGGTCCTCAGGTCTCGCGGACCGGGCCGGGGCGGTGGTCCCGCCGGAAGTGGCGGAGAGATCAGTTCATGATTCCGGCGCGAAGAGATGCAGAGTGACTCATGTCGTCACGCCGATTCCGGAGCATGCTCGCTACTGCTTCAGGCAACTGCTCCAAGCAGTTTGGGAGGCTCCCGGAAGAAAGGTGGTCCCGATGGGGGACACGAAGCACAGCGCCACAGCGGCGGCTCGTACTCACTTGAGGTTAACACTACCGGATCCAACAAACATTCCCCCTCTCAAAGACCGGCAATCGTCGATCAGCTGCGTGATCACCCGGCGAGCGGCAGTACACCGGTCCCTGCCGCGTCGAGGGTCAGCCGGTTCGCCGCCCACCCCTCGCCCGCCAGGGCCGCGACCTTCTCGGCCGTCGCGTCGTCGACCAGCGCGAGCACCGTGGGGCCCGCACCGGACACGACTGCGGGGACGCCGTCCGCGCGCAGTCGGTTCACCAGGGCCACGCTCTCCGGCATCGCCGGGGCACGGTATTCCTGGTGAAGTCGGTCCTCGGTCGCGGCGAGCAGCAGCTCGGGGCGCCTGGTCAGGGCCTCGACGAGCAGTGCGGCGCGGCCGGCGTTGGCCGCGGCGTCCACGTGCGGGACGGTGCGCGGCAGCAGTCCGCGGGCGGTCTCGGTGAGCACCGGCTTCCCGGGCACGAAGACCACCGGAACGATGGAATCGGCGGGATCCATCCGGATCGCCCGTGCGGTGCCGGTGTCCATCCAGGCGAGCGTGAAGCCGCCGAGCAGACAGGCGGCGACGTTGTCGGGGTGGCCCTCGATCTCGGTGGCCAGCTCCAGCAGCGCGGTGTCGTCGAGCTTCTGCTCGCCGCCTATCGTCACGGCGCGGGCGGCGACGATGCCGGCGCAGATGGCGGCCGACGAGGAGCCCAGGCCGCGACCGTGCGGGATGCGGTTGGCGCAGACGATTTCCAGGCCGCGCGGCTGTCCGCCGAGCAGCTCGAAGGCGGTGCGCATCGACCGGACGAGCAGGTGGCTCTCGTCGCGCGGGAGGGTGTCGGCGCCCTCACCTGCGATGTCGATGTGCAGCCCGGAGTCGGCGACGCGCACCACGACATCGTCGTACAGGCCCAGGGAAAGACCCAGGGCATCGAAGCCGGGACCGAGATTGGCGCTGGTAGCGGGGGTGCGCACCCGGACGGCGGCGGCGCGGAACGCGGGACCGGCCATCGCTCGATGACTCTCCTTGATTGATGCTGCGGTACTGACCTTGAGCGCCGCGGCACCGAGGTGCCCGGCCGGCTCGTGGGGTCTGTTCTGACCTGCCCTGAACACCACTGCGTTATGCCGTGGGGAGGGGAGTTGGCTGCCAGCCTATCGAAGGAAGGTTCTGCCGCGACATAGGGCGCACAAGAGGCGCACGATGCGTGTCGCGCGCCTTCCCGTGCCCCGGTGGCTGCGCCCTCGGGCTTTGCAGTCTTTGCACAGTTTGCTGTGCGGGTCGGTGACCGGACGGCGGCGTCCGGTCACCGGGCGCCGTACGGGCCGCCGGGCCCGTACGGCCGCGTCCTACGCGAGGCCGAGCCGCTCGGCCGCCGCGTCCGCGTCGATCGGGACCGTGACCGGCTGCGGCGCACCGGCGACCGCCCAGTCCGGGTCCTTCAGGCCGTTGCCGGTGACCGTGCAGACGATGCGCTGGCCCGGGTCGACCTTGCCCTGCTCGGCGGCCTTGAGCAGACCGGCCACCGAAGCGGCCGAGGCGGGCTCCACGAACACGCCCTCCTGCGCGGCCAACAGGCGGTAGGCGGCCAGGATTTGACGGTCGGTCACCTCATCGATGAAGCCGCCCGACTCGTCCCGCGCGCGCTCCGCGTACGCCCACGAGGCGGGGTTGCCGATGCGGATCGCGGTGGCGATGGTGTGCGGGTCCTTGACGGGCTCGCCGCGCACGATCGGCGCGGAGCCGGAGGCCTGGAAGCCCCACATCCGCGGGGTACGGGAGGCGATGCCGTCGGCCGCGTACTCCTGGTAGCCCTTCCAGTACGCGGTGATGTTGCCGGCGTTGCCGACCGGCAGCACGTGGATGTCCGGAGCGTCGTCGAGCATGTCGACGATTTCGAAGGCGGCGGTCTTCTGGCCCTCGATGCGCACCGGGTTGACGGAGTTCACAAGTGCGACCGGGTAGTTGTCGGACAGGCCGCGGGCCAGCGTCAGACAGTCGTCGAAATTCCCGTCGATCTGCAGGATCTTCGCGCCGTGCACCAGCGCCTGGCCCATCTTGCCGAGCGCGATCTTGCCCTGCGGGACGAGCACCGCGCAGACCATGCCGGCCCGCACCGCGTACGCGGCGGCCGAGGCGGAGGTGTTGCCGGTGGAGGCGCAGATGACCGCCTTGGCACCCTCCTCCTTGGCGCGGGTGATCGCCATCGTCATGCCGCGGTCCTTGAAGGAACCGGTGGGGTTGGCACCCTCGACCTTGAGATGCACCTCACAGCCGGTGCGCTCGGAGAGCACCTGGGCCGGCACCAGCGGCGTGCCGCCCTCGCGGAGGGTGACGACCTCGGTCGTGTCGCTGACCGGCAGCCGGTCGCGGTATTCCTCGATGATTCCGCGCCACTGACGGCTGGTGGTGGTCACGGTGGGATTGGCAGACATGGGTTCCTTTACTCCCCTTCGACCCGCATGATGCTGGCGACGCCGCGTACGGTGTCCAGCTCGCGCAGCGCCCCGACGGTCGACGACAGGGCCGCGTCGGCGGCCCGGTGGGTGACGACGACGAGGGAGGCCTCGCCGTCCTTGCCCTGCTGGCGGACCGTATCGATCGATACGCCGTGTTCGGCGAAGACCGTTGCCACCTGCGCGAGAACGCCGGGCTTGTCGGCCACGTCGAGACTGATGTGGTAGCGCGTGACGACCTCGCCCATCGGGCTGACCGGCAGCGCGGTGTAGGCGGACTCCCCGGGGCCGGTGGCGCCGGCGAGCTTGTTGCGGCAGACCGCGACGAGGTCGCCGAGCACCGCGGAGGCGGTGGGCGCACCGCCCGCGCCGGGCCCGTAGAACATCAGCTGGCCGGCCGCGTCGGCCTCCACGAAGACGGCGTTGTACGCCTCCCGGACGGAGGCCAGCGGATGCGTCAGCGGGATCATCGCCGGGTGCACCCGGGCGGTCACCGACGCCCCGTCGGCCGCCCGCTCGCAGATCGCCAGCAGCTTGACCGTGCAGCCCATGCGCTGGGCGGAGGCGATGTCCGCGGCGGTGACCTCGGTCAGCCCCTCGCGGTGTACGTCGTCGATGGTCACGCGGGTGTGGAAGGCGATCCCGGCGAGGATCGCGGCCTTGGCGGCGGCGTCGAAGCCCTCCACGTCGGCGGTCGGGTCGGCCTCCGCGTAACCGAGGGCGGTCGCCTCGTCCAGCGCCTCGCTGTACCCGGCGCCGGTCGACGCCATCCGGTCGAGGATGAAGTTGGTGGTGCCGTTGACGATGCCGAGGACCCGATTGACCTTGTCGCCGGCCAGCGACTCGCGCAGCGGCCGGACCAGCGGGATCGCGCCGGCGACCGCGGCCTCGTAGTACAGGTCCGCGCCGTTGGCCTCGGCCGCGGCGTGCAGCGCCGCGCCGTCCGCGGCCACCAGCGCCTTGTTGGCGGACACCACGCTCGCGCCGTGCTCGAAGGCGGTGGTGATCAGCGTCCGCGCGGGCTCGATGCCGCCGATGACCTCGATGACGACGTCGATGTCGCCCCGTTTGACCAGCGCGGTGGCGTCGGTGGTGACCAGCTCGGCCGGCACGCCCTCGCGCACCCGGTCAGGGCGGCGTACCGCGATCCCGGCCAGCTCCACGGGCGCGCCGATCCGGGCCGCGAGGTCGTCCGCGTGCGTCGTCATGATGCGCGCCACCTCTGAGCCGACAACACCACAGCCCAGCAGCGCCACCTTCAGCGGACGCGTACGCATCATTCGACCCCTGCTTCTCATCGATCAGCGATTTCCGTCTTGCTCCGCGCAAGACTCATGCACCAGTCTCACGCACCGGACGCCGGATTCCGTCCGTCGTCCGGATACCGAGACATTTATTTCATCCGGGGCCGGGCCCCGGCGATCCGGCCCTACCCGACATCCAGGCGCAGGAGATCTTCCTCCGTCTCGCGCCGGACGATGACCCGGGCCGTACCGTCCTTCACGGCCACCACCGGCGGCCGCAGCGCGTGGTTGTAGTTGCTCGCCATGGACCGGCAGTACGCCCCGGTCGCCGGCACCGCGAGCAGGTCCCCCGGCGCGACGTCGGCCGGCAGGAAGGCGTCGCGGACGACGATGTCCCCGCTCTCGCAGTGCTTGCCGACCACCCGCGACAGCATCGGCGCGGCGTCCGAGGTACGGGAGACCAGGGCCACGCTGTACTCCGCGTCGTACAGGGCGGTGCGGATGTTGTCCGACATCCCGCCGTCCACGGACACGTACGTCCGCAGCCCCTCCAGCTCCTTGACCGTGCCGACCTCGTAGAGCGTGAAGGCCGTCGGCCCCACGATCGCCCGGCCCGGCTCGACCGAAAGCCGCGGTACGCCGAGCCCGGCCGCCTCGCACTCCTTCGTCACGATCTCGTTCAGCGCCTTGGCGATCTCGTGCGGCTCGCGCGGGTCGTCCTCGGAGGTGTACGCGATCCCGAGCCCGCCACCGAGGTCGATCTCCGGCAGCTCGATCCCGTGCTCGTCGCGCACCTCGGTCAGCAGCTGTACGACCCGCCGCGCCGACACCTCGAAGCCCGCCATGTCGAAGATCTGCGACCCGATGTGGCTGTGGATCCCGATCAGTTCGAGCCCGTCCAGCTTCAGCGCCCGCCGTACGGCCTCCGCGGCCTGCCCGCCGGCCAGCGCGATGCCGAACTTCTGGTCCTCGTGCGCGGTGGCGATGAACTCGTGCGTATGCGCCTCGACACCGACCGTGACCCGGATCTGCACCCGCTGCCGCTTGCCGAGCTTCTCGGCGATGTGCGCGACCCGGACGATCTCCTGGAACGAGTCGAGCACGATCCGCCCCACCCCGGCCTCCACGGCCCGGGTGATCTCCTCGGTGCTCTTGTTGTTCCCGTGCAGCGCGATCCGCTCGGCGGGCATCCCGGCCGAGAGGGCGGTGGCGAGCTCACCCCCCGAACACACATCGAGGTTGAGCCCCTCCTCGTGCAGCCACCGCACGACGGCCCGGGACAGGAACGCCTTGCCCGCGTAGAACACGTCGGCGCCCGGACCGAAGGCGTCGCGCCAGGCCCGGCAGCGCGCCCGGAAGTCGTCCTCGTCCAGGAAGTAGGCCGGCGTACCGAATTCCTCGGCCAGCGCACGGACGTCCAGCCCGCCGACGGTCACCGCGCCGTCGGCGTTGCGCCGGACCGTACGCGACCAGACGTGCGCGTCAAGGGTGTTGAGGTCGGCGGGCGGCCCGGCGTAGTGCCCCTCGGGAAGGACGTCGGCGTGCCGGGGCCCGGCGGGATGCGCGGAACGGCTCATAACAGGAAGTTCCCCTCAAGAATTCACAAGCTCAGAGGTGTTCGGGTGCGGAGATGCCGAGCAGGCGCAGGCCGTTGGCGAGCACCGTTCCGGCGGCCTCGGCAAGGGCCAGCCGGGCGCGGTGCACGGCCAAGGGTTTCTGCTCCCCGACGGGCAGCGGCGGACACCCGTCGTGCCACCGGAAGAACGCCTCCGCCGTGGCCTCCAGATGCCGCACCACCCGGTCCGGCGCCCGCAGCCGCGCGGCGGCCTCGATGACGGAGGGGTAGGTGGCGAGCAGACCGTGCAGCTCCCGGATCCGGTCACCAAGCGCGGCGAGCTGGGCGGGCCGGGCGGCGGGGGCGGCGCCCAGGTCGTCCCCGAGGACCTCCCCCGGCCGGGACGCGAACCCCAGGTCATCGGCATTCCGGACCAGCGCCCGCACCCGCGCGTAGGCGTACTGCACCAGGAACCGCGGGTTCCCCTCCCGCTGCACCGGCCGCTCGGGTATCCGCACCGGATCATGAGCGGCGGGCCGCAACAACACCCACCGCGCTTCGTCACTCCCGAGCCGAGCGACCAGCGCGGCCAGCTCGTCGGGCTCGTGGGCCTCGTGGGGCTCGTGGGGCTCGTGGGGCTCTTCGGGCCGCTGGTGGGCGGAGGGCTGGACGCCGTCCCCCACCGCCGCATCGATCCGCGCCAGCGCCTCCGCGACGACGACGTCCCGGGCACCGCGACCCACGGCACCCGAGGGAGACATGGCGTACGGAGGGACGCCGGAAGAGGCACGGTGTGAGACGCCGTGAGAGGCGCCGTACGGGAGGCCGTACGAGACGCCGTAGGAGGCGCCCTGCGTAAGGATCTGGCGCACGAGGTCGACCAGCGCCCCGTCCCCCAGCGTGAAGTTCAGAAAACCCGGCCCGGCGATCTCGACCCGGTCGATCCCCGGGCTCCCCGTCAGCCGCTTCCGCAGGATCTCGGCGACCTCCCGGGCCGGCCGTCCCGCGGGCCCGGCGAGCTGCAGCGCGACGTTCGACGCGTAGTCCCCGGCCCCGGGCCGCTTGGGCGGCCGCACCACGATCCGCGCCGGCACCGGCACGGAGAGCTCCCGATCCTCAACGGCACCGCGCACGGAGCGCAGGACGGTACGGGAGAGCTCAGCCGGGGTCACGGGACAAGCGTATGGGAGAACGAGGTCATCGACGCGACCGGTTTCGCCCTGTGGACACCGAGGCGCTGCGTCCTGCGGGCCCGCACGGCAGTCACCCTGGGGCACGAGGCCAGCCGCGCGGTTCAACTATCCCGCCCCGTGCTCGCCGCCCGTACCGACATGCCCACGGGACGAGGACGGGGCGCCCTCCCCCGCGCCGACGTGCCCACCGGCCGGTGCGCCCTCCCCCTCGGACCCGGCCCCGGCTCCCCCGGCCTCCCGGCCACCGCCGTACTCCGGCTCCCCGCCCCCACCCTCGGGCCCGACCGGACTCCCTCCGGAACGCTCTCCCGGCCCACGCTCCCGTTGCTGCCGCCCCTCGCGCACCAGCTTCCCCACCGTCCGCACCAGCTCGGTCGGCTCGAACGGCTTCGCCAGGAACGCATCCACCCCCACCGACTCGCCGTTGTCCACCTCGCCCTCCGTGCAGGCGCTGACGATGGCGATCGGAATGTCCCAGGTCCGCGGATCGGACCGCAGGCGTGCCGCGGTGTGCAGACCGTTGAGCCGCGGCATCACGACATCAAGGGTCACGACATCAGGTCTCACGTGGTGCACGACATCCAGACATTCGGCACCATCAGCCGCGGTCACGACCTCGAAGCCCTCCAGCTCAAGGTTGACCCTGATCAACTGCCGGATCACCTTGTTGTCGTCCACAACAAGGATCCGACCGGACAAGCCAGGCACACCATGAGACTAGGGGCCCACCTGCGGCGCCGTCCCGGTTTTGCCCACTTCCGCCCCCATGCGAGGGACCTTTCCCCGACCGCCACCGCGGCACCGTCGCAATGCGCTAAGGCCCCCCTCCACCGACCCGAGTCGGGCACGGCAACACCTCTCCCCCACCCCTCCCCAAACCTGTTCATGAACACCCCATCGGAGCTGGTAGGGTTCTACCCGTCGCCGCAAAACACAGCGGCAACGCCCCCGTAGCTCAGGGGATAGAGCAACGGCCTCCGGAGCCGTGTGCGCAGGTTCGAATCCTGCCGGGGGCACTCTGCGGAAGGCGGCTTGATCAAGCTGCTGATTCGCTTGAGTGCGATGAATGAAGAGCCGGACCTGGTTTTCACGGGTCCGGCTTTTTGCTGTTCTGCCACCGGTTCGCAGGGCGGTGATCGGCGTGGGTTGCTGATCAGCTGAATGCGGCTCCGCCGGAAGATCCGGACGGAGCCGCTTTTCGTGGGCGCCGGAGTGGCCGCACGACGGGGGCGGCCGGGGACTCAGCTGTTGGTCCACACCTTGTGCATCCGGTCCCGGGCCTCGCCGGGTGCCGCCAGCCGTTCGAAGACATGTGAAGACATGTGGAGCCGCCCGGAAGCGGACCGGCTGTGCGGCGCGTAGTCCAGCAGCTGGGCGAGGGCTGCTCGTACGTCATCGTGGTCGGCCGTCCGGGTGGTCGGTGCTGCTCTTGGCTTCGATGATTTCGACGCCGTCAGGGCCCGTCGCCATCGGTAGCGCGCTCTATCCGTCGGCGGGGCCGCCGAGGGGGTGTGCAGCGCCTCCATCGGCACGACGGACTGAGGCGCCCGGGCACTTGTGGGCCGTCAAGTGCCCGAGGGCTGTGTGGTGTTGGGGGTCAGCCGTTCAGGTGGACCGGGAGGGATTCGACGCCGTAGACGATGGAGAGTTTGCGGAAGTCGAGGGTGTCGGGGGTGGTGGCGAGGCGCATGTGGGGGAAGCGGCGGGCCAGGGCCGGGTAGGCGGTGCGGAGTTCCATGCGGGCGAGTTCGGCGCCTACGCAGCGGTGGATTCCGTAGCCGAAGGCCAGGTGGGAGGGGACGTTGCGGGAGGGGTCGAAGACCTCCATGTCCGGTCCCAGGTTGCCGTCGCGGTCGGCGCCGCTGAGGGAGCAGAGGACGACGTCACCGGCGGCGATCTGGACGCCGGCGATTTCCAGGTCCTCGCGGGCGAAGCGCGGGAAGGCGACCTGGACGACGGTGAGATAGCGCAGGAGTTCCTCGACGTAGCGGTCGACCGCCTCGTCGCCGTCGTTGAGGGCGGCGAAGTGCTTCGGGTCCTGGAGGAGGACCAGCGCGCCGAGCGCCAGCATGCTGGCGGTGGTTTCGAAGCCGCCGGTGAGGACGCCGTCGGCCAGGCCCGCCAGTTCTTCGTCGCTGACCGTGTCGCCGTGTTCCTTGACGATCATGCCGAGGAGACCGTCGCCCGGGTTTTCCCGCTGCTTCTTGACGATGTCCCGGAAGTAGGAAAGGGATTCGGATATGGCACCGAAGGACGCGTTCGCTCCGCTGAAAAGGTCGAAGCGGGCGGCGCTGAGACGTTCGAAGTCTTCGCGGTCCTCGTAAGGGACGCCGAGGAGTTCGCAAATGACGAGCGACGGAATGGGCAGGGCGAAGGCGTGGACGATGTCGACCGGGTCGCCGTTTTTGCCCGCGGCTTCCATCGCGTCGAGGCGTTCTTCGACGATTTCATGGATGCGCGGGGTGAGCCGGCCCAGGCGGCGCATGGTGAATTCGGGCGTGAGGAGGCGGCGGAGACGGGTGTGGACCGGCGGGTCCGCGAATCCCAGGCCGCCCGGGTTCTGTTCGGCACCGGCGCCCGCCTTGCCGACGAGATTGGTGAAGTCCGAGCTGAAGGCGTTGGCCTTCCCGAGCACGGCCTTGACCTCGTCGTAACCCGTCACCAGCCATACGTTCGCGGCTATCGGCACGGGGAGCTTGCTGATGGGCTCGCGTTCACGGACGGCCGCCAAATCGCCCACGGGGTCGAGCCCTTCGCGCCGCAGCGGCATCAGGACGGACTCGGGCAAGAAAGACATTCGAGACAGATCGAATCCCTTCCTGCGCGTTCTCGACAGATACATACGGCCGGCCCAGGCGATGATCCGGGAACGGAGAGTCGTCATGACGCTAATACTGCCTTTCGTCGAGGGGGACGGTCACCCGCGCGCCCTGCCGCACAGGGCGGCCGGAGCAGCGCGGACCCTCCACTCGGCGTGCTCGGAGGTGACGTACGCCATAGCCCCTCGCTCGCGGCGGTCATGGCGCGGGTCCATGCCGTCGACCGGTGTCTTCGGTCGTCCGCTTCAGCGTGACGAGCTCGGCCTTCTGCTTTTCGGTCTGTTCGTTCGAGAGGAGTTTACAAACTGTCATCGAGTGCGTTCGCGGAACAACCCGGGAAGCCCCTGGGAGGACCCTGAGGACTCCCTGATTCTTCCCTTAGGGGTAGGGCCGGAGTGACTGGGCTGGGGGGGTGGGGTGGGCCTGGTGGTGCGCGGGGGGCGTCCTTCGGGGCCTCGGTCGGCGACAGCCTCCAGGAGTCAGGTGGCACCCCCGCCATCGCCCCCGCCCGCCTCCGCGTCCCGGCGGACTTCCATGTGGGCCACCTTGTCGTCACGGAAGGCGTAGACGTGGTGGAGGGTGGTGTCGGACCAGTGGTCGCCGGTGGCGTCCCGCAGGCCGGTGCGTACGCGGACGGCGATGCGGCCGTCGGGCTCCGCGGCCATGCCCTCCATCCGTACGAGGGGGTGGGCCACGGCGAACTGACGCTTCCAGTAGGCGAGGACGGCGTCGATGCCGTGCAGACGCGTGCCTTCGGCGACGTTCGGCCAGTCGACCTCCGGATGGAATGCGGCGCGGGTGAAGTCGTCGACCTGCTGAGTGTTGAAGATCTCGTACATGCGGCGGAGCAGCTTCGCCCGGTGGGCTGGGACGGCTTCCCCGTCGGGGGCGGTTTCCCTGTCTTCGGTCGGCATGGGGGAAGCCAAGCGGATGGGCGGACTGTTGGCCGTGAATTTCGGGTGTGTTCGTCGGTGGCGGGATGTGCGCGGGGAGGGGGTGGGTTTTTGTGGGGCCGGCGAGCAATAAGGGGGGAGGCATTTGCGCTACGTAGCGTAAGCGGTTGCGGACGCTATGGGGTCTCTTTGGCGTGAGGGAGAGGTCTCGCGGTCCACTCGGAGTCTTGCTCGGGATGATTTCTCCGTGGGGGGAGGTGCATGTTTCCGCAGCGTTCGCACTCGTGGCATTCGCCCTCGCGGTATTCGCGTTCATGGGATTCACGGAGGGCCTGGTGGTGCGGACGGGATCGAGCAACCGGTACCGGGCCGTCGGGGCGATGAGGTACGGGACGACCGGACCTCCCACCCCCGGACGTGCGGACCCCCCGGCCGCCACATCCGACATAACGGAAATACCGGCCACTGCTTGCTACGTTGCCAGGCATGACGGCGAGGGCAAGGGCGGGCGCCGCCGGACATCGTCCGGCGGACCCTTCCCCCGCGCTGCCGCCGGGGGCCAAGCAGCGCGGTGTCGAACTGGCCCTCCTCGTAGGCGCCGTGCTGATCAGCGTCTGCGGGTACGTCGTCGTCGGTCTGGCCCGTTGGCATGCGGTGCCGGGCGGGGCGGTCCGGTACGGCGCGGGGCTCGGCGGGCTGGCGCTGCTCGCGCATCTCGTGGTGCGCTTCCGCGCGCCGTACGCCGATCCCCTGCTGCTGCCCACGGCCGTGCTGCTCAACGGGCTCGGGCTGGTGCTGATCTTCCGGCTCGATCTGGAGACGCCCGGGGACCGGGCCGCGCCCGCCCAGCTGATGTGGTCGACGGTCGGGGTGGCGCTGTGCATCGCGGTGGTGCTGCTGCTGCGCGACCACCGCGTGCTGCAGCGGTACGCGTATGTGTGCGCGGCGCTCGCGCTGCTGCTGATGGTCGCGCCGATCCTGTTCCCCGCCGTGAACGGGGCGAAGATCTGGATCCGGCTGGCCGGTTTTTCCCTTCAGCCCGGTGAGTTCGCCAAGGTGCTGATCACGGTGTTCTTCGCGGCGTATCTGGCCGCCAACGGTGGCGCGCTGGCGCACACCGGCCGCACGGTGGGGCGGCTGCGGCTGCCGGCCGGGCGGGTGCTGGGGCCGGTGGTGGCGGTCTGGCTGGTCAGCGTGGCGGTGCTGGTCCTCGAACGCGATCTGGGCACCTCGCTGCTGTTCTTCGGGATTTTCGTGGTGCTGCTGTACGTGGCGACCGGGCGGACCGGCTGGCTCGCGGTCGGGCTGCTGCTCGCGGCCGTCGGGGCGGCCGCGGTGGGGACGTTGGAGCCGCATGTGCACAGCCGGGTCGAGGACTGGCAGCACCCGTTCGCCGGGATCGCGGCCGGGAAGGGGGCCGGGCAGCTCGCCCAGTCGCTGTTCGCGTTCGCCGCGGGCGGGGTCTTCGGCACCGGTCTCGGGCAGGGCCACTCGTATCTGATCGGGTTCGCCATGAAGTCCGACTTCATCCTGGCGACGTGCGGTGAGGAGCTGGGGCTGGCCGGGCTGTCGGCGCTGTTCGTGCTGTACGCGCTGCTGGTGAGCCGCGGTTACCGGGCCGCGCTGGGGCAGCCCGATCCGTTCGGCAGTCTGCTGGCCGTGGGGCTGGCGGCGCTGCCGGCGATCCAGGTGTTCGTCATCGCGGGCGGGGTGATGGGCCTGATCCCGCTGACCGGGATGGCGATGCCGTTCCTCGCCCAGGGCGGGTCGTCGGTGGTGACCAACTGGATCATCGTCGCGCTGCTGCTGAAGGTCAGCGACCGGGCGCGGGCGCCGCGGCCGGCGGGGCGGCAGCCGGCCGGGGGCGGGAGCTGGGTGGAGGGGTTCATGACGCCGGTGCGGGCCCTGGACGCGGCCGGTGGCGCGGCCGGTGGCGCGGCCGCCCCGGAGGCCGGGCGTTGATCCGCGGCATCCGGCACACCGCCGCGTTCTCCTTCCTGCTCCTCGTCGCGCTGCTGGTCAACGCCGCCCGGGTGCAGGTGTACGAGGCCGGGAGTTACGACGCCAGCCCGGCCAACCGGCGGGCGGCGATCGCCCGCTACGCGCAGCCGCGGGGCGCCGTACTCGTCGCGGGCCGGCCGGTGACCGGCTCGCGGGACAGTGGTGGGCGGCTGCGCTACGAGCGCGCGTACACCGACGGGCCGCTGTACGCACCGGTGACCGGCTACTCCTCGCAGACGTACGGGACCTCGCTGCTGGAACGCGCCGAGGACGCCGTGCTCGCCGGCACCGACCCGCGGCTCGCCGCCTTCCCCTGGTGGGACCGGCTGACCCGGACCCACCAGCCCGGCGGCCAGGTCCACACCACCGTCGATCCGCGGATGCAGCGCGCCGCGTTCGCCGGACTGGGCGGCCGGAAGGGCGCGGTGGCCGCGATCGAGCCGCGCACCGGGCGGATCCTGGCGCTGGTCAGCTCCCCGTCGTACGAACCGGGGGTGCTGTCCGGCAACGGGCCCGCGGTCGACGAGGCCTGGCGCCTGCTGAACGCCGCGGCGGACCGGCCGATGCTCAACCGGGCGCTGGGCGAGACCTATCCGCCCGGTTCGACCTTCAAGGTCGTCACCGCGGCCGCCGCGCTGGAGAGCGGCCGGGTCACCGACATCGACGCGCCGACGGACTCTCCGGACCCGTACGTCCTGCCGGGGACCGCCACCCGGCTCGGCAATGCCGCGAAGGACTGTGCGGACGCCTCGCTGAAGGAGGCGTTCCGGGCCTCTTGCAACACCGTGTTCGCGCGGCTGGGTGTCGATGTCGGGCTGCGCGGGATGGCCGCGATGGCGCGGCGGTTCGGCTTCAACGACCGCGGGCTGCGCATCCCGTCGCCGGTCGCGCCCAGCCGTTTCGACACCCGTATGGATCCGGCGCAGGTCGCGCTGTCGGCCATCGGGCAGTACGACACCGCGGCGACCCCGCTCCAGATGGCGATGGTCGCGGCGGCGGTCGCCAACGGGGGGCAGCTGACGCCGCCGTACCTCGTCGACGAGGTGACCGACGCGGACGGGGTGATGGTCGCGGCCGGTCCGCATCCGGCCACCCGCCAGGTGATCAACCCCGCCACCGCCGAGCAGCTCCAGGAGATGATGATCGACGTGGTCGAGCACGGCGGCGGCCGGCGCGCCGCCGTCAAGGGCCTGATCGTCGGCGGCAAGACGGGCACCGCCCAGCACGGGGTGCACAACGAGGGCACGCCGTATGCCTGGTTCATCTCCTGGGCGCGGACGAAGGACACCTACGAACCGACGGTCGCGGTGGCCGTGGTCGTCGAGGACGCGGCGGCCGAGCGCGCGGACATCAGCGGCGGGGGGCATGCCGCGCCGATCGCCCGGGCGGTGATGGCGGCCGCGCGGTGAACCGCTCTCCCCGGGCGCGGTGATCCGCTCCCCCGCCACCGCGGCCGGGCCCGGGCCACAATGGCCGCATGGCTGATCCGACCCCGTCCCCTTCCCCGTCCCCTTCGCCGTCCCGGGCCCCGTCCCGTCCGCCCCTGTCGCTCGCCGAAGTGGAGGCGCTGGCCCGGCGCGCGCACGAGGGGCAGACCGACAAGGCGGGCCGCCCGTATGCCGAGCATCTGGCCGCGGTGGCCGCGGGCGTACGCGAACGGGGCGGCAGCGACGAGCAGATCGCGGCGGCCTGGCTGCACGACGCGGTCGAGGACGCCGCGCTGAGCGAGGAGTGGCTGGCCGGTGCGGCGCTGACCGGGGCGACCAAGGCGATGGTGCGGGCGGTCACCAAGCGGCCGGGCGAGCCGGTCGAGGAGTACACCGCGCGCATCCTGGCCACGCCCGGTGCGCTGCTGGTCAAGGAGGCGGACCTGGCGCACAACGCCGATCCGGCCCGGCTGGCCGTGCTGGACGCAGCGACCCGGGAGCGGCTGACCGCGAAGTACGCGCGGGTGCGGGGGCTGTTGGGCCTGGCCTGAGCGCGGGGCTCCGGCCTCGGCCGGGTCGCGCCGACCCGGTCCACACCCCGGACGTCCGCACGGAAAGGTGGTAGGCACAGCTAGTCTGCGGCGATGACTCCCACCCAGCCTTCGGACCCCACGGCCCCGCGGGCGGCGCGCGTGATCGCCGCCCTGGAGGGCGTCGGCGTCCGCCGCTACACCACCGGACAGGTCATCCTCGACGGCATCGACTGGACCGTGCGGTCCGGTGAGCACTGGGCGCTGCTCGGCGCGAACGGCGCCGGCAAGACCACCGTGCTGCGTCTCATCGGTGCGCTGATGTTCCCGACGGTCGGCAGCGTCGAGGTGCTCGGGCACCGGCTCGGCTCGGTGGACGTCCGTGAACTGCGGGCGGTGATCGGGCTGGTCTCCGGCGCCCAGAAGGTTCCGCAGGACGCCACCGGACACACGGTCGTGCTGACCGGCGCGACCGGGACCGTGCAGCCGCTGTGGCGCAAGTACGACGAGGCCACCCGCGAGCGCGCCCACGCCCTGCTCGCCGAGCTGGACTGCAAGGAGCTGGCGGACCGGCCGTACGGCGTGTGTTCGGGCGGGCAGCGGGCCCGGCTCCTGATCGCCCGGGCGCTGATGGCCGATCCTTCGCTGCTGCTGCTCGACGAGCCGTTCAACGCGCTGGACCTGCCGTCCCGCGAGGACCTGATCGACGCCCTGCACCGACTCGCCACCGGGCGGCCGGAGCTGGCGACGGTGACGGTCACCCATCACCTGGAGGAGCTGTCCCCGGCCGTCGGGCACGCGGTGCTGCTGCGGGAGGGCCGGGTGCAGGCGCGCGGGCCGGTGGACGAGGTGCTGACCGGGGAGCGGATGACGGCCTGCTTCGGGCGCCCGATCGAGGTGTCCCGCCACGAGGGCCGCTGGCTGGCCCGCTCGGGCCGCCGCTAGCCAAGGCTCCGCTACGGGCTCTTCGCCGCCTCGCGGACGCCGTCCAGGAACCGCCTGATCGCGGCCCGTTCGCCGGCGTCGAAGGTGTCGAGCAGGGTGAGCGTGCGGTCGATCAGCGGGCCGAAGAACGACTGGCCCAGGGCGACCGCGCGCTCGTCCACCTCCAGCAGCACCCGGCGCCGGTCCTCGGTGTCCCGGACCCGGCGGATCAGGCCGAGCCGCTCCAGCCGGTCGACGAGCGCGGTGGTGCCGGCGGAGTTCAGGCCGAGGTGCGCGCCGAGCCGGCCGGGGGTCGAGGGGACGCCGGCCCGGGCCGCGTCCAGCAGGCCGATCAGGGCCCGCAGGTCGGTGGGGTGCAGGCCGTTGCGGCCGGCGAACTGCGCGCCGGCGAGGTCGAGTTGGAGGGTCACCTCACGCAACAGATGGATCAGCTCCATCCCCGCCGGTTCCTGCCGCTGCACCATGTCCGACCGCCTTTCCGTTCCCGCACCGTATTCTAATATCTCGCTCATCGAGATACTTGGTGAACGAGATGATGAACGGGAGGACGGACGTATGGCAGGCACCGACCCCAGCACCTTTCCCGCCGCCTATGCGCAGGCCATGGCGCGCTGGCCGATCGCCGTGGAACCACTCGACCTGCCCTCGGAGTTCGGCACCACCCGCGTCCACGCCTGCGGGCCCGCCGACGGCCCCCCGGTGGTGCTGCTGCACGGCGGCGGGAGCACCTCGGCCGTCTGGTACGCGCTCG
The DNA here is from genome assembly GCF_000720175.1 of Streptomyces sp. NRRL S-337. GTDB lineage: Bacteria > Actinomycetota > Actinomycetes > Streptomycetales > Streptomycetaceae > Streptomyces > Streptomyces siderophoricus. The sequence goes on from NZ_JOIX01000064.1 coordinate 35,648, forward strand.
CCCCGGCGCTCGCCGGCACGCACCGGGTCTACGCGGTGGACCAGATGGGCACCCCGGGACTGAGCGTGCCCGGTGGCCGCCGGGTGCGGCGGCCGGCGGACCTGATGGCCTGGCTCGACGGGGTGTGGGACGGCCTCGGGCTGACCTCGGCCACGCTGCTCGGGCACTCGTACGGCGGCTGGGTCGCGGCGACTTACGCGGCCCGGGCACAGCGGCGGGTGGACCGGCTGGTGCTGCTCGATCCGACCGGGTGTTTCGCCCCCTTCCGGCCGTCCTATCTGGCGCGGGCGGTGCCGCTGTTCGTACGGCCCGGGGAGCGGAGCACCCGCCGGTTCCTTCAGTGGGAGACCGGGGGCGCGCCGCCGGCCCCGGAGTTGGTGCGGCTGATGGGCGTGGGCGCGGTCGCCTTCCGGGGCGCGAAGGTGGTGACGGGTCCGCGGCCCGACCTGTCCGGACAGACGGCGGCCGGGCTGCCGGCGCTGGTGCTGCTGGCGGGGCGCAGCCGGGCGCACGACCTCCGGCGGGTGGCGGCCGGGGCCGCACGGGCGCTGCCGGGCGCGCGGATCGAGACCGTGGCGGGCGCCGCCCACCACTCCCTGCCGGAGAACGCGGACGGTGAACTCGCCCGGCGGCTGCTCAGTTTCCTGGCAGCGGTTCCCGGCGCGCCCGCCACTCCTTGGGCAGCGCCGCCACACCCGTACGGGCCGCCACCACACCGCCCGTGATGGCGCAGGTGGTGTCCACGTCGCCCAAGCCGGCGGCGGTGGCCCAGAGGGCGGATTCCAGGTCGTCGGGGGCGGGGGTGCCTCCCTGCTCCTGCAGAGCCTGGGGAAGGGCCGCGCACCACAGGGCGAACGGGACGGTGTCGTCGGCGCGGATGCGGTGGCCGCTGCCGAGTGCGGCGGCGGCCGCTTCGGGGGTCGTGCCGGGCGGCAGGGCGGCGGCGCGGAGCAGGCCCTGGCGGACCGGGCCGTCGGGGGTGCGGGCCGCGACGGCGGTAAGGGACGGCACCTCGCCGCGGGCGGAGAGCGCGGCCGCGACGGCCACCGCGACCGCGCCCGCGATGCCCTCGGGGTGGGCGTGGGTGACCCGGGCGGAGCGCGCGGCCTGGTCGGCGGCGCGGTCCAGGTCGTCGTGGAACCAGGCGCCGAGCGGGGCCACGCGCATGGCGGCGCCGTTGCCGAGGCTGCCCTCGCCGCCGAAGAGGAGGCCCGCGAGGTCCTCCCACTGCTCGGGGGTGGCGGCGACGCGGGGCAGCAGAGCGTGCATGCCGGAGCCGTAGCCGCGCCCGGGGTCGGCCCGGTAGGTGGCGGCGAACCGCTCGGCCAGCGGGCGCTCCGCGACCTCGCCGTACTCCTCCAGGACGGCGAGCAGATCGAGTGCCATGGCGGTGTCGTCGGTCCAGTGCCAGTGCAGGTCCGGGGGCGGGGTCCGGGTGGCGATCAGCTGCCGGGCCACCTCCGGCGGGCGGAAGAGGCCGAAGAAGCGCTCCCCGAAGGCGTCGCCGTACGCCAGCCCTTCGAGGGCGGTGCGGGCGGCCCGCCGGCGGTCGTCCGTGTCCATGCCGGGATCCTCCCACCCGGTCCCGGCGCCGTGGGCGCCGCCCCGGTCAGCCGGCCGCCTCGCCCTGCGCGATGGCCGCCGCGACCTCGGCCGTACGGGCCGCCTCCTCGGCGGCGAACCGCTCGGCGTCCAGTTTCTCGGCGAGTTCCTCGTCCTGGGCCATCAGCAGATCGAGGTTGGCGTCACCCAGCTCGAAGACGCCCAGGTCCACATAGGCGCGCTGGAGCCGTTCGCCCCACAGCCCGATGTCCTTGACGCACGGGACGATGCGGCTGAACAGCAGTTTCCGGAAGAGGTGCAGGAATTCGGAGCGTTCGGTGAATTCGGCGGCCTCCTTGGGCGGAATGCCGAAGTTCTCCAGGACTTCGAGGCCGCGCAGCCGGTCGCGCATCAAATAACAGCCCTCGATGACGAAGTCCTCGCGTTCGCGCAGTTCGGCGTCGGTGAGCTGCTTGTAGTAGTCGCGCAGCGCCATCCGGCCGAAGGCCACGTGCCGGGCCTCGTCCTGCATGACGTAGGCCAGGATCTGCTTGGGCAGCGGCTTGTTGGTGGTGTCCCGGATCATGCCGAAGGCGGCCAGCGCCAGGCCCTCGATCAGCACTTGCATGCCGAGGTAGGGCATGTCCCAGCGGGAATCCCTGAGGGTGTCGGCGAGCAGCGCCTGGAGATTGTCGTTGATCGGGTAGAGCATCCCGATCTTCTCCTGGAGGAAACGGCTGTATATCTCGGCGTGCCGGGCCTCGTCCATGGTCTGGGTCGCCGAATAGAACTTCGCGTCGAGGTCCGGAACGGATTCCACGATCCGGGCCGCGCAGACCATGGCGCCCTGTTCGCCGTGCAGGAACTGGCTGAACTGCCAGGCGGTGTAGTGCTGGCGCAGATCGCCGCGGTCCTTCTCGGTCATCTTGTCCCAGTACTTCGTGCCGTACAGGGACATCGACTCGTCAGGGGTGCCGAGCGGGTCCTTGGGGTCGACCTCCAGGTCCCAGTCGATCCGCAGGGTGGCGTCCCACTGCTTGTCCTTGCCCTTCTGGTAGAGCGCGAGCAGCCGGTCGCGCCCGTCGTCGTACTCCCAGTTGAACCGGGCCGCGCCGGTGGCCGGCACCGCCCACAGGTCGTCGCCCGGGTTGCGCACGTACAGGTCTCGGGTGGACACGGACGCCTCCTCCGCTCGCCAACCGCCAAGTCATGGGCGGTGGTTGGCAGGCTCACACGTTTCTTACCGGCGGGTCAATAACTCGTGCGGGAGGGATTGACGAGCTTACTGACAAGCAGTCTCATAAGAGCTGACCGCGGGTAACACGCCACTAGCGAGGTAGCCACAGCCATGACGAGCGCGCCCACCGCACTGACCGTGACGGACACCGAAGTCCTCCGGGACGCCCTCGGTCTGCTCAAGGACCGGGAACAGGTCGCCGAGCGACTGCTCGACTCCTCCGCCAAGCACTCCTTCGACCCCGACACCGAACTCGACTGGGACGCGCCCCTCGAAGAGGGCAAGTGGTTCTGGCCGCCGGAGCTGGTCTCGCTCTACGACACCCCGCTGTGGAAGAAGATGTCGCTGGAGCAGCAGCAGGACCTCGCCCGCCACGAGGCCGCCTCGCTCGCCTCGCTGGGCATCTGGTTCGAGATCATCCTGATGCAGCTGCTGGTCCGGCACATCTACGACAAGCCGGTGACCAGCGCCCACGTCCGGTACGCCCTCACCGAGATCGCCGACGAGTGCCGGCACTCCAAGATGTTCGCGCGGATGATCCAGCACGGCGGGGCGCCCACGTACCCGGTCTCGCGGCTCAACCACAACCTCGCCCGGATCCTCAAGACGGTCTCCACCACCCCGGGTTCCTTCGCCTGCACCCTGCTCGGCGAGGAGATCCTGGACTGGATGCAGCGGCTGACCTTCCCGGACGAGCGGGTGCAGAGCCTGGTGCGCGGGGTGACCCGGATCCACGTCGTCGAGGAGGCCCGGCACGTCCGCTACGCCCGCGAGGAGCTGCGCCGCCAGATGGTCACCGCGCCGCGCTGGGAGCGCGAGTTGACCCGCCTCAGCTGCGGCGAGGCGGCCCGGGTGTTCTCCGTGGCCTTCGTCAATCCGGACGTGTACCGCAATGTCGGGCTGGACAAGCGGGAGGCGGTGGCCCAGGTGAAGGCCAGCGGCCACCGCCGCGAGGTGATGCAGTCCGGCGCCCAACGGCTGACCGACTTCCTCGACGAGATCGGCGTACTGCGCGGCGTGGGCCGCCGGCTGTGGCGCGCCTCGGGCCTGCTGGCCTGAAGCGGCCGCCCGCGGCGACCGTTGGGGGCGAGCACCTGTACGAGCCGAAATCCGGGACGGATACGCTGCTGCCCATGAACGGCAGCGGCACCGCCCCAGCAGTACCCCGACCCGCCTACCGCAGGCTGAGCGTCGAGCAGCGCCGCAGCCAACTGCTCGCGGCGGCCCTCGGGCTGTTCGCCCAGCACGCGCCGGAGGACGTCTCGCTGGACGACGTGGCCACCGCCGCCCAGGTCTCACGGCCGCTCGTCTACCGCTACTTCCCCGGCGGCAAGCAGCAGTTGTACGAGGCCGCGCTGCGCAGTGCCGCGGACATCCTGGAGCGCTGCTTCGCCGAGCCGGAGACCGGGCCGCTCACCCAGCGGCTGTCCCGTGCGCTGGACCGCTACCTGGCGTTCGTCGACGAGCACGACGCCGGTTTCAGCGCGCTGCTCCAGGGCGGCAGCGTCGTGGAGACGTCCCGTACGAGCGCGATCGTGGACGAGGTGCGGCGCGCCGCGGCCGACCAGATCCTGCGCCACCTGGGCGAGCCGGAACCGGGTCTGCGGCTGCGGATGACGGTCCGGATGTGGATCACCGCCGTCGAGGGCGCCTCGCTGATCTGGCTCGACGAGGGCAAGCGGCCACCGCTCGACGAGCTGCGCGACTGGCTGGTCGACCACTTCGTCGCCCTGCTCACCGCCACCGCGGCGCGCGATCCGCAGACCGCGCGGGTGACCCGGGGAGCACTGCGGATGGAGGCCTCCGAAGGCCCGGTCGGCGATCTGGCCCGCCGCATCCTGCCGGTCGTGAGTGACGCCGGGCACCTGCTGTGACCTGCGCGGCGATCCCCGTGATGTGAGACTGGGGACGTGCGAAGCGAGAACACGCCCTTCGTCGGCGGGCCCCTCGACGGCCGGGTGCTGCCCGTGCTGGTCGGGATGACCGGCCAGCCGCCGAAGACCTACGAGATCCCGGTGCCGAACGACGACGGGCGGCCCCCGACCCTCCATGTCTACCGACGGGTCCCGGACCGCGTGGGCCGCCTGGGCCTGCCCCGCGGGTGGCGCTACGAGTACACGGGTACGCGGTAGCGGTAGCGGTAGCTCTTTCCCCCACGTACTCGGCTGCAGCGCCGTGGTCGTTGCTCGCCGGTGCGCTTTGCGGTGCCTCGTACGTAGCTGGCTGTCCCGCCGCGGTTGTTGCTCGCCGTTGCGCTTTGCGGCGCGCCGCACGTAGCTCGCCGTCCCGCCGCGGGGCTTGGTCGCCGTTGCGCTTTGCGGCGCCGCGTACGTAGCTGTCTGTCTCGCCGCGGGTCGTCTCGCCGTTGCGCGCTTTGCGGCGCCTCCCACGTACTTGGCCGTCCCGCCGCGGTTGTTGTTCGCCGTTGCGCCTGCGGCGGGCTGGGTTGTGGTGGGTGCGGTGACGGGCCTCCGGGGCCGGTGTTTGGGACTGCTGTCGCTTTACGTCCCAAACACCGGCCCCTCCGGCCCGTCCCCTCCCGTTG
>NZ_JOIX01000065.1 GCF_000720175.1 Streptomyces sp. NRRL S-337
GGCGAGGGGTGCCGGGGGCGTGCGGGGCGGGGGCGGGGGCCGTCGCGGCGGGGATTGTCAGTGGGCCGTGGCAGGATCGGGGGCGTGGCAGCAAAGGCAGCGAAGATGAGCGAAGCGACCGGCACCGAGGCGGCGGCGGGTGGTCGTCCCCGCCTGCTCCTCATGGACGGGCATTCCATGGCATACCGGGCGTATTTCGCCCTGCCCGTGGAGAATTTCACCACCGTCACCGGTCAACCGACCAATGCGATCTACGGCTTCGCGTCGATGCTCGCGAACACCCTGCGTGACGAGGCGCCCACGCATTTCGCGGTCGCCTTCGACGTCTCGCGCAAGACCTGGCGCTCCGAGGAGTATCCGGAGTACAAGGCGAACCGTTCCAAGACCCCCGACGAGTTCAAGGGCCAGGTCGAGCTGATCGGCGAGCTGCTCGACACGATGCGGGTCAAGCGCTTCGCGGTGGACGGCTTCGAGGCCGACGACGTCATCGCGACGCTCACCGAGCAGGCCGTCGCCCAGGGCTTCCACGTCTCCATCGTCACCGGCGACCGGGACTCCTTCCAGCTGGTCTCCGACGACGTCACGGTCCTCTACCCCACCAAGGGCGTCTCGGAGCTGACCCGGTTCACTCCCGAGAAGGTCTTCGAGAAGTACGGCCTGACCCCCGCCCAGTACCCGGACTTCGCCGCGCTGCGCGGCGACCCGTCCGACAACCTCCCCGGCATCCCGGGCGTCGGCGAGAAGACCGCCACGAAGTGGATCAACCAGTTCGGTTCGTTCGCGGAACTGGTGGAGCGGGCCGACGAGATCAAGGGCAAGGCCGGGCAGAACCTCCGCGATCATCTGGAGTCGGTGAAGCGCAACCGCGTGCTGACGGAGATGGTGCGCGATGTGAAGCTGCCGTGCGGCCCCGCGGAGCTGACCCGCGAGGCGTACGACCGCGAGGCCCTCAAGGTGTTCCTCAACGCCCTGGAGATCCGCAACCAGGGCCTGCGCGACCGGCTGCACGCCGTCGACCCCGGCTCCGTGGAGACCGCCGAGGAGGCCGCGCCGGCCCCGGGCGTCGAGGTGGACGGCACGGTCCTGGCCACCGGCGAGCTCGCCCCGTGGCTGGCCGAACACGCCACCGGACCGCTGGGCGTGTCCACCGTCGACGTCTGGACGCTGGGCAGCGGCAGCGTGGCCGAGGTGGCGCTCGCCACCCCGCAGGGGCCGGCCGCCTGGTTCGACCCGGCGCAGCTGGACGAGGCCGACGAGCAGGCGTTCGCCGCCTGGAGCGCCGACCCCGAGCGCCCGAAGGTGATGCACAACGCCAAGGGCCTGATGCGGGTCTTCGGCGAGCACGGCTGGCGCATCGAGGGTGTGACGATGGACACCGCCCTCGCCGCCTATCTGGTCAAGCCCGGCCGCCGCTCCTTCGCGCTGGACGCGCTCTCCATCGAGTACCTCGGCCGGGACCTCGCCCCGGCCGCGGCCGGCGACGGCCAGCTGGCGTTCGGCGCGGACGAGCAGGCCGAGGCGGACGCCCTGATGGCGCAGGCCCGTACGGTCCTCGACCTGGGGACGGCGTTCCAGGCGAAGCTCGCCGAGGTCGGCGCGGCCGATCTGCTGCGCAATGTGGAGCTGCCGACCAGCGATCTGCTGGCCCGGATGGAGCGGGCCGGGATCGCCGCCGACCGGGGCTGGCTGGAGCGGATGGAGCAGCAGTTCGCCGGGGCGGTCGCGCAGGCCGTCAAGGAGGCGCACGCCGCCGCGGGCCATGAGTTCAACCTCGGCTCGCCCAAGCAGCTCCAGGAGGTCCTCTTCGGCGAGCTGGGCCTGCCGAAGACCAAGAAGACCAAGACCGGTTACACCACCGATGCCGACGCCCTGGCCTGGCTGGCCGCGCAGACCGACAACGAACTCCCGGTGATCATGCTCCGCCACCGGGAGCAGGCCAAGCTGCGCACGACCGTCGAGGGCCTGATCAAGACCATCGGTGCGGACGGCCGGATCCACACCACCTTCAACCAGACCGTCGCCGCCACCGGCCGGCTGTCGTCCACCGACCCCAACCTGCAGAACATCCCGGTGCGGACGGACGAGGGCCGGGCGATCCGCCGCGGCTTCGTCGTCGGCGAGGGCTTCGAGTCGCTGCTGACCGCCGACTACAGCCAGATCGAACTGCGCGTGATGGCCCATCTCTCCGAGGACGAGGGCCTGATCGAGGCGTTCACCTCCGGCGAGGACCTGCACACCACCGTCGCCTCCCAGGTCTTCTCGGTCGACAAGACCGCGGTCGACCCGGAGATGCGCCGCAAGATCAAGGCGATGTCCTACGGCCTGGCATACGGGCTGTCGGCGTTCGGCCTCTCCCAGCAGCTGGGCATCCAGCCCGACGAGGCCCGCAAGCTCATGGACACCTACTTCGAGCGGTTCGGCGGGGTGCGCGACTACCTCCGCCGCGCCGTGGAGGAGGCCCGCGCCACCGGCTACACGGAGACGATGCTCGGTCGCCGCCGCTATCTGCCGGACCTCAACAGCGACAACCGCCAGCGCCGCGAGATGGCCGAGCGGATGGCGCTGAACGCCCCGATCCAGGGCACCGCCGCCGACATCGTCAAGATCGCGATGCTGCGGGTCGACACCGCCCTGCGGGCCGCGGAGCTCAAGTCCCGGATGCTGCTCCAGGTCCATGACGAAATCGTCGTCGAGGTGGCCCCCGGCGAACGCAAGCAGGTCGAGGAGCTGGTCCGCCGCGAGATGGCCGACGCCGTCGAGCTGAGCGCCCCGCTGGACGTCTCGGTCGGCTCGGGCAAGGACTGGGAGTCGGCGGCGCACTGACGGGAGCGCGGCGGGGCGCACCGACCGGACGCGGCGGGGCGGAGCCGCGGCGGGCCGGGGCCCGGTGCCGCGCGGACCTGCCTCAGTCGGTGGCGCGCACCGCCTCCCGCGGATCCGCCGCCGCACCGGTCCGCGCGGCGGGCAGCGGGCCATCGGCCGGCCGCCCGCGGCGCGCCCGCCGGTCCAGCAGGCGTACCGCCAGGCCGTGGAGCAACAGCCCGACGGTGAGGCCGGCGCCCGCGCCGAAGAGTGCGGACGGCAGATAGTCGAACCACACCGCCGCGTCCCCGTAGTCGGCGCGCGCCCGCAGGACACGGTCCACCGCGCCGGCCAGCACGCACGCCGACAGCGTCAGGACGAGCAGCAGCCGCAGCCGTACGGACAGCGTGGGCACGGCGGCCGCGGCGGCGGCCCGGACCGCCGGGTCGGCGGCCCCGGCGGCCCGTAGCGCCGACCACCCGAAGCACACCAGCGCGGTCATCGCCAGCGCCGAGGTGCCGTACTGCAGATACGTCGGCACCGGCCACCCGCCCACGAACCGGTCCAGGCCGGGCACCAGCCGTGTCCCCCAGCGGCCCGGGTGGGTGAAGGCATCCCACACCACATGGGTCGCCGAGCCCAGCACCGCGGAGAGCACGAACCAACCGGTCAATGCGGCGAGTTCACGGGGTCCGCGCGCACGCCACGGGCGGCCCCGGAGGCACAGCGCCACCCGCCCCCGAAAGTCCCCCGGCACCAGCGCCAGCAGCGGGTCGCGCACCACCAGCCAGCCGCCGACCAGCGCCGCGGTGATCAGCACATCGACGGTCAGCACCCCGGACGGCGCATGGGTGACGGCGCCGAACTCCATCCCGCCCGGCACCAGCGTGTCCGCGTAGTACGTCATGTCCGGCGCGAACGACCCCGCCACCAGCGCCGAGGCGACCAGCCGGCCGCGGGCCGTGCCGGTCCGCCGGACGGCCGGCAACACGGCCGCGGCATGGCTGAGCGTGAACGGCATGGCAGCACCCCTCGATCGATTCAGATCATTATGTGTCCGATGAGGTGGTAGATGCCGGGCCCGAGTTGTCGTAGTGTCGCCTGAGTTGGAGCGCCGGGGAGCGCGACACCGCGTCAGAAAACGCGGTGCGTCAACGCGGAGGGGACCACGTATGGCAGCCACATTCCGGCGGCGGCTTCGCAGGGGAGCGGCCTCGACGGCCGTGGCGGCGTTCGTCCTCGCCGCCCTGACCGCCTCCCAGTCGCCGGACGCCACCGCGAAGGCGGCCAAGGAACAGGAACCCTCCCCGCCGGTCGACACCCCCATCGACGGCGGCACGACGTACTACCCCGACCTGCCGCCGCACAACAGCCCTGCGCCGCCCCGCCGTTCGTCCCACTCCCACCCCGACGGCGGCACCCGCGTCATCACCGGGCCCGCCCAGGCCGGCATCCCCGCCACCGTCCTGGCCGCCTACAAGAAGGCCCAGTCCCGCGTCGACGCCGAGGACCCCGGCTGCCGGCTGCCCTGGCAACTGCTCGCCGGTATCGGCAAGGTCGAATCCGGCCAGGCCGGCGGCGGCGCGGTCGACGCCGAGGGCACCACCCTCCGGCCGATCCTCGGCCCGCAGCTCAACGGCCACGGCTTCGCCCGCATCCTCGACACCGACGGCGGCCGCTACGACGGCGACACCACCCACGACCGCGCCGTCGGCCCGATGCAGTTCATCCCCTCCACCTGGTCCGAGGGCGGCCCGCAGTACGGCGGTTGGGGCGCCGACGGCAACGGCGACGGCAAGAAGGACCCCAACAACGTCTACGACGCCGCGCTCGCCGCCGGCCGCTACCTCTGCGCCGACGGCCGCGACCTGTCGGACCCGCGCGACCTGGACCGCGCCGTCCTCGGCTACAACAACTCCGCCGACTACCTGCGCACCGTGCTGTCCTGGTACACGTTCTACCGCAAGGGCACCTACGAGGTGCCCGACGGCCACGGCGTCCTCCCGGCACACCACCGCGGCAGCCACACCACCCACAACGGGCACGGAACCGGGCACGCAGGCGGCCGCCCCGGCGGTGAAAACGGCCAGGGCCGGTCCCACGGCAAGGGTTCCGGTACGCCCGCCAAGCCGCGGCCCGAGCCCAACGGGCCCGCCCGACCCGGCGGTTCCGGTTCCGGCCACACCCCGGGCACCCCCACCCCGAAGCCCACCCCCGGCACCCCCAGGCCCGGCACCCCGGCGCCCGCCGAGCCCGGCCCCGTCACCGCCCTCTCCCGCGTCGGCGACCAGGACCTGACCGCCACCGCCGGCACCGACTTCGCCACCGCGCCCCGGGTGCGCGCCAAGGACGCCGCGGGCAAGTCCGTCGCCGGCGCCCGGATCCGCTTCACCCTCCCCGCCGGCACCGACGCCCGCTTCCCCGGCCACGCCACCACCGCCACCGTCACCACCGGCAAGGACGGCCTGGCCACCGCGCCCACCCTGCACGCGGGCGAACAGGCCGGCGACTTCCGCCTCCGGGCGACGGCCGTCGGCCGCCCCCTGCCCGCCGTCACCTTCGACGCCACCGTCAAGGCCAAGCCGGCGCCGAAGGCCGACACCCTCACCCGCACCTCGGACAAGGAGCTGACGGCCACCGCCGGCCAGGCCTTCGCCGAGGACGCCGTCGAGATCAAGGCGAGCTACCAGGGCAAGATCGCGGCGGGAGTGCCGGTCACCGCGACCATGGTCACCGACGACCCCGACAAACCGGTGGAGAACGACCGGGGCCCCTACTTCAAGGACCCGAAGGCCACCGGCGACAACAAGGACAAGCCGGTCCGCACCCTCGCCGGACTGACCACGGACGCCGACGGCCTGCTGAAGCTCCCGAAGATCTACACCGACTCACACACCGGGACGTTCCTGCTGCGGCTGACCACCGACGACGGCGCCGTCCTCACCGTCAAGCTGAAGGTCGCCGCCCCGGCCGGCTCCTGACCACACCGGCGGCCGCAGCCCCCGGCCGCAGCCCCCGCCCGGCCCGCACCGCCGCCCTGCCCGCCGTCCCGGGCAGGGCGGCGGTGCCCCATGCGCTCGGGCGGCGCCTGTTCTCATCTCGGCCGCCCGTTGCTACGGTGCCCCCGCCCTGACGCCGTATCAGATGTGCCGGGAGGCGACCATGCGCGCCCTGATTGCCGCCGCGGCCGGACTGGCCGCCGCACTCGCCCTCGTCCTCACCGTCACGGCCGTCGGCGCCCCCAGCGGCACCACCTCACCCAAGCCGCTGCTCACCACCGTCCCCGCACATCCCTGAGGGAGGGACGCCCCCGCCATGCGCCGCACCGCCAGCCTGGTACTGCTCGCCTTCGCCGTCTTCTTCACCGCACTCTCCCCGCTGCTGCGGTGGTACGTCTTCCCGCGGCTCGCCAAGATCCCGCCCGGCCAGTACCAGGACATGGTCCTGGAGGCCCGGCCCGCCACCCTCATCGACTACGGCACCATGAAGGCCAGAACGGTCCCCAAGGTCACCATCGTCCAGACCCTCAAGGGCGACGTCGCCGCCTCCGACCGGATCGAGCGGACCGCCGGCCGCGACGTCGTCGTCTGGGACACCCTCTCCTACGTCGCCGGACCCGACGGCAAGATGGTCTCCGAGGTCCCCGAGCGCTACATCTTCGACGCCCACTCCCAGGAACCCGTGCACGCCACCGGCGAGACGGTCGACGGCGACCCCGTGCACCGCACCGGCATCGAGTACAAATGGCCGTTCCTCACCGAGAAACGCGACTACACCTACTTCGACGCCCAGACCCGCACCTCGGCCCCCATCCACTACAAGGGCACCCGCGCCTTCCGCGGCCTGGAGGTCTACTACTTCGAGCAGACCATCCCCTGGACCAAGGTCCCGCTGCCCAAGAAGATGCCGGTCAAAGGCATCACCCCGGCGGCCGTCGAGAAGATGGGCACCACCCGCTGGTACACCACCAAGCGGATGTTCTGGATCGAACCGGTCACCGGCGCCCCCGTCAACGGCGAGGAGATCCACCGGGAAGAGCTGCGCGGCGGCGACCTCCTGCCCGGCGGCGGCAAGGTCACCGCCTTCGCCGGCCACGTCAGGATGCGCGCCGACTACGTCGACGCAACCGTCGCCCTGGTGACGTCCCAGCGCACCCTCGTCCTGCTCCTGACCAGCTACCTCCCCTGGGGGTTCCTGACCCTCGGCGCCGCACTGCTCGCCCTGAGCCTCCACCTCGAAGCCCGCAGCCGCCGCCCGGCCGCCCCGAAGGCGGACCCGGAACCCGCCCTCAGCCCCGCCTGAGCCGCGCGGTGGTGTGCCGGGTCGGCTCGGCCGCCGAAGGGTCCTCCGGCCAGGGATGCTTGGGATACCGGCCGCGCAACTCCGCGCGCACGGCGCGGTACCCGTCCCGCCAGAACGACGCCAGATCGGCCGTGACGGCGGCCGGGCGCCCCGCCGGCGAGAGCAGATGCACCAGCACCGGCACCCGCCCGCCGGCTATCCGCGGCGACTCCTGCCAGCCGAACAGCTCCTGCAGCTTCACCGCCAGCACCGGCTGCTCCCCGCCGTAGTCCACCCGCACCCGGGAACCGCTCGGCACCTCGATGCGCTCCGGCGCCAGTTCGTCGAACCGGGCCGCGTCACCGGTCGCCCAGGGCAGCAGCCGGGCCAGCGCCGCCGCCGTGTCGGCCCGCTCCAGATCGGCCCGCCGCCGCGCCCGGCCCAGCTCGACCCCGAGCCAGTCCTCCACCCGCGCGAGCAACGCCGCGTCCGAGACGTCCGGCCAGGGCGCGCCCAGCTCGCGGTGCAGGAACGCCATCCGCTGCCGCACCGCCACCGCGCTCGCCGGCCACCGCAGCAGCCCGAGCCCTTCCCGGCGCAGCCCCGCCACCACCGCCTCCCGCACCAGCTCCGGGTCCGGCGCCGACAGCGGCCGCACCGCCAGCTCGATCGCCCCCAGCCGCTCCACCCGCCGCGCCACCACGTCCCCGTCCGACCAGCGCACCTCCTCACCCGAGGAATACAGCGCCCGCGCCGCCGCACACGCCGTGTCCTCGTCGATCACCGCCGCCAGCCGCACCCGCGCCGACGCCGCGGCCACCGGCCGGTCCGCCACCGCGACCGCCAGCCACCGCGCGTCCCGCAGCCGCGAACCCTCCCCGCCCGGCTCGGCACCGGTGCCCGACGCCATCAGATAGCTGCCGGCCCCGCGCGCCCGGGCCACCCGCTCCGGGAACGCCAGCGCGGCCACCAGCCCCGCCACCGCGTCGTCCGGCGCGCCCCGCCCCGGGCCAGCGCCACGGGGCGCCTCCCCGGCCCCGGCCGCGCCGGGCTCACCGACCGCCCCCGCCAACCGCTGCGCCTCCTGCCGCCACCTGGCGGCATAGCCGTCCCCACCCCGGCGCGCGGTGCGCCAGGCCTCCGCCAGATCGTCCCCGTACGCCCGCGGCGGCTCCTCGCTCAGCAGGGCGACCACCTCGGCCGCCCGCCGCACCCCGACCTCGGCGGAGCCGTCCAGCAGCGCCCGCGCCAGCCGGGGATGCACGCCCATCCGCGCCATCCGAAGGCCCCGCGGCGTCGCCCGGCCCTCCGCGTCCACCGCCCCGACCGCCGTCAGCACCTCCCGGGCCGCGGCCAGCGCCCCGGCCGGCGGCGCGTCCAGCAGCGCCAGACCGCTCGCGTCCGGATCGCCCCAGCACGCCGCCTGCAACGCGAACGCGGTCAGATCGGCCACCCTGATCTCCGGATCGGGGAAGGCCGGCAGCCGCCCGTCCTCGCCCTCCGCCCAACAGCGGTAGACCACACCCGGCGCCTCCCGCCCGGCCCGGCCCGCCCGCTGCCGGGCCGCCGCCCGGGACGCCCGTACGGTCGTCAGCGCGCTCAGCCCCCGTGCATGGTCCATCCGCGGCACCCGCGCCAGCCCGCTGTCGACCACCACCCGTACTCCCGGCACGGTCAGGCTGGACTCCGCCACCGAGGTGGCCAGCACCACCCTGCGGACGCCGTCCGCGCCCGCCAGCACGGCGTCCTGCACCTCGGCCGGCGCCCGGCCGTGCACCTGCAGCACCTCGGCGTCCACCCCGGCCAGTTCCCCGGCGACCCGCCCGATCTCCCCGACACCGGGCAGGAAGCACAGCACATCGCCGGTCCGCTCGCGCAGCGCCCGCCGCACCACGCCCGCCACATGCGTCAGCAGCGCCGGATCGACCCGCAGGCCGTGCGCCGGCCGCACCGGCCGCTCCGGCGGCGCCCACACCGTCTCCACCGGATGCGACACGCCCGCCGCCTCCACCACCGGGGCCGGCCCCGACGACCCGCCCAGCAGCCCGGCCCACCCCTCGGCGTCCGTCGTCGCCGACGCCGCCACCAGCCGCAGCTCCGGGCGGAGCGTCTCCCGCACGTCCAGCAGGAACGCCGCGGAGGTGTCGGCGTCCAGATGCCGCTCATGGCACTCGTCGAGCACCACGACATCCACCCCGGCCAGCTCCGGATCGCGCTGCAGCCGCTGCAGCAGCACGCCGGTCGTCACGACCTCCACGGCCGTACGCGGCCCGGCCCGCCGCTCGCCGCGCACCGTGAACCCCACCCGGTCACCCACCTGCTCACCCAGCAGCCAGGCCATCCGGCGCGCCGCGGCCCGGGCCGCGATCCGCCGCGGCTCGGCGACCAACACCCGCCGGCGCGGCCCGGCGCCGGTCAGCCCGGCCAGGTCCAGCGGCACCAGCGTCGTCTTGCCGGTGCCCGGCGGGGCGCACAGCACCGCGCTGCCGGCCCCGTCGAGGGCGGCGCGCAGCGCGGGCAGGGCGGTCCGTACGGGCAGCTGGGCGAGGGCGTCACGGGCGATCACAACCCCCAGTCTGCCGCCCGCCACCGACAACGCCGCCGGCCGCCGGCGACGCCGCAGCGCCCCGGCCGCCGGAAGGGGCGGCTACGCCTCCGCCTCGCACACGAAGATCGCCGTGCCCGGGATCAGCTGCCCGCGCAGCGGGGACCAGCCGCCCCACTCCTGGGTGTTCCACTCCGGCCATTCCGGCTCGACGAGGTCCAGCAGCCGGAACCCGGCCGCGACCACGTCCCGCACCCGGTCGCCCAGCGTCCGGTGGTGCTCCACATACACCGCCCGCCCGGTCCCGTCCTGCTCGACGTACGGGGTGCGGTCGAAGTAGGAGCCCGCCACCGACAGCCCCTCGGGCCCCGGCTCGTCCGGGAAGGCCCAGCGGATGGGGTGGGTGACGGAGAAGACGAACCGCCCGCCCGGCTGCAACACCCGGCGCACCTCGCGCAGCACCTGTACGGGATCGGCGACGAACGGCAGCGCCCCGTACGCCGAACAGGCGAGATCGAAACTGCCGTCGCGGAAGGGAAGCGCCCCGGCGTCCGCCTCCACCAGCTCGGGGGCCGTGACCCCCGGCGTCCCCGGTGTCCCCGGCGCGGCATCGGCGATCCGCAGCGCGTGCTGGAGCTGCCGGTGGGAGAGGTCCAGCGCCACCGGGCGCGCGCCCTGCGCCGCCAGCCAGCGGGAGCACTGCGCCGCGCCGGCCCCGATCTCCAGGATCCGGCGGTCCTTCAGCTCGGCGACCGGCCCGAGCAGCGCCGCCTCCGCCTCGTCCAGCCCCTCAGGACCCCATACGAACCGGTCGTCCCCCAGGAACGCGCCGTGCTCGCTCTGGTACTCGTCCGCGTTACGGTCCCACCAGCCCCGATTGGCCCGGCTGCTCTCGGTGTCCGAGGCGTCACGGCGGGTCGCCTCCGGCTCCTGGTCTTGGTTCATCGCGCCCGTCGTCGTAGTCTTCGCTCTGCTTGTTGCTGCAGGGACTGTGAGGCCATTCGGCCTCGCGGAACATCGCGTGTGCCGGTTTTGGGGTGCTCTGCCCCGGGTGTGCGCGTTCGCGCATTGACCGTGTCCGGCTGCCCCCGTATGCTACAAGTTGCGCTGCGGGCTTGCGCGCCTCAGACGGAGCAGGCCGCGCTCGCATCTGTATGCACCCCTCGGTTTTGAGGCGTTTCGGGCGGCTCCGGATGCTCTGGCATCCACGAGCCTCACAGAAAACGTCTCTGACACTGTCCGGCTTATGCAGAGGCGATACGGGCTCTCGGCGTAGCAGTACCTACGACTTCAATGTCCGTACCGGAGCCCTTTCCCACATGACGAGCAGCACCGAGACCACCGCCACCACCCCGCAGGTTGCGGTCAACGACATCGGTAACGAGGAAGCTTTCCTCGCCGCGATCGACGAGACGATCAAGTACTTCAACGACGGCGACATCGTCGACGGCGTCATCGTGAAGGTCGACCGGGACGAGGTCCTGCTCGACATTGGTTACAAGACCGAAGGCGTCATCCCGAGCCGCGAGCTCTCGATCAAGCACGACGTCGACCCCAACGAGGTCGTCGCCGTCGGTGACGAGATCGAGGCCCTCGTCCTCCAGAAGGAGGACAAGGAAGGCCGCCTGATCCTCTCGAAGAAGCGCGCCCAGTACGAGCGTGCCTGGGGCACCATCGAGAAGATCAAGGAAGAAGACGGCATCGTCACCGGTACCGTCATCGAGGTCGTCAAGGGTGGTCTCATCCTCGACATCGGCCTCCGTGGCTTCCTTCCGGCTTCCCTGGTCGAGATGCGCCGCGTCCGCGACCTTCAGCCCTACGTGGGCAAGGAGCTCGAGGCCAAGATCATCGAGCTGGACAAGAACCGCAACAACGTGGTCCTGTCCCGCCGCGCCTGGCTGGAGCAGACCCAGAGCGAGGTCCGCCAGACCTTCCTCACCACCCTCCAGAAGGGTCAGGTGCGCTCCGGCGTCGTCTCCTCCATCGTCAACTTCGGTGCCTTCGTGGACCTGGGCGGCGTCGACGGTCTCGTCCACGTCTCCGAGCTGTCCTGGAAGCACATCGACCACCCCTCCGAGGTCGTCGAGGTCGGCCAGGAGGTCACGGTCGAGGTCCTGGACGTCGACATGGACCGCGAGCGCGTGTCCCTGTCGCTCAAGGCGACCCAGGAAGACCCGTGGCAGCAGTTCGCCCGGACCCACCAGATCGGTCAGGTCGTCCCGGGTAAGGTCACCAAGCTCGTTCCCTTCGGTGCGTTCGTGCGCGTCGACGAGGGCATCGAGGGCCTGGTCCACATCTCCGAGCTGGCCGAGCGCCACGTCGAGATCCCGGAGCAGGTCGTCCAGGTCAACGACGAGATCTTCGTCAAGGTCATCGACATCGACCTCGAGCGCCGTCGCATCAGCCTCTCGCTGAAGCAGGCCAACGAGTCCTTCGGTGCCGACCCGACGGCGGTCGAGTTCGACCCGACCCTGTACGGCATGGCCGCGTCCTACGACGACCAGGGCAACTACATCTACCCCGAGGGCTTCGACCCGGAGACCAACGACTGGCTGGAGGGCTACGAGGCCCAGCGCGAGGCGTGGGAGCAGCAGTACGCCGAGGCGCAGCAGCGCTTCGAGCAGCACCAGGCCCAGGTCATCAAGTCCCGCGAGGCCGACGAGCAGGCTGCGGCCGAGGGCGCTGCGGCGCCGGCGGCGCAGGGTGGCGGCCAGGCCGGCGGCGGCAACGCCGGTGGCGGCGGCTCCTACTCCTCGGAGTCGGCGGACAACTCCGGCGCCCTGGCGTCGGACGAGGCCCTTGCCGCGCTCCGCGAGAAGCTGGCCGGCGGCCAGAGCTGAGCTCGCGCCGGTAGGCAGTAGCTGATCGACGAAGGCCCGTTCCCCTCGGGGAGCGGGCCTTCGCCGTGCCGCCGTGCCGCCGTGCCGCCGTGCCACCGTGCCGCCGTGCCGCCGTACCGCCGTGCCGCCGTGCCGCCGTGCCGCCGTGCCCTCGTGTTGTCCTGTCGCCGTGGTTTCGCGGTTTCGCGGTTTCGCGGTTTCGTGGTTCCGCGGTTCCGCGGTTTCAGGGTGTTGGCTGGGGGCGTGCTCCGGCCACGGCATCCGGCGCGTCAGCTGGCGCGTCAGCTGGCGCGTCAGCCCACGGGGACGCCCGGATTGGTGACGCCACGGCCGCCGGTGACGGTGTTGTCCCCCGCGATGGTGACCGGGCAACCGGAGGCGTCGTAGTTGGTGATGTTGAAGCCGTAGCGGCCGGATCCGGTGGCGCCGCTCAGATCGGACCGGTTGCCCCGGAAGACCGTGCCGCAGCCCCAGCCCGGCTGCTGGCTGTGGGTCTCGTAGCCGTTGTTGCTGGTGTGCCTGCCGGTGTTGTTCTCGACGAGCACCTTGTTGCCCTTGATGTCGACCCATGAGTCGTCGAAATGGGCGCCGGTCAGCCCGCTCCCGTCGAAGGTGTTGCCGCTGATCTTCGCGCCGGTGGTGCCCTCCTTGATGTCGATGTTCTCGCCGCCGACACCGGGGCCGATGGTGTTGCCGAGGATCTGCACGTTGTCGCTCTTGTCGTCGGTGCCGCCCGCACTGCCGACGTAGACGCCCTCGCCCATCCCGCTGCCGTTCTTGCCGGTGTCCCGGATGGTCGAGTTCTTGATGACGCCGTTCTTGCTGGAATTCCGGAAGTGCACGCCCTCCATGGCCAGGTCGCGCACGGTGACGGAATCGATGACGACCCCGCTCGCGGCGTCCATCACGATCCCCTTCTGGCCGCCGGTGACGGTGATCCCCTTGACGGTCCAGTAGGAGGCGCCGTTCACATACAGCCCGTAGCCGCCGCTCGCGGTGAGCACGGCCCGGGGCGAACCGGTCAATGTGATGTGGGAGGCGGAGGTCCCGGCGGCGGTGGTCCGGAAGTTGCCGCGGTAGGTGCCGTCGGCCAGCCGAATGGTGTCCCCGGGCCGCGCGGCGGCGAGCGCGTCCTTGAGCTCCCCGGCCGTCGAGACCTCGACGACGCGGGCGGTCGCGGCCGGCCCGGGCCCGGCCAGCGGGCCGGCGACGGCCGGGGCGGCCAGCGGGACCAACGAGGAGGCGCTCAGCAGTACGGCTCCGGTTCCGCCGAACACACGGACACGTGCGCCGCTCGAACGCCGGGGCGGCAGGCTCCTCGGGGGCGGGTCGGTGCGCAACTCACTCGGTATCTGCATGGGCCCCAACTTTCTTCCCGTATGTGAACGTTGAGCGTCCTTATGAACTTCGGTTGGCGGGGCCGACGGTAGAGGTGAGGGGTGGGTGCGTCAAGGCATCGGTCGAGGGGAGGAAGGTGGCTCAAGTCGCGTGTGGAGCAGGTCAGTTGGGGTCACATTCATGGATGGCGAGAGGGAACAGGCCGGGCCATCCCGAAGTGGGACACGGCAGGGGGGCCTGCCACGAAACGGTGGGATTCGGCGGTGGCGGGAACTGTCCGGTACGGGACCGGGTCATATCCACGGGCGGGAATGCCGGCGGCCGAGTGCACGTTGCCGTTCATGAGAACGAGGAGGAGCGGTCACTGTGTTGGATCCCCAGGGTATGTACGAATGGGAGCCGAGCGGGCTCGCGGAGGTCGAGGCGCTGGCCTCCAGGGACTCCGCCGGACTGGTGCTGCTGTACCACTTCGACGGGTACATCGACGCCGGTGAGACCGGCGATCAGATCGTCCGTCGGCTGCTGGACGGCCTGCCGCACCGGGTCGTGGCGCGCTTCGACCACGACCGCCTCATCGACTACCGCGCCCGCCGCCCGCTGCTCACCTTCGAGCGCAACCGCTGGAGCGCCTACGAGACGCCGAGCATCGAGCTGAAGCTGGTGCGCGACACCACCGATGCGCCGTTCCTGCTGCTCTCCGGCCCGGAGCCGGACGTCGAGTGGGAGCGCTTCGCGGCCGCCGTGAAGGGGATCGTCGAGCGGCTCGGGGTGCGTCTCTCGGTCAACTTCCACGGCATCCCCATGGGCGTCCCGCACACCCGCCCGGTCGGCATCACGCCCCACGGCAACCGCACCGACCTGATGCCCGGGCACGCCAGTTTCTTCGACGAGGCCCAGGTGCCGGGCAGCGCGGAGGCGCTGATCGAATACCGCCTGGCGGAGGCGGGGCACGATGTGCTCGGCGTCGCGGCGCATGTGCCGCACTACCTCGCCCGCTCCGCGTACCCGGACGCCGCGCTGACGGTCCTGGAGGCCGTGACGGGGGCGACCGGCCTGGTGCTGCCCGGCCCGGCGCATGCGTTGCGTACGGAGGCACTGCGCACCCAGGAGGAGATCGAGCGGCAGATCTCCGAGGGTGACGAGGAGCTGGTCGCGCTGGTCAGCGGGCTGGAGCACCAGTACGACGCGGTGGCCGGGGCCGAGACCCGCGGCAGCCTGGTGGCCGAACCGGTGGAGCTCCCCTCGGCCGACGAGATCGGCCGGGAATTCGAGCGCTTCCTGGCAGAACGGGAGGGCGACGGCGGCGGGTCAGGTGCCTGACGCCCCGCTCCCCGGCTCCCTCCGCGTCTCCGGGCCCTTTCCCGGTCCTCCCCAGGCATCCCCGGGCCCGTCCCGGATGTCGCTTCCCGCGCAGCGGCCCGCTCCGGGCACCGTATAGCGTGGGCCCATGGTGAAGGTGGGGCTGACCGGCGGCATCGGCGCGGGCAAGAGCGAGGTTTCACGACTGCTGGCGTCGTACGGCGCGGTCATCGTGGACGCGGACAAGATCGCACGCGAGGTCGTCGAGCCGGGCACGCCCGGATTCGCGGCGGTGGTCGAGGAGTTCGGGGAGGACGTCCTCGCACCGGACGGCACGCTTGACCGCCCCAAGCTGGGCGGCATCGTGTTCGCCGACCCCGGGAAGCTCAAGGCGCTCAACTCGATCGTGCACCCCCTGGTGGGTGCGCGATCGGCGGAACTCGAGGCATCGGCGGGCCCGGACGCGGTGGTCGTGCACGACGTCCCCCTGCTCACGGAGAACGGCCTGGCGCCGCTCTACGACCTGGTGGTGGTGATCGACGCCGCCCCCGAAACCCAGCTGGACCGCCTGGTACGGCTCCGCGGTATGGCCGAGGACGAGGCGAAGTCCCGGATGGCCGCCCAGGCCACCCGCGAACAGCGACTCGCGATCGCCGACCTCGTCATCGACAACGACGGCCCCCTGGAGGCCCTGGAACCCCAGGTCCGCAAGGTATGGGAACGCCTGCACAACGCTTGAGCCCACCGCAGTCACGGGCCCGGAGGCCGCAGGGGAGATGGGCGCGGGGCCAGCTGGGGGACCGGTGTCGGGGCGGCGGACGGGAGCGGGTACCGGCGCCGCTGGGGGGCGGGTCCCGGCGGGGCGGGGGAGTGGCTGCCGGGCTCGAACGGGTGGGCGGTACCCTCGCCGCCATGACTGCTGCTTCCGATCTTGACGCCAAGGCCCCGGCCGACGAGCCGGTGGCTGGGCTGGTGGCCGAGCCCGACTCCTCACCTTCCGCCGCCGAATCGGCACCTCCTTCCTTCGTCGTGAACATCCCTGGCATCGCGGACGCCGACCTGGAGCCGGATCCGCTGGATCCCTCGCAGATTGTCTCCGGTGCTCCCGAGGTGACGGGGAAGGTGCTGTGGGAGTCTCCGGACGGCCGGCAGATCCGCGGTATCTGGCAGATCACGCCGGGTGTGGTGACCGACACCGAGGCCAATGAGCTGTTCGTTGTCGTCAGCGGACGCGCCACCATCGAGGTGGAAGGCGGCTCGGTCCTCGAGGTGGGCCCCGGTGACGCCTGCATCCTCCGCGAGGGTGACCGGACCCGCTGGACCGTCCACGAGACGCTCCGCAAGGCGTACCACATCAGCCTCTAGCGGCCCTCTGGCGGCATGGCCATGGGGGAGCGGAGGGGGTGCTCCCGGGCGAGCGTCCCCGAGGGGCTGGCTCGGCTCCGCCGGCACCGGGGAATGCCGTGAGCGGCAGGGTTGTTGTGGCCCCTGGTAACGCCGTACGGTCCCTGGCGGACGGATGCCTGCACCGACGGCGACGCCGGTGGAGAGGAGTAGGCCGTGCCCGAGAGCAGCCCCGAGACACACGTCATCGACTTCCGTGCCGCGGAACAGTTGCTGGCTGCCCGCGATCCCCGCGGCGCGATCCGGTTGCTGGACTCGGTCATCTCCGCGCACCCGGAGAACACCGCGGCCCGCCTGTTGCGCGCCCGTGCCTTTTTCCTCGCCGCCCAACTACGGCCGGCGGAGCTCGAGTTCCAGATCGTGCTGGAGCGCGAGCCCGACAACGCCTTCGCGCACTTCGCACTCGCCCGCACCCTGGAGCGTGCTGCCCGTCCTGACGAGGCGCTCCGACACTTCCGGCTGGCGGCTGCCCTGGACCCCCGCCCGGAGTTCATCCAGGCGGCCCGCTTCGCCCGGGACGCCACGGACGCCACGGACAACGGTGACCGGGCTCCTGGTGACACGGCTCCGAAGAACGCTCCCGGCCGGCCGGACGGCGACGCGGGACCGGAGTAGGTAGGGATCCGATCGGGACCGAGTAGGCAGGCACGGAACCGGAGGAGGGGACGCCGGCCCCCCGCCGGCAGCGACGTTCGGCTGCCCCGCCTCCTCACGTACGGCTTGCGACCGACCGCCTCGCTGCGACCGCTCCTCTTGCAACCGACCTCTTCCCGACGGCTGCCTGCCGCGTCACACCGGCTGCCGTGTCACGGCCTGCTTCCCCGTCGGTGGTCCCTGTCGGTGCGTATGCCGAAGGCGTCGTTCCGGCCCCGGTCGGGCTCGTACGGGGGCACGTCCTTGCCCGGTTGGTAGTGCGGTCCCTGGCGGATGTGGCGGATGACCATGATCAGGTCTGCTGCCGCCACCATGGCGAGTGCGGCACACGCGGCCGCCCATTCCGGCCGCCCGAAGTCGGCGAAGGCCACGGCCCCGGCGACGGCCCACAGCAGTCCCCACAGCGCCAGTCCGCAGCGTATTTTCAGCGGGCTGCGTGCCTGCAGGGGCTCATTTCCCGTACGCATCGGCATCATCTCCCACTTCACCCTCCAGGATCCTCCTGATCCGTGAGTCAGTCACTGGTCTTCCTCTCCTTGACAGGTCTTCGTCTCCTTGCAGGTCTTCGTCTGCGTGGTCGTCCTGTCGGTGGGGCGGGGATCGCCTGCCGGGTGGCCGTTGATCCAGGACAGCCCGCCGATGTCGAGCTGTGAACGGGCGCGGGTCACGGCCACGTACGCCAGGCGTGCCTCGTCCACGTCGATGGATCCGGGGAGCGGCCGGCCGGTTTCGTCGCACTCGTCGAGGTCATCGGGGCCCGTGAAGTCGTCCGCGATGCGTACGCTCGGCCACTCCCGGCCCTTGGCCCGATGGGCCGTGGACACCGTCACCTCGGCGGAGTCCTCGGGTGAGAGCCGGTCCAGGGCCTGAAGCACGGCGTCCGTGCCGTGCTCGTCGACGAGTTCCACCAGTGGCAGGAGGTCCCGTCCGGCCGGATCGAACTCCGCGTACTCGCGCAGCTCGGCCCAGGTCTCGAAGAGCGTCAGCTCCGGATGGCTGGTCCGGCGTCCGGCTTCGAGGTCGTGAACGGCACGAGCCAGGGCGCTCAAGGTCTCGCCGCCACCCGCGAGGGTCACCCGGCGGTCCGCCTCCAGCTGTCGTATCACCTCCACCATCGCTCCCACGTTGGTCCGGCACAGAATGGCCTCGGGGGAGCGGACCGGGCACAGCTCCGTCTTCCGGTCCGGCGAGCCTCTGAGCCGGATCGGTGCGTCGACGATCGTGAGCCAGCGGTTGGCCTCGGCCGCCAGCGCGGGTCCGAAGCGGAACGAATGGGAGAGGGTGAGCTGGCTGCCGTCGAAGCCGGTCATCACGTCGCGGGCACCGCGCCAGCCGTAGATGGCCTGGGCGGAGTCGCCGACCAGCACCAGCTGGGCGTGGTCGCGCTGCGCGGTGAAGACCTGCTCGACGACGGGGTTGGTGTCCTGGGCCTCGTCCAGGAGCAGGAAGTCGGCCGGAATGACGGGCTCGGTCAGGGCCCACATCTTGAGGTAGTGGTCGTGCTCGAAGCGGACCACGCCGTGATCGGGGCGCTGCAGATCGGCCCACGCCTTGCGGGCGTACGGCAGAACGACCTCGGCGAGGTGGGCGTGCAGCGGCGGGGATTCGGCGCCGCGCAGGGGCGGGACGTGCCGGGCGCGGATCTCGCGGTCGGCCGAGTGGCAGAAGCGGGTCACGGTGCGCAGGGCCGTATAGGAAAGTGCCTTGTGGGTGACCGTGCGCGCACCGATGCGTAAGGACATGCCGTCCTCGATGCCCAGGGCTGCGCCGGTGCGCCAGCCCGCTTGCCGTGGGGCGTTCATCCGGGACCGATAGCGCCTGCCCACGGCGGTGTAGGCGAGGGCGTGGGCGGTTCCGCAGGCGACCTCGCTGGGGAACGTCCGGGCGGCGTGGCGGGCGACGGCCCTGTTGAAGGCGATATAGCGGCCAAGCCGGCCCTGCCGTCGCGCGGAGCGCGCGAGCATTCCCAGCGTCGTCGTCTTGCCGGTGCCGGCACCGGCCTGGATGACGAGGTGGGCGCCCGTCGGAAAGACCTCGGCGGCGGCGCGTTGTTCGGGAGTCGGAGTGTGGTGCATCGGGCTGCCTTTCGGTGTGGGTGGGGGCGGAGACGGGAGGGCCGTCCACCAATCGTCATTTCTCGATCACTGAGAGTGATGATGTAACTGACTGTAGCCGATCGCGGCGGATCCGCGACGAGATTTTTTCTGCCTGTGGATAACTCCGCCCGCCCAGCGCCGGCCGTCCCCGCCGGCCGTCGGCGTTGTCAGTGCCGTCTGCTTTCATCGGGAGACGGCAGGAGCCGGAGGATTCGGACGTCAGGAGACGGCATGAGCGAGCGGTGGGAGGACGGCGGGTATGCCGCCGCGGCCTGCTGTGCCGCGGTCTTCCTGCCCGCGCAGCCGCCCCGCGCCGGACGGATCGCGCTCTGGCGGCCCGACGGCGGGCCGCTCCCGGAGCCCGGCACCGATGCCCGCGGCGACGGCGCGCAGCAGACGGTCGCAGAGGTGACGCAGCTGACCGTGGCCCGCCGTCACGGCAGCGGCGCCCGGGCGCGTACGGTGCCGGCCGTGCTGCTGCCGGTGGCCGAGGCCGTCCCTTTGCTCGTCCGCGCCCGGCACGATCCGGCCGCGGATCCGGCGGCCGCCTGTTGGGGAGCTGCCACCCTGCACGCGCTGCATCTCGCCGCGCGCGGGCGGCTGCTGCCGGGGCTGACGTCCGAGGACACCGACGCCTGGCGGGCCGGCCCGCTCGACCCGGACGACATCGCGCACCTCCGGGCGATCGCCGCCGCCATGCCCGCCGAGGCCTACGCCGTCCCCCTCCCCGGCAGCCGCCCGCTGTACCTGCCCGACCCCGTGGACCTGGTGCGGCGCTATGTGGACGCGGTGGTGGACGCGCTGCCCCGTACCCCCGCCGCCGAGCTGGTGGCCGGCGCCCCCTTCGCCGCGTACGCACCGCAGCGCCTCCCCGGTGCGCGCGACTGGGCCGCCGAGGTCGCGGCCGGCGTCGATGCGGGGGTACGGCTGTCCCTGCGGCTCGATCTCGCGCCGGACCGGCTCTTCGACGTCACGGGGGAGAGCGAAGACGGCGGCGAGGGGAGTGCGGCGGTGGTGCTGCAGGTGCAGAGCCTCACGGACCCGACGCTGATCGCCGACGCCCGGCAGTTGTGGGACGGCGAGGGACCCGACCACTTCGGTCCGCGCTCCCGCGTCGACACCCTGCTCGCGCTGCGCCGTGCCGCCCGTGTCTGGGCCCCGCTGACCCGCCTCCTGGAGCTCCCGGTCCCCGACGTACTCCCCCTCGGGGAGGACGAGTTGTACGAGCTGCTGGGCGATGCCGCGCCCCGGCTCGGCGCCGCGGGCATCGCCGTCCACTGGCCCAGGGAACTGGCCCGCGGGCTGACCGCGGCCGCGGTGCTGCGCCCGGCGCCGGGCTCCGCCGCGGACGGCTTCGGGTTCTTCGACACCGGCCAACTGCTGCAGTTCCGCTGGCAGCTGGCGATGGACGGGCTCCCGCTGACCGAGGCCGAGATGGACGAGCTCGCCGACGCGCACCGGCCCGTCGTCCGGCTGCGCGACCAGTGGGTCCTGGTGGACCCCGGGCTCGTGCGCAAGGCCCGTAAGCGGGAACTGGGCTACCTGGAGCCGGCCGACGCCCTCGTCGCGACGCTCAACGGCACCGCCGAGGTGGACGGGGAGCAGGTCGAGGTGGTGCCTCTGGGGGCGCTCGCCGCGCTGCGCGGCCGCCTCACCTCCGAAGCGCACCCCCTGCCCCAGCCGTCCGGGCTGCGCGCGACCCTCCGCGACTACCAACTACGGGGCATGACCTGGCTCGACACCATGACCACCCTCGGCCTCGGCGGCTGCCTGGCCGACGACATGGGCCTGGGCAAGACCATCACCGTCATCGCCCTCCACCTGCACCGGCGCCCCACCGACCCCGTCCTGGTGGTCTGCCCGGCCTCCCTCCTCGGCAACTGGCAGCGCGAGATCGAGCGCTTCGCCCCCGGCACGCCCGTACGGCGCTTCCACGGCACCGGCCGCAGCCTGGAGGGCCTGACGGGCGGCTTCGTGCTGACGACGTACGGCACGATGCGCAGCAGCGCCGCCCAACTGGCCGCCCGGCGCTGGGCCTGGGTCGTCGCCGACGAGGCGCAGCACGTGAAGAACCCCCGCTCGTCCACGGCCAAGGCGCTGCGCGGCATCAAGGCGCCGGCCCGGATCGCGCTCACGGGCACGCCGGTCGAGAACAACCTCTCCGAGCTGTGGGCGCTCCTCGACTGGACCACGCCCGGCCTGCTCGGCCCGCTGAAGACGTTCCGGGCCCTGCACGCCCGCGAGGTCGAGGGCGGCCAGGATCCACAGGCCGCCGAGCGGTTGGCGCGACTGGTGCGCCCGTTCGTCCTGCGCCGCAAGAAGTCCGACCCGGGGATCGCCCCCGAGCTCCCGCCCAAGACGGAGACCGACCACCCGGTCGCCCTCGGACGCGAACAGGCCGCCCTGTACCAGGCCGTGGTTCGCGAAACCCTCGCCCGGATCGAGACCGCCGAGGGCATGACCCGCCGCGGCCTGGTCATGAAGCTGCTCACGGCCCTCAAGCAGATCTGCAACCACCCCGCGCAGTACCTCAAGGAGACCGCCCCGGGCCTGGCCGCCCGCTCCGGGAAGCTCGAACTCCTCGACGAGCTCCTGGAGACGATCCTCGCCGAGGGCGGCTCCACCCTGGTCTTCACTCAGTACGTGAGCATGGCCCGGCTCCTCGAACGCCATCTGGCCGCCCGCGGCATCCCCGCGCAGTTGCTGCACGGCGGAACCCCCGTCGCCGAACGGGAGAAGATGGTCGACCGGTTCCAGTCGGGGCACGCCCCGGTCTTCCTGCTGTCGTTGAAGGCCGCGGGCACCGGGCTGAACCTGACCCGCGCCGGACATGTGATCCACTACGACCGCTGGTGGAACCCGGCGGTGGAGGAGCAGGCCACCGACCGCGCCTACCGCATCGGCCAGACCCAGCCCGTACAGGTCCACCGGCTGATCACCGAAGGCACCGTGGAGGACAACATCGCCCAACTCCTCGCCGCCAAAAGGGCACTGGCCGACGCCGTGCTCTCCGGAGGGGAGACCGCGTTCACCGAGCTTTCCGATGCCGAGCTGGCCGATCTGGTCTCCCTGAGGAGGGCCGGATGATCCCCCGTCGCCCCTCGGGGCGCGCCGCCGCGGACCGGCTGGCCCGCGCCGACCGCACGCGCACCTTCCCGCCGCTGCCGCCCCGGCCCGGCGCCCGCGGCCTGTTCGCCGAATCCTGGTGGGGCAGCGCCTGGCTGGCCGCACTGGAGACCACCGCGCTCGACAGCGCCCGGCTCGCCCGTGGGCGGACCTACGCCCGCGACGGCCATGTCGACACCATCAATGTCACCCCGGGCCGCATCCTCGCCACCGTACGGGGCAGCAGGCCCCGCCCCTACAGCGCCGAGATCCGCCTGCGCACCCTCAGCGACCACCAATGGGACGGCCTCCTGGACGCCGTCGCCGCGGAACCGGACCAGCTCGCCGCCCTGCTGGCCAAAAAGCTCCCGCGGACCCTGGCCGAGGGCGAGGTGCGCCTCCTTCCCGGGCCGGGCGATCTCGTCCCCCGCTGCTCGTGCCCCGACCACGGCAGGCCCTGCAAACACGCCGCCGCGCTCTGCTTCCAGGTGGCCAGGCTGCTGGACGCCGACCCGTTCGTGCTGCTGCTGATGCGCGGCCGCGGTGAGCGTGAACTCCTCGACGCGCTCTCCCGCCGTAACACCGCCCTCACCGCCGGGGAGGCCCGCACCCGGACACCGGACGGCACGGCACCGCCCACCATCAGCAGTGACGCGGCTGACCCGAGGTCGTTCGGGTCCTCCGGGCGCCCCGGTGCCACCGGCGAGGACCCGGCCGCAGCCGTGCCGGGGACGCCCGCGCCGCGCCCCCTCCTCGCCCGCGCCGCCCTCGCCGACCGCCACCGGCCGGCCCTCCCGCCGCCCCTGCCCGCGCCGCCGCAGCCCGGCCGGCCGCATGTCCTTCCCGAGGGCGACGGCCTGCCCTTCGACCCCGCCACCCTCGAACTGCTCGCCGCCGACGCCGCGGCCCGCGCCCACGCCTGCATCACCGCAGCCCCGGATCCCGGCGGACGGCCTGCCCCCACCGGCCCCTTCCCGGAACTCCCGCCCTGGGAGGACGCCGTACGCCTCGCCGTCACGGCCCACCCCACCGCCGGACTGACCTCCGCCACCCGCACCCTCTACCGCGATCTCGCCGCGGCGACCGGACGCACCCCCACGGACGTGGCCCGCTCCGTCGCCGCCTGGCGCCAGGGCGGACCCGAAGGACTCGCCCTCCTCCACAGCACCTGGAACCCTCCGGCCGGCGACTTCGACCGGGCCCGCAGCGCCCTCCGCGCCGCGGACCTCCCGGCCCTCCGCCCCCACCACAACCACCTCACCGACCCGGCACGCGGCATCCAGCTCCGCTTCGGCCACGACCACCGCTGGTACCCGTACGAAGCCGAACCGGGCACCGAGGACTGGTGGCCCGCCGGCCCCGCCGACCCCGACCCCGTAGGCGCCCTCACCACCCTGCTCGCACGATGACTAACCTCAAGGCCGTGGAAGGTCTCGACACACTCACCCGCTCCCTCGCCCGCCGCACCCCCGAGCAGCTCGCCGCACTCCTCACCCGCCACGCCGAGCCGCTCGCCCGCCGCCCCGCCCCAACCGAACTCCGGGGCCTGGCAACGGCGTTGTGGTCCTACGAAACCCTCCATCACCTGGTACTGCACCTCGACCACCCCCGGCTCCAGGTACTCGCCACCACCGCCCGGCTCAGCCAAGAACGCACCGGACGCACCGCTCCCGCGCCCGGCGCCGACTACCAGTCCCTGATGGCGCACCGGCTCTCCTTCGCCCACCTGGCAGACGCACCGGTCCCGCCCCAGGACGTGTTCGCAGCGCTCGGCGCGGACCGGCCCGGACCGGCGCGTTCCGCCGCCGAGGCGGCCCTGCGCGCCCTCTACGACGACGGCCTCGCCGCGCCCACCGAAGACGGCGCCGTCGTCGTCCCGCCGCGCGTCCCCCAACTCCTCGGCGCCCACGACCTCGGCCCGTTCCGCCCCGACGCCCCACGGCTCGCCCCGGACCCGAGCGCCGACCCCGGCATGCCCGCCGCACCGGTGCCGGCGACCTCGCCGTACGACGAGTCCCGGGCCGCCGCGGCCGCCTTCGCCGCCACCCTGGAGCGCCTGCTGGCGTCTCTGGCCACCCAGCCCGCCGCCCTCCGCAAGTCCGGCGGGCTGGCCGTACGGGAGATCAAACGGCTGGCCAAGGCCGCCGGCGCCACCGAACCGCACGTCCGCCTGCTCCTCGACCTCGCCCTGGCCGCCGAGCTGATCGCCCTCACGCGCACCCCGGCGGGCATCACCGCGCTCCCCACCGGCGCCTACGACGACTGGCTGGAGCGCCCGCCCGGCGCCCGCCTCGCCCCCGTCCTCGCCGCCTGGTCCGCCCTGTGGGCCGTCCCCACCCACACGCCGTTCGGAGAGACCCCGAGCGCCCTCGTCCGCGGCAGCGACCGGCACGCCCCCGCCCTCCGGCATGCCCTCCTCGCCGCCCTGGACACCGTCCCCTCCGGCGCCGGAGCGCCCCTGCCGGCCACGGGAGCGTCGGAGCAACGGGAGCCCGTCGAGGGGCCGTTGGCGGACCTCCTCCGGGCGGCGGACTGGTACCGCCCGCTCGCCGTCACCCGGCAGCCGATGGCCGAGGAACGCGCCGTCCACACCCTCCACGAAGCGGCCTACCTGGGCCTCGTCGCGCACGGCACCCTCACCCCCCTCGGGCGGGCCCTGCTCAACGGCCCGGACGCCCTCGCCGAGCCGCTCGGCGACCTGCTGCCGCCACCGCTCGAACAAGCCCACTTCCAGGCCGACCTGACCGCCGTCGTACCCGGCCGCCCGTCCACCGCGCTCGCCGGGCTGCTCGCCTCCGCCGCCGACCGGGAATCCGAGGAACACGCCGTGACCTGGCGGTTCACCCCCGCATCGGTCCGCCGCGCGCTGGACGCCGGACACTCCGCCGACACCCTCCTGACACAGCTCACCGGGGCCTCGGCGACCGGCGGCCTGCCGCAGCCGCTCCACTACCTCGTCCGGGACGCCGCCCGCGCCCACGGGCGGATGCGGGTGCTGCCCGCCGCCTGCTGCATCCGCTCCGACGACGAAACACTCGTCCGGGAACTCGCCGGCCACCGCGCCCTGCGCGACCTCGGCCTGCGCGCCATCGCCCCGACCGTCCTGGTCAGCGGCCGGCCGCCGACCGCCACCCTGGACGCGCTGCGTGCCGCGGGCTACGCACCGGCCCTGGAGTCCGACACCGGTACGACCACCGTCGAACGCCTTCCCTCGCACCGCAGCCAGGCCCCCGCCCCGGCCCGCGACCCGCACGCCCCGCTCCACCTCGCCCGGCGCCTCCTGGGACAGGAGCAACCCCAGGAGGCGACCCTGAGCGGGCGGTCCTGACCGGGGGCGGAAGCGGGCCGCGGCGGACGGCGTACGAGAGTGGCTCGGGCGGCCGGCTACTCGTACTCCGTGCCGCCCTTGCGCGTCAGATAGGCGCCGCCGACCACCTTGGCCACGGCCCGGCCGCCCAGTTCCGCGCTGTAGCGGTCCCGGAGCGGGCGGACGACCACACCCTCCCGGATGTGCGCCGCGCGCCCCGACAGCGTCTCGCGGCCCTCGGCAAGCTCCATCACCGCGCGCGCCTCGTAGGGGCCGCGGTACAGCGTCGGCACCAACGGAAGCCGGCCGGCCAGCGCTCCGGTCAGCTCCTCGGGGTCCAGCCACCGCAGCTGCCCGCCGGCCTCCACGGCGACGTCGAACACCGCGTACCCCGGCTCCCCACGCCGGCTGTCCGCGCCGTAGCCGAGGTCCTGGACACCGGCGCCGTAGACCTCGCCGTACACCCCGATCCGCGACGCGCCCAGCTCACCGGCGAGCTCCGCGGCCACCCGCGCGACGTCATGGCCGCGCACCGCCCGCCAATACAGGTTCTTCGGGTCCTCCACCAGGGCGAGCCGCTGGGCGCCCAGCCCCTTGGACGTCACCTGGAGCCGCCCGCCCTCGGCGTGGTACGTCACACAGCAGGCCGTGCCGTGCACCTTCTCCGTCACCGCCACCGGCTCGCCGTCCGTGAACGCCGCCGGATGACGCTTGAGGTTCTCGATGTCGATCCACGGCAGCAGATCGGGTGCCGGCTCGACCTCCCCGCTCATCGAAACCGGGACCGGCGGAACCCACTTCACGATCCCCAGCTCCGCCGCGAAGTCGACGCCGTCCGCCCGCGCCTTCGCCAGATCCACCCCGTCCAGCGCCGTCGGGCGGCAGACGATGCCCTGCGACAGTTCGCCCCGCAGCCGGATCGCCTTGACCCGGTTGGCCGCCGAGCCGGCCAGCTTCCCCGTCAGCCCCAGCTCGGCCACCAACTCCCCGGGCAGCACGGCCTGTTCCGGTATGTAGACCGCCAGATCGCCCGTCCGGTAGACGCCCTTGGCGACCACCGCGCGATACAGGCCCACCTGGGCGAGCTCCAGCGCATCGGCCTGCGGATGCTCGTGGATGGTCAGTTCCTCGGCGGTGACGCGCAGCGTCGACATACCGTTCCCCGTTCCTGGCATTGCGGCGGGCGGCGCCCGGTGCGCCGCCCCGCCCCACTGTGATCGACCCCGAGGTCGCCGGGCGACCGAATTTCCCCCTGGCCGGGTACGTCCCTGCGGGCGGCCGCGGGATCAGCCCTCGGCCGGTTTGCGGTGCCCCGTACCGCCGGTGCGGCGCAGTGCCGTCGGCCGGAAGCCGCGCGGGCGGGGGAGGCGTCGGGTGGCGGGGGCGGCCGAGACCGAGGACGGTGCGGCGGCCGCGGCCGGCGAGACCTCGGGCGGGGCGCCGGACGCGGTGGGCGCGGCGGGCGGAACGGGCAGCGGGGGCGCCTCCCAGTCCGTGGCGCCGGTGACCGGACGGGCCCGGGCCGTGTCCCGCAGCATGGCGAGAGCGGCCGGGCCGCGCAGGAACGGTGCCGGACGCGGGCCGCCGGTGACGACGTCGATGTAGGCGCGGCAGACGGTGGTCCGGCCGGCGGCGGGGGAGTGGCCGGGCGCACCGGTGGCCACGGACCAGAGCTCGTCGACGAGGCGCCCGATGGTGCGCTGGACCCTCCGGGCGAGCGCCGGATCGTCCATGCCGTACCGGCCCAGCGCCTCGCGCAGCGCGGCGGCGCCGTGGGCGGCGAGCGACAGGCCCTGGCCGAAATCGGGGCTGAGCGCGGCCACCGCGCCGCCGAGCGCGAGGAATCCCGAGGGCCAGGACGGCAGTTGTTCGAAGCGCCGCCGCCGGTTGACCGTCTCGCGGGACAGCCGCACCTCGCTCAGCGGCTCGGCCTCGGCGATGAGGTCGCCGATGCGGGGGTCCCCCGCACGCCGGGCGAACGGCACGAACCGGCCGGCGTGCTGGGTCGGCCGGTCCTCGCCGGTGCCGGTGAGCGTGACCAGCCAGCGGCCGCCCTCGATCGGCACCAGCGTCGCCGTCCGCTCCGGGACGGCCCGCACCCGGAAGGCACGCCCGGCGACGTTACGGGCGGCGCCGGAACGACCGGGCGGCGGCGCGACAAGGCCTGAACGGGAGGTCAGCACCGGGAAGTTGTCGCCGCCCTCGGGGGCGCGGAAGATCCGGGTCGCCGAGACGGTCGCGGAGTCCGCGAGGTCCTCGGCGACCCGCGGCAGTCCCAGGGCGAAGAGGCGCGCCCGGCTGGTGGAGTGGCGGCCGGTGGCGTCGACGACCAGATCGGCGTCGAGCCGATACGTTTCGCCGGTCGTGGTGTCGCGGACCCGTACCCCGGTGACGTGCTCCGCGGTGCCGGTCAGCTCCTCCGCTTCGGTGCCGTCGATGACGGCGACCCCGGGGCGGGCGGGTACCTGTTGGCGGACGACCCGGTCGAGCAGGTCGCGGGAACAGGCGATCAGATGCGGCGGACAGCGCCGGTCCGACCGGCCCAGCGGGCCGCGGCCGGCCAGCTCCGCCGGCACCGGAACCCGGCGGGCGCCCTCCGCCAGCCAGCGCTCGATGCTGCCGGGCACCAGGGCCTCGACCATCCGGGCACCGTCCGCGGCCAGCAGATGCGCGTGCCGGGCGTGTGGCAGGTCGGTCGGCAGCGCCGGGGTCCGCGGCAGCCGCTCCCGCTCGACGACGATGACCTCGGCGTACTCGGACAGCGCCGCCGCGGCGAGCATGCCCGTGAAGCCGCCGCCGAGCACCACGGCGAGGTAGGGGTGGGTGAACTGCAGCCCGGTGCCGGGCGTACTGCTGGAGGCGTTCATGGGCAGTCCCGTTCTCGTCGGCGGCGCACGGTCCCCCGGCGGGGGCGGGACGCGTCCAGGTAGAGCGGTGCCGCGTACGGCCGGGAGTGGCGGCGCGCGGCGGCGATGACGGCATCCGTGGCAGCCGCGACGGTGGCCGTCAGCGAGGGCGGCAAGGACGCGGATGCGGTCCGCAGCAGGCGGAGAGGTGCCGGTGGAAGTGGCAGTGCGCGTTGTGGGTCCCGGCAGGCCGGCGCATACGCCGGCCTGCCGCCCCCCGATTTCCCCATCATGATTCCCCCTCAGGCCGTGCCCGCGCTGCCCTGCAGGCGGCCAGGCCCTCCGCCACCCGCCCGTATCACCGGGTGCGGTGGGCGAGCAGCGCTGCCTCGCGGAGCGTGCTCGGCCCCAGGGGACGCGGCCGTCACCAGTGGTCAACGGCGGACACAATTCGGGATCGTAGGCGGCGGCGATCACATCCGGTAGCCGAGTTTGAGCGAGGGATGCGAGGCAGCCACCTCGGCCGTACCGCTGGGTATATCCACAGCAAAACGACGCAATGGGTGGAAAACGCGCTGGCATTTTCTCGCGTCGCGAGAAAGCGGGCGGGAAAATCTCGTCAGAAGAAAGGCAAGGGCGGTCCGAACCTCTCATGGTTGGCGCGAAATGATCGGGTATCCGCCCGACAACGGACGCCCCGCCTACCCTGTGCGGGCACCGCACTTGTGAACCTGAGGGAGAGTCGTGCGCGCGATTGTGATGCGAGAATTCGGCGGTCCGGACGTGCTGCGGCTGGAGGACGTGCCCGAGCCCGCACCCCGCGGCGGCCACTCGCTGGTGCGGGTGACCCTGGCCGGCGTCAACTACGCGGACGTCCATGTCCGGGGGGACTCCTACCTCGCGCCCGTGGAGCTGCCGTACATACCCGGCAACGAGGTCGTGGGGACCGTGGACGGCGGCCGCCGGGTCGTCGGGCTGTGCCGCGGCGGGGGCTACGCGGAACGGGCCCTGCTGCACCGCCGCGTCACCTGGGACGTACCCGACGCCGTCAGCGACGAACAGGCCGTCGCACTGGCCCTCCAGGGCAACAGCGCCTGGCACCTGCTGTTCACCGTACTGCGGATCACCAAGGGCGAGACCCTCGTGGTGCCGGCCGCGGCCGGGGGCGTCGGCTCGCTGGCCGTCCAGCTCGCCGCGCACGCCGGGGCCAGGGTCATCGGCCTCGCGGGCTCGGCCGAGAAGCGCGAACTGGCCACCGAACTGGGCGCCGAGGCCGTCATCGACTCGCACGCCGACGACCTGACGGAGCGCATCCTGGACGCCGCCGGCGGCCCCGTCGACGCCGCTCTGGAGATGACCGGCGGCGCCACCTTCACCCGCACCCTCGCCGCCGTCGCACCGCGCGGCCGGCTCGCCGTCTACGGCTTCGCCGGCGGCGACCTGGCGAACGTCCCGACCCGGGACCTGATGGAGCGCTCCCTGACCGTTTCCGGCTTCTGGCTGCCGCAGCTCTACGCGGACCGTACGGCACTGCCGACGTCCATGCGGGCGCTGTTCGACGCCGTCGCCGACGGCACCCTCAAGCCGCTCACCGGCGCGGCCTACCCGCTCGGTGAGGCGGCCCGGGCGCACCACGACCTCGCCGCCCGCACACCGACCGGGAAACTCGCCCTCGACGTCACCCGATAATGCGGGTGACCCGGGGCCGCGGGCGGGCAGAACGGCTCCGGGAGCACTCCCGGGCGCCGACTGCCGGAGGGTGCGGCCGCGGATGACGGGGGCGTCGGCTTCCACCGGACACGCCGGGCGCCTTCGGGCGCGGAACACTGCCAGGGGAGAGAGCACACGATGGGCAACAGCACCACAGCACCGGGTTCGCCGGCCTCGGCCGCCACGCCCGCCTCCGCTTCGGGCACCGCCGTCACGGCGCCGGGCTCCCCGGGGCGCAAGAGCGGACGCCGGACGGCCAGGAACGGTCCCTCGGCGGGCACCCGGGCATCGGGATCCAGCCATGCCGAGCGGGTTTTCCTCGTCCAGACCGCCTTCGCCGAACTCGGCGGATCGGCCCACGGCCCCGGCGAGATAGCCGAGTTCACCGGCCTGGACGACTCCGTCGTCTACCGCATCCTGCAGTCCGGCATCTACCAGCGCATCTTCGAACGGGTCGACCGCGGCCTGTACCGCCTGTGCACCTCCGCCGCCCAACTCGCCTTCACCGCGCTCGACCACCGCCTCGACGGCACGGTCACCCAGACCGTGCTGCAGGAACTGCGGAGGGCCACCGACGGCGGCCTGGCCTTCCTCTACATGGTGGCGCCCTTCTCCGGCGCCCAACGGCAGTGCGTGGACATGGCCGTCGGCGACTCCGACCTGGCCGAACTCGGTATGACGCCGCGCGATGTGCTGTCCGTGACGCGCTCCCTGCGGACCGGCGCCTCCGGGCGGACGATCCTGGCCTACCTGCCGGAGGTGCTTCAGCAGCGGGTCCTGGCCGAGCCCGTACCGGACCAGGCCGGACCGGGCGTCTACCGGGACAACGACGCGCTGGTGGCCTCCCTCGCGGAGGTCCGCGACCTCGGCCACGCGCTCGGCTACGAGGAGTGCATGGCCGGATGGAACTCCTGCGCCGCGCCCATCATGTGGGACGGCTCCATCATGGGGGCCGTCCTGCTGCTCAAGCTCAAGTCCGTGATGCCGGTGGCCCCCGAGAACGTCATCGAGGCGACGAAGGAGGCGGCGGCCGAACTCAGCCGCTACGGCGCCGCCGGCCCGGAAGCGGGCCAGGCCTGAACCACAGCCGGACGGAACCACACCCGACACCCGAGGGGGACCGATGGAAGCGGAGTTGGTGGCACTCGCCGCGACAGGGGCGACCACGCTCGTACAGCAGATGGCGACGGATGGCTGGGCCGGCGTCCGGCGCCGCATGGCGGCCTTCCTCGCCCGTCGCCGGGGCGCCGGGGACGAGGCCGCGCTGGAGGGCGAGCTGGACGACTCGCGCGCCGATCTCGTCGTGGCACAGGAGGAGGACGACCAGGACGGGGTGGCGGGCGTGACCGCGGCCTGGCGGCTGCGGCTGCGCCGGCTGCTCAGCGAGGACCCGGCCGCCGCGGCCGAACTCCGCGCCCTGCTCGACGAGGTCGCGCCCGAAGCGGACCGCGGGACCGTGCCGGAGGTGCACAACACCATCAGCGGCGGGGTCCAGCACGGCGCGGTCATCCAGGCCGGCGTCGTCTCCGGCGGCCTCACTTTCCACGCCCCGCCCGGCGGGCCCTTCCCCGGCTGATGCCCCGCGCGCCGCGCCCCGCCGCCCGGCACAATGGCGGGGTGCGGCTCGAAGCGATCACCTGGGAACGGCTCACCGACGCGCTCGCCGAGCGGATCCTCACCACGGAGGCCGAGGACGGCAGCCCCTGGCGGAGAGTCGCCCTCGACGGAGCGCCCGCCGCCGCACCCGGGGAGCTGGCCGGGCGGCTCGCCGAGGCACTGCGGCTCCGCGGCCGGGCGGTGCACAAGGCCGGCGCCTTCGGCTTCCTGCGTCCCGCCTCGCTGCGGCTGGAATACGGCCGGGAGGACCCCGACGCCTACCACGACGAGTGGTTCGACCGGCAGGCGCTGTGGCGCGAGGTCTTCCAGCCGCTCGACCCGGGCGGCACCGGACGCGTCCTGGCGGACCTCTGGGACCCGGTGGCCGACCGGGCCACCCGCAGCGCGTATGTGACGCTGCCGCCCGGCGGTGTCCTGCTGCTGCACGGTCCCCTCCTGCTCGGTCACTGGTTCCCCTTCGATCTCACCGTCCACCTCACGCTGTCGCCGGCCGCGCTCGCTCGCCGCACCCCGCAGCACGAGCACTGGACGCTGCCCGCCTTCGCGCGCTACGAGGCCGAGACCCGGCCCGAGGAGGCCGCGGACATCGTCGTACGGGCCGACGACCCGCGCCGGCCGGCCTGGAGCGGACCCGCCTGATCGGGGCCGCAGAACGGTCCGGCGGCCTCAGACGAGCTGCCGGATCTCGCCGCGCACGCGGTAGAACCCGCCCGCGGCCGCCGAGAGGTCGTCGACGACATACCGCGCCCCGGGCTGCCGTATGTGACGGGGGAACTGAACGTTCCAGGACGGCTCATAGCCCGCGGAGACCACATGGACCCGCAGCCGGCCGCCCTCCTGGACGCACTCCACCACGACCCCCGAGGCGGCCGCGGAGGCCACCGTCCGCACCGTGGCCGACGGCGTGTACGTCGGCAGCGCGGCGGCCGACTTCACATCCCGGGCCACCGGCACCGTGCCCGCCCGGGCGGCGGCCACGGCCGCCTCGCTCGCGTCCACGCACACCAGCGATCCGTCGGTGGTGACCATGTAGAGCTTCTCGTCCAGATACTGCATCGACAGCGCCGAGCCCCCGCCCGTGCCCAGCTTCCACAGGCGGGTGCCGTCGGCGGCGAAGCAGTACACCGAAGAGGCCGAGTCGCCGGCGAAGACGTAGCGGCCGCCCGGTGCCGTCGCGCAGGAGTAGACGACCGTGTCGCAGGCGTAGGTCGCCTCCAGCGCCCCGGAGTCCTTCGCCAGCCGCTGGACCACCCGCCGGTCGGTACCGGCGTACACCGAGTCGTCCTCCTGCCAGCCGAACAGCACCGCGCCCTGGGTCGGCGTGTGCCACAACTCGCCGCTGCCGTCGGTGGAATAGGCCGTCACGCCGCGGCGGTGGCCGTGGTAGACGGCGCGCTCGTCCCGCCGCACCATCCAGGCGTGGTCGCCGGTGCTGCGCCGCGACCACTGGTACTCGTCCTCGTGGTCGATGACCGTCAGACCGCCGTTGCGGTCCGCGACGTTGAGGATCCCCTCGCGGATGTCCAGCCAGAAGATGTCGACGTCGGGGGCGATGTCGTAGGCGGCGAACGGGAGCTTCGAGGAGAGGTCGTAGACCGTGCCGTCGTCACAGCCGGCGTAGATCCAGAAGTCGTCCGCCACCAGGCACTTGACGCCGGCCGGCAGCCGGTAGTGCGCCAGCACCTCGCCGTCGTGGCCGAGGGCGTGCACATCGCCGTTCTGGTTGGCGACCCAAGCGCGGTCCTCGTCGATGTGGATGCCGAACGCCGCGGCGCCCGTGCGGAACCGCCACAGCACCGGCGCGACCGCGCGGGCCGTCGACGGCGCCGAGGACACCTGACGGCGCGTCACCGGGCGTGCGGTGCGCTGCCCCTGGACGGCCGGGGCGTAGCCCTTACGGACCTTCTCGCCGATCTTCTTCGCCGCCGCGGCCTGCGCCTTGTCCCGCGTCGGGAACGTCGAGGTCTGCTGCTGGCCGGCCGCGCCGATCCGGCCGTAGCGCACCGAGACGACCGTGTCCCGCACCGTCACCTCGTAGAACTTGTGGGCGCCGCCGCCCTCTTGGGACAGTTCCAGATACGTCGTGGTCTCGGACATGGTGCTCCCCCTCCCGGGCGGCCCCGACGGCCGTCCCCCGCTGTGAAAAACCGTACGGCCGACCACTGACAACGGGCCGTGGAGCGCGGCTCGGGGCCGCTGAACGCCCTGCTCAGGGCGGCGGTTAGCGTGGGGGCGTGACCTCTTCCTTCACCGCATCAGACCCCTCCGGCGCGGCCGACGCGCTGCCCGGCAGCCAGGGACCCACCGCAACCATGGAAGCCCGCCCGGGCTCCGTCGGCACCGTCAGGATGACCTACGCGCCCGACCCGGACGGCGACCCGGACCCGGGCGAGATCGTCTGGACCTGGGTGCCCTACGAGGAGAACGACGGCCGGGGCAAGGACCGGCCGGTACTGGTCGTCGCCCGGGAGACCGGCGGCACGCTGCTGGCGGTCCAGCTGTCCAGCAAGCGGCACAGCGGCGACCGGGAGTGGGTGGCCATAGGCGCAGGACCCTGGGACCGAGCGGGCCGCGACTCCTGGGTGGCGCTCGACCGGGTCCTGCGGGTGCACCCCGAGGGCATGCGGCGCGAGGCGTGCGCCCTGGACCGGGGCCGCTTCAACCTCGTCGCCAACCGGCTGCGGGAGTTCCACGGCTGGCGCTGAACGCCCGGGGCCCGGGCGGCGTCAGGCGTCCGCCAGCGCCAGGAGCTTGGTGACGGTGTTCCAGTTACGGGCGGTGGCCGTCACCCCGAGCGGGATGCGGCTCACCAGCGCGGCGAGCTTGGAGCGGCCGATGCCGTCCGGGCAGCACAGATACAGTTCGCGTCCGGCCAGCCGGAACCGGTCGGGCGCGAACGCCGCCTGGTCGATCGCCTCCAGGCGCGAGGTGTCGGCCGGCACCTCCGACAGGAACGTCAGGTGCAGGCTCTTGGGCTCCGCCTCGGCCTCGGGAAACGGATTCGCGGCGACGGCGGCGGCCAGCTCGTCGCGGGTGCGCACGACCACCGGCACCGTGAGGCCGAGGTCGGCGGCGATCCGGTCCTCGATCCTCCGGGCCGTCTCGCCGGGCGGGGTGCCCGGATCGGCGAAGACGAGGTTGCCGGTCTGCAGCAGCACCGTGACGTCCTTCAGGCCCAGTGACTCCGCCAGCTCCCGCTGCTGGGCCTTGGGGAAGGAGTTGTGGCCTCCGACGTTGATGCCGCGGAGCAGGGCGATCTGACGGGACATGGCACTGCCCTTCGGGGAGCCGGCCTCGGTGAGGACGGACGACGGACGGAACCGGGAGCCGGAACCGGAGGGACGGGATCAGAAGAGCGGCGCGGGCAGCACGCCTTCGAGCGCGAGCAGCTGCCGTTTGGTCTCCAGGCCGCCGCCGAAGCCGCCGATCCCGCCGTCACTGGCGACGACACGATGGCAGGGCACGACGACCGGCAGCGGATTGGACCCCATGGCCGCACCCACCGCGCGGGCGGCCCCCGGCTCCCCGACCCGGTCGGCGAGGTCCTGATAGCCGACCACGTCGCCGTAGCGGACACCGGAGGCCAGGGCCTGCAGGACCCGGGCGTGGAAACCGGACGACAGCGACCAGTCCAGGGGGACGGTGAAGGTCCGCAGCTCCCCGGCGAAATAGGCGGTGAGCTCGGCCGCGGCCGTCGTCAGATGGGGTATCTCCGCGAGCGGCGGCCCGCCGAAGAACTGCTCCAGCCGGGTCAGCGCCCGGCGGGCCGTCCGCTCGTCGGCATGGAAGGCGACCTGCACCAGACCGTCCCGCGTCGCGGCGAGCAGCAGCGGACCGATGGGGGTGGCAAGGCGGGTCCACGCCCAGTCGCGCCGCGCGGCGGACCCGGTCTTCGGCGGCGCGTCCGCCCGGGCCGCCGGCCCCGGAACCTGCTCGGAATTCGTCACCTGATCAGGGTAGGACGCCCCACTGACAACGCGGCGGGAAACGGCCCCGCGACGGCCTCCCGCCGGGCCGTTCCCGCAGGTCCGCGGCGCTCAGCCGGAGTGGTCGGGGCCCTCCACGGCCTCCCGCACCACGTCCGGCTTGTTCGTGATGATGCCGTCGACGCCCAGACCGGCGACCTTCACCGCGGTGGCCGCGTCGTCGACGGTCCAGGTGTACAGGTCCAGCGCCCGCCGGTGCGGCCCACGAAGCCCGTGCACGGCGGCGATGTACTCCGGGGTGACCGCCGTGTGGACCGGATTGATCTGGTCGCAGTACTTCGCGTACTTCGGCAGGTCGGCCAGCGACGGGTTCCCGAGGAAGCCGGTCCTGATGTCGGGGCGGAGGGTGTGCACGGTCTTGATGGCGTCGGCGTTGAAGCTCTGGATGATCAGCCGGTGCCGGACGTGGTCCCTGTCCAGCCAGCCGGCCCGGCGCAGCTCCCTGAGGGTCTGCAGCTCGATGCCCGGATAGAGCTCCGGGGACTTCAGCTCCATCAGCAGGCTCTGGTCGTTCTCCTCGACCTCGTCCATGTAGTCCTCGAGGGTCGGCACCCGCTCGCCCTCGAACTTCGGTCCGAACCAGCTGCCCGCGTCCAGCTTCTCGATCTCCTTGAGGGTGAAGTCCGAGACGTTCCAGGGGGAGCGCTCGGGGAAGACCTTCTTGACGTTGGTGGTCCGTGCGAGCGAGTTGTCATGGAGGATGACCAGCTCACCGTCCTTGGTGCGCTGGACGTCGTTCTCGACCCATTCGAAGCCGAGCCGGGCGGCTTCGTCGATGGAGGCCAGGGTGTTCTCGGGGGCGTACGACGAGGCGCCGCGGTGGGCGACCGTCACCGGGGCGTTCCGGTGGGGTGCGGCCGTGGCGGCGGCAGGGGAGAGGACGAGCGCGGACAGACCCATGAGCGCACCGGCGACGACGGTGGCGACGGGGCGAATACGCATACGGACTCCTCGTGACGTCGTTGAGGTGAGCTGACGAGAACGGACGGGAACCGGAGGGACGGAGAGAGGCTCGCAGCCGGGCCGTAGCGGGAGGCGGTCGTGTGGTGGCCGGGCGCTGAACGAGACGTGACCGGTGTGCCGTGTGGAGCGTCGCGCAATTGCAGGATGCCCGGATCTGTCATGCAACAGACGTACGCTTCCGCCGCCGTCCAACTTGCCGGAGCCGGGGCGTCCGCGCATCTTGGCCGATGATGCGTCACCCGTCGCGCTTCTGACCGGTTTTGGTCATACGGACAGAAAAGCGGGCCGCGAGGACCGCCCCGCGCGGGGGCTCGGGCGATCATGGAGCCGGCGCCGTCGGGCCGGCGGACGGCGATCAGCGGGGCGCGGCGCGCCGGCGGCCCCACCGCGTCCCGCCGGCGGCGCCCGCACCCCGCCGCGCCGGCAGCACCGCCGGCCCGCCGGGCCCGCTCCGAAATCGCAGGTCGGAGCAATTGCCACGTCGATTGTCAGTGGCGGGTCGTACGGTGGATCCCATGCGGCCCGTATCAAAGATCGAACGCACGGTGGCACCTTTCGAGGTCGTCAGCCCGTACCAGCCCAGTGGTGACCAGCCGGCGGCCATCGCCGAGCTGGAGCAGCGCATCCGCGGGGGTGAGAAGGACGTCGTCCTGCTGGGCGCGACCGGTACCGGCAAGTCGGCGACCACCGCGTGGATGATCGAGAAGCTGCAGCGCCCGACCCTCGTGATGGCGCCCAACAAGACCCTCGCGGCCCAGCTCGCCAACGAGTTCCGCGAGCTGCTGCCGAACAACGCCGTCGAGTACTTCGTCTCCTACTACGACTACTACCAGCCCGAGGCGTACGTCCCGCAGTCCGATACGTACATCGAGAAGGACTCCTCCATCAACGAGGAGGTCGAACGGCTGCGCCACTCCGCCACGAACTCCCTGCTCACCCG
Organism: Streptomyces sp. NRRL S-337; assembly: GCF_000720175.1. Lineage (GTDB taxonomy): Bacteria > Actinomycetota > Actinomycetes > Streptomycetales > Streptomycetaceae > Streptomyces > Streptomyces siderophoricus. Next base: position 37,734 of record NZ_JOIX01000065.1, read on the forward strand.
GCGTGACGTCGTCGTGGTCGCCTCGGTGTCCTGCATCTACGGCCTGGGCACACCCCAGGAGTACGTCGACCGGATGGTGCCGCTCAAGGTCGGCGACGAGATCGACCGCGACCAGCTGTTGCGGCGCTTCGTCGAGATCCAGTACAGCCGCAACGACCTGGCCTTCACCCGCGGCACGTTCCGGGTGCGCGGCGACACCATCGAGATCTTTCCGGTCTACGAGGAGCTGGCCGTCCGGATCGAGATGTTCGGCGACGAGATCGAGGCGCTCTCCACCCTCCACCCGCTCACCGGCGAGGTGATCAGCGACGACCAGCAGCTGTACATCTTCCCCGCCAGCCACTACATCGCCGGTCCCGAGCGCATGGAGCGGGCCATCGCCGGCATCGAGGCCGAGCTGGCCGACCGGCTCAGCACCCTGGAGAAGCAGGGCAAGCTGCTGGAGGCCCAGCGGCTGCGGATGCGCACGACGTACGACATCGAGATGATGCGCCAGATCGGCTCCTGTTCCGGCATCGAGAACTACTCCATGCACATGGACGGCCGTGAGCCCGGCTCGGCGCCCAACACCCTCATCGACTACTTCCCGGAGGACTTCCTCCTGGTCATCGACGAGTCGCACGTCACCGTCCCGCAGATCGGCGCCATGTACGAGGGCGACGCCTCCCGCAAGCGCACCCTCGTCGACCACGGCTTCCGGCTGCCGTCCGCGCTGGACAACCGGCCGCTGAAGTGGGAGGAGTTCCTGGACCGCATCGGGCAGACCGTCTACCTGTCCGCGACCCCCGGACCGTACGAGCTGGCCCGGAGCGACGGCTTCGTGGAGCAGATCATCCGCCCCACCGGCCTGGTCGACCCGGAGGTCGTGGTCAAGCCCACCGACGGGCAGATCGACGACCTGGTGCACGAGATCCGCACCCGCACCGAGAAGAACGAGCGCGTCCTGGTCACCACGCTCACCAAGAAGATGGCCGAGGACCTCGCCGACTACTTCCTGGAACTCGGCATCCAGGTCCGCTACCTGCACAGCGACGTCGACACCCTGCGGCGCGTCGAGCTGCTCCGCGAGCTGCGCTCCGGGGAGTACGACGTCCTGGTCGGCATCAACCTGCTGCGGGAGGGCCTCGACCTGCCCGAGGTGTCCCTGGTGGCCATCCTGGACGCCGACAAGGAAGGCTTCCTGCGCTCCGGGACCTCGCTGATCCAGACCATCGGCCGCGCCGCGCGCAACGTCTCCGGTCAGGTGCACATGTACGCCGACAAGGTCACCCCGGCGATGGAGAAGGCCATCGACGAGACCAACCGCCGCCGGGAGAAGCAGCTGGCGTACAACAAGGAGCACGGCATCGACCCGCAGCCGCTCCGCAAGAAGATCGGTGACATCGTCGCCACCATCGCCCGCGAGGAGATCGACACCCGGGAGCTGCTGGGCAGCGGCTACCGCAAGGCGGGCGACGCCAAGGACACCAAGGGAAAGGCGCCGGTCCCGGCGCTCGGCGCCAAGGCGACGAAGGGCAAGGGCGCCAAGGCGGAGGCCCCGCTGACGGACCGTCCGGCGGCCGAACTCGCCGAGCTCATCGAGGAGATGACGGAGCGGATGCGGGCCGCCGCGGCCGAGCTGCAGTTCGAGATCGCCGCCCGACTGCGCGACGAGGTCGGCGAGCTCAAGAAGGAGCTGCGGCAGATGAGGGAGGCCGGCGTGAAGTAGTGGGGGCCGGGCGGGTGGCGCACTCACCAGGACGGGTGGCGCGCCCGCCCTGGTGTTGCAGAAACGCCACAAACACGGGCCCGCGACGCCCCGGGCCCGTCGTCGTGCGTAGGGTCGAAGCTGCCGCCGGAGACGTGGGCGGGACGGTACAGAGAGGGGACGGCGCGTGTCGGTCAATTTGTCCAAGGGACAGGGCATCAGCCTGCAGAAGTCCGACGGGGGGACGCTGACCGCGGTCCGGATGGGGCTCGGGTGGCGCTCGGCGCCGCGCCGCGGACTGTTCGGCCGGCGGACCAAGGAGATCGACCTCGACGCCTCGGCGGTGCTGTTCGCCGGCAAGCAGCCGATCGACGTCGTCTTCTTCCAGCACCTGGTCAGCGACGACGGCGCGGTCCGGCACACCGGTGACAACCTGGTCGGCGGCGCCGGCCAGGGCGGCGACGACGAGGCGATCCTGGTCGACCTGGCGCGGCTGCCGGTCCACATCGACCAGATCGTCTTCACCGTCAACTCCTTCACCGGGCAGACCTTCACCGAGGTGGAGGACGCCTTCTGCCGGCTGGTCGACGAGACCACCGGCCAGGAGCTGGCCCGCTACACCCTCACGGGCGGCGGCAACTACACCGCACAGGTCATGGCCAAGGTGCACCGCGTCGGCGACGGCTGGAAGATGACCGCCATCGGCGAGCCCTCCGTCGGCCGCACCTTCCAGGACCTGGTCCCGGCGATCGTCCCGCACCTGTAAACCACCGCAGCACCACGGCAGCGCGCACCCGGGCCGTGCCGCCGTGCGCCCCGGGCAGCCGCCCGGGGCGGGCCCGGGACGAGTGACAACCAGGGGGAAGAACGATGACGGCCGAGCTGGTCCGGGGCCAGAACCATCCACTGGACCGGAGCCGGGTGGAGATCCGGATCGCGGCGGGCGTCCCCGTCGTGGCCGGGGTGACGCTCGGCGACGAGCAGGGCGGACTGCCGGGCGCCGAAGCCGTGGTCCACCCGGGTGCGCCCCGCCGTCCCGGCGTCGAGGTGCCCGGCCGGGCGGCGGCCGAGCACCGCATCACGGTGGACCTCGACGCGCTGCCCGCGGCCGTCCACCGCGTCAGCGTGCTGCTGGCGCTCGCTCCCGGGAGCGGCGCGCCGGCCACCTTCGGCGCGGCCCCGGCACCGTCCGTACGGCTCACCGCCGTCGACGGCACGGGCCTGGCCGGCTACACCCTCACCGGACTGACCGCCGAGACGGCCGTCGTCGCCGTCGAGCTGTACCGCCGACAGGACGCCTGGAAGGTACGGGCGGTGGGCCAGGGATACGCCGACGGCCTGGCCGCGCTGCTGCACGACCAGGGGCTGTCCCGGCCGGCCGAACTCACCGCCGAGATCGAGGCGGCGGCCGCACCGGACCCGACCCGAGAGGCCCCGACCCGAGAGGCCCCGACCCGAGAGGCCCCGGCCCGAGAGGCCCCGGCCCG
>NZ_JOIX01000066.1 GCF_000720175.1 Streptomyces sp. NRRL S-337
GCCCAGCCCAGGACCGTCGAGGCGTGGCTGTTCTCGATGACGTCGTGTGCCGACTCCGCCCGCGAGGGGTAGCCCGACAGACCGCCCTTGGCCCGCAGCCTGGAGAAGTCCTGACGGCCGGTGAGCAGCTTGTGTACGTAGGACTGGTGGCCGGTGTCGAAGAGGACCCGGTCCTTGGGTGAGTCGAAGACCCGGTGCAGGGCGATGGTCAGCTCGACCACGCCGAGATTCGGGCCGAGGTGGCCGCCGGTCTTGGAGACCGCGTCGACAAGGAAGGAACGGATCTCCCCCGCCAGCTGCTCCAGCTGCTCCGGGCCCAGTCGGTCCAGATCGCGCGGTCCCCTGATACGGGAAAGCAACGCCACCCCTGCCTCCTTGCTGCTTGCTGCTGCTGCCGTCGATCGATCGAGCTTGCCGATCAGATGAGTCTAATATCGCGCCCGCTGCGGCGACGCCCGGGCCTTGCGATGTATGTCACTCGGGTGAAAGCCGTCTTTCGGCCGCCCCGGAAATGCCTCCGGCAACGCGTTTCGGCCCCCACCGGGACATGCCCGGTGGGGGCCGGTGACCAGCCGCCGAAGGCCGACGGTGTGGTCAGGTGCTCACGTACGCCGGGGCGCCGCCGCACCCGACGAACGACCTGCGGTCGGACGACTCGCGGTCACGTGCGCCCAGCGGTCTTCTGGGTGCGCCGCGACACCGAGTCGATCACGACCGCGGCCAGCAGCACCGCGCCGGTGATCATGTACTGGATCTCACTGGCCATGCCCAGCAGGTTCAGGCCCTGCTGGATGGACTGGATGACCAGCATGCCCAGCAGCGCGGACCAGATCTTGCCGCGGCCGCCGAAGAGGCTGGTGCCGCCGATGACCGCCGCCGCGATGACGTTCATCAGGGTGTTGCCGGAGCCGAGGTTCTTCGTGGCGCCACCGGAGAGGCTGGCGATGAAGAGTCCGCCGAAGGCGGCGAGCATCCCGGAGATCGCGAAGACGCTGATCCGGATCTTGTTCACGTTGATACCGGCCCGGCGGGCCGCCTCGGCGTTGCCGCCGACCGCGAAGATCTGCCGTCCGTACGAGGTGCGGCGCACCACGAAGTCGGCGATGACCAGCACGGCCAGGAACAGCACCAGGGCCAGCGGGAGCCCACGGGCACCGGCCGGCTCGTTGAGGACGTAGGCGACCACGAAGGCGATCACCGCGACGACACCGGTGCGCAGCAGGATCTCGCTGAGCGGCCGGGAGGTCAGCGCGGCGGCCTTGCGGCGCTTGCTGTCCAGCAGCAGCGAACCGGCGTACGCGAGGACCGCGACCAGCGCGAGGCCGTACGCGGCGGCCTTGTCCTCGAAGTAGTAGCCGGTGAGGTTCTCGACCAGGCTGCCGCTCGGCGTGTTGATCGAGCCTTCCTGGCCCATCATCCAGATCTGCAGACCGCTCCAGCCGAGGAATCCGGCCAGGGTGACGACGAACGCCGGCACGCCGATCTTGGCGAAAAAGAAGCCATGGACGACGCCGATGACCACACCGGCCGCGATGGCGATCAGGACCGCGAGCCAGTCGTTGACCCCGTGGGTGACGCTGAGCACCGCCCAGACGGCCGCGCCGACGCCTGCGACCGAGCCGACGGAGAGATCGATCTCACCGAGCAGCAGGACGAAGACGATGCCGACGGCCATGATGCCGAGGCCGGAGGTGTAGACACCGATGTTCGCGAGGCTGTCCGCCGACAGGAAGCTGCTGTTCTTGAGCTGGAAGACGATCGCGATGACGATCAGGCCGATGACGACCGGCAGCGAGCCCAGCTCACCGCCGCGCACCCGGCGCTTGAAGTCGGCGAGGTAGCCGGCCAGACCCGCTTCCCGGACCAGCAGCCGGGGGTCGACGGCGGCGGGCTGGGGGGCGTCGGCGGCGGTGGCCTGCGCGGTCTCCGCGGCGGCGTCGGCCGGGGTCTCCGTCACGGTGTCGGCCGAGGCCTCCACGGTGTCCGTCGCCTCGCCGGCCGCAGCCTCCGTGGCGCCGCCCGCCGGCTCCTTGGTGAGGTCGCTCATGCCCCGGCCTCCTTCTTCACCTGGTCCGTGCGCGCCTTGCGGCGGGTCACCGCGTTGTCCGAGGCACCCGTGATGGCGGCGATGATCTCTTCGTGGGAGGTGCCCTCGACGTCGAAGACACCGTTGTTGCGGCCCAGTCGCAGCACCGCGACCCGGTCCGCGACGGCCTGCACATCGGCCATGTTGTGGCTGATGAGGATGACGCCCAGACCGCGCTCGCGCAGCCGCTCGACCAGGTCGAGGACCTGCGCGGTCTGCTCGACGCCGAGCGCGGCGGTGGGCTCGTCGAGGATGACGATCTTCGGGTCGCCGATCAGCGCACGGGCGATGGCGACGACCTGCCGCTGGCCGCCGGAGAGCGCGGCGACCGGGATGCGGACGCTGGGGATGCGGATGGAGAGGGTGTCGAGCAGTTCCTTGGCGCGCTTCTCCATGGCGATCTCGTCGAGGATGCCGGCGGTGCGGCTCTCGTTGCCGAGGAAGAGGTTGGCGACGACGTCGAGGTTGTCGCAGAGCGCGAGGTCCTGGTAGACGGTGGCGACGCCGAGCTCCTGGGCGTCGTGCGGCTTGTTGATGCGGACCGCGTCGCCCTCCCACTCGATGGTGCCGTCGTCGACCGGGTGGACGCCCGAGATGGTCTTGACCAGGGTGGACTTGCCGGCGCCGTTGTCGCCCACGAGGGCGACCACCTCACCGGGGTGGATCTCCAGCGTGACGTCCGTGAGTGCCTGGACGGCGCCGAACCGCTTGGAGATTCCGCGCAACGCCAGCACAGGCGTAGCGGACACGTGAATCATCTCCTTCGCCGCCGTCACAACGGCGGGGGCATGGTGGTGCGAAGAGGGGGGCTCTGCGAGCGGTCAGAGGGGTGCTCTGCGAGCCGAGGGGATGCGGGGGAGGGCCCCGCCCGCGCCCGGAACGGGTCGGCGCGGGCCGGGGCCGAAGGTCTCACGCGGTACCGGGGGGTGGTGCCGCGTGGTTCTGTCTCGCGTGGGTCGTGTCGCGTACCTGCTGTCGCCGGCTACTTGATGCCGGCCGCCGCGCAGGCCTTCTTGACGTCGCCGGCGCAGATCTGGCTCGCCTTGTAGACCTTGTCCTTGATGATCGTGGTGGCGATGTTGTCCTTGGTCACGATCTGCGCGTCGTAGAGCTTGGCGGGGATGCCCTTGACCGCGCCGCTGAGGCTGTCGACCTTGGTGGACGTCAGGGAGTCGATCTTCTCGCCCTTGAGCAGCTTGACCGCGATCTCGGCCGTGGAGTCGGCCTGCGGCTTGATCTGCTTGTAGATGGTGAACGCCTGGTCGCCCTTGAGGATCCGCTGCAGACCCGCGAGCTCGGCGTCCTGGCCGCCGACCGGGACCTTGACGCCCTTCTGCTTGAGCGCGGTGATGATGCCGCCGGCCATGCCGTCGTTGCCGGAGTAGACGCCCTGGATGCCGTCCTTGCCCAGCGAGTCGAGGGCGGCGTTCATCTTCTTGTTGGCCTCGTCCGACGACCAGTCGGGGATGTCCTGCTCGTACGCGATCTTCTTGACCTGCTTGTCGAGGACGCTGTGTGCGCCCTTCTTGAAGAACGGCATGTTCGGGTCGGTCGGCGAGCCGTTGATCATGACGACATTGCTGTCCTTGGCCTTGTCGCCGAGCGCCTTGACCAGCGCCTGCCCCTGGAGGCGGCCGATCTTCTCGTTGTCGTAGGAGACATAGGCCGAAATTTTGCCCTCGGCCAGACGGTCGTAGGCGATGACCTTGACGCCCTTCTTGGCGGCCTGGTTCACCCACGACTGGGTGGCCTTGTAGTCGACCGGGTCCAGGATGATCACCTTCACACCCTGGGTGATCAGCGCGTCGAACTGCTTCTTCTGGGTCTCGGTCTCCTGCGCCGCGTTGTTGTACTTGACCGTGCAGTCGCTGCACAGTTCCTTGATCTTCGCCTCCATCATCGGGCGGTCGAAGGTCTCGTAGCGCGTGGTCTTGTTCTCCGGCAGGAGCAGGCCGATGGTCTTGTTGTCGCCACCGCCGCCCTTGGCACTGTCTCCGGCCTTGCCGCAAGCGGCCACGGAGAGGGCCATCGAGACAGCGGCGGTGCCTATGACGACGCGGCGCGTCCAAACGTTCATTGGGGTTGCCTCCCTGACGAGGCCGCGTCGTTGCGGCCGAGGTGGGGGAAGTCAACTCGGCCGCTAGCCGACCGTCAAGGAGTAAATCCTTAACGAGATGACAACGGTGCCATGCGTTAGCTGTGTGAACGCAGAGCGCTTATGCCAGGGCGGGTGCGTCCACGCTCTGAGCGCCGTCGAGCAGCGTCGAATCGCCCATCTCGCTCAGCACCAGCGCCAGCGCGCCCAGCACCTCGGCGCGACCGCCGAGCGTGCCGGTGACGATGCCCAACTGCCGTGCGGCGCTGGGAATTGCGTACCGGGAGACGGATTCGCGGATCGGCGCGAGCACCAGCTCACCGGCGTCGGCGAGATCGCCGCCGAGCACCACTCGGCTGGGATTGAGCAGATTGCACAGGTTCGCCACACCACTTCCGATATGGCGGCCTACGTCCGCGATGACCCGCCGGCAGCCCGGGTCGCCCTCGCGGGCCAGCTGGACCACCCGCGCCATGGTCAGATCGGGCCCGTGGCTCGGCTGCAGCAGCGGAAGGACGTACCGGGCCGCGGTGAAGGTCTCCAGGCAGCCGCGGTTGCCGCACCGGCACACCGGCCCGGACTCGTCCAGCGTGATGTGCCCGATCTCGCCCGCGGTACCGCCCGGCCCGCGGTAGATCTGCCCGCTGATCACCAGCCCGGCACCGACACCGCTGGCGACCTTGATGTACGCGAGGTCGGCGGCCCCACGGCCACCGCCCCAGACCAGCTCGCCCAGCGCGCCGAGGTTGGCGTCGTTGTCGACGTAGACGGGGACGCCCAGCCGCCCGGACAGCTCCTGGCCGGGGTTCGTACCCGTCCAGCCCGGCAGGATCGCGGTCGAGCCCAGTGTCCCGGATTCCACGTCGATCGGTCCGGGCACGCCCAGGCCGACGCCGATGACCTTGTCCGCGCCGATGCCGGTCGCCTCGATCAGCCGGTTGACCAGCACTTCCGCGCGGTCGAAGCCCTCCGCGGCGGAGGCGTCCACATCGATCGGCTCGGCCTCCTCGGCGAGCACCCGGTGTGCCAGGTTGCCGACCGCCACCCGCAGGTGGGAGTGGCCGAAGTCGACGCCCACGACGATGCCCGCGTCGCCGGAGAGCGAGACGCTGCGCGCCCGCCGGCCGCCGGCCGATGTGGGGGTGACCTCGACGGTGCCGCCGTCCTTCAGTTCCCGGACGATGTTGGAAACGGTGGCCGCGGACAGCCCCGTGCTCCGGGCGATCTCCGCCTGCGTGAGCGAGCCCGCCATGCGTACCGCGCGTACCACCCGCTCCAGATTGGCCCGGTGCAGCGAGGACTGCGACCCCGGAGTCTCCATCGACTCATCCACTCCCGCCTGGGACGGACGGCGCGACGACCGCCCGCCTTGCCGGACCACAGCAGCGGGGCCCGGCTTGTCTCCAACATGTGAATCTAAGCTGAGCCGCCCGGGCCACCTCCCGTCAAGTCCTCCCTCCACCCCGAAACCAGCACAGCGCACGTGCCTCCCGCCGGCAATCCGGCGGGAGGCACGGTCTGATCAGGCACTACTTGAGCGCGCCGGCGGTCAGCCCGGCCACCACCTGGCGCTGGAAGATGATGTACGCGGCGAGCACCGGGAGCATCGCGATCGTCAGACCCGCGAACAGTCCCGACCAGTCGCCCTTGTATCCCTGGCTCACCGCCAGTGCCACCAGTCCCTGGGTGAGCATCTTCTTGTCCGGATCACCGACGTTGAGCACCGTCGGCAGCAGGTACTGGTTCCACTGCCCGAGGAAGTTGAAGATCCCGACGCTGATCAGGCCGGGTTTGGCCATCGGCAGCATGACCTGGAAGAAGGTGCGGGTGTGCGAGGCCCCGTCGATCAGCGCGGCCTCGGCCACCGAGGTGGGCAACGTCCGGAAGAAGCCGCTCAGGAAGAAGACCGTGAACGGCAGCGAATAGGCGATGTAGACCAGGATCAGGCCGTGGTAACTGTCCAGCAGCGTCATGTTCTTCATGACGAAGAACAGCGGCACCAGCGCCAGGATGACCGGGAAACCCATGCCGCCGACGAACAGGAAGTAGAGGAAGCGGTTGCCGGGGAAGTCGAAACGGGCCAGCACATAGGCCGCCATCGACCCGAGCAGCATCGTGCCGATCAGCGAACCGCCCACCACGATCACCGAGTTGAGGAAGTACTGGCCCATGTTCGCCTTGTCCCAGGCGCGGGCCCAGTTGTCGAAGTGCAGCACCGAGGGCAGGCTCCAGGGCGAGCCGAAGATCTCGGTGTCGTCCTTGAAGGAGCTGACCACCGCCCACAGCAGCGGCATGGTCACCAACAGCCCCCAGATGACCAGGACTCCGTGCGAGAAGACGTTGAGGACCCGCCCCTCGCCGCCGCTGTCCCGGCCGGCCGTACCCTCCGGGCCGCCGCGTCCCGCGCGCGGTCCGGGCACCCGCGAGGCGGCCCCGCCGGGCGGCCCCTGCTCCTTGGTGACGCCCGGGAGGTCCGCGGGGTCGGTCTGCGCGCTCATCAGAACTCCAGTCGCTCGCGGCGTCCCAGCCGCATGACGATGCCCGAGAAGATCAGGGTCACGATCAGCAGGGAAACGCCGATGGCGGTCGCATAGCCGGCCTGACCGTCGCGGAACGTCTTCTGGTACACGTACAGCGGAAGGACCTCGGTCGAATAGTCGGGACCGCCCGGGCCGACGCTCATGATCTGCACGAACGCGAAGGCCGAAACGTCCAGGGCGAGAATGCCCATGTAGATCCAGCCGGTCTGCACGGTGTCCCACAGCAGCGGCAGGGTGATCCGGAAGAAGGTGTTGAAGCGGTTCGCGCCGTCCAGCAGCGCGGCCTCGTAGAAGTCCTTCGGAATGGAACTCATACCGGCCGAGAACAGCACGACGTAGAAACCGACGTTGGCCCACACCATGGCGGCCATCACGCACCACAGCGCGAGCTGCGGATCCCCCAGCCAGTCGGGCTGCACACCATCGAGCCCGATCGCTTTGAAGAACGCGTTCAGGGCGCCGCTCTCCGGGTTGTAGGCGAACTGGAAGAGCAGCGCCACGATCGGGACCGACAGCACCTGCGGGAAGAAGTAGAGGATTTTGTAGGTGCTGGAGCCGCGCACCCCGCCGATGACCGCCTTCTTCCGGCGGCGGCCACCGACGTTGAGCATGAACGCGAAGAACAGCCCGAGCGAGAGCGTCACCACCGGCAGCAGCAACAACAGCGTGACGCTGTTGCCCACCGCGGCCCAGAACACCTCGTCCTGGAAGAGGCGGGCGTAATTGTCGAACCCGACCACCTTCAGGTCCGGACTCAGTCCGGTCCAGTCCGTGAAGGAGTAGTAGATGGCCTGGAGGAATGGCGAGATCACGAAGATCGCATAAATCGCCAGCGGGAGCACCAAGAACCCCGCGATGAAACGGTACTTACCGTGCTTCATGACTACCGATCCCGCTCTCTGCCTGCGTTCCCACCGCCGGTGACGCGTCGGACGACGTATCGGTCAGCGCTTGTACTTCTTCACGCTGGAATCGTCGCGGGTTTCGTCCGCATACTTCTGGATCTTCGTGATGGCCTCGTCGGGCGTCATCCGGCCGGCCATCATCTCGCCCAGCGCGCCGACCCCGATGCGTTCCTTCTGCAGCGCCACGTACCAGTCCTGCAGCCGCGGATTGACGATGTTCTGGCCCGCCTTCTGCAGCGCGGCCTGCGCCGATGCCAGGCCCGGCGGCAGCTTCAATCCTTCCGTACCGCCGTTGAGCGAGGTCAGCGAGGACACCTGCTTGATGAAGTTCTGTGCGGACTGCTTGCTGAGCATGATGCGCAGCAATTCCATTCCGCCCTCGGCGTTCCGGGCCTTCCTCGGCACGATGTACGGCTCACCGCCGGACGCCCAGATCGTGCCGTACGGCATCTTGTCGGAGGAGGACAGGCTGGACGGGGCGCCGACCGCGAGGTCGAAGTGCGGGTTCTTCGCGATCTGCTTGGCCGACTCGTTCTCCACCCAGGAGCCGTTGGGAATGAACAGCGCCTTGCCCTCTGCCCAGGCCTTCTGCGACTGCAGGTGGTCCAGGCCGGGTGAGCCCTTCAGCACATAACCCTTGCGGTACAGCTCGTAATAGGCCTCGAAGGCCGCCTTGACCGCCGGGTCCTTCCAGGCGTTGGGCTCCAGGTTGTCGATCTTCTTCAGGACCTCTTCGCCGCCGATCTTCGCGATGAACGGGTAGAGGCTGAAGGGCAGGTAGTACGGGTACTTACCGGGGTAGGTCCAGCCCGCGACGCCCTTCTTCTTGGCCTTCGCGCAGAGCGCGAGCATGTCGTCCCAGGTTTCGGGGTATTCCGCGTCGAGCTTCTGCAGATTGCTCCGGGAGTACCACACGCCGTACACCGTGTAGGCGTAGTAGAGGATCCAGGTCTCCTTGCCGCCGAACTGCCCCATTTCCACGACGCCGGGGCGCAGGGTGTCGCGCACCTTCTTGTTCGGGTCGTCGACGGAGGGGGCGTCCAGGAGCGGGGTGAGGTCGGTCAGCTGGTCCTTGGCCACCAGCGTGCCGAAATCCATCTGCTCGGCGCCGGAGTTGTCGACCAGATCCGGGGGGTTTCCGCCGTTGAAGCGCGGCTGCAGGGTCGACTGGATCTTCTGGGTGGAGGACAGCTTGACCTTGCCGTCGGCCTTCGGGAAGGCCTTGACGTACAGGGCCTGGGCGTCCTTGGCGTATTTGTCGCCGAATCCGCCGTCGAAGATGACCACGTCGAGGCCGGCCGACTCGTTGACCGCCAGCGGATTCTTCGCGGACTTCGTGCCCTTTTCGACCTTGTCCTCGGCGCCGCCACCGCCGCTGGCACAGGCGGACAGCACGCTCATGGCCGGGACCGCGACGATCCCCAGGGCGGCGGCTCGTTTGACCAGATCGCGACGGTTGAATTCTGAGGTGGATCCCATGCTCAAGTCCTCGCCTTCTTCAGGACTCAGGCGGTGTACCGGAGCCACCCCGGCACCGCGGGTCAGATGAAGCTGAGTTGTACGGGATGTGCACCGGGCCTGCTAGAGAAATGCGGGTCAATCATCCGTTCCCCGCCTTCCCCCCGGATCCAAGGCCTTGGTCGTACGGCCGGTCGGACGCCGACAGGTATAGTCCACTTCCGGCCGAAGGGGCAAGATCGAATGCAGGGTTGGCCGGGCATCTTTCCCTAGTTGAGACCTCGCGGACATGCGGCGCATCTGCCGCCGGTGGCCCGCCGGATCACCCGCGACACGACCGGCACCCCGATCGCGGCGACACCCTTGACACCAAAGTCCCCACGCACGTTACTTATCTCTGTTTATCTTGGCGTCATTCAACTGACAACGATGTCAATCTGGTTGAGAGGGCTCGCGTGCGGATCCGACACCGGCACCGTCAGCTGCGGGACATCACCCGCCCGGCCGCCCTCACGGCGGCCGTTCTGCTCGTCCTCACCCTCCCCGGCCCGGCCCAGGCCGCGCCGCCCCACACCCCCCGCGCGGACGCGGAGTTCAGCTCCTCCTTCGAACCCGGCCAGCCCCGCCCGGACTGGACCGACACCGCCGAGACCGGACCCGACGGCAGACCCCGGGCCTCCGGGGTGAGCCCGGAGACCACTCCGGCGGCGCCCGGCATGAGCACCCGTCCCGACACCGGCCCCACCGACTCCCCCACCGCCAAGGCCCACGCCGGCTTCACCGGAGGGCATGCGCTGCGGTACGCCGGCACCCACACCGCCGACGGCCGCGGTTACGCGTACAACAAGATCTTCGACGTCGACGTCCCCGTCACGGCGTCAACCTCGCTCTCGTACCTGGTCTTCCCGGAGATGGCCAAAACCGATCTGTCCTACCCCGCGACCCATGTCGCGGTCGATCTGGCCTTCACCGACGGCACCTACCTCAGCGACCTGTCCGCGGTCGACCAGCACGGCGCCCCGCTGACCCCGCAGGGCCAGGCCGCGTCCAAGACCCTCTACGTCAACCAGTGGAACCACCGCACCTCACGGATCGGCGCGGTCGCCGCCGGCAAGACCGTCGACCGGATCCTGGTCGCCTACGACGCGCCCCAGGCCCCCACCGCGGCGCCCGCCTTCCGCGGCTGGGTCGACGACATCACCCTCCGGCCCACCCCGCCGGAGAAACCGCTCGCCCATCTGTCGGACTACGCCGTCACCACCCGTGGCACCCTCTCCAGCGGCAGCTTCTCGCGCGGCAACACCTTCCCGGCCACCGCCGTCCCCAACGGCTTCAACTTCTGGACCCCGGTGACCAACGCGAACTCCGCCGACTGGCTCTACGAGTACGCGCGGAAGAACAACGCCGACAACCTGCCCACCCTCCAGGCGTTCAGCGCCAGCCACGAACCCAGCCCCTGGATGGGCGACCGGCAGACCTTCCAGGTGATGCCGTCCGTCGCGGACGGCACCCCGGACGCCTCCCGCACCGGCCGCGCGCTGCCGTTCCACCACAGCAACGAGACCGCCCGGCCGCACTACTACGGCGTGACCTTCGACAACGGCCTCAAGACGGAGATCACCCCGACCGACCACGCCGCGCTGATGCGCTTCACCTTCCCCGGCGACCGGGCGAGCCTGATCTTCGACAACGTCAACAACAAGGGCGGGCTGAGCCTGGACACCGACCGTGGGGTGGTCACCGGCTTCTCGGACGTCCGCAGCGGGCTGTCCGTCGGCGCCACCCGGCTCTTCGTCTACGGCGTGTTCGACGCACCGGTGACCGGCGGCGGAAGGCTGGAGGGCGGGGGCGGCAAGGACGTCACCGGTTACCTCCGCTTCCGCCCTGGCGCCGACCGGACCGTGACGATGCGGATCGCCACCTCCCTGATCAGCGTGGACCAGGCCCGGGCGAACCTGAACCGGGAGATCCCGGCCGGCACCGCCTTCGGTACCGTCGAGCAGCGGGCACAGGCGCAGTGGGACGCGCTCCTCGGCCGCATCGAGGTCCAGGGCGCCACCCGCGACCAGCTGACCACCCTCTACTCGAACCTCTACCGGCTCTACCTCTACCCCAACTCCGGCTTCGAGCAGGTCGGTTCGCGCAGCCGCTATGCGAGCCCGTTCTCCCCGCAGACCGGCCCGGACACCCCGACCCGCACCGGATCGAAGATCGTCGACGGGCAGATCTACGTCAACAACGGCTTCTGGGACACCTATCGGACCACCTGGCCGGCCTATTCACTGCTCACCCCGCGGCGGGCCGGGAAAATGGTCGACGGTTTCGTCCAGCAGTACAAGGACGGCGGCTGGATCTCGCGGTGGTCCTCGCCCGGATACGCCGACCTGATGACCGGTACGAGTTCCGACGTCGCCTTCGCCGACGCCTATGTCAAGGGCGTGCAGTTCGACGCCGAGACCGCCTATGCCGCCGCCGTCAAGAACGCCACGGTCGCCCCGCCCGGCTCCGGCGTCGGCCGCAAGGGCATGAACACCGCGCCCTTCCTCGGCTATACGAGCACCGACACCCATGAGGGCATGTCCTGGGCGCTGGAGGGCTGCCTCAACGACTTCGGCATCGCCCGTATGGGCCAGGCGCTCTACGAGAAGACCAAGAAGCCCCGCTACAAGGAGGAGTCCGACTACTTCCTGGGCCGCGCCCGGAATTACGTCAGGCTCTTCGACGGCCGGATCGGCTTCTTCCAGGGCAAGGACGCCGAAGGCCACTGGCGGCTGCCCCCGGAGAAATTCGACCCCCGGGTCTGGGGCAACGACTACACCGAGACCAACGCCTGGACCGCCGCCTTCACCGCGCCGCAGGACACCCGGGGGCTGGCCAATCTCTACGGCGGCCGCGCCGCGCTGTCGAAGAAGCTGGACGCCTACTTCTCCACCCCGGAAACCGCCGCCAAGGAATTCGCCGGCTCCTACGGCGGGGTGATCCACGAAATGACCGAGGCCCGCGACACCCGGATGGGCATGTACGGCCACAACAACCAGCCGTCGCACCACATCGCCTATCTCTACGACGCGGCCGGGCAGCCCTGGAAGACCCAGGAGAAGGTCCGTCAGGCGCTCTCCCGGCTCTATCTCGGCAGTGAGATCGGCCAGGGATATCCGGGCGACGAGGACAACGGCGAGATGTCCGCGTGGTACGTCTTCGGCGCGCTCGGCTTCTACCCGCTGGTGATGGGGCAGGGCGAATACGCGGTGGGATCACCGCTGTTCCCCAAGGCCACGATCCATCTGGAGAACGGCCACGATCTCGTCATCAAGGCCCCGCACAACAACGCCCGCAACGTCTACGTCCAGGACCTCCGTGTCAACGGAAAGCCGTGGAATTCCACCGCGCTGCCGCACCGGCTGCTCGCCCGCGGCGGCACCCTCGAATTCACCATGGGCGACCGGCCGTCCTCCTGGGGCACCGGCCCGCACGCCGCGCCCACCTCCCTCACCAAGGACGACGAGGTGCCGGTGCCGCCGGCGGACACCACCGACCCGTCCGCCGGCCCGCTCTTCGACAACACCTCCGACACGGCGGCCCCGCTCACCGCGGCGCCGATCGACCTGCCCGGGCCGGCCCGGGTCACCTCGTACACGCTCACCTCGGCCGACCGCGGCACCGCCCCGGCCGGGTGGCGGCTGGAGGGCTCCGCGGACGGCACTCGCTGGACGGCGCTGGACCGCCGCTCCGGCGAATCGTTCGCCTGGGACCGCCAGACCCGGGTCTTCGCGCTCGCCCACCCGGCGGACTACCGGCACTACCGGCTGGTGCCGGACGGCACCGCCACGCTCGCCGAGGTCGAGCTGCTGGGAGCGCCGGCCGGCCGGTGACCGGGGGCGGTGACGCCACCGCGCCCATGCGGACGGGCCGCACCCCCTCGGCAGAGGGAGTGCGGCCCGTCGTGGCGCTGCTGCCGGCTTGCGGCTGCCGGGAATTACTTCCGGATCAGCGACCGCAGCACGTACTGCATGATGCCGCCGTTGCGGTAGTAGTCGGCCTCACCGGGGGTGTCGATGCGGACGACCGCGTCGAACTCGACGCCCGTGTCGGTGGTGACCTTGACCGTGCGCGGCGTGGTGCCGTCGTTCAGCTCGGTCACGCCGGCGATGGAGAAGGTCTCCTCACCGGTCAGGCCGAGGGACTCGGCCGAGGCGCCCTCCGGGAACTGCAGCGGCAGGACGCCCATGCCGATGAGGTTCGAGCGGTGGATGCGCTCGTAGGACTCGGCGATGACGGCCTTGACGCCGAGCAGCGCGGTGCCCTTGGCGGCCCAGTCGCGGGACGAGCCGGAGCCGTACTCCTTGCCGGCCAGGACGACCAGCGGGGTGCCCTGCTCGATGTAGTTGCGGGAGGCGTCGTAGATGAACGACACCGGACCGCCGTCCTGCGTGAAGTCGCGGGTGTAGCCGCCCTCGGTGCCCGGCGCGATCTGGTTGCGCAGGCGGATGTTGGCGAAGGTCCCGCGGATCATGACCTCGTGGTTACCCCGGCGGGAGCCGTAGGAGTTGAAGTCGCGACGCTCGACGCCGTGCTCGGTGAGGTACTGGCCGGCCGGGGTGTCGGCCTTGATCGCACCGGCCGGGGAGATGTGGTCGGTGGTGACCGAGTCGCCCAGCTTGGCGAGGACGCGGGCGCCGGTGATGTCCTGGACCGGCGCCGGCTCCATCTGCATGCCCTCGAAGTACGGGGGCTTGCGGACGTAGGTGGACTCGGCGTCCCACTCGAAGGTGTTGCCGGTCGGGACCGGGAGCGCGTTCCACTGGGCGTCGCCCGCGAAGACGTCGCTGTAGGACTTGGAGAACATGTCCTCGCCGATGGCGTTGGCGACGACCTCGTTCACCTCGGACTCGGACGGCCAGATGTCCTTCAGGTAGACCGGGTTGCCGTCCTGGTCGGTGCCCAGGGCCTCCCGGGTGATGTCGACCTTCATGGAGCCGGCGAGGGCGTAGGCGACGACCAGCGGCGGCGAGGCCAGGTAGTTCATCTTGACGTCGGGGTTGATCCGGCCCTCGAAGTTGCGGTTGCCCGAGAGCACCGAGGTCACGGCCAGGTCGTGGTCGTTGACGGCCTTGGAGACCTCCTCCGGCAGCGGGCCGGAGTTGCCGATGCAGGTGGTGCAGCCGTAGCCGACGAGGTTGAAGCCGACCTTGTCCAGGTACGGCGTCAGACCGGCCTTGTCGAAGTAGTCGGTGACGACCTTCGAGCCCGGCGCGAGGGTCGTCTTGACCCACGGCTTGCGGGTCAGGCCCTTCTCGACGGCCTTCTTGGCGACCAGCGCCGCGGCGACCATGACGTACGGGTTCGAGGTGTTGGTGCAGGAGGTGATGGCCGCGACGGTCACCGCACCGTGGTCGAGGGTGTAGGTCGAGCCGTCGGGGGCGGTGACGGTGCAGGGGTTGGACGGCGCACCGTTGGGGTGGACGGCCGGGGCGTCGGAGGCCGGGAAGGACTCCTGGCCCGCCTCGTCGACCTCGTCGACGTAGTTGCGGACGTCCAGCTTGAACTGCTCGGCGGCGTTGGCGAGGACGATGCGGTCCTGCGGACGCTTCGGGCCGGCGATCGACGGGACAACGGTGGAGAGGTCCAGCTCCAGCTTCTCGGAGAAGTCCGGCTCGGCCTTCGGGTCCAGCCAGAGGCCCTGCTCCTTGGCGTACGCCTCGACCAGGGCGACCTGCTTGGCGTCACGGCCGGTCAGGCGCAGGTAGTTCAGGGTCTCGTCGTCGATCGGGAAGATCGCGGCGGTGGAGCCGAACTCGGGCGACATGTTGCCGATGGTGGCGCGGTTGGCGAGGGAGGTGGCGGCGACGCCCTCACCGTAGAACTCGACGAACTTGCCGACGACGCCGTGCTTGCGCAGCATCTCGGTGATGGTGAGCACGAGGTCGGTGGCGGTGGTGCCGGGCTTGAGCTCACCGGTCAGCTTGAAGCCGACGACGCGCGGGATGAGCATGGAGACCGGCTGGCCGAGCATCGCGGCCTCGGCCTCGATGCCGCCGACGCCCCAGCCCAGGACACCCAGGCCGTTGACCATCGTGGTGTGCGAGTCGGTGCCGACCAGGGTGTCGGGGTACGCCTGGCCGCCGCGGACCATGACGGTGCGGGCCAGGTACTCGATGTTGACCTGGTGGACGATGCCGGTGCCGGGCGGGACGACGGCGAACTCGTTGAACGCCTTCTGGCCCCAGCGCAGGAACTGGTAGCGCTCCTTGTTGCGGCCGTACTCCAGCTCCACGTTCTGGCCGAAGGCGTCCTTGGTGCCGAACTTGTCGGCGATGACGGAGTGGTCGATGACCAGCTCGGCCGGGGCCAGCGGGTTGATCTTCGCCGGGTCGCCGCCCAGCTCCTTCACGGCCTCACGCATCGTGGCGAGGTCCACGACACACGGCACGCCGGTGAAGTCCTGCATGATCACGCGGGCCGGCGTGAACTGGATCTCCTGGCTGGGCTGGGCCGTGGAGTCCCAGTTGCCGAGCGCCCGGATGTGGTCGGCGGTGATGTTCGCGCCGTCCTCGGTGCGGAGCAGGTTCTCCAGCAGCACCTTCAGGCTGTAGGGCAGACGGGCGGAGCCCTCGACCTTGTCCAGCCGGAAGATCTCGTACGAGTCGTCGCCCACCTGCAGCGTGCTGCGGGCGTCGAAGCTGTTCGCCGACACGACAGTCTCCTTCATGCATGAATTCGCGCGTACCACCGCATCCTGCCGTCACAGGCTTTCGCCCCATCCGCTAAGGTGAGCCTAAGTTAGGTACGCCTTATGGGCGCGGCAGCGGTACGCCTCTCGGCAGATATCTCGATGTCGAGATAACTCTAGTACATCGAGGCGGCGCGGTCATGCCCTGACTTTCTCGTGCTGCCCTCCCCGCGCGCCGCCGGGCGGGGACGGTTCCGGACGGGCTACGCATCCGGGGCGGCGAGCGTGAGCCGGCCAAGGCGGGCCGGGTCGGCGATCACCTCGTAGGAGGTGACCCTCTCGTCCTCGACGCGCACGGTCAGGACCAGGAGCAGGCGGCCGTGCGGTGCCACCACGATGCCCATCGTTCCGTCGACCAGCGCCGGTGCCGCGAACCGCGCGTTGCGGGCGAGCGCCACCGTCTCCTCGGCCACCGCCCGCGCGCCCCGGATCAGGGACGCGGCACCCGGCGGCAGTACGGCCGGGTCCGCCCGGCGTACGACGTCGGGGGCCAGGACCGCCAGCAGACCGCTCAGATCGCCCTCGCGGGACGCCGTGAGGAACGCCTCGACGACCTGGCGCTGCCGGGTCAGCTCGGCGGCCGGAACCACGGGCGTGCCGCGCACCTTGCGGCGCGCCCGGCTGGCGAGCTTCTTCGTGGTGACCGGGGAGCGCTCCACGATCGGCGCGATCCGGTCGAACGGCACGGCGAACAGATCGTGCAGGACGAACGCGACCCGCTCGGCCGGCCCCAGCGTGTCCAGGACCACGAGCAGGGCCCGGCCGACCGAGTCGACCAGGAGCGCCTCGTGCTCGGGGTCGCTCCCGTCGTCCGCCTCCCGTGCCTGGTCGGGCGGCTGTGGCCCGACCGGGTCCTCGCGCCGGGCGGTACGGGCGCGCAGCATGTCGAGGCAGACGCGGGAGACGACGGTGGTCAGCCAGGCCCCCAGGTTCTCCACGCCGTCGGCGCCGGCGCGGCCGAGCCGCAGCCAGGTCTCCTGGACCGCGTCGTCCGCCTCCCCGGACGAACCGAGCATCCGGTAGGCGACGGCCCGCAACCGGCCGCGCTGTGCCTCGAACCGTTCCGCGAGCTCCGCCAGTGCGTCCTGCCCGGCCATCGGTCACCTCTCCTCGTCGTGCCCCGTCACTTCCATGACGCATCCGATCCGACCGAGGTGACCCTTCATGACCACCACCACGACGACGAACCCGACCGGGACGACGAACACCGCGCTTACGGGGGACCACTGCCCGACGACCGGCACGGGCCAGCCGCTCCTGCGGCGGGCGGACTTCGGGGACTTCCAGCTGCCCAACCGGGTGGTGATGGCGCCCACGACCCGGGCGCGCGCCGCCGGCCCCGGCCTCGTACCGACCGACCTGCACGCCCTGTACTACGGCCAGCGGGCCGGCGCCGGACTGATCGTCGCCGAGGGCACCTGGGTCAGCGAGCGGGCGATCGGCTTCGTCCGCGTCCCGGGCATCTACCGCGAGGCGCAGATCGCCGGGTGGCGGCAGGTCACCGACGTCGTGCACGCGCTCGGCGGCCGCATCGTGCTCCAGCTCTGGCACACCGGCGCCGCCTCGCACCCCGCCCACCTGGGCGGCGCGCTGCCCGCCGGACCGTCGGCGGTCAACCCGTACGAGCGGTCCTTCACCGCGAGCGGCTTCCAGGACACCGTCACGCCCCGCGCGATGAGCCGGACGGAGATCGCCACCACCGTCGCGGACTTCCGGACCGCCGCGCGCAACGCCCGGCGCGCCGGCTTCGACGGTGTCGAGATCGGTGCGCTCGGCTCGTTCCTGATCGCGCAGTTCCTGAGCCCACGGCTGAACCGCCGTACCGATGCCTACGGCGCGGACCGGGCCGGCCGTCGGCGCCTGCTGCTGGAGATCATCGACGCCGTCGCGGACCCCTGGGACGGGCACTGCGTCGGCGTCCGGCTCTCGCCCTACTGGACCTCCGGGGACACGTTCACCGCGGACCCGGAGACCCTCGCCGCTTACGACGAGCTGGTGACCGAGCTCAACCACCACCCCGTGGCGTACCTGCACCTGCGCGGGCCGGAGACCGCCGGGGCGGACCACGCCGCCGCGCCGGGCGGTCAACCCGACTTCGCCGCGTTCGCCCGCTACCGCCGGCGGTTCGACGGCCCCTTCATCGCGAATCTGGGCTTCGACCGCGACACCGGGAACGCCATCATCGAGGAGGGCACCGCCGACGCCGTGTCGTACGCCCGCCACTTCATCGCCAACCCCGACCTCGTCACCCGCTTCGCCCTGGGCCGGGAGCTGGCGGCCGGTGACCCGTCCACGTACTACACCGGCGGCGCCCGGGGCTATGTCGACTATCCGGTCAGCGCGTGACGGCACATGACACCCTCGTGACGTGAGGTGACCGTCACATCGTGCCGGTCCGCAACGTCATCCTCATGACGTACCTCGACGGGGAAGCAGGAGAGCAATGACCGATACCCAGTGGCTGGCGGAGCAGTTCGAGCAGAACCGGAGGCATCTGCGGGCGGTGGCCTACCGGATGCTCGGCTCGCTCAGCGAGGCGGACGACGCCGTGCAGGAGGCCTGGCTGCGGCTGAGCCGGTCCGGGGTGGACGGGGTGGAGAACCTGGGCGGCTGGCTGACCACGATCGTGGGCCGGGTCTGCCTGGACCAGCTGCGGATGCGCAAGGCGCGTCGCGAGGACCCCCTCGACACGCACGTCCCCGAGCCGATCGTGAGCTCCCCGGACCGCGTCGACCCGGAACAGGAGGTGCTGCTGGCCGACTCGGTGGGGCTCGCCCTGCTGGTCGTTCTGGAGACCCTCTCCCCCGCCGAACGGCTGGCGTTCGTGCTCCACGACATGTTCGCGATGCCCTTCGACGAGATCGCGCCGGTCATCGACCGTACGCCGGCCGCCACCCGGCAGCTCGCCAGCCGCGCCCGCCGGCGGGTCCGGGGCACGGCGCCGGCCCCGGACACCGATCCCACCCGCCAGCGGGAGGTGGTCGACGCCTTCCTCGCCGCCTCACGCGGGGGCGACTTCGACGCGCTGCTCGCGGTGCTCGACCCGGATGTGGTGCTGCGGGCGGACGCCGGTGCCGCACCCGGCGGCATCTCGAAACTGGTCCGCGGGGCCCGGCCGGTCGTCGAACAGGCCCTGCTTTTCTCCCGGTTGGCGCTGTCCGCCCGGCCGGCCCTGGTCAACGGCGCGCCGGGGGTGGTCACGGTGCACAACGGCCGGCTCTTCTCCGTCATGGGCTTCACCATCGCGCACGGAAGGATCGTCGAGATCAACATCCTGGCCGACCTCGCGCGACTGCGGCGGCTGGACCTGACCATCCTCGACGAGGGCGATGACGCCGAGGTCACCGAGGCCGCCGAGGCCGCCGAGGCCGCCGAGGTCACCGACTGACCGTGAGTGAGGCCAACCAGCCCTGGAACAAGGCTACTTGAGGAGTAGCGTGGGACGCCTCAGCAGTGTGGGACCGTGCCGCCGCGGGCCAGTGCGCGCAGTGCCTGCACCGCGCTCTTCAGCGTGCTGACGGGGACCAGCCGCAGCCCCGCCGGTGCGGGCTGCACCTGTGCGCACTCCTCCGCCGGCACGAGGAAGACGCTCGCCCCGTCGCGCCGCGCCGCCTGGGTCTTGAGCGCCGCGCCACCGACCGCACCCACCGTGCCGTCGGCGTCGATCGTCCCCGTACCGGCGATGGTGCGACCGCCGGTGAGGTCGCCGCCGCTGCCGTCGCCGGCCAGCTTGTCGACGATGCCGAGCGAGAACATCAGCCCGGCGCTGGGCCCGCCCACATCGTTCAGCGTCAGCTTCACCTTCACCTGGTCCGGGTCCTTGTGCAGCAGCCCGAGCGCGGCGGCGACGGCGGACCGCTGGGAGGACTTCATGTCTGCCATGTTGTGCTGGGCAACCTGCGCATCGGACATTCCGGACGGAAACACTGCATCTTTAGGCATCACCGCACGATCCGGACGGAACCAGGCGTCGACCACCTGGCCCAGGTGGATGTCGACATGCGGCCCGGTCGCCTGGATCGCCACCATCCGCAGCTGGCCACGGGTCGTGCGCACCGGGGCACCGCTGACGGCGACGACCTCCCCGCCGCCGTGCTTCCCCAGCACGTCCGTGGTCTGCCCGGGCCGCGCCACCGAGTACGGCAGCGGCGCGAACCCCACCACGGCGAGCAGCGCCACCAGCGGCACGACGCCGAGCGCGATCCCCCGCACACGGGCGCGGGACCGGGAACCGCCGGGAGCCGGGGCCGGCGCAGACGTCTGCGAGGGCGTCGGCGTCGGCGTTGGCGTCGGGGCTTCGTCACGGGAGGGGCGAGTGGTCACCCGGCCCAATCTAGGTCACGGCAATTGCCCGCTTTCACCGGCCCTGGAACGCTGTGCCGGTCCGGCCCCGGCACGCCGTCAACTCCACGTGACATTCGGGCGGTTGATGCCTCAATCCCGACCCTTCCCGTACGTCGCGACGGTCCGGTCGATGGCCGGGCCGAGGAAGGTCCGGGTGAGGTCGGCGCGGTGAAGGTGCCAGGGCGAGGGACCGGGGCGGTCCGGGTCCGCGGGCGTGATGCCGGGCCGGGAGCCGTACCGCCGGTTTTTGATGTCGGTGACTACGGCGTCCGGGGCGCCGAGTTCACCGAGGACGGTCAGCGCCTCGGCCTTGGTGATGAGGGTGCCGTCGCGCAGGGTCACCGTGGCGCGGGCGAGGGTCAGCAGTCCGAGGTCGACCCAGACGTCCTGGAGCCAGCGCGCCGGGTCATCCAGGGCGGGCCGCCAGTAACTCCGCAGGTCGTGACGGATGTGGGCGGCGAGCTCGGCATCGGTCACCGGCGGGAGCAGCGCACCGGGGGCGTCACCGGAGAGGACGCGGCCGAACGTGTGGAGTTCGCGCCGGGTGACGGGGGTGACCGGGCGGTGCAGCACCTCCCGGTGGGCCCAGGTGAGGTGGCTGCGTCCGGGGTCGGCGGCGGTGTCATCGGCGACCAGGTAGCTGCAGTGCAGATGCCGGGCGAGCGGGTCGGTGGCGTCCAGCGTGCGGTGCAGCGCACCGATGTCCCGTTCCTCCTCCGGGGTGGGGGAACGGTCGAGCACCGCGATCAGGTCGAGGTCGCTGCGGCCCTCCTGGTAGTCCCCGCCGCCCAGCGACCCGTGCGCCCACAGGGCCCGGAGCGGCAGTCGGGTGTGCAGGGCGGTGCGGAAGCGCTGGAGGAGGGCGTCGGTGCGCCGGTCCTGGGTGGGTTCCATGGGTGCAGTGTGGCCCGGATGGCGCAGCGCGGGGAGGGGCCGCAACGGGCGGGCGCCGGCTCCGCACCGTTCCGCCCACCCCTCACCGCCCGTCCGCCCGCCCCCTCACCGCCCGTTCAGCCCCACCCGCACCACCCCCACGATCTCCTCGTCCGAGAGCCCCAGTTGGCGGGCCTCGGCGATCAGGCGGGCGGCGGTCTCCCCGAGGCGGGCGCGGGCCGGTGCGGCGGTTCCGGTGACGACCGCGCCGCGGCCGCGGCGGAGTTCGATCAGGCCCTCTTCCTTGAGGCGCTGGTAGCCGCGCAGGACCGTGTGCACGTTCACGCCCAGGGACGTGGCGAGTTCGCGGGCGGCCGGCAGCCGCTCCCCGGTGCTGACGCTGCCGTCGGCGATCGCCCCGCGGACCGAGGCCGCGATCTGGTCGCCGAGCGGGACGGACGAGCCGGGATCGACCCGGAAGAGCACCTCAGCCTCCTTGCTGCGACCGCGCGCGGTCCGCGTACGTGTTGAGCAGGGCAGCGGCGGTGGCCGCGTCGTCGACCGTCACCGCGAACGTCCGGCCGCCGGTGAGCGTCACCACGATCCCGTCACCCGAGCGCAGTATGAGCCCGCTGCCGCCGGGGCGGATGCGGTAGCCCCAGCCGCCGTACTCCCGCAGGGCGGCGATCGGCCGGCCGGTGGCCTCCGCGATGCGGTCGAGGGGGACACGGCGGATGCGGAGGCGCGAGGGCAGCAGGGTGGGCGCGACGGTCAGGCCGCGCCGGTCGACGGTCACCCGCACGGAGGCGAAGGGGAGGACCAGGGCCGCCGCGAGGATCAGGCTCAGGCTCGCCGGCCAGTCGACGAGGACGCCGAGGACCAGCCCGGCGCAGAACAGCACGCCGCCGAGGACGGCCATCAGGGGCGAGCTGATGGTGCGTGACCAGCCGGCGGCCGTGCCGGCCGGGAGGTCGAGCCGGGGCGCCCCGCCGGACTCCGGGTGCGGCAGGCGGGGCGGGGCGCCGGCCAGCAGCCGGCCCAGCACACCGGCGGCCAGGGCGACCGCCACCATCGCGGGCAGATGCCACAAGGGCAGCCGTACGGCCGAGGCATCGGCGACACCGTCGTTGAGGAGCAGGGTGAGGCAGCCGGGATAGCCGACCCCCGCGGCCGTGGCGTAACCGCCGGCGATCAGCCAAGGGGTGGCGGGGCGGAACGCACGCACCTGGAGGAGGGCACCGAAGACGGCGCCGCTTATCAGGAGGAGCCCCAGAACCACCGTCAGAAAGTCCTGGGCGGTGCCATAGCCGTCGGCCCGGCCGCCGGTGGTGGTGAAGTGGGTCGCGAGCGGTTCGGGCAGCCGGTCGGTGACGACGGCGTACACGAGCACGACGGTGGTGAGCACGGCGACGAAAGGGAACGCGGCGATCAGGGCCCACCAGGGACCGCTCGACGCCAACCCGGAACGTGACCGCGCCCCGCCCCCGACCTCTGACGCACCCTTCATCCCTTTCACACCTTTCACACCGTCCACACCCTTCATTCGCCAAGCACCCTTTGCGCGGCATTTAGTGCGCCATAGGGGGTACCAGCCGAATAGGCCCCGTTGGTCCTACGCCCCATGACATCGCGCACACACCGACGGTGACCCACCCTCACCCCCCCCCACTTATTCGCATTCTAATAGAACAACTCAACCGCCATCAATTGCGTACCCATCTCATATCTGAGATACGGTCGCCCCATGGCAGACGACTACCTCGTACGCATCGGCAAGCTCATCCGTGACGCCCGGCAACACCGTGGCTGGACGCAGACGCAGCTCGCGGAGGCGCTCGGCACAAGCCAGAGTGCGGTGAATCGCATCGAACGCGGGAACCAGAACATCAGCCTTGAGATGATCGCTCGCATCGGCGAGGCGCTGGACAGCGAGATCGTCTCGCTCGGCTATGCCGGCCCGATGCATCTGCGGGTGGTCGGTGGCCGTCGACTGTCCGGCAGCATCGACGTGAAGACGAGCAAGAACGCCTGCGTGGCGCTGCTCTGTGCCACTCTGCTGAACGCCGGACGCACAACTCTGCGCCGGGTGGCCCGCATCGAGGAGGTCTACCGCATCCTCGAAGTGCTCGGCAGCATCGGCGTACGCACCCGCTGGATCAACGACGGCAACGACCTGGAGATCGTGCCGCCCGCGGAACTCGACCTCGACTCCATGGACTTGGAGGCGGCCCGCCGCACCCGCAGCGTCATCATGTTCCTCGGTCCGCTGCTGCACCGCATGGACCGCTTCAAACTGCCGTACGCGGGCGGCTGCGACCTCGGCACCCGGACCGTCACCCCGCACATGACGGCGCTGCGGCACTTCGGGCTGGAGATCACCGCGACCGACGGCACGTACCTCGGCGAGGTCGACCGCAGCGTCACCCCCAAGCGCGCGATCGTACTGACCGAGCGCGGGGACACCGTCACCGAGAACGCCCTGCTGGCGGCGGCCCGGCACGACGGCGTCACGGTCATCCGCAACGCCTCCTCCAACTACATGGTCCAGGACCTCTGCTTCTTCCTGGAAGAGTTGGGCGTCCGGGTCGACGGCATCGGCACCACCACCCTCACCGTGCACGGCACCGCGCACATCGAGCGCGATGTGGACTACGCCCCCTCCGAGGACCCGGTCGAGGCGATGAGCCTGCTGGCCGCCGCGGTCGTCACCGAGTCGGAACTGACCATCCGCCGGGTGCCGGTGGAGTTCCTGGAGATCGAGCTCGCGGTCCTGGAGGAGATGGGCCTGGACCACGAACGCAGCACGGAGTACGCCGCCGACAACGGCCGCACCCGGCTGATCGACCTGACCGTCCGCCCTTCCAAGCTCCAGGCCCCGCTGGACAAGATCCACCCGATGCCCTTCCCGGGCCTGAACATCGACAACGTCCCCTTCTTCGCGGCGATCGCGGGCAGCGCCCAGGGCCAGACCCTGATCCACGACTGGGTCTACGACAACCGCGCGATCTACCTCACGGACCTCAACCGCCTCGGCGCCCAGGTCAAACTGCTCGACCCGCACCGGGTCCTGGTCGACGGCCCGACCCGCTGGCGCTCCGCGGAAATGATGTGCCCCCCGGCCCTGCGCCCCGCCGTCGTCGTCCTCCTCGCCATGATGGCCGCCGAGGGCACCTCCGTCCTGCGCAACGTCTATGTCATCAACCGCGGTTACGAGGACCTGGCGGCCCGCCTCAACTCGATCGGGGCACAGATCGAGATCTTCCGGGACATCTGACGCATCCGCAGGTCAGGGGCCCTTTTCGCTCTCCGTTCCCTGACCACCTGACGCAGCTGGTCGGGGACCCTACCGGGATACTTGAAGCGATGACCACGGCAGCAGAGTGATGAGCGCATGTGGGTCTCGGCGTGGGCTTAACCGGCGCGGCTGTCGCCATCGCGGTGCTGTACTGGCTGTGGGTTCGCATCGGCTGCCGCTACCGGGCACGGGATGATTCCGCCGAGGCGGAACACCTGGGCTGGGCTACCGATCAGCTCTCAGGTCCTCGAAGTGAGCGCTGCGATGGGGCGCAGGGTTGAAACCGTGCCAGATAGGCGAGGGTCGAGCCGCTCCTGGTGCTCAGATGCAGGCCGGACGCGTCGGCGAGACGGTGCAGAGGGCCGAAGGGGATCCAGTGCCGGTCGAAGAACTCGCCTACGACCAGCCGTCCTGCGGTGGTGAGCACCCGTACTGCCTCATCGAGCACCCGTTGTGGTTCCGGGATCTCGCCCAGTGCGGTCACCAGATACATGGCGTCGAAGGTGTCGTCGTCGAAGGGCAGCTCGCGGGCATCCGCATGGGTGGGCACGATGTTGGGTACTGCACGCTGCCCCGCGCGGTGCATCACGTGGCGGAGCATCTTGGGTTGGATGTCGAGGATGTCGAGCTGCCCGTGGGGCCCGAGTTGCGGTGCGATGTGCAGCGACTGCAGTCCGGTGCCGGGCCCCACTTCCAGGATCCGCTCGCCCGGGCTCGGGGTGAGCACCGCGTCGAGCCGGGCGGATGTGAGGAACGGCAACGGCAGGTCCAGCAGGCTGCGTTGGGCGTAGGGTTACGGCGCCTTGTCGCCGAACCACCAGGCGCCTGCGGCGGCAGCGGCACTGAGGGCGCAGGCCCAGCGCAGGCGCGGTGCGGTCAGGACAGCAGAGCCCATGGTGTTCTCCAGTTCTGTGGTATCCGTGGTTGCAGCCCGGGTCGGTGTGGCGGGTTTCATGGGGTGCGGGGCAGCGCTCGAACCGCCAGGCGGACGCATACCGCTGCGAGCGGAAGTTCTGCGAACAACGCCATGACCAGCGCCGCGCGCAGTTCGCTCCCGCTGGCCGCGGTCATCGTGTCGAACCAGGCGTCGACGGTGAGCAGGGCGGCCGTCGCGGCGGCGGCCGGTCCCAGTCGCCGATCCCCGTGGGTGGCCAGCAGACCTGTGGTGATCAGGCCGATCGCCTCCAGCGCGTCCAGACCCACCCAGGCGGCGGACCAGTGCGAGGCACGGAAGGTGGTCGGCAGGCTGGTGGCCAACACGACGAGCCACGGCAGCAGCGCCACCCCGCAGCCGGCCAGGACAAGACCCCGCCGTCGGCCTGGAAGGCGGTCCGGACGACGGCGCTGCGGGCTGGGGAGCGATCCCGTGCGCGGGCCGTGCGGCCTGCGTATGCCGCGCTCGGCGTCCGGCTCCGGGAACAGTTCGATGATTTCCTGCATGCCCTTCAGCCTGAGCCGCACAGCGATCACAGTCAGTAATGCCGGGTGCCGTTCTCAGGGTGGTGCCAGCTTCACCATCGATCCGGATGCACGGGGCATGGCATAGCTCTCACCTGGCGTTTTACCGTCGAGCCATGACGATTCCCCGGGCGCTGCGGCGCAGAGTTGTTCGGGTCCGGCGGGACACCGGTTTCTTGGCGGCTGGGATTCCGCTGCACCTTGCGCTGGTGCCGTTGTGGAGCTGGATGGCGAGTGTCGCGAAGTGGGGGCCGTGGCCGGTGCTCCCGCTCCCGTTTGTGCTGATCTTGCTCGGTGTGCTTGCGCTCACCGCTGTGCAGCGACGCCGTTACCGGGTGCTGCTGGGAGTGGAGATCCTCCGGCTGCCGGCCGCGCGCGAGCAAGGGTGGCTGAGGCGCGCTCTGCGGTGGCTATCCGTGGCCCAGACCTGGCGGCAGGCCGGATACCACCTGCTTGTCGGTCCGCTCCTGGCTGTGGTGGAGTTGGGGGTGCTCGCTGCGTGGGTCGCGGGCCTTGCTGGCGTCACCGTCAACGGGTGGGCCTGGATGTTGCCGCTGCAGGTTCGCCTGGACCATGTCGACTACGCGACCCAAGCGGTGTACTACACCGCGGCCGGCGTGCTGCTGCTGTGCGCCGCACCCTGGCTGACCGGGCCGGTGACCCGCGCCGAGACCCGGATCGCGCTCGCGCTGCTCGGGACCAGCCGCTCCCAGCAGCTTCAGCAGCGTGTCGAGCACCTATCCGAGAGCCGCACCGACCTGATCGACGCCGTCGATACCGAACGCCGCCGCATCGAACGCGACCTGCACGACGGCACCCAGCAGCGCCTGGTCTCCCTCGCGGTCAACCTGGGCCTGGCCAAGGCCACCCTCACCAACCTGCCGGACGAGGCCCGCACCGTGATCGACGAGGCGCACCGCGAGGCGAAGGAGGCCATCGCCGAACTCAACGACCTGGTGCGCGGCCTGCACCCGGCCGTCCTCGAAGACCGCGGGCTGGACGCGGCGCTGTCCGGGCTGGCCGCCCGGGTACCGATCCAGGTACGGCTGCGAGTCGACCTCGAGGAGCGAGCGGCGCCCACCGTGGAGTCGGTCGCCTACTTCGTGGTCTCCGAGGCGCTCACCAACGTCACCAAGCACGCCCGCGCCACCCGCGTGGACGTCACTGTCAAACAGATCGGGAGAATGCTGCGCGTGGACATCACCGACGACGGGATCGGCGGCGCCGACAGCTCCACCGGCAGCGGACTGAGCGGGCTGGCCAAACGGGTCGGTTCCGTCGACGGCACCTTCCACATCAGCAGCCCGGTCGGGGGCCCGACCACCATCGCCGTGGAGCTGCCATGCGAGCCGTGATCGCCGAGGACTCACTGCTGCTGCGCGTCGGGCTCGTCAAGGTCCTGGAAGTGGCCGGCTTCGAGATCACCGCCGAAGTCGGCGACGCCGAAGCCCTGCTTGCAGCCGTCGAGGAACACCGGCCCGGGCTGGCCCTGGTCGATGTCCGCATGCCACCCGGCTTCACCGACGAAGGCGTGCGCGCCGCGCTGGTGATCCGTAAGCAATGGCCGCAGACCGCGGTGGTACTGCTCTCGCAGTACGTCGAGGAGCGGTATGCGGCCGACCTGCTGACGGCCAACACCAGCGGCGTCGGCTACCTGCTCAAGCAACGCGTCGCCGACGTCGAGGAGTTCGTGGCTTCCGTTCGGCGGGTTGCAGCCGGGGGCACGGCACTGGATCCACAGGTGGTCGCCCAGCTGCTCGTGCGCCGCCGCAGTGACCCGCTCGATCGGCTGACGCCACGCGAACGGGAGGTACTCGCCCTGATGACGAGGGACGCTCCCACACCGGGATCGCCGAGGCCCTGGTCGTCAGCGACAGCGCAGTGGCCAAGCACATCAACAACATCCTCGCCGAACTCGGCCTGCCCGCAGCCGACGCCGACCCGTCCGAGGAGTCCTGAGGGCGACCGGCAACGACCTATGACGACCCCTCCCCCGCTGATCAGCGCCGCAACCAAACTCAACGTCCGAGGTGAGCGATATGGGGCATCAGTTCCGGGACATCTGAACCGCGGCCCCGGCTGCGGCAGTTCGGGCGGCACCCGCGACCGGCTGTCGTCAGCCGGGGCGTGCCGGCGGCTCCCGGGGGTCACAGCGATCCGTGCGGCGTGAGGATGACGAATTCGGCGCCTGCGGAGTCCGTGCAGACGGCGAGGCGGCCGACGCCCTCGGCGGTTTCGGGGCCCATGGAGAGGGTGCCGCCGTTGCCGGTCACCAGGCCGACGGTGGCGTCGCAGTCCTTGGAGATGAAGACCGGGTGCCAGTAGGGCTTGCCCGTGGGGGCGAGGAGGTCGGTGGGGACGCCCATGAGACCGCCGTGCGTGCGGTCGTCGCCGCAGTGCGCGGGGGTGAGGAGGGTGTAGGTGCCGCCTCCGGCGGGGAGCGGCATGTCCTGGGTGTGCCAGTCGAAGACGGACCGGTAGAAGGCCTGGGCGGCGGCCGGGTCGGTGGTGTACAGCTCCGTCCAGCCCAGGCTGCCCGGGGCGTCGGCGGCCTCGAAGCCCGGGTACCGCGCGGGCTGCCAGATGGCGAAGTCCGCGCCCTGCGGGTCCGTGAGCTGCGCGAAGCGGCCGTCCTCGGCGCCGACCATGGCCGGCTGCGAACGGACCGAGCCGCCCGCCTGCTCCACAGCCTTGACCGTGGCGTCCGCGTCGGAGGTGTGGAAGTAGATCGTCCAGGCCGACGCGGCGCCGTCCTCGGTGAGCGGGCCGACCGCGCCCACCGCCTTCCCGTCGAGCCGGAAGAGCGTGTATCCGCCCGCCTGCTGGTCACCGAACGGCTCCGACCGCCAGCCGAACACCGCTC
The DNA here is from genome assembly GCF_000720175.1 of Streptomyces sp. NRRL S-337. GTDB lineage: Bacteria > Actinomycetota > Actinomycetes > Streptomycetales > Streptomycetaceae > Streptomyces > Streptomyces siderophoricus. Next base: position 28,648 of record NZ_JOIX01000066.1, read on the forward strand.
GGTAGAAGGCCGTCGCGACCTCGACGTCGGGCGCACCCAGATCGAGCCAGCACGGGGAGCCGGGGACGAAGTCAGTAGTGATCATGGCGATTCCCTTCGCGGATCCTCTCTGGATTCAGCCTGACATTCGGCACTGACAATCGCCCGTCGGAACGGTGGGTGACCGCCGGTCGGCGGGCCGTGCCCGGCGCCGGCCCGCCGTCGACACTCAGGCGCGGTAGAGCTCCTTCGCGATGATCGAGCGCTGCACCTCCGTGGCGCCCTCGTAGATGCGGGGAGCCCGGACCTCGCGGTAGAGGTGCTCCAGGAGGTGGCCGCGGCGCAGTGCGCGGGCGCCGTGGATCTGGACGGCGGCGTCGACCACGTACTGCGCGGTCTCGGTGGCCAGCAGCTTGGCCATCGCCGAGCGGCGGGCGATGTCGCGGGCCCCGGTGTCGTACGCGGTGGCCGCCGCGTAGACCAGGAGGCGGGCCGCCTCGGTGCGGGTGGCCATTTCGGCGAGCTGGTGGCCGACGGACTGCAGGTCCTTCAGTGGTCCGCCGAAAGCGGTGCGCGCGCCGGCGTGCGCCACCGCGGCGTCCAGCGCGGCCTGCGCCATACCGACCGCGAAGGCGCCCACGCTCGGCCGGAAGAGGTTCAGCGTGCGCATCGCGACGGCGAAGCCGCCGTCCACCTCGCCCAGCACGTCCTCGCCGGTCACCGGTGTGCCGTCGAAGACCAGCGTGCCGATGGGGTGCGGGCTGAGCAGGTCCAGGTGCGCGCCGGTCAGGCCGGGCCGGTCGGCGGGCACCAGGAAGGCGGTGACGCCGCGGGAGCCCGGCGCGCCGCCGGTGCGGGCGAAGACGGTGGCGAAGTCCGCCTCGGGCGCGTTGGAGATCCAGCACTTCTCGCCGGTCAGCCGCCAGCGGCCCGGCCCGTCCGGCTCGGCGGCCAGCGACAGCGCGGCGGCGTCCGAGCCGGCGTCCGGCTCGCTCAGCGCGAAGGCGGCGACCGCGCGGCCGGCGACGACCTCGGGCACCCAGCGGGCGCGCTGCGCCTCGGTCCCCGACTGGACGACCGGACAGGTCCCCAGCCCTTGGAGCGCGAGGGCGGTCTCCGCCTCCGTGCACTCCTGGGCGAGGGATTCCCGCAGCAGGCACAGGTCCAGGGCGCGCGGCGGCCCGTCGTCCGGGAACAGGCGGCGCAGCAGGCCGAGTTCGCCGAGGGCGGCGACCAGGGGGCGGTTGACCCGGCCCTCGGTGCCCTTCTCGGCGAGCGGGCTCAGCCGTTCGGCCGTCATGGCGCGCAACGCGGCACACCATTCCTGCTCGTCCGGTCCCAGCGCGAATACAGTCACGAGGCGGCTCCCTGGTAGCGGTCCTCTATCGCGGTCTGTTGACTACCGTCACGAACACGTTACGCTGGCGACGGATCCGAACGGCAGCCCCCGGGGCGAGGGACAGCCCTTGAGCGACGGACAGTCCCTGGACAACAGACAGTTCTGGAGCAGTCTCGACGGCTCGTCGGCCGGTCCCGGCCGGAGGGACGAGCAGCCGACCGAGCCGGCCACCCGGCCGTCCTAGGGGGCGCACCGCCATGGAGCCACGGTCCTCGGCCCACACCGACACCTTCGCGCGCGACCGGCTGCCACCTCGCGAGCAGTGGCCGCACCTGACCGACCTGGGCTATCCCGACCGGCTGAACTGCGGCGCCGAGTTGCTGGACGGCTCCCTCGCCCGGTACGGCGCCGGCCGGCCCGCGCTGCGCGACGCGGCCGGCCGGGTCTGGACGTACGGGGAACTGCGCGACCGGGTGGACGCGATCGCGCACGCGCTCACCGGTCCGCTGGGCGTCCGCCCCGGCAACCGCGTCCTGCTCCGCGGCCCCACCACCCCCTGGCTGGCCGCCTGCTGGCTCGCCGTGATGAAGGCCGGCGCGGTCGCGGTGACGGTCCTGGCCTCCCAGCGCCCGGACGAACTCGCCACGATCTGCGGACTGGCACAGGTACGGCACGCCCTGTGCGCGGCCGAGGCGGTCGACGACCTCGCCAGGGCCGGCGTCCCCGGGCTGCGCATCACGACGTACGGCGGCGACGGACCGGGCGATCTGCGACACCTGGCCCGGCCCGGCGGCGCCCCGTACCCGGCGGTGCCGACCGCGGCCGACGACGTCGCGCTGATCGCCTTCACCTCCGGCACCACCGGCCGCCCCAAGGGCTGTCTGCACTTCCACCGGGACGTGCTCGCCGTCGCCGACACCTTCTCCGCGCAGGTGCTGCGGCCCACCCCGGACGACGTGTTCGCCGGCAGCCCCCCGCTGGGCTTCACCTTCGGCCTCGGCGGCCTGGTGATCTTCCCGCTGCGGGCCGGCGCCTCGGCCCTGCTCGCCGACTGGGGCGGCCCCGAGCGGCTGCTCGGCGACATCGCCCGGCACCGGATCTCGGTGCTGTTCACCGCGCCGACCGCCTACCGCGCGATGCTGCCCCGGCTCGCCGGGCACGATGTCTCCTCACTGCGCCGCTGCGTGTCGGCCGGGGAGAACCTGCCCGCCGCCACCTGGCAGTCCTGGTACGAGGCGACCGGTCTGCGGATCATCAACGGGATCGGCGCCACGGAACTGCTGCACATCTTCATCGCGGCCGCCGACGAGGCGATCCGGCCCGGCACGACGGGCCTGCCGGTGCCGGGCTTCGAGGCGCGGGTGGTGGGCGCGGACGGCAAGCCGGTGCCGGACGGCGAGCCCGGGCTGCTTGCGGTCCGCGGACCGACGGGCTGCCGCTACCTCGCGGACCCGCGGCAGACCGAGTACGTGCGGGACGGCTGGAACCTCACCGGCGACACCTATGTCCGTGAGCCGGACGGCTACTTCCGCTATGTGGCCCGCGCGGACGACATGATCATCTCGGCCGGGTACAACATCGCCGGCCCCGAAGTGGAGGACGCACTGCTGCACCACCCCGACGTGACCGAGGCCGCGGTCGTCGGGCGACCGGACGAGGAGCGCGGGCAGGTGGTGGTCGCCCACGTCGTCCTGCGGGCCGGCGTGCCCCGCGGCCCGGACACCGTCGCCGCGCTGCGTGCCTTCACCAAGTCCCGCATCGCCCCGTACAAATGCCCGCGCGAGATCGTCTTCCACACCGCACTGCCGCGCACCCCGACCGGCAAGCTCCAGCGCTTCCGGCTGCGCGCGCCGCACGGGGCGGCCGACCCGTCCCGCGGGCCGCACCCGGCCGCCGATCTACAGTGATCCGGTGACCGACCAGCAGACACAGCGCACCCCACGGTCCCTGATCGTCACCTTCTACGGTGCGTACGGGCGCGACGAGCCCGGCCCGGCGGACCAGGCGGCCGGGCCGGTGCCGGTCGCCGCGCTGATCCGGCTGCTCGGCGTGCTGGGTGTCGATCCGCCGTCGGTGCGTTCCGCGGTCTCCCGCCTCAAGCGGCGCGGCCTGCTCGTCCCCGGGCGCACCGTCACCGGGGCGGCCGGTTACGGGCTGTCGGACGCGGGCCGCCAGCTGCTGGACGACGGTGACCGGCGGATCTTCGGCCGGCCGGCCGCGCGGCTTTCCGACGGCTGGGTGCTGGCCGTCTTCTCCGTCCCCGAGGAGGAGCGGCACAAACGGCACCTGCTGCGCTCACGGCTGGCCCGGCTGGGCTTCGGTACCGCCGCCCCGGGTGTGTGGATCGCCCCCGCACACCTCTACGAGGAGACCCGGCACACCCTGGAGCGGCTCGAACTCGCCCCCTACGTCGAGCTGTTCACCGGTACGCATGCGGGTTTCGCGCCGACGGCCTCGTCGGTGGCGCGGTGGTGGGACCTGGACGCCATCGCCGCGCAGCACCGCGCCTTCCTGGCGGAGCAGGAGCCGGTGCTGCGCCGGTGGTCACGGCGGCGCACGGTGCCGGGCGAGGCGGCCTACCACGACTATCTGCTGGCCCTGGACGCCTGGCGCCGTCTGCCGTACGCGGATCCCGGACTGCCCTCTCCCCTCCTGCCGGAGGACTGGCCGGGCGGCCGCGCTGCGGAGGTCTTCGGCCGGCTGCACGACACCTTGCGGGCGGCGGGCGCCCGTTACGTGCGTGAGGTGACGGCCGGGCCGTGACCGCCGCGATGCGTCAGCGGCGGCGCTGTACGGCCCGCGCGGCGCCCGCGGCTCCGGCGGCCATGGCGGGGCGCGGCCGGGCGGCGGCGATCACCGACACCACGTCCTTGAACGAACTGCACATGCGCGTACCGGCGACCGCGGCCAACTCGCCGAACGTGCCGACCCCGTACGTCACCGCGACCGGCTCCATCCGCGCGGTGACCGCCATCCTCATGTCCCCCACGGTGTCCCCCACGTAGGCGGTCTGCCAGGCCGCGACCCCCAGTCGGCCGGCCGCCCGCAGCACCATCTCCGGGTGCGGCTTGCCGCGCCGGACCATGTCCTGGCCGATGACCGGCCCGACCAGGTCGCGGATGCCCATGACGTCGAGCAGCGCCTCGGCGCTGCGGGTGGGCTTGGACGTGGCGACCGCCAGCTCGACGCCGTGGGCGCGCAGTGCGGACAGCCCCGCGCTCACGCCCGGGAAGAGCAGCTGCGGTCCCTGGCAGAGCACTTCGTAGGAGAACAGTTCGCGGTAGCGGTTGATGGCGGCCTGCACCCGGCTGTCGTCCTCCGGACGGCCCAGCAGCCGGCCGAAGGCCGTGCCGGGCGGCTTGCCGATGGCCGCCGCTGCCTGCCGCGCGGTCACCGAGCAGCCCTGCTCCGAAGCCACCTTGACCAACAGTTTGCTGATGGCGGGCAGAGTGTTGGCGAGAGTGCCGTCCAGGTCGAAGACGGCGGCCCGGAGCGTGTCGACTCCGGTACCCCGTGCGCCTCTCACGGGACGTTCGCGGACTTCCGTTGCTACGCGCATGGCTGGAGACCTTTCGGGTTCCGGTGGGGGTGCGGGTTCGGGTGACGTTGCTGGCTCTGCTTGTGGGGCGGCCCGCGGTCGACGACTCGTAACGGCTGAGGCGGTCTCGCCATGGCGCACCGCTGTCCTGGGGCGGCACGCGACCGACGGGGCGGCTGCAACGGAAGGGAACGTCCCGTTTACCGCCTTCGGAGATTTAAAAACCGCCTGCGCTGTTTGTCAATGTGCCTTGGTCACTCCCTGACGGGTCGACAACACCCTTTCCAGCGTTCAGACTGGGGACACACGCTTCACAGGGGCCGCCGATGCCCCCGGAGGGGTGGCGAACCGTCGACTTCCCGTCAGGGGACGCGAGTTCCGGCCAAACCCCTGAAGCATATCGAACCGCATGGTTGGTTTTCTATGTAGACTGCAATCAGCTCGCAGCCGTACTAGAGACGGGACGGACACCGTGCCCACCCAGCATCGCGCCATCCAGAGCCGCCAGGCACTCATCCGCTCGGCCGCCGAGACCTTCCTGGAGAAGGGGGTCCCGGCCGCGGGTATGGTCGAGATCAGCCGGCGGGCCCGCCTGAGCAAGGGCGCCCTCTACTTCCACTTCACGTCCAAGGACGACCTGACCCTCGCGGTACGGGACTCCGCACTCGCCACCCTCCAGGAGATCGAGGACGCCTTCACCCGCTCCCCGGAGCCGCTGCCGCACGCCGTACGGGACTTCGCCGTCGAGCTGTTCGGCCGGGTGCGGACCGACGCGGTGCTGCGCGCCGGACTGCGGCTGCGTCCCGAGACCGCACCGGGCCTCGGCATCTACGCCCTGGAACAGCGCTGGTACGCGCTCTTCCTCGACAAGGCCGTCACCTGCGGCACCGGCACCCCCGGCGGACCGGCCGCGGCGGACGCGCCGGACGCCGAACCACGGCGCACCGCCCAGCTGCTGACCTCGGTCGTGGTGGGGCTGCTGCACCTGGGCGGCGAGGACGGCACCTGGTGGGACGAGGAGGCCGTCGCCGGGCTGTGGGCGCTGCTGCCGGAGGCCCCGGACCGGGTGCCGGCCGCCGGTGTTCCCGCACCGGCACAACTGCCCGCGGCCGGCTGATCCCGAGCCGCCGCGCCGTACCGGGCCGCACCCGCGGCCCGTCTTCCTCTCTCCGGCGAACGCCAACGCACCGGCGTCACCGTGCGCCCCCGTCGCCACTCCACGAACACCGCGCCGATGCCGGCACATCGATGCCGTCCGGCGCCATCGGCCACCTCCGCACCGGCCCGGAGGCGGCGAACTCCCGCCACGCGTAAGGACGGTGGCCGCATGCGCCGGACGGCGCACCGCCGCCGATACCCGCGTGCCGCCGTGATTGCGCCGGCGAGGCCGGCCCCGCTCCCGATGAAGTCACCTGCCGCAGACCGGCCTTGGGGACGGGCGACGACGCGCGGATTCAATACCGCATGGTTGGCTTCTTTACCATGGCGCAAATAGACTGCGCGGCCACGAGCAGCGGTCGACGGCCGACAACTCCAAGAGAGCATGCGGAGGATGATCTGTGGTCAAGCAGGAACGCGCACTGCGTACCCGACGCACGGTCCTCGAAGCAGCGGCTCATGTTATAGGACATCGCGGATACCAGGCGGCCACCATGGCCGAGATCATCCAGCGCGCCGGCGTCACCAAAGGGGCGGTGTACTTCCACTTCACCTCCAAGGACGCACTCGCTCGTGCCGTCATCACGGAGCAGGCCGAACCGTTCCTCCCACAGGTCAGCGCGTCCCGCCTCCAGGACGCCATCGACTTCACGCACCAGGTGGCCCTGGCGCTGCGCAGCGACCCGATGCTGCAGGCCGGCACCCGTATCGCGGTGGAAACGACCTTCAGCGAGGAACCGCTGATGCCGTATCAGGTGTGGACGGACATCATCACGACGATGTTCCGCGAGGCCCGGGACAACGGGGAATTACTGCCGGGCGTGGTACCCGAACGGGCGGCCGAGTTCTTCGTCGCCGCCTACATGGGCGTGCAGTTGTTCTCGCGGGCCGCGACCAATCGCGCGGACCTCCCCGAGCGGGTCACCGCGTTGTGGAAGCACACCCTGCCGGGGCTGGCCGCGCCCGGCCCGTTGAGCCGTCTCGATCCGCACGGCCGCAGGACCCACGTCCCCATCTGATCCGCGCTGCACTCCGGCATGTGGCCTCTGGCAAACAAACCACATGGTCCGTATCTTAGTTACCTCGGGGCTGTCGTCGATCGTTCGCCCGTGAGGGCGCTGAGAGCCGCACCGCAGAAAGGGACGCCTATGGCCAGCGCCACCCTGATGCCCTCCTCCTCGCGCGACCACCACCACAGGGCGACTCCGTCGGCGGGAGGAAACCGCCCGGCCTCGTCACCCTCGCCCGGCCTCCGCGAGTACGGACACCGCACCACCGTGTCCGAGGTGTTCCTCACCAACTGGCAGCCCGGTCCCGGCGACAGCTGGGTGGTCAGCGCCCAGTGGCCGCGGGCCCACACGTTCTACGAACCGATCGCCGGGCTGCACGATCCACTGCTGTTGATCGAGACCGTGCGGCAGGCGGGGATACTACTGAGCCATGTGGCGCACCGGGTGCCGCTCGACCACCCCATCGTCTGGCAGCACGTCCGCTACGACCTCGCCCCGCAGGCGCTGCGCACCGCCGACGAACCGGCCGAGGTGGAGCTGCGGATCACCGACCATGACGTGGTACGCCGCGGGAAGCGCCTGATCAGCGCCCGTCAGGAGGTCCGCATCCGGTGCGACGGCGCCCACTTGGCCCATGCCCGGCTGATCTACTCCTGTCACAGCCCGACGGCCCACCGCCGACTGCGCGGCAGATACGGCGACCTGGCGTTCGCCACCTCCCGCCGGCTGCCGGTGCCGGAGCCGGTCAGCCCGCAGCTGGTCGCCCGGGACCACGAACGCGATGTGGTGCTCTCCCCCACCGACCTCCCGGACCGCTGGCAGCTGCGGGTCGACACCTCCCATCCGGTGCTCTTCGGCCATCCCGTCGACCACGCCCCCGGCATGCTGATGGTGGAGGCCGCCCGGCAGGCCGCCCAGGCGCTGACGCCCGGGGTGCCGATGCTGCCGGTCTCGCTGGAGTGCTCCTTCGAGCGGTACGCCGAGCTGGACGCGCCGAGTTGGGTGCGGGCGCGCACCCCGGACCCGGTCACCGCCGGCGGCGCGCGACGGGTCGAGGTCGGCGTGGAACAGCACGGAAAACCGGTGGTCGCCGCGCGGATCACCGGCGTGCCGGTGCCCTGACGGACCGGCTCCCCGAGCGGCCCCGCCCGCGCTGCCCGTGCCTCCCCCGTCACCGCAGCGTGAGGCGGGGCTTCGGTGCGTCGGTGCGCCCGGTGGGCGGGGTGCGGCTGCCCGCCTGGTAGGGCAGCGGCCAGGGGGCGCCAGGGCCGGTGTAGCCCTGCTCGGCGGCGGCGTGCAGCGTCCAGTGCGGGTCGTAGAGGTGCGGTCGGGCCAGTGCGCACAGGTCGGTGCGCCCGGCGAGGACGAGGGAGTTCACGTCGTCCCAGGAGGAGATCGCGCCGACCGCGATGACCGGCACGCCGAGCGCGTTGCGGATCCGGTCGGCGAACGGCGTCTGGTACGAGCGTCCGAAGTCGGGGCGCTCGTCGGAGACGACCTGCCCGGTGGAGACGTCGATGGCGTCGGCGCCGTGCTCGGCGAACGCGCCCGCCATGGCCACCGCGTCCTCGGCGGTGGTGCCGCCGTCGGCCCAGTCGGTGGCGGAGATCCGGACGGTCATCGGCCGGTCGTCCGGCCACACCTCGCGCACCGCGTCGAAGACGTCGAGCGGGAAGCGGAGCCGGCCGGCCAGGGAACCTCCGTAGGCGTCGGTGCGTTGATTGGTCAGCGGGGAGAGGAATCCGGACAGCAGATAGCCGTGGGCGCAGTGCAGTTCGAGGAGGTCGAAGCCGCAGTCGGCGGCGCGCCGTGCGGCGTCGGTGAACTCCCGCCGCAGATCGGTGAGTTCGCCGGTGGTCAGCTCGTGAGGGCGCTGGCTGCCGGGCTTGTAGGGGAGGGGGGATGCGGCGACGAGCGGCCAGTTGCCGGTGTCGAGCGGTTCGTCGATGCCGTCCCACATCAGCTTGGTGGAGCCCTTGCGGCCGGAGTGGCCGAGCTGCACGCCGAGCGCGGTACCGGGCGCCCGGGTGTGCACGAAGTCGGTGACGCGGCGCCAGGCCGCCGCCTGTTCGTCCGTGTAGAGACCGGCGCAGCCCGGTGTGATCCGGCCCTGTTCGCTGACGCACACCATCTCGGTCATCACGAGTCCGGCCCCGCCGAGGGCGCGGGCGCCGAGGTGTACGAGGTGGAAGTCGCCGGGGACGCCGTCCTCGGAGGAGTACATGTCCATCGGTGACACGACCACGCGGTTGCGCAGGGTGAGTCCGCGCAGCCGGAAGGGCGTGAACATCGGCGGTGTGCCGGCCGGGATGCCCGCCTCGTCCTCGACAGCGGCGACGAATCCGGGGTCGCGCAGCCGAAGGTTGTCGTGGGTGACGCGGCGGCTGCGGGTGAGCAGGTTGAAGGCGAACTGGCGCGGCGGCTGGTCGACATACCCGGCGAGCTCCTCGAACCACGCCAGGCTGGCGCGCGCGGCCCGCTGGGTGGAGGCGACGACGGGCCGGCGCTCCGCCTCGTAGGCGGCGAGGGCGGCGGGGATGTCGGGCTGCTCTTCGAGGCAGGCGGCCAGGGCCAGCGCGTCCTCGACGGCGAGTTTGGTGCCGGAGCCGATGGAGAAGTGCGCGGTGTGCGCGGCATCGCCGAGCAGCACGGTATTGCCGTGCGACCAGCGTTCGTTGACGACGGTGCGGAAGGCGATCCAGCTGGAGTTGTTGGACCGCAGGGCCCGGCCGCGCAAGGCGTCGTTGAAGACCTTGCCGCACCACTCCACCGACGCGCGCTCATCGGCCCGGTCCAGCCCGGCGGCCCGCCAGACCTCCTCCCGCATCTCCACGATGACGGTGCTGGCACCGGAGGCGGATCCAGGACCGGCGGGCTCCGCCGAAGTGCGGGCGGAGGGCGGAGGGGGGCCGGCGTCGGGGGCGGCGGCGGAACGGGCGTGGGGCGAGGCGAGGCCGCCGTCGGCGGAAACAGGTGCGGGAGCAGGAGCGGCGTAGGGATAGGCATGGAGCTGGACAACGCCGTGCTCGGTCTCGGCGATCTCGAAGCGGAAGGCGTCGAACGCGAAGTCCGCGGCGAGCCAGATGTAGCGGCAGCAGTGGGTGGTCAGCTGCGGCCGGAAGACGTCGGCGTGCGCGGTGCGGGTCGCGCTGTGTACGCCGTCGGCGGCGATGACCAGGTCGTACTCCCGGGCCAGTACGGCGGCGGGCGGCGCCTCGGTGCGGAAGCGCAGCTCCACGCCGAGGCCGCGGCAGCGCCGGTGCAGTACGGCCAGCAGCCGGCGCCGGCCGAGGGCTGCGAAGCCGTGCCCGCCGGAGGTGAGGGTGCGGCCGCGGTGCACGATGTCGATGTCGTCCCAGCGGACGAACTCCGCCTGGAGCGCGCGGTAGACCTCCGGGTCGGCGTGCTCGATGCCGCCGAGCGTCTCGTCGGAGAGGACGACACCGAAGCCGAAGGTGTCGTCGGGGGCGTTGCGCTCGAATACGGTGATCTCGCGGGTGGGGTCGAGCCGTTTGAGGAGCGCCGCGGCGTACAGCCCGCCCGGCCCGCCACCGATGACCGCGACCCGCACGGCTATTTCCCCTGCCACTTGGGCGTCCGCTTCTCGGTGAACGCGGCATGGAATTCCGCGTAGTCGGCGCTGTTCATCAGCAGTGCCTGGGTGGCGGCGTCCATCTCGACCGCGGCGGCCAGCGGCATGTCGAGTTCCGCGGTGAGCAACGCCTTGGTCTGTGCGTGCGCCAGCGCGGGCCCTTCGGCGAGCCGCCGGGCGAGCGCCGCGGCCGCCTCGTCGGCCCGTCCCTCATCGGCCAACTCGCTGATCAGACCGAGTCGTTCGGCCTCCGGCGCCCGGACCGCGTCGCCGAGCATCAGCAGCCGGGTGGCGTGTCCGAGCCCGATGACCCGCGGCAACAGATAGGCCGCGCCCATGTCGCCACCGGACAGTCCGACCCGGGTGAAGAGGAACGCGAAGCGGGCCGAGGGATCGGCGACCCGGAAGTCCGCGGCCAGCGCGAGCACCGCACCGGCACCGGCCGCGACGCCGTGCACCGCCGCGATCACCGGGAACGGTGCCTCCCGCACGGCCCGCACGACCTGCCCGGTCATCCGGTTGAAGTCCAGCAGCTGGCCGGTGTCCATGCCCAGGGTGGCCCCGATGATCTCCTCGACGTCACCCCCCGAGCAGAACCCGCGCCCCTCCCCCGCCAGCACGAGGGCGCGTACGGAGCGCTCCCGGGACAGCTCGGCGAGCAGATCACGGAGATCGGCGTACGCCTCGAAGGTCAGCGCATTGAGCTTCTCCGGTCGCGCCAGGGTGACCGTGGCGACCCCGTCCTCCCTGGTCACACGGATGTGCTGCCAGGCCTCTGTACTACGGGCGGATCCTGCGAACGGACTCATCGGACTGCCTGCCCCCTTCGGCGGGTCGGCCGGTGGTGCTCTTCCGGATGCCCTTCGAAGCTATCACTGTTCTGTGACTGTCGTCATGAGGGCGCGATATGCGATATGTGCTGTCGTGGCTGTCGTGGCTGTCGTGGCGGTAACCGGATGGGGGGCGCGGAGCCGCCGAGGCCCTCGCGGGGAGCCCACTTTCGGGGAGACGGCTTTCGGGGAGCCGAGTTTCGGGAATTGCGCGCCCCGTTTTCACGTTGTCGGCCCCGAGGGGGCGCGCGCATCCCTTAGGGGATCTGTTCCCATGACCCCTAAGAGGTTGTTTCAGTTGGTGAGTCGGCGGTAGCTGATGAGGGCTGCGGCGATGCCGACGAAGGCCAGGAAGTGCTCGGCCTTTCGCTCATAACGGCGGT
>NZ_JOIX01000067.1 GCF_000720175.1 Streptomyces sp. NRRL S-337
CGACTCGATCTGCTCAACCGTCAGCGACTTCTCACACAGTCACACCAACGAGCCCCAGCCCACACGGTCACACCACATGCGGTTGCAGTACTAGGGCGGATGCGAACAGATCCCCTAAGGGATGCGAGGACCCCCCCCGTGGGGCCACAACGGGGTGGCGGGCGAGGGTATTCCCGGTGGAACAGTGGGGGCACGGGGCCCGGGGCGCAGGGCCCGAGGGGAGGCCGGTGGCCAAGCTGTCAGCGCCCCGCCACGTGCCGGTGTCGGGCCGCGCCCCAGGCGGCCGCGATCTGGGGGAGCAGCAGGGCCAGGAGGACCGTCAGCGGGACCGTCCAGCTGCCGGAGGCGTCGTGTACGGCGCCCAGGACGGCCGGGCCGGTGGCGGCGAGGACGTAGCCGAAGCACTGCGCCATGCTGGAGAGCTGGGCGGTGTGCCGGGCGTCCGGGGCCCGCTGGACGATGAACAGCAGCGCCAGGCTGATCGCCGCGCCCTGGCCGAGCCCCAGCAGCACCATCCAGACGTACGCCCCGGCGACCGGAGCGGTCAGCACCCCGGTGAACGCCGCCGCGCACAGCAGGGCGCCCAGGGTGGCCAGCGTGCCGGCCGACAGCCGGCGGCCGACGACCACCGGCGCGAGGAACGACCCCGCGATGCCCAGCAGCGAGGAGAACGACAGCATCCAGCCGGCGTCGCCCGCGCTCATCCCGGCGTCGGTGAGCATCGTCGGCAGCCAGGCGGCGGCCGCGTAGTAACTCAGCGACTGCAGGCCCATGTACGCGGTCACCTGCCAGGCCAGCGCGGAGCGCCACAGTCCGCGCACCGGACGGGCGGCCTCCAGGGCCGCGGCCGCCGTCACCCGCGTACGGCCGCGCACCTGCGGCAGCCAGCAGAGCAGGGCGACGAGCGCGAGCGCACCCCAACAAGCCAGTGTGGCCTGCCAGTTCAGGCCGGCAGCGTGCTGGACCGGGACCGTCACACCGGCCGCGAGCGCGGCGCCGCCGAAGAGCGACATCGAGTACAGACCGGTCATCAGCCCGGCGCGGGCCGGGAAGTCCCGCTTGATCAGGCCCGGCAGCAGGACGTTGGCCACCGCGATGCCGGCCCCGATCACGACCGTGCCCGCGAACAGCGCCACCACCGAGTCCAGCAGCCGCAGCGCGGTGCCCAGGCAGATCAGCGCCATCGTGCTGAGCAGCGACCGCTCCATGCCGAACCGGCGGCCCAGCCGCGGTGCGACCGGCGCCAGCAGCCCGAAGCAGAGCAGCGGCAGCGCGGTGAGCAGGCTCGTCGCGGCGGCCGACATCCCGCTGTCGTCCCGGATCGTGCCGGCGAGCGGGGAGACCGCGACCAGCGCGGGACGCAGGTTCAGCGCCAGCAGGACGACACCGGCGCCGAGGTGGAGGGCGCGGCGGCCGGTGGCCCCGGGGCCCGCGGTCGGCGGCGCGGGCGGCGCCGGAGCCGTGCGGGTGGCGGTCCGGTCGATGGTCACCGCGGGTCTTCCTCCGTGCGGTCCGGGCCCGCGCCGTCGCGCAGGGCCGCCATGCCCTCGCTCAGGTGCGCCAGCGCGGCCCGCTCGGCGGCCTCCGCGTCGCCCGCCTCGATGGCGTCGACGATGGCCTCGTGCGCGTCGTACTGGTTGCGGACGGAATCGGGCACCGGGGCGCCGACGACCGACTGGAGCGTGGCCCGCAGGGCGTCGCTGAGGTGGTCGTAGAGGTCGGCGAGGACGCCGTTGTGGGCCGCGGCGGCGATGGTGCGGTGGAAGTCCAGGTCCGCGTCGATGAAGGCGGGCAGGTCGCCGCCGCGCCAGGCCCGGTCGCGCTCGGCGAGGGCGGCACGCAGCGCGGCGAGGTCCTCGTCGGTGCGGCGCAGGGCCGCGTACCGTGCGGCGTCGCGCTCCAGCGAGGCGCGCACCTCGAACGTCTCCAGGTCGCCGGCCCGCCGCAGCCGGCGCTGTACGGCGGCGCCGAAGCCGCTGCTGGCGCGGACGTAGGTCCCGTCGCCCTGGCGCGGCTCCAGCATCCCGGTGTGCACCAGGGCACGCACCGCCTCGCGGACGGTGTTGCGCCCCACGTCGAGCTGCTCGACGAGCACGGGCTCGGCGGGGATCTTCGTCCCGACCGGCCACTCGCCGCCGGCGATCAGGCCCTCCATCTGCTCGATGACCAGGTCCACCAGGTTCGTCCGGGCGGTGCTGCGCAGCGGCATCGACGACGTCCTTCCCTCATGACCGGAGCTCGGTCCGGCCCCATTCCACCGGTGATAGGAACATCCCATGTTTATGGCTGTCAAACGAGGAGGGCCTGGAGGAGCTCGAACGAGGACCGTCTCAAGCAGGACAAACGAGGACCGCCTGATCGGCGGCGGACGGGCACGGCCAAGGGCGACCGGCACGAACAGGGAGGACCGGCGTGAACGGGGGACGGACGGCATGATCGGGGAGGTATCAGTGGCCCGAGGGCCCTCGATCCCGGGAGGCACATGACGGAGCGAGGCCGCCGGCCGGCGCCCTGGCGGGGGCAGTGGCCGGTGATCGGTGTGGTGGCCGCGGGCGGTGTCCTCGGCGCCGCGGCCCGGTACGGGGCCTTGCTGCTCCGGCCCGGCGGACCCGCCGCGTTCCCCTGGGCGATCCTGGCCGTCAACGCGGTCGGCTGTGCGCTGATGGGCGTCCTGATGGTGCTGATCACCGAGGTCCGGACCGCGCACCCGCTCGTGCGCCCGTTCCTCGGCACCGGCGTCCTCGGCGGGTTCACCACCTTCTCGACCTACGCGGTGGACGTCCAGCGGCTGTTCGCCGCCGGGCGGGTGGGGGCCGCGGCGGCGTACCTCGCGGGCACGGTGCTCGTCGCGCTCGTGGCCGTACGGGGCGCGGCGGCCGCCACCCGCGCCCTCCTCGGGTCCGGCCGCCGGGCGGTGTGAGCGCGCAGAAGGGGACCGGGGGCCGCGGAGAAACGGACCGGGTGACCGCGGCGAAGGCCCGGGCACGAAAAAGCGGTGGGGCTCCGAGGGAGCCCCACCGCAAGGGCGGCGCAGGAAATGCGAGGCTGGTGGGGATACGAGAGCCGGCCGCCAGGATCCGGTACTCGTCAGCCCAGGCCGGGTGCGTGGACCGTCCGCCGTCAGCGCGGTCCGGTCCGCCGGCCACCGCCGAACTCGTGGTGCGAACCAGGCGTCAGGACGCCTTGCCGAAGTGGACGCCCGTCAGGCCGTTGGCCCACAGCTGCTCCACCTGGGCGCGCTCGTTCGCGTCCGGCTGGGTGTTCTGGCAGGACGTGCCGGGGCCGCCGCCGGACATCAGCTCGCTGCACGGGCCCTCGTAGTGGTCCGGCAGGCCCAGCACATGGCCGGTCTCGTGGGCGGCCACGCGGGTGGAGTTGTACTCCTGGTTCTGCTGGTAGTCCAGGAACACATAGCCCTTGCCGTGGCCGTCGGTGCTGGCGTACGACCCCCGCGGGTCGTTGCCCTCGCGGTACTGGAAGTCGCCGCCGCTGCCCTCGTGCAGCTGCACGTTCTTGACGGCGCTGTTCCAGATCGACGCGCTCTCGGCTATCTGGCTCTTGAAGGTCGGTGCGGCGCTCGCGTCGTAGGTCACGGTGACCGATTCCGCGTGCGGGTGGGCCTTCATCTTGGCCCGCGCCGACTTCATCACGGCCTCGAAGAACGCCTTGGTGTCCGCCTTCTCGGCCGCCGAGCCGTTGTAGGCGGCGATCGAGGCCGGGGTGCTGAAGTGGGAGGAGTGGGTGGGGGAGGGGGAAGCTGCCGAAACCGGCGCCGCGGCTGCGAGCGCGGCGGCGAGGCCCAGACCGAGCGCCGCCGACAGCGCCGTCTTGGGAGATCTCATGTGGGGGCTCCTTCATCTCCGAGGGCCGTACGGTCGCCGTGTGGGGCGGCGACCGGGGCCCTGCGGATTTCTCGTGCCGTTGAGTCTGGACGGACTTCACCCGCAGGGCGGAGATGTTAGGTGGCGATAGCTTGGCGCAATACCCTCGCGAAAAAGGCGCGTTCCGGTGGGTTTGAGAGCCTGGTGTGACGGATGCCCTCGTCGTTATGCTCCCGGCGTGGAGCTAGAGGTACGGCATCTTCGCGCACTGTGCGCCATCGCGGACTCCGGCAGCGTACGCAAGGCGGCCCGGCAACTCGGCATGACCCAGCCCTCCTTGACGACACAGCTCCACCGCATCGAGAAGGCCCTCGGTGGCCAGCTCTTCTTCCGCGAACCGACCGGCAGCCGGCCCACCCCGCTGGGCCATGCGGTGCTGTGCCGGGCCCGGCCGATAGTGGCCGAAATGCGGGCGCTTGTCGACGAGGTCGCGTCGGTCTCGCACCGTGCGCAGGGTGCCCGGCTGCACATCGGCAGCACCAACAGCCCCGCCGTCGCCGGCTGGCTGCGCCGGCTACGGGTCCGGCTGCCCGAAACGGACACGACCATACGTACCGATGTGTCCGCCAACGCCCTGCTGCACATGGTCGCCACGGGCCAGCTCGACGCCGCGTTCGTGCACGAGGTCGAGGGCGCCCCGCTGCGCGTCCCCGACGGCCTGGTCGAGCATGAACTCATCGCCCGCGAGCCGCAGTTCATCGCCCTGGCGGACAGCCATCCGGCGGCCGCGCAGGAGGTCGTACGGGTCGCCGACCTCGCCGAGGACCAGTGGATGGTCGACCCGACGGTGGACGGCGAATGGGCCGGTTTGCGCCGTATCTGGGCGGCTGCCGGTATCAACCCCCGGGTGGTGCACGGCGATTACCTCACCACGGTGGACCTGGTCACGGCCGGCGAGGTGGTCACCCCCTGTCAGCCGACCGCCCGCTCCCGGCAGGGCATGGCCATCCGCCCCCTGTACGGCGACCCGCTCGCGGTCCGGCTCTTCATGGCCTGCCGCCAGGACGGCACCCCGGCCGGCACCCCGGACGAGCTGTTCGCCGACCTGACCGCCTCCTACATGGAGATCGCCTGGGCGAGCGACGCCTACCGCGCCTGGCTCGCCCGCCACGACCCGCCGCTGCCGGTGGCGACGTAGGGCGCGATGTAGGAGCCTCCCCGGACGTCACCCCCCGACGGCCGCCGGCTCGTCCACCTGCCGGACCTCGGCGGTCAGGGTCCAGGCGCCCCCGTGCGCCCCCAGGAAGCGCTCGGCCCACCCGACCGCCTCCTGCTGCGAGCCGGCCCGGAGCAGCGCGTACCCGCCGATCACCTCTCCGGCCTCCTGGAACGGCCCCTCGGCCGCGGTGATCCGCCCGCCCGACAGCCGCAGCCGGGTGCCCTGTGTGCTCGACGTCAGCCCCGCGGTGTCCAACAGCACCCCGGCCGCGGTCATCTCGTCGAGGAGCTTGCCCATCCGCTCCATCAGCTCCGCGCCGGGCCCGCCGGCGGGCATCGCGTTCTCGTCGGTCCTGAGCAGCATCATGAAGCGCATGGCGGCCTCCCGTGTCCGTGTCGCGTCGTCCCTACGGTGCCCGGCCGGCCCCTGCCGGGTGGCCGGATCGCCCCTAACTAACCCGACCAACCGCCCAGTCGGGGACCGACACCACCTGGAATGCGCTTTTGGGACAAAGGAGAGCGATGTACGCCCCCGGGGTGTGCGCTTCGGTGGGGGCTGACGCACGGGCCGCGGCGGGCATGTGAGGCAGGTCACGCCCGAGGAGTGCATAGCGGGACGTGGGCCAGTGCCTTTGTAGGGGCGTAGGCGAGTGATCGAGGGGAGGGACGGCGTTGATGGGGCAGATGCGGGCCGATGCGTTCGACCGGTTCGTCGCGGCTCGTTGGTCGGCACTGCTTCACCTGGCGCATCTGCTCACCGGCGGAGACCGGCATCGGGCCGAGGATCTGCTGCAGGAGGCGCTGGTCAAGCTGTGGTTCGCGTGGCCGAGGGTGGCCGAGCAGGCGCCGGAGGCGTATGTGCGCCGGGTGCTGGCACGTGCGGCGGCTCGCTCGGCGCGACGTCGCTGGTGGGGCGAGCGTCCGGTGGAACGGCTGCCGGAGCTTCCCGAGGCCGGGGATGTGGCCGCGGCCGTGGAGGAACGGGCCCGGCTGGAGGCCGCGCTGGCATTGCTGCCGGTGCGGCAGCGCGCCGCGGTGGTGCTGCGCTATTACCAGGACCTGTCCGAGGTGCAGGTTGCCGAGGCGCTGGGGTGTCCGGTGGGCACCGCCCGGTCGCTCACGTCACGGGGCGTGACGCGGTTGCGGCAGGTGCTGGGTGACGCCATCGAGCCGGTGAAGTGAAAGGAGACATCATGGAAGACTTCGAACACGAACTCGCGCGGATGATGCGCGCTACCCAGGCAGACACCCCCTTCGAGGACCAGCACCGGCGACGGCTGCAGGCCGGGGTCCGGGCCCGTCGGCGGGCCCGTACGGTCTGGATGGCCACCGGCTCCGCGCTGACGATCGCCGGGCTCGGCGTCGGGCTGGAAGTCCTGCCGAGCGCTTCCGCCCAGGGCGGGCCCGCCGTTCCTCATCACCGACCCACCTCCACGACCGCGCCGGTCCCCCTCCCGACCCGTACCTGCACGACCGTGCCGGTCCCGAGTCCGGCCCACACCTCAACGACCGTGCCGGTCCCGATCCCCACCCGCACCTGCACGACCGTGCCGTCCCCGGTCCCGACCCCCTCGTCGCCGGCCAAGTAGCGCCGGCCAAGTAGCGCCGGCCAAGGGGGGAGCGGGAGTGCCGTAAGTACGTTTCGCGACGCGCCCCGTGCGAACGCTGCGCCGCACTGCTGCTGGACCTTCGAGTCGACGACCACCGGCCGCCCCACGGCCGGCAGATCCGCGAGCCACCGGTGACGGCACGCGTACCCCCGCCGCGTCGGTTCCACGACGCTGCCGCGGCGCCTGTGGGCCCCACCTGCTCGGCATCACGAGCTCTCTGACGTCCCTGACGTCACGTCAGCCCTGACTTCACTCAGAAAAAACTGCTTCTGGCAGGCGATGACGGCTGCCCGCAACCGGAATGTTGAGGCGCATTCAGATGGGCCGAAGTCATGGGTTACCAATTCGCGAAGACAACCGCGCTCGACCTCACCCTTCCCATGCGCCTGGTAAATTAAGGACGATTTGAAAAGTGCCTACCGTATTCGTCAGGGTTTTCCAAGAGCCCGGTCTTCGCAAAAAGATACTCTGCACGCTGGGAATTCTGCTGCTCTATCGGTTGGGGCAGAACGTCCCGGTCCCCGGGGTGAATTACCGGTACGTCACGCAGTGCATCAAGGAGGGTGGCGGCAACGGCGGCCTCTTCGGCCTGATCAACACGTTCAGCGGTGGTGCCCTGCTGGAACTCACCGTCTTCGCCCTGGGGATCACGCCGTACATCACGGCGAGCATCATCCTTCAACTGCTGACGGTGGTCGTTCCGCGCCTGGAGGCACTGAAGAAGGAGGGGCAGGCGGGCACCGCGAAGATCACCCAGTACACCCGTTACCTGACGCTGGGCCTGGCGGTGCTCCAGGGCGCCGCCCTGGTGGCCAAGGCCCAAAGCGGTGGGCTCTTCCCCACCTGCCGGCTCGGCGCCCGGATCGTCCCGGACACCTCGGTCTTCACGACCTCCGTCATGGTCATCACCATGACCGCCGGCACCGCCGTGGTGATGTGGCTCGGAGAGCTCATCACCGACCGCGGCATCGGCAACGGCATGTCCCTCCTGATGTTCACCTCCCTCGCCGCCGGCTTCCCGGCCAACCTGGGAGGGATAAAGAAGTCGGGAAAAATCCTGGACGGCTGGGGAGAGTTCGCCCTCGTGATCGCGGTCGGCCTCTGCATGGTCTGCCTCGTGGTCTTCGTCGAGCAGGCGCAGCGCCGGATCCCGGTCCAGTACGCGAAACGAATGATCGGCCGCCGTTCCTACGGCGGCACGTCGACCTACATCCCGCTGAAGGTGAATCAGGCGGGTGTCGTTCCCGTCATCTTCGCATCGTCCCTGCTCTCCATCCCCGCTTTGATCGATCTCGGCGGTGATTCGGCGTCCGGATGGGCCCGGTGGATCGCCACGAATCTCACCAGGGGCGACCAGCCGATCTATCTGGCCCTTTACTTCCTGCTGATCGTTTTCTTCGCGTTCTTCTACGTCGCCATCTCCTTCACCCCCAAAGAAGTCGCCGACAACATGAAGAAGCATGGCGGGTTCGTGCCCGGTATCCGGGCCGGCCGGCCCACGGCCGACTACCTGGGCCACGTGCTCAACCGGATCACCTGGCCGGGAGCGCTCTACCTGGGGCTGATCGCCCTTGTGCCCACAGCGGCACTGGTGCTGTTCAACGGCAGCAATTTCCCGTTCGGCGGCACGAGCATCCTCATCATCGTGAGCGTCGGACTGGAGACCGTGAAGCAGATCGAGAGTCAGCTCCAGCAGCAAAATTACGAAGGGTTCCTGCGCTGACGCGCATCGTCCGGGCTGCGAGGGCCACCGTGGCCAGGGCGAACGGGGGGCCGGCCCTGTGGCCGGACGAAGAAGACCGCACCCGCTCCGTCATGGACGCCGTGTTCGGCGGCATGCGGACCGGGTGCGGACAGGTAGGCGAGGCCACCCGCGAAAGTGCAGGTCGGACCGCCTGGACCGGACTCAGGCCTTCTTGGTCTCCCAGAAGATCTTGTCGATCTGGGCGATGTAGTCGAGGGCCTTCTGGCCGGTCGCCGGGTCGTTGGAACCCTTGGCCGCGCTGAGGGCCTTGAGGGTGTCGTTCACGAGCTGGTGCAGCTCGGGGTACTTCTCGAAGTGCGGGGGCTTGAAGTAGTCGCTCCACAGCACCGAGACGTGGTGCTTGGCCAGCTCCGCGCGCTGCTCCTTGATCAGGACGGCGCGGGTGCGGAAGTCCGGGTCCTCGTTGGCCTGGTACTTCTCCTGGACGGCCTTGACCGACTCGGCCTCGATGCGGGCCTGGGCCGGGTCGTAGACGCCGCAGGGCAGGTCGCAGTGGGCGCTGACCTTGACCTTGGGCGCGAACAGGCGGGAAAGCATGTGCAGTCCTTCCTCGTGATCGTCTTCTCAGGTGCGAGATTACTCGGTGCGGGAAGGCTTTTCTCGGGCGGCCCGGGGGTCTTAGGGCAAAAGTCCGGTGCCGGACCGGGACTGTTGGAGGATGGACCTGAGCGAAGCGAAATGGGGGTGCCCCCGGACGGAGTCCGGGGGAGGGTCGGACCGGGGCTGGACCGGGAGGTAAGGGATGCCGGAGCGGGTGGACGAGCGCGGGCCGGAGCAGGGTGAGGGCGCGGAGCCGGGGCAGGGGCGGGCCGGGCTGCTCCGTGCGTTCGGGCTGGCCGAGGTCTACAACCCGTCAATGGTGCCCACGCTGCACCCCGGTGACCAGCTGGTGGTGCAGTACGGCGCGGTGGTGCGGCCCGGTGACGTGGTCGTGCTGCGGCATCCGTTCCGGCAGGACCTGCTGATCGTCAAGCGGGCCGTGCGGCGGCAGGACGACGGCTGGTGGGTCCAGGGGGACAATCCGTTCGTCGAGAACGACAGCCGGGAATTCGGGGTCGTTCCGGACGAACTGGTCATCGCCCGCGCCTGGCTGCGGCTGCGGCCGCCGCGCGGGGTTCAGCGGTCGGTGCCCGCGCTGCTCTCCTGGGCGGCGTCCGCGGTCCGTCCGGTACGTGCCGAGCGCTCGCTCTCCAGGCGCTTGCGGGCGCGGTAGGCGGCGACGTTGGCGCGGGTGGCGCAGCGGTCGGAGCAGTAACGCCGGGAGCGGTTGGTCGAGGTGTCCAGGTAGACGTGGCGGCAGGGGCTCGCCTCGCAGATGCCCAGCCGGTCCACGCCCAGTTCGGTGAGGTGGAAGGCCAGCCCCATGCAGGCGGTCGCGGTGAAGCCGGCCGTCGCGTTGGCGGCCTGGTCGGCGATGTGCATGTGCCACTTGGGCCGCCCGTCGTCGTCCCGGTGCTCGTGGCCGGAAATCTGCGGGCTGACCGGGAACTCCATCATCAGCGCGTTGAGCAGGTCCACCGCCAGGACCTCGTCGCCGGCGGCGGCGGCCTCGAAGACCGCGCGCAGCCGGGCGCGCACCGCCCGCAGCCGGGTGACGTCGCTGTCGGTCGCCCGCCGGGCCGCCTGCTGGGCGGGCCCGAAGAGCTCGCGCACGGCCTCGACCGAGGTCAGGCTGTCGCTGCCGCGCTCGGGCTGCTCGGTGTTGACCAGTCGCACGGCATAGTCCGAGTAATAGGCCAGTTCCACTTGTAGTCCTTACGGGCGGCGGATAGGGTGCGGTCGTGTGGGCGCAGTAATGGGCAGACCCACTACTAGGGTATTACGGCCTGGAGGGGAAGCGATGACCGAGACCGTCGTCGGTGCCGATTGGCAGGCGTGGCAGGACAGTTGGGACCGCCAGCAGGAGTGGTACCTCCCCGACCGCGAGGAGCGGTTCCGGGTGATGCTCGACATGGTCGAGGCGCTGGTGGGCCCCGCGCCCCGGGTGCTCGACCTCGCGTGCGGTACGGGCAGTATCACCGACCGGCTGCTGAAGCGGTTCCCGGAGGCCGGGAGTGTGGGCGTCGACCTGGATCCCGCGCTGCTGGCCATCGCGGAAGGGTACTTCGAGAACGAGCGCCGGGTCAGGTTCGTACGGGCCGATCTGAAGGACCCGGACTGGACGGCGAAGCTGCCGCACGACTCCTACGACGCGGTCCTCACCGCGACCGCGCTGCACTGGCTGCACACCGAGGACCTGCGGGCCCTCTACGGCCAGCTCGGCGCGCTGGTGCGGGACGGCGGGGTGTTCCTCAACGCCGACCGCATGCCGGAGGCGTCCACCCCGCGGATCAACGCCGCCGAGCGGGCCTTCCGGCATGCCCGGATGGAAGAGGCCAAGGCCGCCGGCGCGGTCGACTGGGCCGAGTGGTGGCAGCTGGCCGCCGCCGACCCGCGGCTGGCCGGGCCGACCGCCGAGCGCTTCGAGATCTACGGCGAGCACGCCGACGGCGACACCCCGTCGGCGGCGTGGCACACGGCTGCCCTGCGGGACTCGGGCTTCGCGGAGGCCCGGACCGTGTGGTCCTCGCCCACCGACGCCCTGGTGCTCGGGCTGAAGTAGCGCCGCCGGTACACAGCAGCGGTGGGCCGCTCCCCGGGGAGCGGCCCACCGTGCCGTACCGCGCGTCCGGCGGGAACGCCTTACAGCACCTTCGACAGGAACGACTTCGTCCGCTCGTGCTGCGGGTTGCCCAGGACCTCGCGCGGGTGGCCGGACTCGACGACCACCCCGTCGTCCATGAAGACCAGCGAGTCGCCGACCTCGCGGGCGAAGCCCATCTCGTGGGTGACGACGATCATCGTCATGCCGTCCGCCGCCAGGTCCTTCATGACGTCCAGGACATCACCGACCAGCTCCGGGTCGAGCGCCGAGGTCGGCTCGTCGAAGAGCATCAGCTTCGGCTCCATGGCCAGGGCCCGGGCGATCGCCACCCGCTGCTGCTGGCCGCCGGAGAGCTGCGAGGGGTAGTTCCCGGCCTTGTCGGCCAGCCCGACCCGGTCCAGGAGCTTGGTCGCGCGCTCCCGGGCCGCGGCCTTGGACTCCCCCTTGACC
Source organism: Streptomyces sp. NRRL S-337 (assembly GCF_000720175.1). Lineage (GTDB taxonomy): Bacteria > Actinomycetota > Actinomycetes > Streptomycetales > Streptomycetaceae > Streptomyces > Streptomyces siderophoricus. The sequence goes on from NZ_JOIX01000067.1 coordinate 11,509, forward strand.
TGGACCGGCGCCTCCATGACGTTCTCGATCGCGGTCATGTGCGGGAAGAGGTTGAAGCGCTGGAAGACCATGCCGATGTCGCGGCGGCGGGCGGCGACCTCGCGGTCGCGCAGCTCGTAGAGCTTGCCGTTGCTCTCGCGGTAGCCGACCAGTTCGCCGTCGACGGACAGCCGGCCGGCGTTGATCTTCTCCAGGTGGTTGATGCAGCGCAGGAACGTCGACTTGCCGGAACCGGACGGGCCGATCAGGCAGAAGACCTCCCGGGGCGCCACCTCCAGGTCGATGCCCTTGAGGATGTGCGCCGCGCCGAAGGACTTGTGGACGCCCTCGGCCTTGACCATCGGGCCGCCGCTGGTACCGGCGGTCTTCGTCGTCAGCTTGCTGGTCATCCGACACCTCCGGCGGAGCGGTTGAAGCCGCCGGACAGCCGCGCCTTGGCGCGCTGGAGCGGAGTGGGCGGGAGCTGGCGGCTGGAGCCCCGCGCGTAGTAGCGCTCCAGGTAGTACTGGCCGATGCTGAGCACCGTGGTGGCGATCAGGTACCAGGTCGCGGCGAGGATCAGCATCTCGACCACGACACCGGAGTCCCGGCCGACGTTCTGCGCGGCCTGCAGCAGGTCGTAGTACTGCACGGCGATGACCAGCGAGGAGGTCTTCAGCATGTTGATGACCTCGTTGCCGGTCGGCGGCACGATCACCCGCATCGCCTGCGGCACGATGATCCGGCGCAGCGTCCTGCCGTGGCTCATGCCCAGCGCGTGCGCCGCCTCGGTCTGGCCCTCGTCGACGGCGTTCAGACCGGCCCGGCAGATCTCGGCCATGTAGGCGGCCTCGTTGAGGCCCAGGCCGAGCAGCGCGCACAGGAACGGGGTCATGAAGTCCGACCACTCGTCCTTGTAGATCGGCATGATGTCGATGTACTGGAAGACCAGGCCCAGGTTGAACCAGAGGAACAGCTGGACGTACACCGGGGTGCCGCGGAAGAACCAGACGTAGAACCACGCGACGGTCGACGTCACCGGGTTCTTGGACTGGCGCATCACGGCCAGGATCACGCCGAGCACGATGCCGATGATCATCGACAGGACGGTGATCAGCAGGGTGTTGCGCAGGCCCTTGAGGATGTCCCCGTTGAACATGTACTGGGGAATGGCGCCCCAGTTGACGTTCCCGGAGGCGAAGGCCCGGAACAGCAGCGCGACCAGCCCGATGACCACGAGCGCCGCGACCCAGCGCCCGTAGTGGCGGACCGGGATGGCCTTGATGGACTCGGGCGGGGGCGGGGCGTCCGCCGGCGGCTGGGCCGGCTTGTCGACGTCAACTGACACGGAGGTTGCCTTTCAGCATTCGGCGGGAGGGCCGGAGGGGACGGGACGGCTGCCGGCGGCTCAGCTGCCGCTGTTGAGCTTCACTTCCTTGACCGCCGCGTCCTTGACGTCCCACTTGTCCAGGACCTTGGCGTACGAGCGATTCTTGATCGCGAGTTCCACGGCCGCCTTGAGGGCGTCGCGGAGCTTCTCCCGGCCCTTGGGGACGGCGATGCCGTACGGGGCCGCCTTGAGGGGCGCGCCGCCGACCATCTGGAAGTCCTTGCCGTGCCCGGAGACCTTCACCGCGTACGCCGCGACCGGGTAGTCGCTGGAGACGGCGTCCACGCCGGCGGTACGCAGCCGGGTCTGGGCCTCGGAGTCGTTGTCGAACGCCTCGATGGAGATCGGCTCCTCGCCGTTCTTCTGGCAGGCCTTCGACTTGTCCTTGGCCAGGTCGTGCGAGACCGTGCCGCGCTGGACCGCGATCTTCTTGCCGCACAGCGTTTCCCAGCCGTCGACGCCGTTGGTCTTGCCCTTCTGGGTGTACAGCGAGACGCCGACGTTGAGGTAGTCGATGAAGTCGACGCCCTGGCCGATCTTCTTGCCGGTGTTGCTGTCGATGCCCTCCTGGCGCTCCTTGGTGTCCGTCATCGCCGACATGGCGATGTCGTAGCGCTTGGACTTCAGGCCGCCCATGAGGGTGTCGAAGGTGGCGTTGTTGAAGTTGAGCTTGATGCCCAGCTCCTTGCTCATCGCCGCCGCGAGGTCCGGGTCGATGCCCTCGATCACGCCGTTCGAGCGGAATTCCACCGGCTTGTAGGTGATGTCCGAACCAACCTGGAGCAGGCCCTTCTCCTGGACGTCCTTGGGCAGCAGCTTGAACAGCGGCGCGTGGACGTTCCGGTTCTTCTGCGCCTCACGCCGGGCGATCGCGGCGTCGGTCTGGTCGCCGCAGGCGCTGAGCACCATCAGTGAGGCGACGACCGCGGCCGCGGCGGCCACGGCTTTACGGTGCCTGCCGGCGGCCGGGCGGCGCGTGGTGCTTGCGGTCATGCTGATCCTCCTGCGGGTGGAGAAGCCGACGTGACAAAGACATGACGAAAGGGCCGTGCGCACCCCTTCGAGCGTCGCGACCTCGGTTGGTGACGGAATCTTGCCATCCGGACTCCGGTATTCGGACTGTCGTACAGGTCAAAATCGGATAACGGACGGGGAAGCGGAGGTGACAGCCCTGTGGCAGATGTGAAACCAGCGTCCTGTGTGAAGCCGGGGACGTTAGGTTCGCTCCAGGCGTCTCGAAATCCGGACAGCGGACTCATGGCTCTTCTGCCTTTTTCGTCCATTTCGCCGTTATTGTCGGGCCTCTGAACCCGAGGGTAATGAATCTGACTCGTCGGGGCCCGCGCCCGTCGGGTAGAAAGGTGCGTTACACCCCTCATCCGGGGCTCAGGGCGCGTGTGCGGCGCGCCCGGCGTCCGTACCTCCCCCCGCGCGGCGGCCAACCGTCACGCAGGGCGCGGACGCGGTGCCCGCCCACCCCTTAACCAGGGAGTGGTCACCCTCAGCAGATTTACGAATAAAAGGGGTAAGACAAGTGGCAGCGGAGATCGTCAATCCCGCCAGCGACGGCAATACCGGCGCGGACGAAGGCCCGGGCACGGCGCCCGACGGCACCTTCGATCCGGCCTTCGCGCTGCATCGCGGCGGCAAAATGGCCATTCAGGCAACCGTCCCGGTGCGCGACAGGGACGACCTGTCCCTCGCGTACACGCCGGGCGTCGCCAAGGTGTGCAGCGCCATCGCCGAGCAGCCCGAGCTCGTGCACGACTACACGTGGAAGTCCCAGGTCGTCGCGGTCGTCACGGACGGCACCGCGGTGCTGGGCCTGGGCGACATCGGCCCGGAGGCCTCCCTCCCCGTGATGGAGGGCAAGGCCATCCTGTTCAAGCAGTTCGGCGGAGTGGACGCGGTGCCGATCGCGCTCGCCACCACCGACACCGACGAGATCATCGAGACCGTCGTCCGGATGGCACCGTCCTTCGGCGGCGTCAACCTGGAGGACATCTCGGCGCCGCGGTGCTTCGAGATCGAGCGCCGGCTCCAGGAAGCCCTGGACATCCCGGTCTTCCACGACGACCAGCACGGCACGGCCGTCGTCACGCTCGCCGCGCTGCGCAACGCCGCGAAGCTCACCGACCGCTCGCTGGGGCAGCTGCGCGCGGTCATCTCCGGCGCCGGCGCGGCCGGGGTCGCCATCGCCAAGATCCTCATCGAGGCGGGCATCGGCGACGTCGCGGTCTGCGACCGCAAGGGCGTGGTCTCCGCGGACCGCGAGGACCTCACCGACGTCAAGCGCGAGCTGGCCAGCTTCACCAACAAGGCCAAGCTGACCGGATCGCTGGAGCAGGCGCTGGACGGCGCCGACGTCTTCATCGGCGTCTCCGGCGGCACGGTGCCGGAGGCGGCGGTGGCGAAGATGGCGAAGAACTCGCTGATCTTCGCGATGGCCAACCCCACCCCGGAGATCCACCCCGACGTCGCGCACAAGTACGCGGCCGTGGTGGCCACCGGGCGCAGCGACTTCCCCAACCAGATCAACAACGTGCTCGCCTTCCCCGGCATCTTCGCCGGCGCCATGCAGGTGCGCGCGTCGCGGATCACGGAGGGCATGAAGCTCGCCGCCGCCGAGGCGCTGGCCGCCGTCGTCGCCGACGAACTGAGCGCCGACCGGGTCATCCCCTCGCCGTTCGACGAGCGGGTCGCCCCGGCCGTCACCGCCGCCGTGGCCGCCGCCGCCCGCGCCGAGGGCGTGGCGCGCCGCTGAGCCCCGGGCGGCCTTGCCGCCCCCTGCAACGGGCCGGGCCCGCACCTCCCTCAGGGTGCGGGCCCGGCCCGTCGCGGTGTGCGTCCTGGTGAGGTGCGCGGCCGTTGTGACGGTTTGCGGCCGGGTGGCGCGGTGCGTGTCACACCCGTGCGCGGTACCGCGGCGCCCGCCCGCGGCCTACGTTGGGATCATGTTTGCTGCCTATGCCGCCCGCATCGACCGTGACCAGCCGCTGAACGGCCTCGAGTTGGGGGACCGCCCGGCCCCCGACGTACGCCCCGGCTGGACGACCGTCAACGTCAAGGCCGCCTCGCTCAACCACCACGACCTGTGGACGCTGCGCGGGGTGGGCATCACCGAGGACGCGCTGCCGATGATCCTCGGCTGCGACGCCGCCGGGATCGACGCGGACGGCAACGAGGTCGTCCTGCACTCCGTCATCGGCCAGACCGGTCACGGCGTCGGCCCCAAGGAGAAGCCCTCCATCCTCACCGAGCGCTACCAGGGCTCCTTCGCCGAGCAGGTCACCGTCCCCGCCTGGAACGTGCTGCCCAAGCCGAAGGAGCTCTCCTTCGAGGAGGCCGCCTGCCTGCCGACCGCCTGGCTGACCGCGTACCGGATGCTGTTCACCAACGGTGGCGTCCGGCCCGGCGACAGCGTGCTGGTGCAGGGCGCCGGCGGCGGCGTGGCGACCGCCGCGATCGTGCTGGGCGCCGCAGCCGGACTGCGGGTCTTCGCCACCAGCCGGGACGAGGCCAAGCGCAAGCGCGCCCTGGAGCTCGGCGCGGAGGCGGTGTTCGCCAGCGGGGAGCGGCTGCCGCACCGGGTGGACGCGGTGATCGAGACCGTCGGTGCCGCCACCTGGTCGCACTCCGTCAAGTCGCTGCGGCCCGGCGGGACGCTCGTCATCTCCGGCGCCACCAGCGGTTTCACCCCCAAGAGCGGGGAGCTGAACCGGATCTTCTTCCTGGAGCTGAAGATCGTCGGCTCGACGATGGGCAGCAAGGAGGAACTGGCCGGCCTGCTCAGCTTCTGCGCCGCGAAGGGGATCCGTCCGGTGATCGACTCCACCCTGCCCCTGGACCGGGCACGCGAGGGCTTCGCGAAGATGGCGGAGGGCGACCTCTTCGGCAAGATCGTCCTCACGGTCTGAATTTTCGCCCACGTACCTGGCCGTCCCGCCGCGGGTGTTGCTCGCCGTTGCGCGCTTTGCGGCGCCCCCGCACGTAGCCGTCTTTCCCGCCGCGGGGCTTCTCGCCGTTGCGCTTTGCGGCGCCCCGCACGTGGCTGTCTGTCCCGCCGCGGTGGTTTCTCGCCGTTGCGCCTGCGGCGGGCTGGGTTTGTGGTGGGTGCGGTGACGGGCCTCCGGGGCCGGTTGTGTGGACTGCTGACGCTTTACGTCCACACAATGTTCGACCGTCCCCTACGGGTTCCAAGGGCCCCTGGTTCCCTCAACGCCCACCCCCACCCACCTCTTCCCACTCCACTCACGGCGTACGAGGCGCCGCAAAGCGCGCAACGGCGAGCAACTCCCGCGGCGGGACAAACAGGTACGTGGGAGGTTAAAGCCGCCGCAAGAGGTGGGCCAGGCGGTCGGCGCGGGAGTGGCCCAGGGCGCGCCAGGGGCCGGCGGCCAGGCGGTCCGTCAGGCGCTCGATCGCCTGGTGTTCGTCACGGCCGCGGGCGGTCGCGGTGCCGTCCGGGGTGATCCAGCCGCGCGCGGCGAGGCGATGGCGGGCGTCGCGCCGTTCCTGTGCGCTCCAGCCGCGCGCGGCGAATTCGGTGTCGGAAGCGGCCCCGATCGCCGCGACCGACACCAGGGCCTCGCACGGGTCCAGCCCGCACGTCAGCAGCGCCGCCACATGGCCGTCGCCGCGGTGCTCCCGGATGACGGTCGCGGCCTGCCAGAGGACCAGGTGGGGGGCCTCCGGCCAGGGCAGGTCGAGGTTGGCGGCGGCCAGCGGGTGGCCGGCCGGGCCGGCGTTCTCGGCGGCCTGGCGGGCGAGCCGGGCCGCCTCCGTGAGCTGAGCGGTGGTCAGCCGGCCGTCGATGAGGGCGGTCAGTGCGCGGTCCATGGCCAGCAGCCGGGCGTCCAGCACCTTGGCCGGTTCCGCGACCGTCCAGATCTGCGGGACGTAGCGGGCGACCAGGCGTGGGCTGAAGGTGTAGAACGTGGCGGTCACCAGCTCGGGCCCGGCGGCGCCGAGGGGAGCCGTCCGCCAGGCGAAGTAGCTGGGCCAGCGGGAGGCGACGTCGTAACCGAGGTCCGCCGCGACCTGACGGGCCTCGGGCGCGGAGTACAGCAAGGCGTGCAGTGGCTCCAGCAGATGCCACATCCGGCGGGCGACCGAAAGGTATTCCGACATCGCGTTACCTCATGGGCTACAGGTGCGCGCAGACAGGGAGTTGACCGGGGCCGGTCCAACGGGGCCGGGGCGCGGCCGCCGGCCGGCGGCGTGGGGAGGGGTCCGTCGGAACCCCGTGCCGGACGAAAAGCCGTGCGAAATAGTGACTTCCCCGATTACGGCGCGTGAATCCAGCGCGCAGAAGGCAACTCTGTGTAGTGGGCGGTGTGTTGGGTCCGTGCCGCGGGCCTGGTGGGCCCGGTGGGTGGCGGTGGGGGGTGGGGTGCGCTTTCGGCCGCGGGTGCGCAGGAGGTGGCGGCGGGCTCCTGGGGCCGGTGTGACGGCAATCCCGGGCGCGCCGCCGCCGTGGGGCTTCGGGGGCGGTGGGCTACCGCTCCGGGTCCGTCGTGGGCGGGTGCTGGTCCGGGTGCCGGAGCAGGGCGCCGATGTGGGCGGCGGCGGCCGACAGGCGGCGGCGTGATTCGCTGAACTGCTCGGGCGTGACACCGTGATCGCGGGCGGCGTCCCGCAGGTCGTCGCGGAAGCGGTCCAGCAGCCGGTCGAAGTCGCGGGCCGGGTCACCGCTGACCGGCTCCTTCGCCCACTCGGGGGCAGGCGGCGCCGCGGACGCGGTGGACTGCTGGGGGTGCTCGGTGTCCTCCTTGGTGAGGTCGATGCGTTCGACCGTCACCTCGGAGCCGTCGTCGGGGGCGGACGGTCCGGCGGGGCGGTCCTCCGCGGGCCGTTCGCCGGTGAACCGGCCGACCTCGCGGGACACCTCGGACAGCGCCTCCCGCACCACGCCCGACCAGTCGCCCGACCGCACCGCCCCCTGGGCCTGGTCCTGGACGCGCTTGATGACCCGCTGGATCTCCTCGCGTGCGAAGACCTGAGCCTCCCGGGCCTGCTTACGGGCGCGCTGGGCGTCCTGCCGGGCCCGCTTGCTCTCCTCCTTGGCCCGCCGGGCCTGTTCCTTCCACTCCTCCTTGGCGCGCCGGAACTCCTCCTTCGCCTGCCGCCAGGCTTCCTTGTCGCCGAAGGCGCCGTCGAAGTAGTCCGAAGGCTCCGGGAACGGCCGTCCGGCGCCGGCGCGTCCGGCGCTCCCCGTGGCGCCGTTCTTCCCGCCGCCGCCGGGTCCGCCCCCCGTGGACGCGCCGGCACGGGCCTGCTGGGCGGCCTCGCGCATCTCGCGGCGCAGGTCGCGCGCCGAGCCGTTCACGTCCTCGCGGATGTCGGAGGCCAGCGCGGCGACCGACTCCCTTATCTCCAGTTCCAGATCGGCCAGTTCGCCACCGCGGTCGGCGAGCTCGGCCCGTCCGGTGTCGGTGATCGAATAGACCTTGCGGCCGCCCTCGGTCGCGTGCGTCACCAGGCCCTCGGCCTCCAGCTTGGCCAGCCGGGGGTAGACCGTGCCGGCGGAGGGGGCGTAGAGGCCCTGGAAGCGTTCCTCCAGGAGGCGGATGATCTCGTAGCCGTGCCGCGGGGCCTCGTCCAGCAGCTTGAGGAGATACAGGCGCAGGCGGCCATGGGCGAAGACGGGGGGCATGCTCAGAGCACCTTCTTCTCGGCGGGCGGGTCGGCGGGGGAGTCCTCGTAGGCGGGGCGGCGCAGCAGGGCCAGTCCGCCGGAGATCGTGGTGACCTTGAGGCGGCCGGTGCCCGCGCCCAGCGATCCGGTGATCCTCTTGGCGCCCCACTGACCGCTGACCCGGAGGTCGTCGAAGGCGTTGGAGACCGTGCCGGTCGTGGTGTTGGCCTCGACCCTGGCGTCGGCCGGGTCGGGCAACCGGATGGCGACCTCGCCGGAGACCGTGGTGAGGGTGATGTCGGCGCCCTTGCCGGGGTCGAGGTCCAGGACCATGTCGCCGCTGACGGAGTCCGCGCGCACCGCGCCGCCCGCGCCGTCGATCACCGTCAGGTCGCCCGAGACGGAGTTGAACCGCAGCTCCCCCTGGAGCGACTGGACCTCGACGTTGCCGGAGACCGTGTCCGCCCGCACTCCACCGGTCAGGCCGACCAGCGTGATGTCGCCGGAGATGCCGCGGACGTCCGTACGCCCCGAGATCCCGGAGACCACCGCACTGGCGCCGATCACCCCGACCTCGACCCGGGTGCCGGCCGGCACCGCCACCGAGACCACCGCGCTGCGCTGCCATCCCTTGCGGTCGAGGAACTTCATGAACCCCTTCCAGGGCAGGTCCTCGTATGCGACGGAGAGGGTGCCGCCGTCGAAGGAGACGGTCAGGGGCGGCCCGTGCAGCTCGCTGATCTCCAGGCGTGGGGGGCTGCCGTCGGAGGTGCCGACGACGTTGACCGTGCCGCCCACCAGGCGGACGTTGAGCCCGCGGACGGAGTCCGGGATCTCCAGCGTGCGCGGTGCGGTCACCTCGATCGGATTCTGCGACCACGCGGTCCGGGCTGACATTCCTGGCCTCCCCTGGATAGCCGTGCAACGCAACATATCGCGTCCTCAACAGACACGATATATCGCGGCTTCGGGAAGTCAAGCGGCCCCGACCCTGACCCGTCCCCTGCTCGCCCCCTACGTCATCCCTGGTCGTTGTCCCTTACGGCGTTCTCAACGGTGCCCTCTGTGGCGTCCTCTGCGGTGTTCTTCGCGGTGCTCTTTGCGGCGTTCTCGCGCCGTACGGTCCTCCCCGTGCCGTACGGCGCCCCCGCTCCGCCCCGCCGCTCCTCTTCCTCGTCCGCCAGTCGTTCCTCGGCTGCCGGTCGTTGCTCGCCGGTCAGTCCTCTACTCGTCGTCCTCGTCGTCCAGTCGCGCCAGCCAGGTGGCCAGCCGCTCCACCGGAACCTCGAAGTCCGGGTTCAGGTCGACGAACGTGCGCAGCTGGTCGGCCACCCAGCCGAGGGTGACCTCCTCCTCGCCGCGCCGGTTCTCCAGCTCCTCGATGCCACGGTCAGTGAAATACACGCGCTCTCCACCAGGGGTCATGGGTCATTCCCGGCCAGGATAGGCAGGCCCACGGACCTCTCGCGCCCCAGCCGCCCGGGGGCTAGCCTGATCACCTGTCAGCGGTCCTGCGGCAATCGGCGAATTGCCGTCCAGGGGGAGCAGGAGGCCGTGATGCAAGATCGCGCACAGCGCATCGAACTGCCCGACGGGACGGAGGTCTGGGCCCGGGTCTCCCGGCTGGACGCCCCCGGGCTCGACGGGACCGACCCACTGCACGGGGACGAGGACGGGGACTTCGAGGACGTCGGCGCCTGGGACGCGCTGGGCGCCCGGGTGGAGGGCCTCCGTGAGGTGATCGGCGGGGTCGCCGCCAGCGTCCGCCAGGCCACCGCGCGGGTCGCGCCGCACGAGACCAGCGTGACCTTCGGTGTGGAACTGTCCGCGAAACCGGGCAAGGCGGTCGCCCTGCTCGCCGACGGGGAGGCCAAGACCAACCTCTCCGTCACCCTCACCTGGCGGCAGGACCGGCAGGACCGGCAGGACCGGCAGGACCGGCAGGACCGGCAGGGCGGCCGGGACCAGCAGGGTGACCAAGGCCGGCAGGGCGACCAGGACCGGCAGCCCGGACAGGACCACGGCGGCGGCGCACATCAGCCGGAACCTCCGGCCGCACCACAGCCGGAACCTCAGGCCGCACCTCCGGCCGCACCGCAGGCGCAACCCCCGGCCGGCCGCCGGGAGCTCGATGACGCGGGCCGCTGATGGCGACCGCCGAGGGACGTACCGCTGACCGCGGCGACCGCGCCCGGTACGCCCAGCTCCTGGAGCACGCCGGCCGCACCACCGTCGCGCTGCGCGCGGCACCGGGCGCAGTCGACGCCCGGCTGTGGGGCAGCGGGGTGCTGATCGCCCCGGGGTGGGTCCTGACCTGCGCACACGTCCTCGCGGCGAGCGACGGGCGGCGCCGCGAGACCGGTCCGGACGGGGTCTTCGGGGTGGCGTTCGGCGGCCGGGTGGAGCCCGCGCACCTGGTGTACGACCTGAGCCGGCCCGCCCCGGAGGCGGGACCCGGCGCGGCCCGCGCCGATCTCGCCCTCGTGCGCCTGCTCGACCCGGAGGCCGACCATCCGTGCGCCTGGCTGAGCGACCAGCCGGCGACGCTCTTGGAGGACGCCTACATCTTCCGCGGACACGACCGGTCCGGCGGGCCGGAATCGTCGGCGGCCGCCGGTGCCGGGCCCGTGGGCTTCGCCGCCGAGGAACGCGTACTACGTGAGTCGGCGGTGGTCGGGCCGGCCGGGGCGCCGGGTCCGTCCGCCGCGGTGGACTCGTTCATCGCCGTCCGGTTCGGTGCCCGGGACGCCCGGGGGCTCCAGTTCGGCAGCGATGTCCGGGTCAGCCCCGGGGCGTCCGGCGGGCCGCTGATCGACTGTGACCGCGGTGAGGTCGTCGGCATCGTCAAGGGCCGCCACCAGCAGGACCACGTGGGCCTCGCGGTGCCGGTCACCGCGCTGCGCGGGCTGGGCCCGGAGCATCTGGTGGCCGGCGCCGAGGGGCTCGGGCCCGAGCCGTACCACGCGCTGATGGGGCTGCACGACCGCTGGCACTGGACCGGACAGGACCTCGCCCGGGCCGGCGGGCCCACCTGGTTCGACGCGCAGCACGCCATCATGGCGGGCCGCGGCCGCCTCTGGGGCGTCCAGGAGCGGCTGCAGGCCCTGGACCTGCTCGCCCGGCTGCCCGCACCGCGCGACCCGCTGCTCGTCGAGGCGGCGGTCGACGAGGCGCTGGAACGCGGCGAACGGCCCGGCGCCTGGTCGCTGCGCACCTGGCGTGACGGGCACGGCGCGCTCTACCAGGGCAGCGACCCGTACACGGAACTCCGCGCCTTCGTGCACTACCTGCGGATCGTGGCCCAGCGGACCGCCGACGAGGTGCGGGACGTACCGGGCGAGGAGGCCGCCGCGGTCCGCGAAGGCACGGCCAGGCTCGCGGAGTTCGTCCAGGCCAGGGCGGTCGTCCTGCAGCCGCAGGACCGCCGCCGGATAGGTCCGGTGCGCCGCCGCCCGCGCTCCGTCCTCGTCGAGTTCGAGCCGCTCTTCTACGACGAGAACGGCCATGAGCTCTACAACTGGTCGGTCAGCGAGGGCTACGGCCGGGGGCAGTGGCTGCGGGTGGACGTCCAGGAGTCGGCCGGCGGGGTGCCGTTCGAGGAGGCGCGCGAGCAGGTGCTGCGACGGCTCGGCGGGCGGCTGCTGCGGGCCGACGGGGACGCCGGGCCGGGCGCCCGGGTGCGGCTGGAGGTCGCCGTCCCCGAAGGGCGCTGGCACACCGCCGCCGGCCACTGGGAGGTCGCCGCGTCGACCCGGCGCACCGCCCGCCTGCGGCCGGTGGGTCCCGGCCGGGCCGTGGTCCTGCGTGACCAGGGCCGGCGCGAGGAGGTCGATCCGGCCTGGCTGCGCCGCTGGCAGGGCATGACCGCCGCCCCCGCGCTGACGGCGTTGCGCATCCCGCCCACGGGCGCCGGCGTGCGCCCCGGTGGCTCCGCCGAGGCGGTCTGGCGGCTGCTGGAGACGGCGGAGGACGGGGCGCTGCCCGCGCTGTGCCGGACGGTCGCCGACGGGTTCGGCCGGGACGCGGTCGGGGTGGCCCTGGACACCGGCTTCCCGGCCGGGCTGTGGCCGGCCCGCGGCCACGGCGAGGAGCGGGAGTGCGACGCCGCCTGCGAGGAATTCCACCGCGGCGTACGGGAGTTGCTGCAGGGCTCGGGCGGCCTGGTCCGGCTCCCCGAACTCGTCCGGCAGCTGCGCGCCAAGGCCGCCGAGGCGGCGGAGGAGGGCAGTCACTGGGCGCGGGACCTGATCCTCCTCTACGACGACCCGGAGGACCCGCTGCCCCCGCTCTTCCCGGACCGGCCGCAGGTGTCCCCGGGGTGAGCGGGGGAGCATTCGACGGCGTGCGCCGGGTGGCCGATGCCGTGCCCCCCTTCCGTGCCCCCGCCCGGCGCGCAGCGCCCCGCCTGCGACCCGCGAGACCGGAAACCGCCCCGTGCGCTTCCGTAGGGATGGGTACTGTCATAGCTTCGTGGAAGACTTGTTCGTGGACGATGTGGCGCAACCACGCGACGGCGGACGGCAGTTCGGCGTGGCCCGGATGCGTGCGCGTGACGATGTGAGCGGGACGACGTGAGGGTGCGCCGCGCGGTGGCGCGATGACGTGACCGAAGGTACCGACCCGGTCCGGCGACGAGGAGTTCCGACGTGAGCGACTGGCTCATCTACCGTGGCGCGGGAGCACCGCACGACGGAATTGAGCACCTTCCGCCGCCACCCCCTTGGCGTGATTTCGACGGCGGCCCCCTGGTGGCGCCGCCGGCCGCGCTCGACCCCGCCTCCGAGCGCAGGCTCGGCGTGCAGCACCGCGAGGCCAGCCACCACCGCCCCGGCGAGACCGAGCGCGAGCTGGTCAACGCCGCGCTCTACCTGCGCCGGCCGCTGCTGGTGACCGGTGCCCCGGGCAGCGGCAAGAGCACCCTCGCGCATTCGGTCGCGTACGAGCTCGGCCTCGGCCGGGTGCTCAGCTGGCCGGTGGTCAGCCGCAGCACGCTCCGCGACGGCCTGTACGACTACGACGCCATCGGCCGGCTCCAGGACCTCCAGATCGCCCGGGCCGCCCCGTCGCCCGCCGCGGACGGCGGCGCCGCCGGAGGGGCCGACGAGGACGGCACCGGCGAACCGGGCGGCGGGATCGGCCGCTACATCCGCCTCGGCCCGCTCGGCACGGCCCTGTTGCCGGCCGCCCGGCCCCGGGTCCTGCTCGTCGACGAGCTCGACAAGAGCGACATCGACCTGCCCAACGACCTCCTCAACGTCCTGGAAGAAGGAGAGTTCCGGATCCCGGAGCTGGAGCGGCTGGCCGGATCCGCGCCCGAGGTGGCGGTGCTCACCGACGACGGCGCGCGGGTGACGGTCCGCGGCGGCCGGGTGCGCTGCCACGCCTTCCCCTTCATCGTCCTCACCAGCAACGGGGAGCGCGACTTCCCGGCGCCCCTGCTGCGCCGCTGCATCCACCTCCACATACCGGCGCCCGACAAGGAGCGGCTGGCCGCCATGGTGCGGGCCCACTTCGGCGAGGGCGCGGCCGAGCGCTACGAATCCGTGATCGACCGCTTCCTGGACCGCGAGCCCGGTGACGTACGCGCCGTCGACCAGCTCTTCAACGCCATCCACCTGACCCAGAAGGCCGGCTGGACGGACCAGGACGAGGAGGAGACCCGGCGGCGACTGACGGCGGAGCTGATGCGGCCTCTCGATCGGACGAGGTGAGTGCGGTGCCCCTCGGGGAGCCCGGTCCAGGCCCCCTCGACGAGCTCGTCGCCCGGCTGACCGCGGCGGGGCTGCCGCCCGATGCCCGGGGCATGGCCGACGCCCTCTGGCTCGCCCAGTGGATCACCCCGGAACCGTCGACTGCCCAGGGGACGGACGAGGGCGGCGGGACGGGTGGGGCCGACGGTGCCCACGGGGCCAAAGGCGCCGGTGCCGACCGCCGTCCCGACCGTGCGGATCCGGCCACTTTCCGGGTGGGTCCTCCCGTATCACCGGGCCTGGAGGGCGGTACGGGGGCGCCCTTCGACGGCGACCGCTCTCCGGATCCGGCCGCCGGTGAGGCCGCGTCCGCCGCCGCCCTCCGGGAGGCCGCCCGGCGCGGCCTCGCGGAGCTGCTGCCCGCCCGGCACGAGCGGAGCACCGACCCGGACCGCTACCGCCTCGGCGAGGTCGCGGTCCCGATCGCCTCCGCCTTTCCCGGACTCCTGCCGCTGCAGCGCGCCCTCCGGCCGGTCCAGCGCTACCGCCCGCCGACCGCCCCGGCCCGCCGCAAGCTGGACGAGCGGGCCACCGCCGAACTCTCCGCGCACGCCGAGATGGTCATCCCGGTGCTGCGCGGGGTGCACCGCCGCACGGCCGGGCTCCGGCTGCTGATGGACGGCTCGTCCTCGATGGCCGTATGGGAGCAGATGCTGCACGACCTGCGCCAGGTCTGCGAGCGGGTGGGCGCCTTCCGGGACGTCACGGTCCACTACCTCCATCCGCACGGCGCGGACGTCGGCGTCACCGCGGCCCCCGGCCCGGGCCGTCCGCTGCGCCCCGCCGACCAGCTGCACGACCCGACGGGCCACCACCTCACCCTCGTCGTCAGCGACTGCGCCGGCCCCCTCTGGCACGACGGCCGGATGCAGCGGCTGCTCTACCGCTGGGCGGCCGACGCCCCGCTCGCCGTCGTCCAGCCGCTGCCGCAGCGGATGTGGGGGCGGACGCTGCTGCCCGCCGTCGCCGGCACCCTGGTCCGGCGCCAGGGCCCGTACCAGCCCCTCGACTTCCGGCCCGCCCGGCGCCGTCGCCGGCCCGCCCCGCCCCCGGGCACGGAGACCGAGCCGCCGCGCGAGCGCGCCGTCCCGGTGCTCGCCGCCACCCCGTCCGCGCTGGGCTCCTGGGCCCGGCTGGCCGCCGCCGACGCCGGTCTCTCGCTGCGCGGCGCGGCCTCCGTCGTCCGCGCCGACCACGGCGCCGAACCGCGCTCCGGCCCGCCGCCCACGCCCGGGAGCGGCGAACCGTCCCGGATGGTCCGGGAGTTCGACCGGCAGGCCTCGCCGGCCGCCCGGCTGCTCGCGGTGCACCTCTCGGCGGTGCCGCTCGCGCTGCCCGTCATCCAGCTCGTGCAGCGCGCGATGCTGCCGCAGACCGGGCCGGCCGAGCTGGCCGAGGTGCTGCTGAGCGGGCTGGTCACCCAGGTACCGCCGGAGGAGTTCCCGCCGGGCGAGCGCGCCCCGGGCGCCGGACCGCCGGAGGAGCAGCTCGCCGCGACCGGCCCCTGGTACGACTTCGTGCCCGGCGTACGGGACGAACTCCTCGCCCGGCTGAGCGCGGGCGAGGCCGCGCTGGTTCTCAAGCACTGCTCGCTCTACATCGAGCGCACCTTCGGCCGCAGCGCCCGCAATTTTCCCGCGGTCGCGGTGGCCATGCTCTCCGGCAGCGGCCGGGAGCCGGAGACCGGCCGGCGCGCGGTCCCCGAACCGTTCGCCCGGGTCTCCGAACGCGTACTGCGCCGCTTCGAACCGGCGCTGCGCCCGCCCGACCGGCGGCCGTACGCCTCCGACGGCCCGGCGGCGGAGGGCGCCGCCCTCCTGGAGCGCTACGAACAGGACCGCGCCGTCCGCGATCTGATCGAGGCGGTCCGGCTGCTGCGGGCCGCGGCGGAACGCCTCCCTCCGGCCGGCACGGACCTCGCCCGGGCTCTGCTGCACGCCTGGGCGGAATGGCGCCAGCCGGACGCCCTGGAGGAAGCGGAACGTGCGGTGCGCGCGGCCGAACGGGCCCTGGGAGCGGCGCCCCCCGCGGACACCGCGGAACGCGACGGCTCCCGGCAGGACTCTCGGGACGGCTCCGGGCCCGGCTCCCGGGACGACGACGCGGGGGCGGTCGAGCGGACGCGTGTGCTGATCGTGCTCGGCCGGGTCGCCCACGCCCGGGCCCGGGAGCGCCGCGCCGCCGGTGACCCGGCCGGGGAGCGCACCGCGCTCGCCGAGGCCGCCCGCCAACTGGACGCCGCCTGCGGGCTGATGAGCCTGCTCGACCCCCGGGTGCTGGAGAGCATGGTGCTGCGCACCGAGGTCCTCCGCCGCCTGGCCGCCCTGCCGGACACGGCCGCCCCGCCGGAAACGAGCAGCTCGCCCGGGCCGGGCGCCCCGGCCGGACCGAGCGCCTCGCCCGGGCCGGCCACCTCGCCCGAAACGGCCGCCACCCCCGGAGCACCTGCCGCCCAGGAGCCCGGCGCGACCCTCGCGCCGCCCGGCCGCGCCGGTGCGGAGGGGGCCGCGGGACAACCGCCGCCCCCGGACCCGCTCGACGAGGCGGAGCGTTCCCTCACCACGCTCCTCGACCGCTGGCCCAGCGGGGAGCAGGTCCCCGGCGAGGTCTACGCCGCCCGCGGCGGGGTGCTGCTCGACCAGGCCCGCCGGGCCGCCGCCCGCCGGCCCGAGGAGCCCGGCGCGGCCCGTCCCGCCGAGGCGCTCGCGGTGCGCGCCGCCGACGACCTCGACACCGCCACCGTTCTGCTGCGCCGCCGCGGCAGCGACGCCGACCGCCTGGTGTGCGAGACGCTGCTCGACCTCGCGGCGGCCCGCCGGCTGGGCGGCGGCGCGGGGCTGCCGTCCGTGCTCCCCACCCTGGAGCGGGCCCGGGCGATCGCGCAGGCCCTCGGCGACCCGGCACTGGAGGCCGACAGCCTGCGCCGGATCGCCGCCGCGCAGCGCGGCGTTCACACCCGTACGGGTGCCGTCACGGCCCTGGACGCGGCGATCGACGCGCTGGCCGCCGCGCTCCGGCTGACCGCCCCCGACAGCCCCGTACACAGCTCGCTGCTCGCCGAACGCGGTGCCGCGCTGCTGCTGCGGGCCCGCCAGGAGCCCGCCGGGGAACCCGGCCGGCGGCTGGCCGACGAGGCGGTGCACGTCCTGCGCGAGGCGCTGGCCAGGGTCGCGCCGCAGGACCCCGACCTCGGCAGTCACCGGTTGCTGTTCGGCCGGGCGCTGCGGCTGCGCCACGAGCGCCGGCCCTCGGTCGCCGATCTGCACGAGGCCGACTGGGTCCTGGAACTGGCCGCCCGGGGCGCCGGGGTGCCGGACGTGGTGTGTGCCGAGGCGTGGATCGAGGTCGGCGACGTACAACTGCTGCTGGACCGCCGGTTCGGCTCCCGCGAGCGCCACGACCGCGCCGCCGCCTGCTACCGCCGCGCCGCCGCGGCCGCCGGCCGGGCCGGCAGCGCCCTGCTGGCCGCCCGCGCCCACCACCGCCGGGCCGAGGTCCTCGAAGTCACCGCCGGCCCCCGCTCCGCGCTCCAGGCCTACCGCGAGAGCTGGGAACACTGGCAGCGCACCGCCGCCGACCCCGGCCCCGAGGCGCAGCGCACCCGCGCCCGGATGCGCGCCCTCGAATCCCCCGCCTGAGCCCCCCGCACCCCCGGCCGGCCGCCCGGCCGCCGCCCCCCGCACGTGTTTCCGTGGAACGGAGTCCGGGAACACCCCCGTCCAGCCGGCCAGAGGAGAGCAGCGTGGCGAACACCCCCCGCACCGAACCGGCTGCGGCCGCCCCGCCCGGGCCGTCGGCCGAGCCGCTGCCGGATTTCGCGGCGGTCGATGTGGGTTCGCTGGCGGCGCGTACGGACCACGCGGTGCTCGGCGAGGTCGCGGCCCTGCTGCTGCGCAACTGGCCCAAGGGGGACGAGGCCGTGGCGTATTACGAGGACGGCCCCGGCAACTGGCTGCGCTGAACGGCCGGACGGACCTCCTCCGCGCCGTCCGGGCGCGTGGGCACCGATTTTTGGGCAAACGCGCACGGAATCCGGCCAGTTGTCCGGACGATTCGATTCTTCGATCGAGGGCTGCGTCATGTAGCAGGAAGTGGACGGGAACTGACGGCCAGGTTGCGCCGGTCCCGTACCTCGACGCTGCATACGGGGCAGGGGGGCGACGCCGTGGCGGGGGAGACGACCGGCCGGAGCACCGTCGTGCCGTTCCGCCAGTTCGTCCTGAAGGTCCACAGCCGCTGCAACCTCGCCTGCACCTACTGCTACATCTACGCCGGCCCCGACCGGAGCTGGCGCGAACGCCCGCGGACCGTCCCGGCCGCCACCGTGCGGCAGACCGCCCTGCGCATCGCCGAACACGCCCGCACCCACCGGCTCCGCGAGATCCGCGTCGACCTGCACGGCGGGGAGCCGCTGCTCACCGGCCCCGGCCCGCTCCTCGACCAGGCCGCCGCCGTACGCGCCGCGCTGCCCGCCGGCTGCACCGTCCACTTCGGCGTCCAGACCAACGGGACGCGGCTCACCCCGGACACCGTCGACGCGCTCGCCGGCGCGGGCTTCCGCATCGGCCTCAGCCTCGACGGCGGCACCCCCGGCCTCAACCGCCGCCGCCTCGACCACGCCGGCCGGCCCTCGTGGCCCGCGGTCTCCCGCGCCGTGGCACTGCTCCGCGGCCGCCCCGACGTGTTCGCCGGGATCCTGTGCACCATCGACGCCACCGCGGACCCCGCCGAGGTCTACGGCTCACTACGCGCACTGGACGCGCCGATGCTCGACTTCCTGCTGCCGCACGCCAACTGGTCCAGCCCGCCCCCGGCCGCCCTCCCCGGGGACGGCCCCCGGCGGCCCGTCCCGCCCGGACCCGCCGGCCGCTCCCCGTACGGCGACTGGCTGTGCACCGTCTTCGACCTGTGGTGGGACGGCGGCCCCGGGCCCCGGGTACGGGTCTTCACCGAAATCCTCGGCCTCCTGCTGGGACGCCCCAGCACCAGCGAGTCGGTCGGCCTCTCCCCGGTCGTCGCCCTGATCGTCGACACCGACGGCGCCATCGAACAGGTCGACTCGCTCAAATCCGCCTACGAGGGCGCCGCCGCCACCGGCCTCGACGTCTTCCGCCACAGCTTCGACCAGGCCCTCGCGCACCCCGGCATGGCCGCCCGCCGCAGCGGCCGGGACGGGCTCGCCGCCCAGTGCCGGAGCTGCGCCCTGGTCGAGGTCTGCGGCGGCGGCAACTACGCCCACCGCTACCGCGCCGACACCGGCGGCTTCACCAACCCGTCGGTGTACTGCGCCGACCTGGAACGCCTGATACGGCACATCGCCGCCCGGCTGGCCGCCACCGTTTCCCCAACTGACGGTCCGCCCACCTGACCTGACGCACTGTCGTCATCCGGAGCACCACTTCGGCTATCGTGCGAAAGAACCAGGGCGTGCCCGATGGCCCCCCGCCGCACGCGCGCACCATCGCATCTCAGGGAGACGGTCGCATGGTCGATCAGTCCATTTCCGCTGGTTCCGCTGGTTCCGCCGGTTCCGCCGGCTCGTCCGGTGCTGCCGTTTCCCCCGGCCCGTCCGGCCCGGCCGGCTCCGCCGAGCACATCACCATCAGCTACGCGGGCTTCGCCCGGCCCTGGGCCGCGTGGATCTCCCACCAGCTGGAGCAGCAGGGCCACGGCACGACACTGCTCCGCTGGGACCCGCACGTCGACACCGCCCTGGTCGAGGAGCTGTCGGGCCTGCTGGAGGCCGAGGGCCGGCTGCTGATGGTGCTCGACGACTGGTACTTCCGGCTCGGCCCCAAGACGCAGGACGAGTGGACCGCCGCGCTGCGCGAGGTGGTGCCGCCGCACGCCGACCGGTTCGCCGCGGTGAGCGTGGCCACCCAGAGCCTCCCGGCCACCGCCTCCCTGCTGCGGCCCACAGACCTGCGCGACCTGGACGCCCAGGAGGCCCACCGCCGGGTCCTCACCCGGCTGGGCATCGCCGCCCCGCCGCGCACCGTGGACGAGAACGGCCCCGGTGAGCCGCGCTTCCCGAACAACCCGCCCGAGGTGTGGAACATCCCGCGCCGCAACAACCGCTTCACCGGCCGCGACCACGTCCTCGAAGAGCTCTACGGCAAGCTGGCCGGCACCGCGGTGACCGCGGCGCCGCCGCTGGAGACCCGGCTCGCGCTGTACGGCACCTCCGGCGTCGGCAAGAGCCAGATCGCCGCCGAATACGCCCACCGCTTCGGCAACGACTACGACGTCGTGTGGTGGATCAGCGCCACCAACCGCGGCGCCGCCCGCGAACAGCTCGCCGAACTCGCCACCCGCCTCGGGCTCCCCGTCGGCCGCGAGCTGGGAGACCGGATCCGCGCCGTCCACGAAGCGCTGCGCATCGGCCGCCCGTACCGCCGATGGCTGCTGATCTTCGACAGTGCCGACGACATGGAGCAGATCGAGGACCTGATCCCGGACGGCCGGGGCCACGTCCTGATCACCACGCTCACCCGCGACTGGTCCGGCTCCGGCAGCGCCCAGGAGATCGAGGTGCTGCCGTTCACCCGGGTCGAGTCCGTCGCCTACGCCCGCCGGCGGGCACCGCGGCTGACACCGGTCGAGGCCGACATGCTCTCCGACGCCGTCCAGGACCTGCCGCTGCTGCTCGCCCAGACGGCCGCCTGGCTCGACGCCAACCCGATGTCCCCCAAGGAGTACATCGAGCTGATCCGGCGCGGCGAGCCCAGCCTCGTCGGCATCCGGATCTCCTCCGACTACCCGATGGCCTTCCAGACCAGCTGGGCCATAACTCTCAACACGCTGCGCGAGCGCAGCCCCGCGGCGGTCGAACTCCTCAAGCTGTTCGCCTTCTTCGCCCCCGACGCCATCCCCGTCCCGATGCTCGCCAAGGCCCGCCGCGGTGACCTGCCCGAGCACCTGGCCGACCTGGCCGCCGAGCCGATCAGCTGGAACACCGCGCTGCGCCGGCTGACCGAGTCCACCGCCGTCCGCCTCGACTACCAGGTCACCCAGGACTCCGACCCGGCCGTGGAGACCGCGCTGATGCACCGGCTCTACCACCGGTTCCTGCGCAGCGACATGACCGAGGACGAGCGCGACCTGATGGCCGCGACAGCCTGCCGGGTGCTGGTCACCGCCGACCCGCAGAACCCCTCCGACACCCGCTGCTGGGAGCGCTACGCCGAACTCATCCCGCACCTGGAGCCCGCCGGGGTCCTCGACAGCGCCGATCCGGCCGTCCAGCAGCTGCTGCTCAACTGCGTCGAATACCTCCGGGTCCGCGGCGAGTACCGGATCGGACTGCGGCTGTGCGAGCAGTTCATGTCCCGCTGGCAATCCCGCCTGGAGCCCACCCAGCGCACCATGCTCGTGCTCACCCACCAGCACGCCAACATGCTGCGCAGGCTCGGCCGCTACCGCGAGGCCGAGGCGGTCGGCAGCGCCGTCGTCGACCAGCTCGCCGCCGAGCGCCACCCCTCCGACGCCGACCTGCTGCGCGCCCAGGACGGCCTCGCCGGCACCCTGATCGCCCTCGGCTCCTACGAGCAGGCGTACGAACTCTTCGACGCCGTCTGGCGGGCCTACACCGCTCTGCTCGGACCCGAGGCGCCGCGCACCCTCTCCTCCCGGCACAACCTCGGCAACGTGCTCGCGCTGCTCGGCCGCTACGAGGAAGCCCTGGTCACCCACCGCGAGGTGCTGGCCTTCCGGGAGCGCGAACTGCGCGCCCGGCACCACCTCACGCTCAACGCGGGCACCGCCTACGCCCGGGTGCTGCGCCTGCTGGGCCGCTACCGCGACGCCACCTCCAGCCAGGAGCTCAACGCCCGGCTGCACCTGGCGGTGATGGGCGCGCACACGCCCCAGACGCTGCGCGCCGAGCACAACCTCGCGCTGTGCTGGCGCCGCTCCGGCGAGGTCACCAAGGCCGCCGCCCTGATGGCCGACCTCGTCGAGCGCTCCCGCCGGGTCCAGGGCCCCCGCCACCCGGAGACCCTGATGGTCCGTGCCGACCACGCCACCTTCCTGCGGGAACACGGCGACCTCGGGCAGGCCCGTGACCTCGCGGAGGAGGTTGCCGAGCGCTATCAGGCGCTGGCCGGCGAACGGCACCCGTACACCGTCGGCACCCTGGGGAACGTCGGGCTGGTGCGCGCGGGGTTCGGGGAGGTGGCGGAGGCGCTGGACCTCGCCGAGCGGGCCCTTGCCGGGATGACCGCGGCCATGGGCCCGGACCACCCGTGGACGCTGGGCTGTGCGCTGAACGCCGCGGCCGCCCGCAGCCGGGCCGACGACGAGGAGAGCGCGGTGGAACTGGGCCGCGACATCCTGGAGCGGGCCAAGGTGACGCTGGGCGACCTGCACCCGCTGACCCTCTCCGCGAAGACGGCGCTGGCCGAGGACCTGCGCGCACTGCGCCGCCGCGGCCAGGAGGCGGCGAAGCTGGAGCAGGAGGCCATCGCGCAGCTCTCCGAGACGCTGGGCGCCGACCACCCGCACACCCTCTCCGCCCGCCGCCGCCGGCGCCCGTACTGGGACTTCGAGCCGCAGCCCGTATGACGCCTCTCCCGGTACGGCGAAGGGCCCGCCCCCGAGGGGGACGGGCCCTTCCGCTTGTGCCTGTCGGTCCGGTGACGCCTACGCGTCGAAGACCTCCGCGACCAGCTGGGCCTGTTCGGCCTGGTGGCGCTTGGCGGAGCCGACGGCCGGGGACGAGGAGTGCGGGCGCGAGATGCGCCGCAGCCGCTCGCCGTGCGGGACGTCGGCACCGACCGCCAGGTCGAGGTGGTCGATCAGGTTCAGACCGAGGAACGGCCAGGCACCCTGGTTCGCCGGCTCTTCCTGCGCCCACAGGTACTTCTCGGCGTTCGGGAACTTGGCGATCTCCGCCTGGAGTTCCTTGCCGGGCAGCGGGTAGAGCCGCTCGATGCGGACGATCGCCGTGTCCTGCGCGCCGCGCTTCTGCCGCTCGGCGTCCAGGTCGTAGTAGACCTTGCCGGAGCAGAAGACGACCTTGCGGACGTCCTCGGGCGTGACCGTGGAGTCGCCGATCACCGGGCGGAAGCCGCCCGAGGTGAACTCCTCCGTCTTCGACGCCGCGGCCTTCAGACGCAGCATCGACTTCGGGGTGAAGACGATGAGCGGCTTGTGGTGCGGGTTGTGCACCTGCCAGCGCAGCAGGTGGAAGTAGTTGGAGGGCAGCGTCGGCGCCGCCACGGTCATGTTGTTCTGCGCGCAGAGCTGCAGGAACCGCTCGATCCGGGCCGAGGAGTGGTCCGGGCCCTGGCCCTCGTAGCCGTGCGGCAGGAGCAGGGTGACGCCGGAGGTCTGGCCCCACTTCTGCTCGGCCGAGGAGATGAACTCGTCGACGACGGTCTGCGCGCCGTTGACGAAGTCACCGAACTGGGCCTCCCACATGACCAGCGCCTCGGGGCGGGCCAGCGAGTAGCCGTACTCGAAGCCCATCGCCGCGTACTCGCTCAGCAGCGAGTCGTAGACGTTGAAGCGGGCCTGGTCCTCGGAGAGGTAGAGCAGCGGGGTGTAGTCCTCGCCGGTCTCGCGGTCGATGAGCACCGCGTGCCGCTGGCCGAACGTACCGCGGCGGGAGTCCTGGCCGGCGAGCCGGACCGTGGTGCCCTCCATCAGCAGCGAACCGATGGCGAGGGTCTCGCCCATGCCCCAGTCGATGGCGTCGTCCTCGACCTGGGCCGCGCGGCGCTGCAGCTGGGGCAGCAGACGCGGGTGCACGGTGATGTGCTCGGGGATGTTGACCTGCGACTCGGCGATCCGCTTGACGACCTCCTGGGAGATCGCGGTGTCGACGAAGACCGGGAACTCCGCCTTGGGCTGCGGCACCTCGGGGGCGGCCGGGGCCGTCGTGGCGTCGCGGACCTCGGTGAAGACCTTCTCCAGCTGGCCCTGGAAGTCCTGGAGCGCCTGCTCCGCCTCTTCGAGGGTGATGTCACCACGGCCGATCAGCGACTCGGTGTAGAGCTTGCGCACCGAGCGCTTCTTGTCGATCAGGTCGTACATCAGCGGCTGGGTGAAGGCCGGGTTGTCCGACTCGTTGTGGCCGCGGCGGCGGTAGCAGATCAGGTCGATGACCACGTCCTTGTTGAACGCCTGGCGGAACTCGAAGGCCAGACGGGCGACGCGGACGACGGCCTCGGGGTCGTCACCGTTCACGTGGAAGATCGGCGCCTCGATCATGCGGGCCACGTCGGTGGCGTACATGGAGGAGCGCGACGACTCCGGGGCGGCGGTGAAGCCGACCTGGTTGTTGATGACGACGTGCACCGTGCCGCCGGTGCGGTAGCCGCGCAGCTGGGACATGTTCAGCGTCTCGGCGACCACGCCCTGGCCGGCGAACGCCGCGTCACCGTGCAGCTGGATCGGCAGGACGGTGAAGTCCGTGCCGCCCTTGCCGATGATGTCCTGCTTGGCGCGCGCGACACCCTCGACGACCGGGTCCACGGCCTCCAGGTGGGAGGGGTTGGCGGTCAGCGAGACCTTGATCTGCTCGCCGTCCAGGCCGGTGAAGGTGCCCTCGGCGCCCAGGTGGTACTTCACGTCGCCGGAGCCGTGCATCGACTTCGGGTCGAGGTTGCCCTCGAACTCGCGGAAGATCTGCGCGTAGGACTTGCCGACGATGTTGGCGAGGACGTTGAGGCGGCCGCGGTGGGCCATGCCGATGACGACCTCGTCCAGCCGCGACTCGGCCGCGGAGTCGATGACCGCGTCCAGCAGCGGGATGACGGACTCGCCGCCCTCCAGCGAGAAGCGCTTCTGGCCGACGTACTTGGTCTGCAGGAACGTCTCGAACGCCTCGGCGGAGTTCAGCCGGCGCAGGATGCGCAGCTGCTCCTCGCGCTCGGGCGACTTGTGCTGGCGCTCGACCCGGTCCTGGATCCACTTGCGCTGCTTGGGGTCCTGGATGTGCATGAACTCGATGCCGGTGGTGCGGCAGTACGAGTCACGCAGCACGCCCAGGATGTCGCGCAGCTTCATCATGGACTTGCCGGCGAAGCCGCCGACCGCGAACTCCCGCTCCAGGTCCCACAGGGTGAGGCCGTGCTCGGTGATGTCGAGGTCGGGGTGCTTGCGCTGGTGGTACTCCAGCGGGTCGGTGTCGGCCATGACGTGGCCGCGGACCCGGTAGGAGTGGATCAGCTCGAAGACCCGGGCGGCCTTGGTGACGTCGTCGTCGTGCGACGCGTCGATGTCGCGCATCCAGCGGATCGGCTCGTAGGGGATCCGCAGCGACTTGAAGATCTCGTCGTAGAAGTCGTTCTCGCCGAGCAGCAGCTGGCTCATGATGCGCAGGAACTCGCCGGAGGCGGCGCCCTGGATCACGCGGTGGTCATAGGTGCTGGTCAGCGTCATGACCTTGGAGATGCCCATCTTGTTCAGGGCGTCCTGCGAGGTGCCCTGGAACTCGGCGGGGTAGTCCATGGCGCCTACGCCCATGATCATCGACTGGCCGGGCATCAGGCGCGGCACGGAGTGGACCGTGCCGATGCCGCCGGGGTTGGTCAGCGACGCGGTGACTCCGGTGAAGTCGTCCATCGTCAGCTTGTTGTCCCGGGCCCGGCGGACGATGTCCTCGTAGGCCTGCCAGAACTCGAAGAACGAGAGCGTCTCGGCCTTCTTGATGGCCGCGACGACCAGCTGGCGCTCGCCGCTCGGCTTCACCAGGTCGATGGCCAGGCCGAGGTTGACGTGCTCGGGCTTGACCAGGGTCGGCTTGCCGTCCTTCTGCGCGAAGGAGTAGTTCATCGACGGCATGGCCTTGAGGGCCTGCACCATCGCGTACCCGATGAGGTGGGTGAAGGAGACCTTCCCGCCCCGGGCGCGCTTGAGGTGGTTGTTGATGACGATGCGGTTGTCGAAGAGCAGCTTCACCGGGACCGCGCGGACGGACGTGGCCGTCGGCAGCTCCAGGGAGGCGTTCATGTTCTTCGCGACCGCGGCCGACGGGCCGCGCAGGGTGACGAACTCGGGACCGGCGGCCGGGGCCTCGCCGTCGGCCTTCGCGGCAGCCGGCTTCGCGACGGCCGGCTTGGGCGCGGGCTTCGCGGCGGCGGGCTTGGCGTCGGCGGGCTTGGCCGGCGCGGGCTTGGCGGGAGCCGGGGCGCTCGCGGCCGGGGTGGCCGGCGCGGCGGCGGGCTTCGGCCCGTCCGCGGCGGGGACCGCGGGGGACGACTGGGCCGGGGCGGGCGCGGCGGGGGCGGGGGCCTCCGCCGGCGTGCTCGGCGCGGTGGCGCCGCCCGGCTTGTAGTCGGCGAAGAAGTCCCACCAGGCTCGGTCTACCGAGTTCGGGTCCTGGAGGTACTGCTGGTAGATCTCGTCGACGAGCCACTCATTGGGGCCGAACGCAGCAGCAGGGCTCTTGCCCTGCCCCGCTTGATCGGCCTCGTTCGAGATGCTCGAAGTGTTGGGGGACTGTAGCGACACGGCGGCAACCGCCCTCTTCCGCTTCCTAAGGTGGTGGACAGCGGGAATAAAGGCTACGCCTCTTGTGACCTTTGGTGCAGTCCGGGAGGGCCACTCGTCGCGCACGTCACATTCACCGAAGGGTTTCAGGGCATGACTTGGCGGGAAACACACGGAGTTTGCCCGTGTGCGGGTAGCACTCACCGTCGTCGCACCCACGGGGTGAGTGCTCCTACCACCGACCCTACGCCAGCGACCGTCCGTACGGTCGTCAGCTCCGTGCTGACTCCTGCCCCGGAAGAGTGACCCGGATGCGGCAACCCCGAGCAGATTCGGCCACGCCGATCCGGCCGCCGTGCAGGTCCACCGCCCACCGGGCGATCGCCAGACCCAGGCCCGTACCGCCGTCCGTCCCCGGACCCGAGGGGCCCGGGCCGCCGCGGTTGAAGCGCTCGAAGACCCGGTAACGCTCCGACTCCGGGATGCCGGGACCCTCGTCCTGCACCTCCAGCTCCAGACCCTCCGGGCCCTCGCCGCGCCGGGCACGCACGGTGACCCGGCCGTGCCGGGGGCTGTGCTTGATCGCGTTGTCGATGAGATTCGCCACCACCTGGTGCAGCCGCTCCGCGTCCGCGTACGCGGTGAGCTCCGGGGGCGAGACGTCGAGGTGCAGATGGACGTCCGTACGGGTGTGGGTGCCCGAGCCGGTCAGTCCGGAGAGCGTGGAGGCGCCGCGGCTCATGTTGGCCTCCTTGAGCACCCCGGACAGATACGGCCAGACCTCGAAGCGCCGGGCGTGCAGCGGCACCACGCCGTTGTCCAGCCGCGACAGGTCGAGGAGGTGCTCGACCAGGCGGCCCAGCCGCTCGGTCTGCTTCAGGGCGGTCCGCATCGTCTCGGGATCGGGCTCGCAGACGCCGTCGACGACGTTCTCCAATACGGCGCGCAGCGCGGCGATCGGCGTGCGCAGCTCGTGCGAGACATTGGCGACCAGCTCCTTGCGGTGGGTGTCCACCGCTTCGAGGTCGGCCGCCATCCGGTTGAAGGCGTTGGCCAGGTCGCCGAACTCGTCGCGACGGGCCGAGCCGACCCGGCGGGTGTAGTCACCGTGCGCCATCGCGCGGGTGACGTCCGTCATCTCGCCGAGCGGGGCGGTCAGGCTGTTCGCCACGAACTGGGTGATCAGCAGCGAGGCGATGATCGAGAAGATCGTGATCACCCGCAGCTCGGTCGCCGAGTGCATGGCGACGAACACCAGCAGTGTGGTGATGATCACCGAGACGCTGACGAGCGCGCCGAGCGCGGCCTTGACCGAGCGGTACGGGTCCAGCGGGCGCAGCGCCTCCCAGACCCGTTTCCCCAGCTCACGGACGGGCGTCTGCCACCACCGGCGTTTCGGCAGCGGCCAGGAACGCAGGCGCCAGGGGCTCATGCCGGCGGGGTCTCCAGGGCGTAGCCGACGCCGTGGACCGTACGGATCCGCTCGGCGCCGATCTTGCGGCGGAGCGCCTTGATGTGGCTGTCGACCGTACGGGTCCCGGAGGCGTCCGCCCAGTCCCACACCTCGGCCAGCAGCTGCTCGCGGGAGAGCACCGCGCGCGGGGTGTTCGCCAGGCAGACCAGCAGGTCGAACTCGGTCGGGGTCAGATGGACGTCGGCCCCGCGGACCCGGACCCGGCGCTGGGCGTGGTCGATCTCCAGCTCACCCAGCCGGAGGATGCCGCTGCGCGGGGTGTGCGCGGCCAGCGCGGCGCGCTCGACCCGGCGGAGCAGGACGTGCACCCGGGCGGCCAGCTCGCGCATGGAGAACGGCTTGGTCATGTAGTCGTCGGCGCCGACGCCGAGGCCGACCAGCATGTCCGTCTCGTCGTCCCGGGCGGTGAGCATCATCACCGGAACGGGGCGCTGGGCCTGGACCCGGCGGCAGACCTCCAGACCGTCGAAGCCCGGCAGCATCACGTCCAGGACCAGCAGGTCGGGCTGCCAGGCCTCGGCGGTGTCCACCGCGGCCGGGCCGTCGGTGGCCGTCTGCACCTGGAAGCCCTCGGCGCGCAGCCTGGCCGCGATGGCTTCGACGATCGTGGGGTCGTCCTCCACCACCAGCACCCGGCGCTGGGCGCCCGGTGTGGCAGCGGCGGCGCCGCCCTGCGTTGTCTGAGTCTGGTCCATCGCCCGCCCCTGCATTCCCTGCGTGGTCGCGTCTTGCTGGGCAGCAGCGTACGGGCATGGTGTGACTGTCGGCTACGCACCCTTCCGAGCGAGGTGGACCACGTCCGGGACTCCTCGGACAACCGGGATCTCTTCCGTACGCACCCCCTGGAAACCGGCATTTCGCAGCGCTTCCTCGAAGGCCGGGGAGGGCTGCGCGGACCAGACGGCGAGCACCCCGCCCGGGGTGAGCCGGTCCCGGCAGGCGGCGAGGCCGGCGGGGGAGTAGAGGCCGTTGTTGTCCTCGGTGACGGTCCAGTCGGGGCCGTTGTCGATGTCGAGGCAGAGGGCGTCGTAGGTGGCGGGACCGCTGTGGGTGACGGGGCCGTCGTCGCCGCGGGGAGGGGCGGTGTCCGTCCGGAGGTGGGCGACGAGGTCGGTGTGCAGGATCTCGCTCCGCGGATCGGCCAGCGCCGCGGCCGAGATCGCGGACAGCGGGCCGGTCCGGTGCCAGTCGATGACCGCGGCCTCGCGTTCGACGACCGTGATCCGGCCCCAGCGCGGCTGCTCGGCCGCCCGGGCCAGCGAGAAGCCGACGCCCAGGCCGCCGATGAGGACGGCGGGCCGCGCCCGGTCGGCCGGCAGCTCGTTCAGCGCGGCGTCGACCAGCAGGCGCTCGGAGCGGCCGTCGGAGGTGTCCATCAGGAAGCAGCCGTTGGCGATGATCTCGTGGATGACGGGCGGGCCGCCCGGGGCCCCGGCCCGTTCCCGCAGGACCACCTCGCCGTACGGGCCCTCGCGGCGGTCGAGCGTGCGCGGGGCCTCGGGGAGCTCGGACGGGGTCTGCGACGGGGTGACGGGAGCAGCCATACGGCCATGGTGGCCAAGAGGGGGCGCGGTGGTCCAACGGCTTGTGGGGGCTCTGGGGGCTGCGGGTGCGAGGGGTGGTTGCGTGCGGCAGGTCGGGGCGCCCGGCAGGTGGTGGCGCCGGGCGCGGCGGTCCGGGAACGGTGGGGCGGGCGGGTGGGGCGGGGGCCGGCGGGATCGAGGGTGTCCCGTGAGGGTTGCCTCATGTGATGCATCTCACTCTCACAGCTTCTTCATGGGTTGAGCGTGCAGGCTGGTCCGCGACGTTGTGCAGGGCGAGCGCACGTGGTGCACGGCGGAGCACTCACGCACGGCCCAGGGACTCCGGGCGTGGCTCGGTGGATGCGGCAGGACGGAAGGGGCCTTGTGACCGTGAGCAGGCTGGGAACCGTCGGGGGAATGCGGGGGGAGCGGACGCCGGGAGGCCGGGCGCCGGGGATGGCGGGCGGCCGGGCGCCGGCCGGGAGGACGGGCGCGGACGGACCGCCCGTCGTCCTGCCGGGCATCCCCCGGCAGCGCACCGGCCGGGAGGTCGCGGCACCCGTGGCCGCGGCGGAGCCCCGGCCCGGTCCCTCACGCGCCCGCCCGCGGCCCTGGCGGCTGCTGCTCGACACCCCTTTCTCCGCCGGCTACGCGCTGCTGCTCGTGGCCACCTCCCTCTTCGCCGAGCACGCCGACCCGACCCTGGTCTCCCAACTGCTCCAGGGCTCCAGCACGGACGTGGTGCACCTCGCGCAGGCCCCGCTGCTGGTGCTGATCGCCAGCGCGTTGTGGGTCGCCGGCGGGCTGACCTCCGGTTACGCCCTCGCCTTCCTCGTCGTACTGCCCACGCTGGAACGGCGGATCGGCGGGCTGCGCACCGCCGCGGTCTTCTTCGGCGGGCATGCGCTGGCCACCCTCGCCACCGAGGTGCCGGTCGCCTTCACCGTCGCCGCCGGCGGGCTGCCGGAGAGCTCGCTGCACCGCCTCGACTACGGCATCAGCTTCGGCGTGATGACCTGCACCGGCGCCCTGGCCGGGGTGCTGCCGGCCTGGCTGCGCTGGCCGCTGCTGGGCGGCGTCGGCTGGCTCGCCGGCACCGCCCTGCTCGCCTACGCCGACCCGATGACGGACTGGGGCCATCTGCTCTCGCTCACCCTGGGCGTGACGAGCTGGCCACTGCTCCGCCGCTGGCGGGCCGTTCGCACCGGCCCCACCCCGCTCCTCGGCGACCTGGGCCACCCGGCCCTGCGGGGCGCGGGCACCATCTGAACCGCGGGGCGTGGGCGCACCCTTGAGCCGCGGGGTGCGGGCACGTCCTGAGCTGCGGGCCCGCCCTCACCACGGGGTGCGGGCACGTCCTGAGCCGTCCGGGGGGGCACGCCCTGAGCCGGCCGGGGGCGGCCACCCTGTAGGGCAGGGTGCCGGCACCGGAACCGACGGCGCGGGCGCCCGCGCCGAACTCGGGGCGTGCGCCCCGCGACGAGCGGAGAGACGAGCGGAGGGACGAACGGAGCTACGCCGTCCGGCGGGGCGCGACCAGGCACCGGCACGCCGTGCGCCTACCGCACCGCCTACCGCGCGGTCCCCCGCCCGCCGTGGGCCAACTACGGCCGTACGGTGGACCGGTAGGTCTGCGCGATGGCGTAGGCGCAGCCGCCCAGCAGGGCGACGCCGGACAGGACGCCGCTGACGAACGGCACCCACACCACGGCACGGGTCGCGGCCATACCGAGACCGGCCACGCCGAGCGCGGTCAGCGCCGTGCCCGGGACGGCGATCGAGCGCCGCTGCCAGACCGCGGCCAGCGCCATGAAGTGCAGGCCGACGATGAGCGCGATCCAGGCCACGGCGGTCTCGTCGGGGGCGCCGGCCGCACGCAGCGCGAGCCGGCCGCCGATCAGCAGCACCGCCTCGGCCGCCACCACGAACCCGAACTTCCCGCGGAACCAGTCCGCCCGGGCAGCCCCGTCCCCGTCCACCACGGCCCGGCCCCGGCGGCCCGCCAGCAGCGCCAGCGCCAGCAGGCCCGCGAAGGTGAGCACCGCGACCACGCGCAGGGTGACGCCGACGGCGGGGCTCAGCGGATCGTGTGCGTTGGCGACCACGAAGACCGTCCCGAACAGTGCACCGATGAACACCCCGGACATCCGCTGCAACATGCCGCGAACCTAGCAGTCCTGACGTTCCGTGCGGACCGTCCGGGCCGGAGCCGAGGGGCTGTTGCGGCGGCGGACCGTCTCCCTGGCCCCTGATTCCTGGCCCCTGGTCCCTGGTCCCTCCGGCTCCCCGCCCCCTACCCCAGCCACATGAGCATCGCGTCCCCCTTCTCCGCCGCCGCGCCGAAGAACGGCCGCAGGAGTGCGTAGTAATCGGTGACGTAGTCCAGTGGTTCCCCCCGGTCCCACACGATCGTCGGGTAGACCTCCGCCTTGGCCAGGTCCTCCGGGCCGACACCGGCCGTCAGGCTCGCCGCGGGTATCTCCGCGAGCGCCTCGGCCGCGGTCCGCACCCGCTCGGGGGTGAGGTAGCGCGGCGGGCCGTAGCCCCAGTCCTCGGCGTCCGGGACGGCTTCCTCGCCGTGCACGACGTCCACCGGGAAGCCCGCGCGGCGCAGCAGGAATCCCAGCGCGTCCCAGCTCTTGTCGACGTCCAGGCAGCGCGCCTTCGCCGGCTCGGGGGCTGCCTGGGCCTCCGCCTCGCGCCGCCGGGCCACGAGCGTGAGCCCCCACTCCGGATCGCCCAGGACACGGGTGAGTTCGGCAGGTGTCACACGTGCGTACTCTCCGATCATGCTCATGTGACCGAGGTTAGGGGCGACCACTGACAACGCGGCTCGGCTCCGCCGGGGGCGCCCACGTACTTGGCTGTCCCGCCGTGGGTGTTGTTCGCCGTTGCTCCCCCACTGCCTGAAGGGCGTGGGAGGTGCCCCCAGCTGCGGGCGGGGTTCGTTGTGGGTGCGGCCTGGGAGAATGGTGGTCCCATTCGGGCGCCGCCGCGTACCGCGCCCGCCGGCCGCAGGAGTATCCGCATCGTGTCCCGAGACCGCACCACCCGTCCGCTTCCCGACGCCGTCGCCCCCGGCGGGCAGACCGCCGACCTGGGCCTGACGCCTGCCGACCGCGGCCTGACGGCCGACTGTGGCAGCTGCTTCGGGCTCTGTTGCGTCGCGCTGCCGTTCGCGCGCTCGGCGGACTTCGCGATCGACAAGGACGCCGGCCGGCCCTGCCCCAACCTCCAGAGCGACTTCCGCTGCGGCATCCACCGCGACCTGCGGGACCGCGGCTTCTCCGGCTGCACGGTCTTCGACTGCTTCGGTGCCGGGCAGAAGGTCTCCCAGGTCACCTTCGGCGGCGAGGACTGGCGGCAGGCGCCCGGTACGGCCCGGCAGATGTTCGACGTCTTCCCCGTCATGCGGCAGCTGCACGAACTCCTCTGGTACCTGTCCGAGGCGCTGACCCTCCCGGCGGCCCGCCCGGCCCACGACGACCTGCGCGCCGCGCTGGAGAAGACCGAGGCCCTTACCCGCGGCAGCGCGGAGGAGCTCGGCGCGCTGGACGTGCCCGCCCACCGGGCCGAGGTCAACGTCCTGCTGCTGCGCACCAGCGAGCTCGTCCGGGCCCAGGTGCCCGGCCGGAAGAAGGAGCGGCGCGGCGCCGACCTGATGGGGGCCCGCCTCAAGGGCGCGCGGCTCCAGGGCGCCAACCTCCGCGGGGCGTACCTGATCGCCGCCGACCTGACCGGGGCGGACCTGCGCCGGGCCGACCTGATCGGCGCCGACCTGCGGGACGCCGACCTCAGCGGCGCCGATCTGACGGGCGCGCTCTTCCTGACCCAGTCCCAACTGAACGCGGCCAAGGGCGACGCCGCCACCAAGCTCCCGTCCGGTCTGGCCCGCCCCGGCCACTGGCGGCCCGCCGCCTGATCGCTCACAGCGAACGCGCGGCGGGGAACATCTCCTCGGCTCCCGACATTGAGTGGGTAAAGCTCAACTTGCTTGCCGAAGGGGAGATCATGGCTTCGACGTCCACACCGCTCACTCTGCCCGTGCTGCCCCTCGATGACGAGGTCGTGCTTCCCGGCATGGTGGTGCCCCTGGACCTGTCCGACGCGGACGTGCGCGCCGCCGTGGAGGCCGCGCAGGCCGCCGCCTCCTCGGGCAACAAACCGCGGGTGCTCCTTGTGCCCCGGGTCGACGGGAACTACGCCGGCATCGGCACGCTCGGGCGGATCGAGCAGGTCGGACGGCTGTCCGACGGCGATCCCGGAGCGCTGATCCGGGGCCTTGGCCGGGTGCGGATCGGGTCCGGCACGACCGGGCCCGGTGCCGCGCTGTGGGTGGAGGGCACCGCAGTGGAGGAGAAGGTCCCTGACCCGCTGCCGGGCGCCGTCACCGAACTCGTCACGGAATACAAGGCGCTGGCCACCAGCTGGCTGCGCAAGCGCGGCGCCTGGCAGGTCGTCGACCGCGTCCAGGGCATCGAGGACGTCGGGACGCTGGCGGACAACTCCGGCTACTCGCCGTTCCTGACCGTCGAGCAGAAGGTACGCCTGCTGGAGACCACCGACCCGGTCGCCCGGCTGAAGCTCGCCACCGAGGCGCTGCGGGACCACCTCGCCGAGCAGGACGTCGCCGAGTCCATCGCCAAGGACGTCCAGGAGGGCGTCGACAAGCAGCAGCGGGAGTTCCTGCTGCGGCGCCAGCTGGAGGCGGTCCGCAAGGAGCTCGCCGAGCTCAACGGCGATCCCGAGGACGAGAGCGACGACTACCGCGCCCGGGTCGAGGCCGCCGATCTGCCCGAGGACGTCCGCAAGGCCGCCCTCAAGGAGGTCGACAAACTGGAGCGGGCCAGCGACCAGAGCCCCGAGGGCTCCTGGATCCGCACCTGGCTCGACACCGTCCTCGAACTGCCGTGGAACGAACGGACCGAGGACGCCTACGACATCGCCGGTGCCAAGGAGGTCCTGGACGCCGACCACGCGGGCCTGGCGGACGTGAAGGAACGGATCACGGAATACCTGGCCGTCCGCAAGCGGCGGGCCGAGCGCGGCCTGGGGCTGGTCGGTGGCCGCCGGGGCGGCGCGGTGCTCGCGCTGGTCGGGCCGCCCGGTGTGGGCAAGACCTCGCTGGGCGAGTCCGTGGCGCGCGCCATGGGCCGCAAGTTCGTCCGGGTCGCGCTCGGCGGCGTCCGGGACGAGGCGGAGATCCGCGGCCACCGCCGTACGTACGTCGGCGCGCTGCCGGGCCGTATCGTCCGGGCGATCAAGGAAGCCGGTTCGATGAATCCGGTCGTCCTGCTCGACGAGATCGACAAGGTGGGCTCCGACTTCCGGGGCGACCCGGCCGCCGCCCTCCTGGAGGTCCTGGACCCGGCACAGAACCACACCTTCCGCGACCACTACCTGGAGGTCGAACTCGACCTGAGCGACGTGGTCTTCCTGGCCACCGCCAACGTCCTGGAAGCCATCCCCGAGCCGCTGCTCGACCGTATGGAGCTGGTCCGGCTCGACGGCTACACCGAGGACGAGAAGGTCGTCATCGCCCGGGACCACCTGCTGCCGCGTCAGCTGGAGCGGGCCGGTCTGGAGGCCGGCGAGGTGACGCTGGAGGAGGACGCGCTGCGCAAGCTGGCGGGCGAGTACACCCGCGAGGCGGGCGTGCGGAATCTGGAGCGGTCGATCGCCCGGCTGCTCCGCAAGATCGCCGCACAGCACGAAATCGGCGAGCGGGAGCTGCCGTTCGGCGTCGGCGCGGACCAGCTGCGCCCGCTGATCGGGCGGCCGCACCACACCCCCGAGTCGGCCCAGGACCCGGCCGAGCGGCGGACTGCCGTGCCGGGCGTGGTGACGGGCCTCGCGGTCACCGGCGCGGGCGGTGACGTCCTCTACGTGGAGGCGTCGCTCGCCGATCCGGAAACCGGGGCCTCCGGTCTGACGCTGACCGGCCAGCTCGGCGACGTGATGAAGGAGTCCGCGCACATCGCGCTGTCGTTCCTGCGCTCGCACGGCGCGGAGCTGGAGCTTCCGGTCGGCGACCTGAAGGAGCGCGGGGTGCATCTGCACGTACCGGCCGGTGCCGTCCCCAAGGACGGGCCGAGCGCGGGCGTGACGATGACGACGGCGCTGGCCTCGCTGCTGTCGGGCCGGCAGGTCCGGCCGGACGTGGCGATGACCGGTGAGGTCTCGCTGACCGGGCGGGTGCTGCCGATCGGCGGCGTCAAGCAGAAGCTGCTCGCGGCGCACCGCGCGGGGATCAGCACCGTGATCATCCCCAAGCGCAACGAGCCGGACCTGGACGACGTGCCCGCCGAGGTCCTGGCGGCCCTGGAGGTCCACCCGGTCTCGGACGTCCGCCAGGTGCTGGAGCTCGCGCTGACCCCGGCCCGCAACGGCGCGGCACCGGAGGTTCCGGTCGCGGCGTGACGGTAACGCGACCGGAGCGGAAGACCCCTCCCGCGGCAGGCGGGAGGGGTCTCGGGGTGCGCGGGCGGGCCGTCCGCCCGCCAGATGGTCGGCGGCCGGCTGCGCGCTAGCCGTTGGCCAGGGCCTGGAGCCGGTCCATCGCCCCGTTGAAGCGGTTGTGGTCACCGACCGTGGGGCCGGTCGAGGTGTACTGCCAGATGGTGTGGAAGCCCCAGCCGGCCGGGAGTTCGCCGACCGAGGAGCCGTAGCGCGGGACCCACAACGGGTTGATCGCGCCGAAGGCGGACGAATTGCCGGTGCACTGCTTCCACCAGCTGGTGGAGGTGTAGATGACCGCGTCCCGGCCGGTGCGCGCCTTGTAGGTGGCGAACCAGTCCTTCATCCAGTTGACCAGGCCGGCCGCGCTGAGCCCGTAACAGGTCGCGCCGTAGGGGTTGTACTCCATGTCCAGCGCGCCGGGCAGCGTCCTGCCGTCCCGGGACCAGCCGCCGCCGTGGTCGACGAAGTAGTTGGCCTGGGCGGCGCCGCTGGAGGTGTTGGGCGTCGCGAAGTGGTAGGAGCCGCGGATCATACCGGCGCTGTAGGAGCCGTTGTACTGCTGCGCGAAGTACGGGTTGGTGTAGCTGGTGGACTCCGTCGCCTTGACGTAGGCGAACCGGACGCCGCTGTTCCAGAGCGTCGACCAGGCGACGTTGCCGTTGTGGCTGCTGACGTCCACGCCTTCGACGGACGACGCGAGCGAGCCCGCCGGCGGGGCGGCGCGGCCGGCCGCGGTGCCCTCGTGCCGGGCGATCTGCGAGCCGGCCCAGTCCTGGCCGGGGTGGCTCGGCTCGGGTGCGCGCCGCACGGCCGTGGCACCGGCCGTGGCGGGCAGCGCCAGGAGCAGGGCGAGGAGGGTGAGGAGGGCCCCGGTCACGGTCGCGAGCGAGCGTGCGGGGCGATGGGGGGAGCCGGATCTGAGCACGGACATACGTGTCTCCGGAGATCTCGGTGTGACCTGAGGGGGGATGCGTGCTGATCTGAGGGGGGTGATCTGCCGGCATGGCGCGGGCGTGGCGGACACGGAGGTGCGGCGTGCGGGACGCGCGGCGGAACCTTTGGCGAACGGCCCGCCGTTTGGTGTGGCCATGCCATAAATGACGATACGCGCGTAGACCGGCGTGACAAAAGAGGGTCCCTGGGCTGCCGTTGGTCTAATCCTGCGAAATACTGGCCGAGCTGCGGCTTCGGCCGACGGGGGCGGAAACTTTCAGACCAGGAAATGCGGGAAGGGGCGCTGACGTGCACAACACCGGGGCCGACGGGATGGCGGCGGACGGCGAGCCGGTGGGTGTGGACCACGTATTCCTCGCCCTGGAGCGCGAATTGGCGGTGTTCCTCCGCCGGGCCCGGGCCTCGTCCGGCGAACTGGCCCGGGAGGTGCACCCCGACCTGGAGCCGTCCGCCTACGGCCTGCTGGTCCGGCTGGCCGACGCCGGCGCGCAGCGTGCCACCGACCTCGCCGGCTTCTTCGGCGTCGGCAAGGCCACGATGAGCCGCCAGCTGCACGCCCTGGAACAGCTGGGCCTGGTCGCCAGGGCGCCGGACCCGGCCGACGGCCGCGCCGTCCTGGTGCGCCTGACCGACGAGGGCCACGAGCGCTTCACCCGCGTCCGCAATGCCCGCCGCGCCCAGTACGCCCGCCGCCTCGCCGCCTGGGACCGCCACGAGGTGGCCGAACTCGCCCGGCTGCTGCACCGCTTGAACGCGGAGCAAGAGGGCGAAGAGGGGTGAAAGCCGCGTCGTGGTACGCCGCGGCCGGGCCCGTCACGGCATGACGAAGACCACCGCGGCGTCGTCCCGGACCTTGCCCCGCGGGTAGGCGGCGCACCCCGGGTCCGCCGCCTCCGCGGCCCGCACCCGGTCGATCAGGGCCTGTGGCCCCTCCTTGGCCACCAGGCCCGCGCAGTCCGCCCAGGAGCCCTCCCCGAAGACCTCGACCCAGCGGCCCGCGCCGTCGCTGAGTGCGGTCAGTGAACGGACCGCGGCCCGTGGCGTGGTGCCGGTGACCGCCCGGGCCGCCACCGCCGGATCCGCGGCCGCCGTGAAGAAGCCGCCCTCCACATTGCGCAGCGCCTCGACGGCACGCCCGTACTCCTGGCCCGCCGCGGCCCGTTCCGCCGACCCGCGGGGCAGCGCCCGTACGACGGCGCCAAGGGCCAGGACCTCGGGCGGCAGTTCGTCCAGCCGCGGGTCCAGCACAGGGCGCACCGACCCGTCGACGTGCTCCAGCAGGAGCACCGAATCGGACAGCACGAGGTGCTCGACGGTGTCCGTGGACCACCTGGCGGCCACCACAGTTGCCTGCGGAGTGCGGGCGTGAGAAAGGTCACAGGTGCCTCGGTGAACGGCGGCGGTCCGGGAGATGGCCGCCGCGAGCGCCTCAGCCAGCGTCATATCCCGGTGTGAAACCGACAGTTCGAGCATTGCGCCGCCGAGCCGCGCGGTGAACCACGGCACCGTGTGACGGCATCCGTAGTCCGCCTCGGGCGGGGTCACGCCGTCCAGCAGCACCAGGACTCCGCCCTGGCCGGAGGCGGGCAGGGCTACCGATGCGTAGTCCTCGTTGGGGCGTTGGGGGTCGCCCGGCTCGGTGGCGAGTGCGATGCGCATGCCGGCAAGTCTGCCGGAGGGTGCGGAATTGGCCGGGTGACCGGGCGCACCGGGTCCCGTGTGGCGTACGGGCAGGTCAGCGCCGTGCGGAAGGTACGGAACCGCGCCTTGGCGGCGTGCGGGCGCGCATCCTGCCAGGACGGCGCGGCATCTCCAAACCCGTCCGGGGGGTGCGCGGGGGTGCGGCGAAAATCGTTGCCGCACGGAAGTTGATGGCCAAACTCCGATTGATGTTCACTCGTTCAGGTGGCCGGGCATGTGATGCCGAGCCACTGCGCGGGGCCGGTGGAATGGTCGTTGCCCGGATCACGGGGGGCCAGGACATTCGTCGCGACGCGCAGAGCCGGACCGTTCCCCCTCGCGGAAGTATGCGCTTGCTGCGGAGTGCGCGCAGGTCCGCCCGCGAGCGGAGAGCGAGCCGGGTCCGCGACGCCATACGGCGTGGGCAGGCGAGACAGGAATGCGAGCAGCGGTGCGGAAGATGCGGCTTCGGGGCGGCGCAGGGAAGCCGGGTTCACCGGCCGGTTCGGTCTCCGGACCGGGTACGGGTTCGGGTCCTGGCAAGAGCTCCGGTTCCGGTAAGGGACCGGGCGCGACCGGCGGTGCGGACCTCGTGGGGCACCGTCCCGCACGGGTGCGCAACCGGCTGGTCGGAGCAGTGGCCGTGGTCGCCGTCGCGGTCCTCGGAGCCGGCGCCCCCGGCCTGCTCGGCACGGCGGACGACGCCGGCAACAGCCAGCACCTGGTCGACCTGGCCGAACTCAACGCCCGCGCCATCGCGCTGGCGCACTCCCTCGCCGACGAGCGCGACGGAATGACCGGTTACGCCGCCGCGGGACGCAACGGCCGTACGGGCACGGGCAACAACGCCGCGGACCCGGGGACGGGCACGGGGGCCGGAAACGGCACGGTCAACGGAACCGGCAGCAGCGCGGGCACCGGCACGGTCAACGGCACCCGCACCGGCGGCGCTACCGGAACCGGCGGCAGGGCAGCAACCGGCGGAACCAGCACGACCGGTGGAAGCGGAACGACCGGTACCACAACGGGCGGAACCGGAACCGGCACCAGCCTCCCCGGCGTCAACGGCACCCGGACGAACACGGCCGCGGCCGGCGCCGCCGTCACCAGCGGGCCCGGTGCCGACAACGCCGCCGTCGCCCGCCCCCAGCGCGCCCGCGTGGACCGGCAGATCGACGACCTGCGCACCGAGGCCCAGGACGCCTCCGGTGACAGCGCGGTCTACGCGACCGCCGCCAAACTGCTCAAGGCCCTCCCGGAAACCCGTCAAAAGGCGCTGGCCCGGACGGAATCGGCCGAGCAGGTCTACCGCGCCTACACCGACATCATCCAGGCACTCGGGGCGATCAGCGACGACATCGCCCGCGGGCTGCCCGCCCGGGCGGACTCCGCGGACGCCGACACCCGGGCGCTGCCCGCGCTCGCCCGCGCCACCGACCAGGCGGCCGGCACCCGTGCCCTGCTGCTCGCCGGGCTCAACGCGGGCGGCAGCCAGCCCACGCTGACCGGTCTCGCCCAGGTCGCGCGGGTCCGTGAGCAGGCCGCGCTGGGCGACTTCCGGGAGACCGCGGGCCAGGGCGCCCGGGACCGCTACGACCGCACCGTCACCGGCACGGACATCAGCACCGCCGAGCGCTATCTGACCCGGCTCACCGACCAGCCGCGCCTGGACGCCGCCGATCTGCGGCTCAGCCGCCAGCGGGTGGAGAACGCCCTCACCACCCGCATCGGGCTGATGCGGGGCGTCGAATCGGCCATGGCCACCGCCGACATCCAGCGCCTCGGCCAACTGCGCGACGACGACGTCACGGAGCTGGAGATCCGCATCGGCCTGGAGGGCCTCTGCCTGCTGCTGGCCGTCGGCGCCGGCATCTGGGCCGCGCGCTCGATGACCCAGCCGCTGGCCGCGCTGCGGATCGGCGCCCGCCGGCTGGCCGCCGACCCGGCGCACGAGGACCCCATCACCTACAAGGGCCGCAACGACGAATTCGCCGCCACCGTACGGTCGGTGAACGCGCTGCACACCCAGGTGGGCGAGCTGTCGCGGCGCACCACCGAACTGGAGGGCGAGCGCAAGCGGCTGATCGGCGGCCGGCAGCGGCTGGTCGCCGAGCGCGAGGTGCTCCAGGAGCAGGGCGAGGCGCTCAAGGAGGAGGTCGCCGACCTCACCGAGCGGCTCAAGGCCGCCCACACCGGCGTACAGGGCCGGTTCGTCAACCTCGCGCTGCGCACCCTCGGCCTGGTGGAGCGCCAGCTCGGCGTCATCGAGGGCCTGGAGGAGACCGAGCAGGACCCGGAGCGGCTGGACACCCTGTTCAAGCTGGACCACTTCGCCGCGCGGATGCGCCGCAACAGCGAGAACCTCCTGGTCCTGGCGGGCGCCGAACAGCACGGCAACAACCACCCCGGCCCGGTCCCGCTGCTGGACGTGCTGCGCGCCGCGGTCAGTGAGATCGAACGCTAC
This sequence comes from Streptomyces sp. NRRL S-337, assembly GCF_000720175.1. Classification (GTDB taxonomy): domain Bacteria; phylum Actinomycetota; class Actinomycetes; order Streptomycetales; family Streptomycetaceae; genus Streptomyces; species Streptomyces siderophoricus. The sequence continues at coordinate 52,253 of NZ_JOIX01000067.1, forward strand.
GAGCGGGTGCGCATCCAGTCGCTGCCGCCGCACTCCCAGGTCGCCGGGTTCGCCGCGGACGACCTGAGCCACCTGGTCGCCGAACTCCTGGAGAACGCCACCGCGTTCTCGCCGCCGGACGCCCACGTCGAGCTGTCCGGCTGGCTGCTGGAGAGCGGTGAGGTCATGCTCTCGGTCCAGGACGAGGGCATCGGGATGACCGCGGAGCGGATGGCCGAGCTCAACGAGCGGCTGTCGGACGCGGAGGCCGCCTCGGCCGCCGAGAACATCGACGAGGCGCTGGGCCTCGGGCTGTACGTGGTCGTACGGCTGGCTGCCCGGCACGGCATCCGGGTCCAGCTGCGGGACGCGAAGCAGGGCGGGGTCACCGCCGTCATCGTGCTGCCCGGCTCGATCCTGCCGACCCGTCCCGGCCCGGCGTCCTCGCTCTCCGTCCCGCACGACGCGCACGCCCCGGGGCTGCCCGGCTCGGTGGCCGAGGCGAACTCCAACGCCCTGCAGACGCGGGTGCCGCGGGTGGACCCGGCGGCGGGCCGCGGAGCGGTGGAGGCCGCGCCGGCACCGGACCGGGCCGCCGATCCGGCACCCGGCCAGGACGGCCCCGCCGGCAGCCCTGAGGGCGACCCGTTCGTCGCCGCCGCGGAGCGCGCGATCGACGCGGCCGGGATCCCGGCCGGCGGGACCGCCGAGCACACCCGGCCCCGGGAGGACGCGCCGGAGGAACCCGCGCCGGCCGCCGCCCCGGCCGCGGTGGACCCGTACGCCATCGGCCCCGACCAGCACACCCGCGCCGAGGCGGCCACCACGGCCCCGGCCCCGGCGCCCACTTCCGGGGCATCGTCCGACGACGCGGCGCCCGACGGCGCGGCGCCCGCGGGCCCCGAGGAGAAGCAGCGGACCAGCCTGGGGCTGCCCAAGCGCACACCCAGGATCGTGGCGCAGCAGCAGGCACCCACCGCCCCGCGCAAGAGCGGTGCGGCCAACGCCGAGGCGCTGCGGCGCCGGCTCGGCGGATTCCAGCAGGGGGCGCGGACCGGCCGGCGCGACGTGGCGGCCGAGCTCGCGGAAGGCACGACCGAACAGACCGACCGACGACACGACACCGACGGAGCGGGGGCCCCGGAAGAGAGCCACATTGTCGAGGAGGCACGCGAGTGAAGGCGCAAGCGCCCACTGCTTACGGACATGGACTGAGCAGCCAGGCCCGCAATCTCCACTGGTTGCTGAGCAACCTGGTGGAAGAGGTGCCGGGCATCCGCTCGGTCGCGGTGGTCTCCTCCGACGGACTGCTGCTGCTCAGCTCCGACCCTGACCGGGCGGACGAGACGGCCCGCCCCGGCGGAGCCGGCGGGCCCCGCGGGTCCAGCGCGGACCTGGCCACCATCGTGTCCGGCCTCGGCAGCCTCACCCAGGGTGCCGCGAAGCTGATGGACGGCGGGGCCGTCAAGCAGACGATGATCACGATGGACGAGGCCAGCGTGTTCGTGATGTCGATCAGCGACGGTTCGCTGCTCGGCGTGCACGCCGCACCGGACTGCGACATGAACGTCATCGCCTACCACATGGCGCTGTTCGTCGGCCGGGCCGGCCATGTCCTCACCCCCGAACTCCGCACCGAACTCCGCAAGTCGATGGAGAGCGCCCAGTGAGTAAGACTCCCAAACTCCCCGTGCGAGGCGGGGATCGCAAACCCTCGCGCGTACGGCCGTATTCGCTCACCGGCGGCCGCACGCGATTCGGCCACGTGCTGCTCGTCGAGACCTTCGTGGCCGCGCTGGAAGCCCCCGAAGAACGGCGCGAGCTCACCTCCGGCGGCTGGGGCGACCGGGTGATGCCGGAGATGCGGGCGATCGTCGAGCTCTGCCGCCGGATGCGCTCGGTGGCGGAGATCTCCGCCCTCCTCAAGATGCCGCTGGGCGTGGTCCGCGTCCTGCTCAGCGACCTCGCCGACCAGGGAAAGATTCGCGTCTACGGCACCGGGCACGGCACCGGCCGGCCCGACCGCGCGCTGCTCGAAAGGGTGCTGAGTGGACTTCACAGGCTCTGACACGATATCGGCCGGGCCGACGACGACCGCCGGTTCCGTGGGTCAGGGCGGCCCGGTGGCCACGGCCGCCGACGCGGGGCTGCAGAGCTGGCAGACGGACCGGTCGCGGGCGCCGATCGCCACCAAGATCGTGGTGGCCGGCGGCTTCGGTGTCGGCAAGACCACCTTCGTCGGTTCGGTCTCGGAGATCACCCCGCTGCAGACCGAGGCGGTGATGACCCAGGCCAGCGAGGGCACCGACGATCTGACCGCCACCCCGGAGAAGACCACGACCACGGTCGCGATGGACTTCGGGCGGATCACGCTCGACCAGGAACTGGTCCTGTACCTGTTCGGCACGCCCGGGCAGCAGCGGTTCTGGTTCATGTGGGACGACCTGGTGCGCGGCGCGATCGGCGCGATCGTGATGGCCGACACCCGGCGGCTGGAGGACTGCTTCCCGGCGCTCGACTACTTCGAGAGCTGCGGACTGCCCTACATCGTCGCGGTCAACCACTTCGAGGGCACCGACAGTTACGAGGCCGAGGACGTCCGCGAGGCGCTGACCGTACCGGCGGAGGTACCGATCGTGATCATGGACGCGCGCAAGCGGACCACTGTGATCCAGTCGCTGCTCGCCCTGGTCGGCCACGCCCTGGAAGCCGCGCCGGAGTAACGGGCCGGTCCTCCTACGAGCCGGCCCTCGCACAGGCCGGTCCTCCTATGGGCCCGCCCCCGCGGGCCCGCCCCCTGAGGGGACACCCCTCGCACGACCCCACCCCTCACCCGAACATCGCAGTAGCAGAGAAGAGTGCCGCCATGCGGAAAATACTCGTCGTCGGAGCCGGCCAGTCCGGTCTCCAGCTCGCCCTGGGCCTGCAGTCCAAGGGCTACGAGGTCACCCTCATGTCCAACCGCACCGCCGACGAGATCCGCTCCGGCCGGGTCATGTCGACGCAGTGCATGTTCCACACGGCCCTCCAGCACGAGCGCGACCTCGGCATCAACTTCTGGGAGAGCCAGGCCCCGCGCATCGAGGGCCTCGGCGTCTCCGTCGCCGCCCCGGGCAGCCACGAGGGCCCCGACGGCTCCCAGCGCGCCATCGACTGGGTCGGCAAGCTCGACGGCTACGCCCAGTCCGTCGACCAGCGGGTGAAGATGGCCGGCTGGATGGAGACCTTCGCGCAGCGCGGCGGCCAGCTCGTCATCCACGGCGCCGCCGTCTCCGACCTGGACTTCTTCGCGAGCCGCTACGACCTCACGCTGGTCTCGGCCGGCAAGGGCGAGCTGGTCTCCATGTTCGGCCGCGACGCCTCCCGTTCGCCGTACGACGCCCCGCAGCGGGCCCTGGCCGTCTCCTACGTGCACGGCATGGGCCCGCGCCCCGAGCACCCCGACTTCGACGCGGTGCGCTGCAACCTCGTCCCCGGTGTCGGCGAGCTCTTCGTGATGCCGACGCTGACCACCTCCGGCCGGGCCGACATCCTCTTCTGGGAGGGCATCCCCGGCGGCCCGCTGGACGCCTTCGGCAACGTCAAGGACCCCGCCGAGCACCTGGCGGTCACCCTGGACCTGATGAAGACGTTCCTGCCCTGGGAGTACGACCGCTGCACCAAGGTCGAACTGACCGACGCCAACGGCACGCTGGCCGGCCGCTACGCACCCACCGTGCGCAACCCCATCGGCCGGCTGCCCTCCGGCGGCCTGGTCCTCGGCGTCGCCGACGTGGTCGTCGCCAACGACCCGATCACCGGCCAGGGCTCCAACTCGGCCTCCAAGTGCGCCGCTGCCTATCTCGCCTCCATCGTGGAGCGTGGCGACGAGCCGTTCGACGAGGCGTGGATGCGGGCCACGTTCGACCGCTACTGGGACACCGCCCAGCACGTCACCAAGTGGACCAACGCGATGCTGGCCCCGCCGCCGGAGCACGTCCTGAACCTCATCGGCGCGGCCGGCCAGCTCCAGCCCGTCGCCGACCGCTTCGCCAACGGCTTCGACGACCCGTCCGACTTCGAGAACTTCTTCTTCGACCCGGACAAGACGGCGGCGTACCTGGCGTCGCTGGGGTGATCCCCACGTAGTTGTCTGCGGCGCCGTGGTGGTTGCTCGCCGTTGCGCTTTGCGGCGCCCCCGCACGTACTTGGCCGTCCCGCCGCGGGTCGTCTCGCCGTTGCGCGCTTTGCGGCGCCCCGCACGTGGCTGTCTGCGGCGCCGCGGGGCTTGGTCGCCGTTGCGCCTGCGGCGGGCTGGGTTTGTGGTGGGTGCGGTGACGGGCCTCCGGGGCCTTGTTCGTGGACTGCTGTCGCTT
>NZ_JOIX01000068.1 GCF_000720175.1 Streptomyces sp. NRRL S-337
CCTGTGCGCCTTCAACGGCCCCACCCCCGTCCAGGTGCTGGAGGCCGCGCACCTCTACAGCTACGCGGCCAACGGCAAGCACCACAAGGGCGGCGGACTGCTGCTGCGCCGCGACATGCACCGCCTCTTCGACCTCGGCCTGATCGCGGTCAACCCCGCCAGCTGGACGCTGGACGTCTCACCGGACCTGGCCGCCTACGGCGAATACACCAAGCTGCACGGCCAGCCTCTGACGGTCCCCCTTACTGGGGAACACCACAAGTGGCTGACCAAGCACTGGGACATGCACCGCACCGCCCTCCAGGCCACCGTCCCCGCCCAGAGCCCCGCGCCCCGGCCCACCCCTGCCTAAACACACTCCTCTCCGGCGGGCCGCCGGCCTGGGCGGCGGATCGCCGCCATGGCTAGGAGTACGAGATGTCGGCGTCAGCGTCCTGGCTGGTCAGCCACAGGGCGTACTGCTGGCGGACGTAGGGGCGTGGGTCGTAGTCGCGGGGCGCCTGGTCCATGTCGAGGAGGTAGACGGCGGTCGCGTCGGCCTCCTCGACCGCCGTGGCCGCGCCCGGCTCGCTGTCGAAGGCAGCGAGGCGCAGCGCGACGCGGTCCAGAAGCGCGGCGTGGCGCAGGTACCACTCCCGGTCCAGTTCCGCCTCTGGGGCCATGGAGGCTGCGTGGAGCAAGGTGGTCTCGGCGGCCAGGTGCGGGGCGTTGGCGTACGCCTGCTCCGGCGTCGGCAAGTCCGCAGGGGCAGGGAGCTTGGTGGTGTCGAACATGTCGCTCCTTAGCGGTGGTTGATCGTGCCGTTGGCACGGCCGAAGAGGCCGGTTGCGGTGATGTGCTGGGTGATGTGGGGTCGCTGTGCGGCGGTGATGCGGGCGCGGACACGGCCGATGACTGCGGCGGCGACGATGCCGCCGGTGGCGATGGCGGCGACGGCGGACCACAGCACGTGGCTCACGGCGACCAGGCCGGGGGCAGCGACCGAGAGTCCGACCGCGGCGACCGCGATCCCTCCGCCGACGGTCGGAGCCAGCAGCGCGGTGGATTTGGCCCAGGCCGGGATCGGCTGGGGGACCGACGGTGCAGGGACATGAAGCGGGGGCGGGGAGGCGGCGGGTCCGGTGCTGTAGGCCAGGGCCCGCTCCCCGGAAGGAAGGATGACTTCCTGGACGCCGGGCGGGATCTCCTCGGCACGCATCGCCGGAAGCACCGGCGCGGCCGGGTGGGAGTGTTCGGTGTTCACGGTTCCTCCTCGGCGGCCGCAGCCGGTCAGGTGGTGAGGTGGGTGAAGGCTTGGGCTATGGCCTGGCACAGGTTGTAGATGGGCCTGTAGGCGCCGGTTCCGGCGACGAAGAAGCCGAAGAGGAACAGCACGAGCGCGGTGGCGAAGCTGACGTGCCGGCCGCGCAGCAGGACGATGGCGAGGACTCCGAAGAGGACGACAGCGGAGAGGGTCAAGGCCATATAGCGACTCCTGGGGATGATCGGTGGAAGGCGTCGACCTCGCCTTCGCGGTACGTGCGAGGGCGGGGCCGGTACCTGCCATCTGGGCTGCCACCCGCCTGTCACCTGTCACCTGTCTGTCACCTGTAACCCGCAGGTCAAAGCGGGGATACAGGCGTCAGCGACAGCCAGCGGCCCCTTGGGCGGGATTGGTGCCAGGTGACAGACAGACCGGGTTTCAGGACTCGGCGGGGGGCTCGGGAAGGTGCTGTCGGTGCACGTAGCGGGCCTTGCTGCCGTCCCCGACGCGCACCACTTCACCTCGCTCCGACCACTCCTTGAGCCACCGTTGAATGACGGGGCGGCGGGTGCCGTAGGCGTTCTTGAGGTCCCGCTCCATGGCGGATGCGCCGGTGCCGTCGGGCCCGGCCGCGATGATCAGGTTGAAGGCAGCCTGGCGGGCATCGGGCTTGGCGCCGCCCGGTTCCCGGGCTGGGGCCCAGGTGCCCGGGTTGGACCAGTCGGTACCGTCTTCCGTCGGCGGTGTGTCGTCGTGCATGCCGCCGTGGACGATGTCGAGGAACTGGGCCTCCAGCTCTTTGTCCCGCGGCGCCCCCTCGCTCTGACCGCGCGGGGTGCGGGGCTTGTCCCAGCCTGCCGTTGCCCGCCACTTGCGCGCCCCAGCATCACCATCGCCGTCGTTGGTGGTGGTTTCTGGGGCAGTGGTGGCGTGCTTCAGGCCGAAGAGGTGCCCGCACCGCTCCAGCGTCCATCGCTGCGCATACTCCGCCCCCGCGGCCGTCAGCGATGGCTCGTCCAAGGCCGGGCGGCGGCGGGCGGTGGCGGCGCAGACCTCCTCGATGGCCGAGGGGGTGATGCGCCATTGGCGGCCCTTCTCCGGGGCTTTGCCGTCGGTGCCGACCAGCATGGAGCCGGGTCCGTCGAAGGAGTCTTCGATGGCCAGGGCGCGCCAGCCGAAGAAGTGCCCCAGTTCGCTGTCCTCCGTGGCCCCGGTGCAGACCCGGTTGGAGGCCATTTTGCGCACCATCGGATCGGGCAGGACGTCTTGGGTGACCCGGAGCGCGGAGACGACAGCGCGGATGGCCATCGCACGGGCGATGCGGATCACCTCGGAGACGCCCTTGAGGACCTCCCGGGCTTCACGGGTGGCGGCGACCTCGGCGCCTTCGTCGACGATGATGACGATCTCGGGCAGGTCGGGGCCGACGGGGAGTTTGTCGTCGTCCTCGGCGCGCATGTGGTCCTGGTAGGTGACCTTGCGCTGTTTGGCGATGCGCACGGCGGCCTGCAGCATCCGGGTGGCCTCGGCGGGGGTGCTGGCGACCCAGTCCACACCGGGGGCGGGGATGTCAGCATCTGCCCAGCGCGAGCCTTCGGTGTGCTCTTGGGCTTCGCGCCAGGCGTGGAGCCAGGGCAGTCCAAGAGAGCCGCCGTTGAGGTCGATGACCCACACCAGCACGTCGTTGGTCTGGTTCAGTTTGGCGATGAGGGTGTGCAGCCAGTTCGTCTTGCCCGTGCCGGTGTTGCCCGCCACGATCGTGGACGCCTGCCGCAGGTCCAGCTCGGCCTGTCCGCCGTCGGACAGCAGCGCCAGCGGGATCGGGTTGTTGACCGTGGTGATCTCGTTCATCTCGGCCACCGGGAAGGGGAGTTCGGTGCCGGCCAGGCTCTTGGTGGTCACCTTCAGCAGCACCAGCCGCCGCGACATCCCCTCCGTCACCTGCAGGCCGCAGCCGTTGGGCAGGTCCAAATCGGAGGCCAGGGCGGCGGTGCGGTCGGCGATGGCCTTGCGGGTCACGCCGCCCTCGGGGAGCTTGACCTCGACGGTGTAGCCCAGGCCCGAGGGCCAGTGCTCGATCGCCACGATCTCGACGCCTTCGACCTTGCAGACCCGTGCGATGCGGTCGATCCACTCCTCGGCCAGAGCCCGGCGGATGCCGAGGCTGAGCAGGGTGGTGCGGCGAGCCTGCTCGGTCTCCTCGTGCGCGGCGAACCCCGCCGCCAGGGTGCCGGTGGTGATCCCGGCGACGGCCAGGGTCCCGAGGGCCGGCAGGGTCATCGGCCCACCGTGGGCCAGGGCCCAGGAAGACCAGGTGCCGGCGGCCAGCCAGCATGCCGAGCGGAAGCCGACCGTGGCGCGGGTGAGGCGCTTGCGAGCTCCGGCGATCGCGGTGCCCACCGCCCCGGCGAGGCCCGCCCCGAGGGCCCAGCCGGTGGGCATGGTGGCGGTGTGGGCCAGGGCGGTGGTGACCAGGGTGCCGGTGGTGGCGTTGAGGGTGCCGGAGACGATGCCGTGCCCGGCACTCCAGTCCACCCTCGGAGCGCTGTTCTTGCTGCTGCTCATGGTGTCCTCTCCGAAAACGGGGGACGGCCCCCGGGGCGGTGCCGGGAGCCGTCACGTGCGTCGGGCAGATGGGGCGGTCAGACGTTCCACTTGCGTTCGCCCTCGATGCCCTTGCGGGGGTTCTCGTGGCGCTCGATGTCCGCGGCGTGGGCCTTGCGGTAGACGGCGCCGACCTCGGCCATGGCCTCGATGACGCGGTTCATGGCCCGGTAGCCCTCGCCGATCTCCTCGGTCACCACCGGCTCCACGGGGAGCTTTTCGTCGGCGAGCTCCGCCAGGACCCGGATGGTCTCCTGCACCATGCCCATGGCCTCGGGCAGGTCCTCGACCAGGAACTGGAACTCCTCCATACGCTCCGGATCGAAGGTGGAGGCGGCCTGGAGCATGACCTGGGCCGCCTCCGAAAGACGCGTCAGAGCCGGGGCGTTGATGAAGTCGGTCATGTCTTTTCCTCCCTTGAACTTGCCGAGCTTCACGCGGCGAGCGGACCGCTCCTTGCCCGGAGCCGCACGGCGCTTGCTCGTACGGCGGGGGTCGTTGACCCGCTCGCCCGGCACCGGAACCCGGCCCGGCCCGGTGATGCCACGGATCACGGCATCCCGGGCCTCGCGGATGCGGCGGGCACGGTTGGCCAGCCGCAACCACACGGCCTTCATGTGACGGGCGGCGACGCCGGGGCGGCGCCAGTTCCACATCCCCGAGACCAGCCCCACACCGCCGGCCAGCACCGCACTGCCACCCATCCGGGCCCAGTGCCGAACCGCCGAGCGCCGCAACGCCCGCGCCTGCACCGCACCGCGGGAAGGCGCCTTACGTGCCTTGGACGAGTCCGCAGAGCCGCCGGCACCGGGCGGGGTGACGCCGGCCTTCTTGTACGCCTTAGCCATCCCTCGGGCCGCGCGCCGGGCGCTGCGCTCCTCGGCCCGCGCAGCCCGCCGAGGTGCCCCGGCCTGCCACCGGGACCAGCCCGCCGCCGCACCGGCCCCAGCAGCACGCCGAGCCGCAGCCGCCAGCCCCGCAGCGCGACCACGAGACCCGCGCGGCGACTTCCCCAACTGCGCTGCGGAGACCGGCCGAGACGAACGCATACGGTCCCCGGTCGGCCCGCCCCGGGGGTGGGGCGTCCGAGCCGATGAAAGCGGGCCCGACGCAGCTCCCGAGGCAGTGCGACGCGCAGCGCCAGGTGACGAGGTCCCTGCCGCACGGCGGGGGCTGTGCTGTGCTGCACTGAGGCCGGCCCGACGGGCAGCAGCATGCATGGCGGCTCGCATGCCTCCACCGGCCCGCCCCGCGCGGCCCACCCCACCGGCCCGACGCGACGGTGCACCGGCCGGACTGCCCGCGGAGCTCCACCCGGCTGCGCTGCTGGCGGGGGTGCGCAAGGCAGCGGCCTTGTGGCGAGTACGAGCACTGCGACGCCGGGCGATCAGAGCCGTGACGGCGACCGCTCCGGCTGCGGCGCCGGTTGCCGCCAGCCCCACCGGTCCGCCGGCCGACATAGCCCCGGCCGCGACGGCGCCGACGGCGTTGGCGCCAGCAGCGGCCAGGGGTCGGCCCGGCAGCGGTGCCGGCGCTGGCGCGGCGGGAGGTGGTTCGGGAGCGGGCGGGGGTGGTGTTTGGATCTCTGTCACGGCCACAGCCGTGGTGTCGGACATGATGGTGGTGCTCCCTTCGTGGAGTAGCGGTGCCCCGGCAGCCGGCCAAAGCAGGCCGGGGCACCGCATGAACGCCCCTGATCAAGAGCAGTAGTTGTGGCCAGGGTGCTCAGCGGCAACCTCCTGCCACCGGCGGCTTTCTGCCGCGCCGGTGCCGCGCAGCCGCACCTGGAAGTCACACCCCGGCGCCGGGCAGCGATGCGTAGTGCTGGTGAGCGCGTCGGCGACGTGCGCGATCAGCCACACCGTCGAGGTGAGGGTGGCCAGCACGCACGAGACCGTCAGCGAGGCCGGCACGTGGTAGGCGGACAGCCGCAGACCCGTAGAGACAGCCACGACCACACCGGCCACCGCCGCGGCGGGCAGAACGAGACGGCGACGCTTCATCCCCGCCGTCACAGGGTGTTGCGCTCGAAGGAGAAGAACACGACGTTGGCGTGCGCCCACTGCGGGCTCTCCTCGGCGATGCCGGCCTTGATGTCGAGGAACACGTCGTGCCGGGTGGCGCCAGCGCCGGGGGTGCAGGTGCCGTAGAGCGTCTGCATTGCCTGGCCGGGCATCTCCACGGTCATGATCCACTGGTGGGAGCCCTGTCGCGCGTTGGTGTAGTTGCTCATGGTGAATCTCCTTGCAGTCGTTGGTGTCAGGCAGCGATCTGGGGCGCGTCGGCACAGGTCACGCAGGTGCCGAGGGAGGTGGGGATGGTGTAGCCCGGAGGCCCGTGTTCAGCTGGCAATGGCGGTGGGGAAGCCGGCCAGGTGGGGCTCGCGGGTGCGTACGCGACTGCGGGCAGTGCGGGCCGTGGACTCCGATGACCCAAGGCCCGCGGCAGCCATCGCTTCGGTCATCCGGGCGGTGTTCGGCTGTGTGAAGTCGGTGCCGTACAGGGCGCGGATCAGTTGGTCGACGCGGTTGGGGTAGATCACCGGCGTGCACAGGTCGACGGGCGTCGACGCCTTCTCGACGGGTTCGACCGGTGCGTCGACGGGCGTCGAGGATGCCTCGGGCTCTGCTCCCGTCAGCACCGGTTCCGGCGCTGAGGCGTCGATGACCGGAGCAGGATCGAGGACCGGTGACGGGGATTGGTCGACGGTGCGGGTGACGGGCGTCGACGGCCGGTCGACGGGCGTGGGGGCTGCGTCGACGGGCGTCGGGAGGCGGGCGGCGAGGTAGGCGTGGACCTGCCGCATCAGCGCGCCGAACGCCAGCAGTGCAGCGACCGGCGGCACGGCGGCTACGACGTAGTCGAGCCCTTCGGCGTGGTCGCCGACGCCTGCCACGTTCAAGGCGATGGAGCCGCCCGATCCGGCGGCGGCCAGGACGATTGCCCAGCCGTCGACCCGGTGGGCCAGGGAGGCCCGCAGGATGAGGAGTTCACCGATGACGATGAACAGGTCGACGGTCGCGGGCCAGGCCCAGGAGCGGGCAAGGGCGTCAGCCATACCGTGACGGGCGGCGACTTCCTGCAGGTGCTCGTACGACAGCCAGAACGCGGCGGCCGTCAGCACCACGGTCAGGGCGCCGGCCAGCACGGCGATGGCGTAGCCGATGTCGACGGGCGTCGAAACGGCGTTGACGCCCGTCGACCGGCCCTCGACGCGAGCGTCGACGGACTGGCTCCTCACAGCGCTCCACCCCCGTCGTGCCCGGGGGTTTCGCTGAAGGCGACCAGGCGCAGGAAGACGCCGGCGTAGTTGGTGGACGCGCTCAAGACCCGGGTGCATCCCGCGCTCTGCTCCTTGTACGTCACCGACTCGGGCAGGATGCCGACCGCCTCTCGCCACGCCTCGAACACGCCCAGGTCATCGAAGCTGGCCAGCTCCAACTGGCCGGGGAGAGCTCGGATACGTTCACGTTCACGGCGGGAAGGTCCGGGAAGTCGGCGGCCAGCAGCCGCAGCGCCCGCATCGGGGCAGCGAGGTCGTTCATGGTCAGGTCGCTCACGCCGCCTGCTCCTTCGAGGACCCGGTCAGCCGGTACCGACGGTCCGCCGCCGCACGAGCCGACCGGCATGCCCCACACGGCGTCTCGCTTCGCCGCAGGTGCCGGCGGTAGCCACGATCCGTGCCGCAGACCGCAGGCTCGGGCCCACGCTTGGCCGAGGCCGGCAGGGTAAGGCGGTCAGGAAGTCGCAGATGGCGGGTGATCACGTTCAGCGCCACACCATGGTCCGCGAGGATCCGAGCCGCCATGAGCTTCTCGGCCGCCGTCATCCCGGCCGGAGGCACCTCATTGACGGCGCGCTCCACCGCGATCAGATCGACTCCGTCACGGTAGGTCTCCGTCGTCGAAACCTGGACGTACGAATCAAGGACGGGCCTGGAAGTAATGTCGGGCATGGTCGTGCTCCTTTGACGAGTGGGACGGCCAAGAAGCGGCCCCGGGGTGCGTCCCGGGGCCGCGCGCCGTTCGGTGTCGAATTGGGTCAGGCCGCCAGAGCGGCCGCAGCACCGGTGACCAGGCGGTCGGAGGCCGCAACAGCGGCCGCGCACAGGTCATCGAGAGCAGCGCGGTCGGTGGCCCCGCGAAGCGCGTATGTGGCCTCGGCCGCGTACGTGGCGGACTCGGCCAGGGCCGGGGCGAGGAGGGTGACGGTCAGTAGGGGCGCGGTGATCGCTGACCGGGTTTCATGGCTGGTCGCGCGGGTCTTTTCGCATGCTGCGGTGTCTGCACCGGACAGGGCCAGGTCCTCGCGGACCCACATCGCGCGACGATGGTCGGCCAGCGCCGCCACCAGATCGGCGACGGCAGCGAGCTGCCGGCCGCGGAGGGCCTCCGAACGTGCCTCGGCCCGTTCGGTGCGGGCGGCACGCTGCTGAAGGACGTAGGCAGTGACCGAGCCCAATAAGGTCCCGATCACAGCAATGACGCTGGTCAGTACGGGTTCCACGGGAATCCCCTTGAAGTCGGGTGAATGTCGCGGACCCCATGGCCCGCGGCGTACGCGACGGCCGCAGCGCGGGCTGAGGCGGCAAGCAGTACGCGGGCGATGGGGTGGTGGACGCCGTGAAGGGCAAGGGCCCGCATCGCCGCGGACTGCGTGATGCGGGCCCGTATCACTGGACAGCTGAGGCTCATCGGCCCTTCGCGCGAGCGTCCTGCTCCGACTGGTCGTTGCGGCGCTTGAGGTCCTCAGCCAGCTGGCGCTGCTGCTCCTCGGTCATCGCGCACCCCCCCGACCGGACCCGCCGCAGGGCCTCGTCCATGTCCGGTGCCGAGTCGGTGGGGTGCCCCATCGAGGCGTGAGGTGCCATGCTGTTGGCGATCACAGGTAGTTCCCTTCGAAGGTGCCTGTGGTTTGCCGCCCGGGGTGCCTCCCGGGCGGCGCTCGTTGGAGCGTCCGGCTCCCCTCAAACCCCGCCCGTACGGCAGCAAGCCGGACGGGCGGAGGAGGCAACCGCCGCAACGCCAGGCGCTGCGGATTCGGTGAAAGGGTTGTGGCCCCTACCAGGGACCGCGGGTCTCGCATGGACGCGGGCCGTGCTCGGTCCGGGGAGTCCCCTCCCGGACGTCATGGCGACGAAAGGTCGATGCCGCGTCGTTCTTTTGCGTCGGCCAGGTCTGCCGGCTCCCGCTCCCCACCAGGAATGTGCCGCTGGTGGATCGAGGCGCTCGCCCGATGCAACCGCGAGGGACGATTGCTCTGGCCGACGGATCTCCACTCACCTCCGGCCGGTGCGTTCACGGCAGGTTTGCAGTGGTGGATCACGCTGTTCAGTTCTCAAGGAACGCCGCTCACTGCGGGCCCTTGCGGGTCCGTCCGGAGCGATTTCAGATTGACCTATGTCAATCTGGCTGTCAAGCGGCTACCGCGAAACCTCGGAGGTTGACCTAGGTCCAGTTAGGCTCGGAGCCATGGATCCCAGTTCGTATGCGCCGAAGCCAACGGCCAAAGACATCGCCGCGAAGTACCGCAAGGAGATCGCGAACGGTGAGCGCGAGCCGGGCTCTCGCATGCCGGCCGCACGCCAGCTCGCGAAAGAACTTGGTGTCCAGCTCGTAACGGTGCAGAGCGCCTACAACCAGCTGCGCGATGAGGGGCTGGTGCTCAGCCAACAGGGTCGCGGCACCTTCGTTCGCGACCCTTCGGTGCCGCTCGGCACTGAGCCGGGTAGCAGCCCCGCCTACACGGCCCTGGCAGACGAGCTCAACTCGATCCACGACGCGCTGCGCCTACTCGGCCAACGCCTCGACCGTCTCGAACGAGTGGTGGGAGACCAGACTCCGCCCGTTCAATGAGCGTGTCTGCGCGCTCCAAGAGCTGCTGAGTCCTGGCGCGTGCTTCACTCAAACTCGCTCTGATCAGGGCGAGTTCCGAGGGAGTCAGTGCCGTCAGCCTGTCGCTTGGCTCATGGATCCGCGTCATGACAAGGAGCATGCGATCGCAGACGACCGAGGACCCGGACAAACTGTCCGGGTCCTTGGTTATTGCAGGTCAAAGCAGTTGACGCTCTATCACTTCATAGCGGCATCCACGGCGTCCAGCACGGCAGACCATGGCAGTTCTCGTCCTGACGGCGCCTCCCGTGGCTCGTACAGAAGCCAGATGTCCTCTCCTTGGACGACGTGAACGCCTCCCTCACGCAAGTCGCCGATGTGGCGCTGCCAGGCCGGGTGGCGGGCGTGCGCAGCGTTCACGCGGGGGAAGATGACGACAGGCAGGCCGACGGTGCCGATCGCTTCGCCGACCTGAGTGAGCGCCTGGTTGTCCATGAGCCCGGTCGCAAGCTTCGCGACTGTGTTTGCCGACGCGGGAGCGACTACGTAGCAGTCAACGGGGGGATGCGGCCGCTCTTCACCAGGGAGCCTCGGCTCATCTCGTACGGGCAGTCCGGTTACCTCCTCCAGCCGCTCCACTTCGCCACTCATCCTCAGCCAGCGCCCCGCGCTCGGCGTCAGTGTCACCGCCACTTGCCACCCTCGTTGTATCGCAGGCTCGACAAGACCGGTGCGCAGTACTTCCACTCCGCCGGCTGCCGAACCCACCACTCCAAGTACGCCTCGATCCCCTGGTTTCACTGCACCGCCCTGCACCGTTGAGCCATTACGAACACTTCGGACGAGCGTGAGCCGCCAGTGACCGGGGACTGCTTGATCAGGTCCCGCAACGTCTCGCGCACCCTCGGATTGTTGCGTACAAGCTGTGGGGACGTTCGCTCGGCGGTGCGCAGTGCCTCGAAAGCCTGATCACCCAGCCCCGCCAGCGAGAGGGCGCGAGCGTAGTCGATCCGATGAGAGACACTGCGTTCTTGCGGCATGTGATCTACATCGATACGACCGTGCTCAACGACGTACGAGACGTTGTCGAGATCCAGCTCCACGGACAGACGGTGGAGCAAAACGTTCGTGGGACCGAAGCCCGTCTGCCAGTAGTTCTCATCCGAACCGAGGTCGTTGGCAAGGGTCTCGGCACGGCTCAGTAGGGACGTTGCGGTTGGACGATCCTGGTGTCGCGCTGCCGCAACAGCGGCGCGTAGATGGATCATTCCAAGCAAGCTGAGTGCGGCCGGGTCGCTGTCCGAGACCCGCGCCGACAGCCAAGCGGCTGCGGTATTCCCCAGCTCCAGGGCATCGTCGTAGCGACCGTTCGCGAGCAATGCATGGGTCCCGGATCGTGCGGCCGAGGTGAGCACAAGCGGGTCGTCGGACTCGTCTGCAGCGCGCATGGCACGTTCAGCTGCCAGCCAGGAGATATCCGATTCGCCGATCTTGGCGAGCGTCGTAGCAGCGAGGTGGTGCGCACGGGCAGATACAGCCCAGCAGTCTCGGCGGTCGTCCCCTCGTCGTGTCGCGCGGTCTTCCAGTTCCTGTGCCGTTTGAAGCAGGCCGGGAAGAGCCGCAATTACACTGCCGAGCCGACCGCCCTGGTAATCGTTCCACGCGTGCTCCACCTGCACCGCCACAGGGGCAGGCGTCGGGAGCTGTACTTCGGCCTCCGGGCCGAAGAGAAGACGCGAGAGTCGGCGCGGACTCATGAGCGCGTCGCGTACGGCCGGAACGTCGTCCTGATGTCGCTCGTCCTCCACCAGCACGGTCTGACCAAGCAGGTCTGCGAGCGGCACGCGCAAGATGCGCGCGAGTTCCGCCAGCATGTCGATCCGCGGCGGGTTTCGGCGGCCCGTCTCGATCTTCGCGAGCCAGTCAGTGCTACGACCGACCAAACCGGCCAGCACTGGTTGCGTGTAGCCACGGCGCTTCCGGTAGAACGCGATCCGTTCTCCGATGCTGAGGTGATCTCCAAGGCCACGCATTACGGGCTGCCTCCCACGGGTTGAAGGGGCCCGCCTCACGGTACAGAGCCGGCCACGGAGCGGGTAGTCGGCCTGTTGCCGACCCCTTGCCGGTCCCAGGGTGAGGGACTCCATACGAAGAGACCCGGACGAAGTGTCCGGGTCTCTTGCCTCACGACCAGAGATGCATGTCGCGAGCGTCGAGTCGTGCGATAGCGCAGACAGGGGCAGGCTCAAGTCTCCATGGCGAGCATCCCCAGCCCCCACCATGGATGACTCCCCAGCCAACAGCGCAGGCCGAGTAACGATTTTCTCCACAGCATCAAGGCTCGCTCCGCTCGCTACCCGGCCCGGCGGAAGGCGTCAGCTTGGGAAGCGCACCACACGTTGACGCAGGGGCGTTGACGTTCCCAGCCACCTGGAACTGCAAGCAGTCAGATCACAGATCAGAGGTGCCGCGCGAGCGCGGCGGCGCCGGCCGTCGCCGCCGCACGGCTCCCTCCTCGTCTTCGCCGCCGGGGCCGCGCGGCGGCGACGCCCGCGCCCACAAGGGGCGAAAAACCAGGCTGGGGGTGGGGCGGTCGGCTCCACGGCTTTACCCACCTCCCCGGTTCGGGTCCCGCGTCGAGCAAGACCAGGGGGCCACTCGTTCAAATTCCGGGCAGCTCACAAGCCTGCCCGAGTTGCCGTCAAGCGTACGGCCCCCTGATCATGCCCAACCCCAAACCGGGCAGGACACCAGCCAAACCCGCTCCGCCGACCTCAGCATTTTCTGCAGAATTCACCGCGGTCTCTACCTGAGCAGAGCGGCTGCTAGTGCACTGGTGCGCGGCGGGCTCGGCACCTTTGATCCATTCGACGGGCTTCGTCACCCTTACGCCGCGCCAAATTCGTCCCCCGCATCGCCATCTTAGATAATCCCGGTTATGGCAAATGGTAATGGAGACGGGCTCCACAGCAAGACAGCTCTAGCTTGGTCTTCGGGGTGCTGCGCCGTTGCCGCAGTCGCCGGACACCTCGCACTCTTTTGGAGCGAAGGGGCCGGATGGCGGACGGTAGTTGGAGCCGTCACTGTGATTGTCGCCTTGGCTTCTTTTGCGGGGCTCTACGTAGCTTCACAGAGGGCGCGAATCGCCATTGCCTCCAGTTTTCTGCTGACCTTCCTCGTCGTTTTTTCGTACGTCCTGACCGTTGACAAATTCGCGGCTCTCATCAAGGGGAATATGCTTGTTGATGATTTTCGCAACATCGTAACGGTAATCATCGGATTTTTCTTTGGCAGTGAGGCGGCGGTAGCAGTGACAAAGACATTTAGTACGTCCCGCCTAAAGGAAAGTACTCCGCAGGATGTAAGGCGGGCAGACCGTGATCTTGCTGTGCCCGTCAAGCGTATTTAACGTCTGACCGACCCCGCGAGACTCACGCGTACCTGATCGTCATGGAGCCCGCCAGTGTGGCTGACTGGGGCTCAGAACCGACCGGTGGCCAAGGCCGAATGAGCCTCCAGGGTCGTGTTGATATGCCGTGGCGCCGACCGCTGACATCCGCAACTGACATCAACGACAACAGACGTACCCGCATCGTTGTGGCATTCAGGGAAAGACCCGTCCGGCACATGGCCCATCGGGCCGAGCCTCCGATCGAACTCCTAAGGCGGTGGTCGACCACGGTTCGCACGAGCCCGCTCCCGATGGCCTATCGCCGTCGACGTAGCACATCGAGGGCGCGTAGCAATCGGCCCGCCGGCCAAACGAACCTGGAGGGCGTAAGCGAGTCGTCCGGGGAGCCAGACAGAGAGCCACGGGGAGCCAGACAGGGAGCCAAAGGAAGCGGATCCAGGTGGACCGGCGCGGACTGTCACGCACCGCCGAGGAGCCAACTCCCAGTCCGTAGAGCCCGTTTCCTCCCGCCCTGCCTGTGGCCCCGCTTAGCGGTTCCTTAAGCGCGCCATAAAGATCCTCAGCAACCCGCTTGCGGGGGCGAATTGGCTGTTCAGCGGGGCTAGCGTGCTTCTCGCAAGGCGGCATTGCGGGCCGTCGGCGCCGGTCTCCGGGGGGCGGCGCCGGTGTCCGCGTTCCGACCCCCCACCTTCGGCTGCCTCTTGCGACCGCTGCTTCTCCCCGCTCGACGCACCTGATGAAGGAGACCCCCACCATGACCGTTCGTCGCAAGGCCACCGGGATTGCGCTGGCCGGGATCGCGCCGCTGGCGCTCACCGTGCTCTCTGCGGGGCCGGCCGTCGCGCACGGTTCGATGTCGGACCCGGTCAGCCGGGTCCTGGCCTGTTACGCGGAGGGGCCGGAGAGCCCGAAGTCCGCGGCGTGCAAGGCGGCCGTGCAGGTCGGCGGGGCGCAGGCGTTCTACGACTGGAACGGGGTGCGGGACGGCAACGCCGGTGGCAGGTCCCAGCAGAAGATCCCGGACGGCAAGCTCTGCAGCGGCGGCGACGCTCAGTTCAAGGGCCTGGACCTGCCGCGTGCCGACTGGCCGGCGTCCAAGCTGCGGGCCGGTAAGCACACGTTCCGCTACAAGGCCACCGCCCCGCACAGGGGCTCCTTCGAGCTCTACCTCACCAAGCCCGGCTATGACCCGACCAAGCCGCTGAAGTGGTCGGACCTGGAGGCGAAGCCCTTCGTGAAGGTCACCGACCCGAAGCTGACCAACGGGGCGTACGTCTTCGACGGCACGGTCCCGCAGCGGTCCGGGCGGCACCTGATCTACAGCATCTGGCAGCGGTCGGACAGCCCCGAGGCGTTCTACACCTGCTCGGACGTGGTGTTCGGGAAGGACAGCGGCGGTTCCGGGACCGCCACGGCACCCGCGCCGGCCGCCTCGGCGCCGACCGACGGCCAGATCGCGGCGGGTGCGGACAAGTCCTCGATGGACATGGGCCGACACGGTCACCACGGTGGTGGCCACGACGTGACGGCGCCCTCGAAGGGAGGCGGTGCGCCGGCCGCGGACCGGGGTGCGGTCGCCCCGAAGGCCGCCGGCAATGCGGCGCGGACCGACGGGGACGCCAAGCCGGTCAGCGGGCAGCGGCTGGCCGAGACCGGTGGTGACTCCGCCACCGCCCCGCTGGCCATCGGTGGTGCGGCCGTGCTGGCCACCGGTGCCGGGGTGCTGTTCGCCACCACCCGCCGCAAGGCCGCCCGCCACCACGGCTGACACCCCAAGCCCCCACAAGCCCCCCACAGGCCCGGCGGACGCCGGGAGTGCCGCCGCCCCCTCTGCATGTGGGGGCGGCGGCGCGCGTATTGGCGGCGTGCCATGCGTGCCATGTGGGCGGTGTGCCGCGCTACGCGCCGTTCGGGGGCAGCGGTTCGATGACGTCGTTGGCGACGTGCTGGTAGATGAACGAGCTGCGGCAGTCCACCACTTCGCGGCGTTTGAAGACCTGGTCCATCAGGAGCGCGTGCAGCCGGTCGACGTCCGGTACGGCGACGTGGACCAGGAAGTCGTCGCCGCCCGCGACGACGTAGACGCTGAGCACTTCGGGCAGCGAGGTCAGGAACTTCTTGAAGCGCTCGATGACCTCGCGGCCCAACGGGCGGATGCGGATGGCCAGGAGCGCCTGTACGGGGCGGTTGAGGGTGCGCAGGTCCACCGTGGCGCGGTAGCCGGTGATGACGCCCCGGGCGCGCAGGGCCCGGACCCGCTCCAGACAGGTGGAGGGCGCGATGTTGAGCCTGCGGGCCAGTTCACGGTTGGTCTGCCGGGCATCGCGCTGCAGTTCGCGGACAATCGCCGAATCAATGTCGTCCATGAGGACCATGGTGGCGCAGCTGCCGAATTTCATTCGGCAGCAGGGTTTTTTGATCAGGCGAACGGTTACCTTCGGCGACCGTGACCGTACAACAGACTTCTCATTCCGCTTCGACATGCTCGGATGTACGGCGGCTGGGTATCGGCGGTGGTACCGCGTTGTGTGCCGGTGCGGTGCTCGGCCCCGGTGTGCTGACCCTGCCGTCGCTGGCCGCCGCGGCGGCCGGTCCGGCCTCGCTCCTGGCCTGGGTGGTGCTGCTGGCCATGTGCGTCCCGGTGGCCGCCTCGTTCGCGGCGCTCGGCGCGCGGTTCCCCGACGGCGGGGGCGTCGCCACGTACGTCCACCGGGCGATCGGTCCGCGGGCCGCGGCCGTGGTGGGCTGGTGGTTCTACGGGGCGGTGCCGATCGGCGTGGTCTCGGCGGCGTGGATCGGCGGGAAGTACGTGGCCGGCGCGGTCGGCTGGGGCGAGGCGGGTGCGGCGGGGGTCGCCGGGGTGGTGCTGGCCGGTTCGCTGGCCTCCAATGCGGTGGGGCTGCGGATGTCGGGCCGGGTGCAGTTGCTGCTCGGTGGTCTGCTGGCGGCGGTGTTGTTGTGCGCCGTGGTGGCGGCCGCCCCTGAGGTGTCGGCCGGGAACTTCACGCCGTTCCTGCCGGGTGGCGTCTCCTCGGTGGGGTCGGCGGCCTCGGTGCTGTTCTTCGCGTTCGCCGGGTGGGAGGCGGCCAGCCATCTGGCGGGCGAATTCGCCGATCCGGCACGGGATCTGCCGCGGGTGACGCGCCGTACGCTGGCCGTGATCACGGTGCTCTATCTGGGGCTCGCGGTGACGACGATCGGGGCGCTGGGACCGGACGCGGCCCGGACCGACACCCCGCTGACCGAGCTGCTGGCCCGCAGCGTGGGCGCCGCGGCCCGACCGGTGGCCGCCGCGGCGGCGCTCTTCCTGACCTTCGGGGCGGTCAACTCGTATCTGGCCGGGGCCTCCCGGCTCGGGGCCGCGCTCGGCCGGGACGGGGCGGCGCCGCGCTGGCTGGCCAAGGGGGGCGCGCCGGGGCAGGTGCCGCGGCGTTCGCTCGCGGTGCTGGGGGCGGCGGCCGTCGGCCTCGCCGTGGTGGCCGGCGCCGGGAACGCCGATCTTGACGTGCTGATGAGGGCCACCGCCACCTGTCTGGCGGCGGTGACCCTCGCCGGCCTGGCCGCCGCACTGGTGCTGCTGCCGCGTCGCACTCCCCTGTGGTGCGGCGTGGCCGCGAGCGCCGTGCTGACGGCCGCGGTCCTGGTCTTCTCCGGCCGGCTGCTGGTGATCCCGCTGGTCCTCGCCGGTGCGGCGCTCGGCTTCCTGACGCTGCGCCGGGCGCGGGCACGCGGGCGGTGAGGGCGCTCAGCGGACGAGGCGGCGCAGCAGGCGGACGTAGCGGCTCCAGCGGGCGGGCCGGGCGACGCGGCCGGTGCAGGCGCGTTCGGCGCGGTCCAGGCTGTCCTCCAGGCACGCGTCGTGGAGCTGGCGGAAGGCCAGCGGCCAGCTGAGCCGGGCCGGGCCGCGGGCGCGCATGGCGAGGGTGTGGCGCAGCAGGGTGCGCTCGGGGCCGAGCGGGTGGACGGTGTACTCGTGGAAGCCGTCGAAGCCCCGCGGGCCGCTGAAGGTGAAGCGCACCCAGCGGCCCGGGACGTACGCGGCGACGGTGTAACGGACCGGGCCGTGGCCGCCGGCGGCTCCCGCCGCGAGCGGGCCGTCGAACACCATCGGGGGCCAGTCGCGGCCCGGCCAGAGCCGGTCGCCGGCGCCGGACAGGCCGTCGATCAGCAGGCCGGCCTCGGCGTCGGGGACGGGCAGCACCCGCTCGTGCACGTTGTAGACACCCATCGGGCGGCCTTTCCGTGAGGCGTGGGGCAGGCGCCGGCTCGCGGGCAGGCGCGGGGCCGGCGCAGTGCGGAACAGTTTTGGAGGGCGCCCTCCAATATTATGGAGAGTACCCTCTAGAACATGGCCAGGCCACCCCGTTTCGACATCTCACAGCTCCTCGACGCCGCCGTACGACTGGCGGCCGAGCACGGGCCCTCGGGCGTCACCATGTCCGCGGTCGCCCAGTCCGTCGGCGCCCCCAGCGGCTCGCTGTACCACCGTTTCGCCGGCCGCCCGGCCCTCCTCGCCGAGGTGTGGCTGCGCACCGTCGAGGGCTTCCAGGAGGGCTATTTCGCGGCCCTGCGCTCAGGGGACGGGCCGCGGGCCGGGGGCCGGGCGGCCTCCCGGCACGTGGTCGCGTGGAGCCGCGCACACCCCCAGGAGGCCGCGCTGCTGCTCTACGGGGCGCACGAGTTCGGCCGGGACGACTGGCCGGAAGGCCATCTGCGCCGTGCGGACGAGGGGAACATGCGGGTCCGGGCGGCGGTGGCGGCGCTCGCGGGCGCCCTGGGGCTGCACGGCGAGCTGGGCCTGGAGCGGGTGTCGCTCGCCGTCGTCGACCTGCCGCTGTCCCTGGTGCGCCGCCATCTGCGCGGTGGGGAGCCGCTGCCCCCGCACGCCGAGGAGCTGGCCGAGCAGTGCACCGACGCCCTGCTGACCGTGGGCTGAGAGCGCGCCGCGGGGAAGGCGTACGGCCCGGCCCCCGCCGCGCGGGCGGGGAGCCGGGCCGGCCGCCGTCAGCCGTTGAGGCAGGTGGTCGGGGTGGCGTGGGCCGGGTCGAGGGCGTTGGCCGTCTCGTGGAAGGCCACGGGGTCGACGGTGCCGATGGCGACGTGCTCCGAGAGGTCGATCGCGCACAGGTCCTGGAGCAGGACGTTGCGCACGTCGGGGCCGTCCAGGTAGCCGCTCCGGTAGGGCGTGACGACCTCGTCGTACCTGGTCGCGATCACGGTGTAGTGCACCCCGGGAACGGTGTCGCCGCCCGCGTTGAGGCGGTTGAGCACGTCCGAGCCGACGATCTGGTCGGTCAGCCCGGGGGTCGCCTTGCTCAGGTACTGCTTGGCTCCGGGGAAGTGGTCCAGCAGGCGGGTCAGCCCGTCGAGATCGGTGCCGTGGTTGTCGGGGGCCAGCCCGACCAGCGCGTTCACCTTGTCCGCGCCGCCGTGGAACTTCAGGTAGACGCGCGCCATCATGCCGCCCTGGGAGTGGCCGACGAGGTCGACCTTGCGTGTGCCGGTGGCGGCGAGCACCTGGTCGACGTAGGTGGCGAGCTGCCCCGCGGAGGCGTCGACCGGGCCCAGGCCGTGGAAGAGCGGTACGCCGGGGAGCTGGCCGTAGTCCAGGGAGAAGACACAGTAGCCGCGGGCCACCAAGTAGGGCGCGAGACCGAGCCAGTTGTCCACGGAGTTGCCGAGGGTGCCGTGTACCAGGACCACCGGCCGCGGGTGGACGGTGGAGGGCTTGCACGAGAAGTCGTTCCAGCCGCTGCGGACGGTGGGGGCGTCGGCGGCGGCGGGAGCGGTGGCGAAACCAAGGGCGAGGGCGAGGGCGGGCAGCAGGGTGAGCGTTCGGGACCAGCGCAGCTTCATACGGTGCTCCTTGCGAGGGGGGTGTGAGGGGGGTACGAGGGTGAGGAGACTCCGAGGTGCTCGGTGAGCCGTTCACCTGCGATCCGGATCGCAAGGGCCAACGCAGTTGACTGGCAAGTAAGTTACGGCCGGGTAAGCAAGAAGGACCAGTCGTGTGACGGTGAAGGAAAGCGCACACAACCCTCACCGGACGGACGGGGGTCGAACCTCCCGTTCCGTGCTGCCGTGCCCGCCGTGTCGGATACCTCACTCATGCGTCCCGGACGGGCCGGTTGTCAGACCCGTCGCGTACCGTCGATACCGCGTTGACCAGGCAGGTGACGGAGGGGAGACACCGATGGAGACGACGGCGGACGGTGCGAGAACGGCGGAGGGCGCGGGACCGGCCGATCAGCCGGGACCGGCGGATCTGACGGGCATCGTGGAGATCTCGTCGGAGGCGGAGCTGCGCGAGCTGATGGGCCATCCGAATTCCCATGCCGCCAACAAGACCCGCCACCGGCTGCACGACCTCGACCGCCAGTGGCTGGCCCGCTCACCGTTCTGCCTGATAGCCACCTCGGACGCCGAGGGCCGGTGCGACGTCTCGCCCAAGGGCGACCCGGCGGGTTTCACCCTCGTCCTGGACGACACCACCCTCGTCATCCCCGACCGCCCCGGCAACAAGCGCATGGACGGCTTTGTGAACGTCCTCGTCAATCCGCACGTCGGGCTGAACTACGTCCTTCCGGGGCGCGGCGACACCCTGCGGATCAACGGCCGCGCCCGGCTGCTGCGGGACGCCCCGTTCTTCGACCGGCTGGTCGTCAAGGGCAATCGCCCGCGGCTGGCGCTGCTGGTGGAGGTCGAGGAGGTTTTCTACCACTGCT
This sequence comes from Streptomyces sp. NRRL S-337, assembly GCF_000720175.1. Lineage (GTDB taxonomy): Bacteria > Actinomycetota > Actinomycetes > Streptomycetales > Streptomycetaceae > Streptomyces > Streptomyces siderophoricus. The sequence goes on from NZ_JOIX01000068.1 coordinate 19,819, forward strand.
CCAAGGCGTTCCTGCGCTCGGAGTTGTGGCGGCCGGAGACCTGGGAGCCGGATGCGGTGCCCTCGCGGGCGCGGATCGTCAGGGCCGTCGAGGCCCAGGACCGGTCGCTGGCGGAGCTGGAGGAGCACTACGGCCCGCGGTATACGGAGCGGCTCTACGGCTAGACCGCTCCCGGCCCGTGGGGCTCAGTGCCGGCCGGCGCCCGGGCCGGGGGGCTTGGTGCCGTGCTTGGGCGGGGGTGTGCGGCGGGCGGCCGGGCCGAGGGTCGCCGCGGGGCGCACGGCGCCGGCGCCGAAGCGGGCCCGGGCCCGGTCGACGGCCGCCTCGATGCGGTGCGCCTTGTCGTCGGACGGGTCGAAGCTCAGCTGCCGCGCGGCGAGTTCGGCGCGGCACAGGTCCTCGGCCCGTAGCGCCACGGACCGCACCCGGGCCCGCTGCAGCCCGAGCGCGGCGTGCAGCGCATAGGCCGCCTCGGTCAGCGCGGGACCGTGGGCGGTCGGTTCGGCGAGCCGGCGGGTGCGGGTCGTCGTGGAGCGGTCGGCGTAGCGGACGGTGAGGGTCAGCGCGCGAGCCACCTGCCCGGTCGTGCGCAGCCGTGCGCCGAGGTCGTCGGCGAGCGAGAGCAGCGCCCGGCGGCGGCGGTCCGGGTCCAACTCGTCATGGGTGAAGCGGTGTTCCGCGCCCATCGAGCGGGCGACGGCATTGGGCACCACCGGCGTGGGATCGATGCCGCGGGCCCGGTCCTGGACGACCCGGCCGGTCCGGGCGCCGAGGATCCGCTGCAGGGTCCCGGGCGGTGCGGCGGCGATCCGGCCGACGCTGTCGAGTCCGTACGCGGAGAGCGCGCGGGCGGTCGCCGGGCCGACGCCGTGCAGCGCCGAGGCGGGCCGGCGGTCGAGGAAGGCGGTGACGGCTTCGGCGTCGTCGGGGACGGTCCGGATCTCGCCGGGCGCGGCGGCCTGCGCCGCCATCCGGGCGAGCAGCGGGTTGGCGGCGATCCCGATGGTGCACCGTACGCCGTGCCAGGCCAGTGCGCGCAGCCGGATCAGCTCGGCGATGCCCGCCGCGTCGCGGTCGAAGTAGCGCAGCGCACCGCGGACGTCCGCCAGTGCGGCGTCCGGCGGAAGCGCCTCGACCATCGGTGTGAACTGCGCGAGAAGGCCGAGGAGTTGCTCGAACTGCCCGGCGGCCACCGGGGTGTCGTGGGCGTTGCGGAAGCGGACGTGGAGCATGCCGGGCGGCCGCGCGGCGCCCGGAGGTCGCGGCGGCGGGGCGGGGGGACGGGTCGTGGGGGTCATCCCGCGCTCCCGGGGCTGGCGTGCCACAACTTCCGCCCGGTGGCGGCGCGTTCACCCGGCGGCTGGAGGTCGGCCCAGGGGTGCAGTTCGTAGCCGGTCTCCAGCCGGATGGTGCGGCCCGGTCCGGCGCCGGCCGGTTCGGGCTCCGCCCCTTCGCCGGGGCCCTCTGCGGGCTCTTCGCCGGCGCCCGGGCCGGCTGCTGTGCCCTGCCCGGCCGCGGGCCGGTCCGGCTCCGCGGCGAGCCGGGCGGCGACCGCCTCCAGGCCGCCCTCGCGGCGGAGTTCGGCCAGTTCGGCGAGGTTCCAGGCGGCGCTGCCGACCACGCTGAGGCTGCGCGGCCCGCGCCGCTGGACCGTGCCGCGCACCAGCAGCAGCCAGGAGTGGAAGACGGTGTGGGCGCAGGCCTCGTGGGAGTCGTCGAAGAAGGCGCAGTCGACCAGGCCGGTGCTGTCGTCGAGGGTGGTGAAGATGACCCGGCGGCCGGAGCGGACCGGCGGGGTCTGGGTGGCCGCCTTGGCCCCGGCGACCAGCACCGTCTCGCCGTTCCTGGCATCGCGCAGCAGCCGGGCCGGCAGGGCGCCCAGTTCGGTCAGGAACTCCCGGTGGTCGGCCATCAGATGGCGGGAGGCGTCCATGCCGAGGACGCCGAGCTCGGCGCTGAGCCGTTCGACGTCGCTGAGGTCGGGCAGCCCCGCGGGCGGGGCGGGGTCGGCCCGCCGTTCCTCCAGGTCCGTGTGCAGCGACAGCTGACCGCCGGTCGCCTGCCGCCCGTGGTGGTGCAGCTCGGAGACGTACAGCAGCAGGTCCCGCCGGTTCGCGCCGAAGGCGTCCAACGCACCCACCCGGGCGAGGCGTTCGGCGATCGGGCGGGACGGCCGGGCGCGCTGCCACAGATCCTGGAGGGAGTGGTAGGGCTGCCCGTCCGCGATCCGCCGCGCCTCGGCCTCGCTCATGCCGTGGACGTCACGGAGCGCGAGCCGCAGCCCCCAGGCGTCCTCGACCCCCTCCCGACCGGACACCAGTTCGATCCGGTGGGTGACCGCCGAGCGGTTCACGTCCAGCGGCAGCACCGGCACCCCGCGCCGCCGGGCGTCCGCGAGCAGCAGCCGCTTGGGGTACATCCCCGGCTCATGGGTGAGCAGCCCGGCGTAGAAGGCCGCGGGATGGTGGGCCTTGAGCCAGGCGGACTGGTAGGTGGGCACCGCGAAGGCCACCGCGTGCGCCTTGCAGAAGCCGTACGAGCCGAATGCCTCGACGATCTCCCAGGTCCGCGTGATCACCTCGGGTGCGTAGCCGCGCCGTTCGGCGCGCTGGGCGAACCAGGCGCGCACCCGGCCTTGCAGCTCCGGCTCGGACAGTGCGCGCCGCATCTCGTCCGCCTCGTCCCGGCCGCAGCCGGTCATGATCCGCAGCACCTCGATGACCTGTTCGTGGAAGACCACCACGCCGTAGGTCTCGCGCAGCGGCTCCGTCAGGTCCGGGTGCGGATAGCGGACGGGTGTGCGGCCGTGCCGGGCGTCGATGAAGGGCCGGACCATGTCGGCGGCGACCGGGCCCGGACGGAACAGCGAGATGTCGACCACCAGGTCGTGGAAGGTGGCCGGCTGCAGGCGGCCGATCAGATCGCGCTGGCCCGGCGACTCGATCTGGAAGCAGCCGAGCGTCTCGGTCGAGCGGATCAGGTCGTAGGTCGCCGGGTCGCCGGCCGGCACCTGCGCGGGGTCGTCGAGGTCGAGCCGGCGGCCGGTGGCCCGGCCGATCTCGGCGACCGCGTGCGCCATCGCGGACTGCATGCGCACGCCCAGCACGTCGAGTTTGAGCAGCCCCATCTCCTCCACGTCGTCCTTGTCGAACTGGGACATGGCGAAGCCCTCGCCGCTGGTCGGCACGACGGGCGTGCGGTCCAGCAGCGTGGCGTCGGAGAGCAGCACCCCGCACGGGTGCATGGCGATGCCGCGCGGCAGGGCGTCCAGCGCCTCGACCAGTTCCCACAGCCGTTCGCCGCCGTCCTCCCGGACCCCGCGCAGCTCCGGCAGCTCGGTCAGCGCGGCCCGGGCGTCGCGGGCGCGGATGTGCGGGAACGCCTTGGCGAGCCGGTCGACCCGCGCCGGGTCCATGCCCAGCGCGGCGCCCACGTCCCGTACGGCGTGCCGGACGCGGTAGGTCTCGGGCATGGAGACCGTGGCGACCCGTTCGGCGCCGAAGCGGTCGAAGATCGCGCGGTAGACCTCCAGCCGGCGGGCGGACTCCACGTCGATGTCGATGTCCGGCAGCGCGGCCCGCCGCGTCGACAGGAAGCGCTCCATCAGCAGCCCGTGCTCGACCGGGTCGGCGTGCGCGATGCCGAGGAGGTGGTTGACCAGGGACCCGGCGCCGGACCCGCGGGCCGCGACGCGGATGCCGCGCTGCCGGATGTCGTCGACGACCTGGGCGACGGTCAGGAAGTACGAGGGGTAGCCGAGCCGTTCGATCGTGCGCAGCTCGTCCTCCAGCCGGGCCCAGCGGACCCGGTCGCGGTCGTGGCCGCGCAGGACCATGCCGGCGGCGCAGCGCGAGCGCAGCACCCGGGCGGCGGTGCGGCGTTCCGCGCCGACCAGGTGGGGTTCGGGGAAGTGGATCCGGCCGAGCCCGATGTCGTCCTGGGGGTCGACGAGGCACTCCCCCGCCGTCTGCTCGGTGATGGCGAGCAACTGGTGGGCCAGGCCGCGCCGGAAGCCGGCCGCCTCGGCGATCCGTTCGGCGGTGCGGCCCATCGCGGCGGCGTCCTTGAGCCAGCGCTCGCCGCTGTCCCAGGACTCGGGGCGGTGCGGGTCCACCGGCACCAGGCGGCGGGCGGAGTCCAGGACGTCGGCGACCGGTCCCTGGCCGGGGTCGGCGTAGCGGACCGCGTTGGTCAGGACGGCGCGGATGCCCTGGTCGACGGCGAAGCCGAGGGTGCGGGCGGCCAGCCGGGTGGAGCCGGGGCCGCTGCCGGGCCGGGCGTGGTCGACGACCTCCAGTCGCAGCGCCTCGCCGTACCGCTCGCGCCAGGGGGCGACGAGCCGGGCGGCGCGGTCGGGGCGGCCGGCGGCCAGTGCCCGGCCGATGTCGGAGTCCGGGCCGAGCAGCACGGTGAGTCCGTCCGCGGCGGATTCCAGCTCGCTCCAGGAGAGGACGGGCCGGTCGCCGCCGCCCGCGTGGGCGGCCGAGACCAGCCGGCACAGGGCGGCCCAGCCGGCCGCTCCGTCGCGGGCCAGGAAGACGGCGCGGGCGGCGGACTCGTCGATGAAGGCGCCGCCGCGCACCGGGGTGCGCCGGCGGGTGGTGGCGGCCGGGGGGTCCGGGGTGTGCTCCGCGACGGCCAGTTCCGCGCCGAAGAGCGGGCGGATGCCGGCCTCCGCGGCGGCCCGGGCGAACCGTACGGCCCCGGAGAGGCCGTCCCGGTCGGTCAGGGCGAGGGCGTCCATCCCGCGTTCGGCGGCGCGCTCGGCCAGCCGCTCCGGATGGGAGGCGCCGTAGCGCAGCGAGAACCCCGAAGCGGTGTGCAGATGCGTGAACCCGGGCATCCGCACCTCCTGCACCTCACCGCCCCCCGGCTGACCTTGTGTCCCTCGTTCCTCACCTCCACCATAACCCGCTCGTCGAACATTCGTACGAACAACACGCCGGGGCGCCCCCGGAAGATCGTCTGCGCACCCTCCACCGTTCAGCCCATCCGTTCTGCACCCACCCATCGGAGATCGCAAGATATGGGGGCAAAAGCCGTCTTCCGGTGGGCCGGATGCCGGTGGACGAACCTGCGGCGAGGAGTGACGGATGGCCACCACGGACGACGGCACCCGCACCACCTTCCTCGGCGAGGTGAAGAGCGCCGTGACACCGCACGCCTCGCTGCTGGTGCTCGGCGTCCTGGGCCTGATGATCGCGTTCATCACCTCGTACACCGGCGCCTTCCACCACCCCCGGCCGACGGACGTACCGCTCGGCGTGGTCGCTCCCGGGCCGGCCGCCCGGCAGGTGGTGACGCGACTGGACCGGCTGCCCGGCTCCCCGCTGGACCCGCGCGCGCTGCGCTCCGAGCGCCTGGCGCGGCAGCAGCTCGCCGACCGGACCATCGACGGGGCACTGATCGTCACGCCGCGCGGCACCACCGACCGGCTGCTGGTCGCCGGCGGCGGGGGCGCCTCACTGTCCCAGGCGGTCGAACTGGCCGTCCGGGCGGCCGAGAAGGCCCAGGGACGCACCGTCCGGACGGTCGACGTCACCCCCGCCGCCCCGGGCGACAGCCGCAGCCTGTCGTCCTTCTACCTGGTCGTGGGCTGGTGCGTCGGCGGCTATCTGTGCGCCGCGATCCTCGCGATCAGCGCCGGGGCGCGGCCGTCCAACGGACACCGGGCCGTCATCCGGCTGGCCGCCCTCGCGCTGTACGCGATCGCCGCCGGGCTGGCCGGCGCGATCGTCGTCGGCCCGGTCCTGGGCGCGCTGCCCGGCACCTTCGCCGGGCTGTGGGGGCTGGGCGCCCTGGTGGTCTTCGCGGTGGGGGCCACGACGCTGGCCTGCCAGGCCCTGCTGGGCATCATCGGCATCGGCCTGGCGATCCTGCTGATCGTCATCCTGGGCAATCCGAGCGCGGGCGGCGCCTACCCGTACCCGCTGCTGCCGCCGTTCTGGCACGCCATCGGCCCGGCCCTGCCCCCGGGCGCGGGCACCTGGGCGGCGCGCTCGCTCGCCTACTTCGACGGCGCCGCGGTGACCGGCCCGCTGCTGGTGCTCGCCGCCTGGGCGGTGGGCGGCACGCTGCTCACGCTGCTGCTGTCGGTCTTCCTGAAGAAGGACCGCCCGAGGGGCCGGCCCCCGGAGGAGGAACGACTGCCGGCCTGAACCACCGGGCGCCGGCCCGGACGCACCGGTATCCGCACCGTACGAAGGAGCAACCCCATGGCCCTCCCCGCCGACCAGCTGTCCCACCCCGCGGTGCGCGCACTGGTCACCGCCCTCAACGCCAACGACGAGCGGGCGTTCTTCGCCGCCCTCACCCCCGACGCGACGATGTCCGACGACGGGTCCGACCGCGACCTCCGGGAGTGGACCGACCGGGAGGTCTTCGGCTCGCGCGGGCACCTGACGGTGCGGTCGCAGTCGGACGACGGGCTGTCCCTCGTGGCGGACTACCGCAACGACACCTGGGGGGAGATGCGGACGCGCTGGGAGTTCACGGTGACGGACGGGAAGGTGAGCCGGTTCGAGACCGGACAGGCCTGACGTTCCTTCACCAACTTTTGGTTGACCACCAGTTGGGCACGGTCACATGTGTGTGCCGCCGTCGATCCGGATCTCCGTGCCGGTGATGAACGCGCCGTCCTGCGAGGCGAGCATCGCGATGACGCCGGCGACCGTCTCCGGGCCCGCGAAGCCCTCGCCGATGGCCGGAGCGAGCTTGGCGAACAGCGACATGTCGGCGTCCTCGGGCAGGCCCGGGCCGCGGCCGCTGGTCATCCCGCTGGCGATGGAGCCCGGTGCGACACACACCGCGCGCAGCCCCTGCTTGCCGTATTCGGCGGCGATCGCGTGGGTCATGGACTGGATGCCGCCCTTGCTCGCCGCGTACGCCGCCATGTAGGGGTGCGCGAACGAGGCCGAGGTGGAGCTGAAGTTGACCACGACCGGGGACGTGCCCTCCAGGAGGGCGGGCAGTGCCTCGCGGATCATCAGGAACGTGCCGGTCAGGTTGGTCGCGATGATCCGGTTGAAGAGCTCCAGGCTGGTCTCGTGGGTGTGCGCGGAGCGCAGGATGCCGGCCGCGTTGACCAGCACATCCAGGCCGCCGAGGCCGCCCACCGCGGCGGCGACGCCGGAGCGGACCGCCGCCTCGTCGGCTATGTCCAGCACCGCGGTCCGCAGCCGGCCCGCGGCACCGTCCGCGGCGGCCCGGGCGGTGGTGGCCGCCAGGCCCGCGGCGTCGACGTCCGCCGCGACCACCCGGCCGCCCTCGGCGAGGATCCGGTGGACGGTGGCCTGCCCGATGCCGGAGCCGGCCCCGGTGATCAGGACCCGGCGTCCCTCGAAGCGGTTCATGGTGGTGCTCCCTTCGCGATGGCGACGATCGGCGCTGCGGCGATCGTCGTGCACGGTACGCCGTAATGGCACGATGTGCCAAACACGCGTGATGTGCCGACATGCCACCATGCTCCGTAAGCTGAGCCCATGTCCGCCGAGTCCGTGCCCACCGAGCCCCGTCCCGCGGCGCCCGCCGCCCGCCCCTCGCTCACCGAGCGGCGCAAGGCCGCGACCCAGTTGGAGATCGCCCGCTGCGCGGCGGCGCTGTTCGCCGAGCGCGGCGCCGCGGTCACCGCCGAGGAGATCGCCCGCGCCTCCGGCGTCGCGCTGCGCACCTTCTACCGCTACTTCCGCACCAAGGAGGACGCGGTGGCGCCGCTGCTCTCCGTCGGGGTGCGGCAGTGGATCGACGATCTGGCGGCCCCGCCGGCCGGGGCGGCGGCGCCCACGGTCCGCGAGGCGCTGGAGCGGGCTGCCCGCCGGGCGCTGACCCCCGCCGACGAGCCGGAAGGGGAGGCGCTGCGCCGGACCCGCGGGCTGCTGCGGGCGATGCCCGGCGATCCGGCGCTGCGCGCGGTCTGGCACCGGGTCCACCACGACGCCGAGGAGGCGTTGCGGCCGGTCCTGGCGCGGATGACGGGTGCGGACGCGCCGCAGGTCCGGCTGGCCGCGGCCGCGGCGAACACCGCGCTGCGGGTCGCGGTGGAGGAGTGGGCGGCGGATGACGGGCCGGTGGACGGGCCGCGGGGGCCCGGCGAGCTGGTGGCCCGCGGCATGCGGGCGCTGACGGCCGGACTGCCGGAGCTGGACGGGCCACCGAACGGGCGGTCCGCCCCCCGGGATTGAGGGCGCCCGCACCCCGATTGCGTACGAAAACGCGGCGGGTAAGGCGGCCCGCCGCCGACCGCCTGTTACCTCGAAGCGCGGCCCAGGCCGTACGGAGGCAGCCTCCGGCCCCCCTCTTCGGCCAATCGACGGAGATCAAAACCCGCCCGAACGACCGGTCGGCGGCCGGATTGCTTCCCTCCCGGTCATCGTGGCCCTTGCCCCCCGCACGATGCACGGGGCATCCCGGCTGGCCGCACCGGGCTTCCCGAACGTTCCCCCGAACCCCTCCCGTCAGGTTCGCGCCATTACTCTCAGCTTTCACCCAACGACTCAAAGCGATCGGCGAATGCCCACTCAAGGTGCTTTCGGGACGTGTTTCGACCAAACTCCCGTCCGGTATCTGCACCTTCGAGCAAAGGAGTGTTCGTCATGCGGTACACCACTGGGGCGATCGCGCTCGGCACGGCGCTGGTCCTCGGCACGCTGGCCACCAGCGCCCAAGCCGTCGCCGCCCCAGCACAGCCCGCGCGCAGCGGCGGTCTCTACGCACCGTCGGAACTGGTGCTGACGGTCGGCCAGGGCGACAGCCGCGCCAACGCCACGGTCCAGCGCGCGGTGTCGCTCAGCTGTATGCCGGTGGCCTCCGGCAGCCACCCGGCACCGAAGGCCGCCTGCGCCGAACTGCGGGCCGCGGCCGGTGACTTCAACACGGTCACCAGCCCCAAGTCGGACCGGCTGTGCACCAAGGAGTGGGCCCCGATCGTCGTCACCGCCGACGGTGTGTGGCAGGGCAAGCGGGTGTCGTACACCTACACCTACGCCAACTCCTGTGTGATGCGCGCCGGTCTGAGCTCGGTCTTCGAGTTCTAAAAGCGCCGCACCCAGAGGTCCCCGGGCACCGGTGGGTGGTGCCCGGGGACCGCCACGTGCGGGGACCGCCGGTGCATAGGCTTCGCCCATGACCGACATCAACACCCGTCCGCCGCACGGGCCTTCGGGCCGGACCGGGGTCGCCGTGCTCTCCGACGTCCACGGTGTGCTGCCGGCCCTGGAGGCGGTGCTCGCCGAGCCCGACGTCCGCGCCGCCGAGCGGATCGTGCTGACCGGCGATCTGCTCGCCGGGCCGCTGCCCCGCGAGACCCTCGCCGCGCTGCGCTCCCTCGGGGAGCGCGCGGTGTGGGTCCGCGGCAACGCCGACCGGGAGCTGACCGACGGTCCGACGGGCCGCGGGGAAGACGGCCCGTCGGACCCGGTCAGCGCCTGGGCGGCCGGCCGACTCGGGCCGGAGGAAAAGGAGTTCCTCCGGTCACTGCCCACCTCCGTCACCCTGGAGGTGGCCGGGCTCGGACCGGTCCTGTTCTGCCACGCCACGCCCCGGGACGACGAGGAGATGGTGCTCGTCGACTCGCGGCCCGAGCGCTGGGCCGAGGTACTGGCGGAGCTGCCCGACCCGGTACGGACCGTGGTCTGCGGACACACCCACATGCCGTACGTCCGGCTCACCCACGGGCGGCTGGTGGTCAACCCCGGCAGCGTCGGCATGCCGTACGGCAGGGCCGGTGCGCACTGGGCACTGCTGGGGCCCGGCGGCGGCGCGGTCACCCTGCGGCACACCCCCTTCGACTACGACGCGGCCTGCGCCCGGATCGCCCGGGATTCGGGCTTCCCGTCGGCGGCCGACTGGGCGGATACGTACGTACGGGCCCGGGTTTCGGCCGAGGAGGCACTGGCCGCGTTCGGGCCGGGCGACGGGCGGGCGACGGGCTGACCCCGCGGTGCACCGGCCCCCGGACGGGTCCGGGGGCCGGCACCCCGGGAGCATGCCGGGACGGGTCCTGGACTACGGCCGCGGATCAGCCGATCTGCGCGCCGTAGGCCTTCAGGGCCTCCGGGACCGGCTGGAAGAAGGTCTCGCCGCCGCCCGAGCAGTCGCCGCTGCCGCCGGAGGTGAGGCCGATCGCGGACTCGCCGTCGAAGAGCGCGCCGCCGCTGTCGCCGGGCTCGGCGCAGACGTCGGTCTGGATCAGCCCTTCGACCGTGCCCTCCTGGTAGTTGACGCTGGCGTTGAGGGCCTTGACGGTGCCGTCGTGGACCTGGGTGGTGCTGCCGCTGCGCTGCACCTTCTCACCGACGGTGGCCTCGGCGGCCTTGGTGATCTTCTGGGTGCTGCCGTTGTAGAGGTCGACCTCGCTCGGGTGCTCGGTGTTCCCGGTGTACTTGGCGAGGGAGTAGTCGTCGCCGGGGAACTTGGAGTCCTCGGTGGTCGCGATCTCCGAGCCGCCCTGCTTGTCCGACCAGCTCTTGACGGCGTTGCCGCAGTGGCCGGCCGTGAGGAAGTAGGGCTGGCCGTCCTTGACGACGTTGAAGCCGAGCGAGCAGCGGGCGCCGCTCCCCCAGATCGCGTCACCGCCACCGATGAAGGGCCTGAACTCCCCCTTGCTGTGCCGGAGTTCGATCTTGTCGCCGAGGCTCCGGGTGACCTCGGTGAGCCGGTCCAGCTTGCTGCCGGTGACCGTGCGGTCGGCGGTCACCACGACCTTGTTGCTGCGCGGGTCGATGCCCCAGGCCGTGCCGGGGATGGTGGCCTTGGCCTTCAGCGTCTGCCGGGCCGCGTCGAGCTGGGCGAGGGTGTGCTTGACGAGTCTGGCCTCGGCGCCCTTCGCCCGGACGGCCTTGGCCGCCGTCTCGCTGACGACGTTGACCACCAGCTTCTTCGCCTGCGCGTCGTAGTACGCGCCGGCCGTCCCGGTCTTGAGCTGGGACGCCAGGGTGGTGGCCGCGGCGGAGGTCAGCCTGGCCACCGTGGGGGCGGTGGGGGCCGGGGACGCCTGGGCGTTGGCGAGGGTGACGGTGGCGGTGGCGGCGAGGGCGAGCGCTCCGGCACCTGCCAGGACGGCGCGCCGGTCGGGTATGCGTCGGTGCTTCAACTCAGAGCCTCCCGTGGGGGGAAGGGCCCGGACTGTGGGGAGTCGCACGGGCCCGGAGAGTGAGATCCGGCACGAACGAACCGCCCCGCGGCGCAGCACCTCGGAGGGTCGCGTTCATGCCAACGTGCGGAGCCGAGTATTCCCACCCGTCTCAGTCGGGCACAAGACCGAGTTCCGGTCTCACGTACGGGAGTTCACGGTTCCGCCACATCGCGGTCACACCGATATCCGCGGACCGCGCTCCTGAGTGCGGACATCAACCGGGGTGCGCGTCGCCCCGGGCGGGCGCGTATGTGAGGGTCCGGTCCGGCCGGAAAACGCCCCCGCCGCGGAGCGGCGGGGGCAGGGGGCGGGCGGACCGGCTCAGCGGAGGTCTTCCGGGAGGTCCACCGGCACGTCGGCGGGCAGGTCCACCGATGCCTCGGTCGGCAGGTCCACGGGCAGGTCGGCCGGGTGCTCGACGTCGGGGAGCACTTCCAGCCGCTCCTCGCCCGGCAGCGGCTCCTCCGCGGCGGTCGCGCCGTCCGGGCGGCGCACCGGCTCCCGCCCGCCCGCGGCCTCCGGCGGGCCGGCCGGGACCTGGCCCTGCTGTGCGGAGCGCTCCAGGAACCGCAGCAGCTCCACGGGGAACGGCAGGACGAGGGTGGAGTTCTTCTCGGCGGCGACCGCCACCACTGTCTGCAGCAGCCGCAGTTGCAGCGCGGCGGGCTGGTCGGACATCGCGGCCGCGGCCTCGGCCAGCTTCTTCGAGGCCTGCAGCTCGGCATCGGCGTTGATCACCCGGGCCCGCCGGTCGCGGGTGGCCTCCGCCTGGCGGGCCATCGACCGCTTCATCGTCTCCGGCAGCGAGACGTCCTTGATCTCCACCCGGTCGACGGTCACGCCCCAGCCGATGGCCGGGCTGTCCATCATCAGCTCCAGACCCTGGTTGAGCTTCTCGCGGTTCGACAGCAGGTCGTCCAGCTCGCTCTTGCCGATGATCGACCGGAGGGAGGTCTGGGCCATCTGGGAGACCGCGAAGCGGTAGTCCTCGACCCGGATGACCGCGTCGGCGGCGTCCACGACCTTGAAGTAGACCACCGCGTCGACCCGGACCGTGACGTTGTCGCGGGTGATGCCCTCCTGGGCGGGCACCGGCATCGTGACGATCTGCATGTTGACCTTACGCATCCGGTCGATGCCCGGGATGATCATGGTGAAGCCCGGCGGCCGGACCGCGGAGGTCAGCTTCCCCAGCCGGAGCACCACACCGCGCTCGTACTGCCTGACCACCCGCGCCGCCGCCATGAAATACACCGCGCCGGCGCATGCCAGTCCCACTCCGGCCGTCACCAGTTCTTCGACCATCACGGCCCCCTGAGGTGTGCCGTATACCGTCCGTGTTCGGGCTGCTTTTCCATGGTATGCCCGGGTCCGGAAGGCGGTCGAGGCGCGGGCGAGGGGGTGCCGGCCGGGTCCCCGTCCGCCGGCTGACGGGGGCCCGGCCGGTCCTGCCCGGTCAGGAGACGCTCACGTCCCGTCCGGTCAGTAGACGCTCACGCCGTACGCGCTGAGCGCCTCGGTGACGGGCTGGAAGAAGGTGGTGCCACCGGAGGTGCAGTCGCCGCTGCCGCCGGAGGTCAGGCCCAGGGCCTTGGTCCCGGAGTAGAGCGGGCCGCCGCTGTCACCGGGTTCGGCGCAGACGGTGGTCTGGATGAGTCCGGAGACGATGTCGCCGCTGCCGTAGTTGACGGTGGCGTTCAAGGCGGTGACCTTGCCGCTGTGGATGCCGGTGGTGGAGCCGCGGCGGGTGACGGACTGGCCGACGCTCGGGGTGCCGGCGCTGGTGATGTCCTGACTGCCGACGGTGCCCGGGTGCGACAGGGACGTGTTGGTGTACTTCACGATGCCGTAGTCGTTGCCGGGGAAACTGGTGCCGGTCGTCGGGCCGATGCTCGTGGTGTCCGAGGAGCTGGTGTACCACGGCGGCTTGCCCTCGGTGCAGTGACCGGCCGTCAGGAAGTAGTAGGTGCTGCCGCTGCGGACGTTGAAGCCCAGCGAGCAGCGCCAGCTCGGTGCGTAGATGGCGTCGCCGCCGGAGATGAACTTGCGGAAGGTGCCGGCGGTCCGGTCGATGCGGAGCGCACCGGCGTTGGCGCCGGCGGCCCGCTGGATCTTCGCGATCTCCGCCCGGGAGACGGTGCGGTCGGCGGTGACGACCAGGGTGTGGGTCGCGGGGTCGACCCGCCAGGCGGTGCCGGCGACATTCGCCGCGCGGACCGCGTCACCGGCGGCCGTGAGCCGGGCGGCGCTGAAGGTCTGTGCGGGGGCGGGGTTCTGGGCACTGGCGGTCGGGACGGCGATGGCGCAGGCGGCCACCAGTCCGGACGCCACGGCGATCAGCCGGGTGCGTCTCGCCACGCCGCTGCGGGGGGTGGTGCGCTCGTTCCTCACTGATTCCTCCGAGGGGATCGGGGGGCCGCCGGTGGGCAGCCCGGTGAGGCGCAGCCGAAGGGCACGCGGAATCCGCACGTTCATTTTTTGCGTGCCCCTGACAAGCGCTGAGCGGGAGTCTCCGGCGCACCACCCGTTGAGCGCAAGAGGGCTTCACGCATGTCTCGCGCCGGAAAACCGCCCGACACCTCAACACCGCGCCCCGGCGGCCGTGTTGACGGCTGCCGGGGCGCGGGGGTGACCCCCCTCGGTCGTACCTGGGACGGGTCAGCGGACGGTGGGGTTCCGCTCCCCCGCGCGCAGGGCGACCGACAGGGTGTTGCCGGGCGGCGGGAAGGGGCACAGGAAGTGGTCGGCGAACGCGCACGGCGGCAGCAGGATCCGGTTGAGGTCGACCGTGACGGTGCCGTCCGCGGCGGGCGCCGGCGGCCGCAGGAAGCGGAAGCGGTAGCTGTCGGTGCCGCTGGTGGCGTCGGCGAACACCGCCCACAGCGAGCCGTCGCCCTCAACCGCGACCTGCAGGGTGTGCTCGTCCCCTTCGAGGGTGAACGCGAGCTCCCCGGCGAGCCCCAGGCCCCGCCGCTGCCCGTCAGCGTTGCGCACCTGGATGGTGCGGCCCTGCGCGTACGGCCGGAAGAGACCCGGGCGCACCCAGCGCTCGTCGTGCTCGTAGACGTCGATGCCGGCGAACGACCGGCGGGCCGGCGACTCCGGGTCGAAGTCGCGCACCGCCCACCCGCCGTCGCGGCACAGCACCAGCAGATGCCGCTCGCCGAACGCCACCCGCGTCGAGGCGGGGTCCGGGTCCGGGCCGAGCCGGAACTCGCCGGCGGCCGGCCTGCCGTCGACGGTGAGCCCGTCGTCCGGCCCGGCCCGCAGGACGACCGCGTCGTCCTGCGCGGTCCAATGGCCCGGCAGCCCCTCGATCCGGCCGTCGGGACGGTCCGCCAGCCAGTGGGTGCCGGCCAGGGCGAGCGGGCCGTGCGGCCCGCTGATCGCGGCGCGGCGCCGCTCGCGCCAGTCCTGCCACTCCTCGCGTGCGTCGCTGCTCATGCGGTGGGTCCCTTTCCTGCTGCGCGGACGGGCTGCGGCGGCAGCCCCAGGTGGGCGCGCAGCGTCGTACCGGTGTATTCCGTGCGGAAGACCCCGCGCTCCTGGAGGAGGGGTACCACCCGGTCGACGAACGGGTCGAGACCGCCCGGCGTCACATGCGGCACCAGGATGAACCCGTCGGCGGCGTCGGTCTGCACGAAGGCGTCCAGCTGCGCCGCGACGTCCGCCGGGGTGCCGATGAAGGACTGCCGGCCGGTGGTCTCGATCACCGTCTCGCGCAGCGACAGCCCCTTGGCGCGGGACAGCGCCCGCCACTTGTCGGCGACCGCCTTCGGGTCGGCGATCCTGACCCGGCCCTGCGCCAGCTCGCTGCCGGGATCCGGATCGAAGTCCGGCAGCGGCCCGTCGGGGTCGTACCCGGAGAGGTCCACGCCCCAGATCTGCTCGGCCGCGAGCAGTGCGTTCTGCGGGGAGACCTGCTGCCGGCGGATCTCGGCGGCGTGTTCCTGGGCCTCGGCGGCGGTGTCGCCGAGGACGAAGGTGACGCCCGGCATGATCGCGAGGTGGTCCGGCTGCCGGCCGTACGCCGCGAGCCGGCGCTTGACGTCGGCGTAGAAGGCCCGGCCGGCGTCGAGGCCGCTGTGCCGGGTGAAGACGACGTCCGCGGTGGCGGCGGCGAACTCCCGGCCTTCGAAGGAGTCCCCGGCCTGGATGATGACGGGATGCCCCTGCGGGCTGCGCGGCACGGTGAACTCGCCGCGGACGGTGAAGTGTTCCCCGCGGTGGTCGACCGGCCGGGGCGCCTCCCCGTCCGGCCAGGAATCCCACAACTCCCGTGCCACGGAGACGAATTCGGCCGCCCGGGTGTACCTGGCGGCACGGTCGAGATAGCCGCCGCGGCGGAAGTTCTCGCCGGTGAAGGCGTCGGAGGTGGTGACCACGTTCCAGGCCGCCCGGCCGCCGCTGAGGTGGTCGAGGGAGGCGAGCCGGCGGGCGAGTTCGTACGGCTCGTTGAAGGTGGTGTTGACCGTGGCGGCCAGCCCCAGGTGCTCGGTGACCGCCGCCAGGGCGGCGAGCACGGTGAGCGACTCGGGCCGGCCGACCACGTCGAGGTCGTGGATCCGCCCCTTGTGTTCGCGGACCCGCAGCCCCTCGGCGAGGAAGAAGAAGTCGAACAGTCCGCGCTCGGCGGTGCGGGCGAGATGCTCGAAGGAGGCAAAGTCGATCTGGCTGCCGGACCCCGGGACGGCCCAGACGGTGGTGTTGTTGACGCCGGGGAAGTGGGCGGCGAGCCGGATCTGCTTGCGCGGGGTCCGGGTCGTCGGGGTCGTCGGGGTCATGCGGTCTCCCTGGCGAGGGCGTAGCGGCTGGCCGGGCGGGGCAGGCCGAGGTGCTCGCGCAGCGTGCCGCCGGGGTGGCCGGGGCGCCGCAGCAGACCGCGCGCCCGGAGGACGGGGGCGGTGGCCTCGACGACCAGTGCGAGGTCCCGGCCGGGATCGGCGGGGCGCAGGTGGAAACCGTCGGCGGCGCCGGCCGCCCGCCAGTCCGCGATCAGGTCGGCGAGCCCGGCCCCGTCGGCCGCGTCGTCGAGCTCGACCGGCAGCGAGGCGAAGACCAGCAGGTGGCCGGGGTCGCGGCCGTGTGTGGCTGCGCGGTCGCGCAGTTCCTCGCGGACGGTCCAGGCGGTGGCCGGGTCCTCGACGCGGACCAGGGCGAGGTCGGCGTGGGCCGCGGCCACCTCGCGCGCCGGCTCGTCGGTGGCGTCCACCGCGATGACCGGGCGGCCCTGCGGGGGCCGGGGCACGATCGAGGGGCCGCGGACGGAGAAGGTGCGGCCGGTGAAGTCGACGTGGTGGAGCTTGTCCCGGTCGATGAACCGGCCGGTGGCGCGGTCGCGGATCTCCGCGTCGTCCTCCCAGCTGTCCCACAGCCGGGCGGCGACGTCGGCGACCTCGCCGGCCTCGGCCCAGACCTCGGCGGGCGGGGCGGCCGGCCGGCGGCCGAAGAGTGCGGCGTCGGCCTCGGTGGTGGAGACCTCGACGGCCCAGCCGGCCCGGCCGCGGCTGACCCAGTCCAGGGTGGCGACCGTGGTGGAGACGTGGAACGGCTCGGTGTGGGTGGTGGTGACGGTGGGGATCAGCCCGATGTGTTCGGTGGCGGGGGCGGCCCGGGCGAGCACGGCCGGGGCGTCGAGGCCGGGACGGCCGAAGCCGTCGCCGAGGGTCACGAAGGTGAGGCCGCCGCGCTCGGCGAGCCGGGCGAGCGCGACGACGTGCGCGGCGTCGTGGACGGTGTCGTGGGCGGCGCGGCCGGAGCACTGCGGGGTGTCCAGCGCGACGGCCAGGTGCAGGGGGTGGGGCATGGGGTTCCTTTCCGGTCCGGCGCCGGTCAGTTGGCGGTCCTGGGCAGGCCGGGCGGGTTGATCCGCGAGGACGTGAGGGCCTCAGAGGTGAGCCCCCAGCGGGCCAGCACCTTGCCGTAGCGGCCGTCGTCGATGACCTTCTGCAGCGCCGCGGCGTAGGCCTTGACCAGTCCGCTGTGCTTCTTCGTGGTGGCGGCGATCTCGCCCTGGACGCTGCCGCCGCCGGAGAAGGTGCCGACGATCTCGGTCCGGCCGGCCGTGTTGACGTGGTACGCGGCGGTCGGGTTCGGGCCGAAGAAGCCGTCCAGCCGGCCGGATTGGAGCGCGAGGTAGGTGTCGGAGGGCTTGTGGAAGTACTTGATGTCGACCGGCTTGCGGCCGGCCTTCTCGTTCTCCTTGCTCCAGTCGACGAGGATCTTCTCCTGGTTGGTGCCGGAGTCGACCGCGATGGTCCGGCCCGCGACGTCCTTGGGGCCGCGGACCTTCCAGCCGCTGCCCTTCTTCGCCTCCATCGCGAGCCGGTCGAGCCGGTAGGTGGCGAAGTCGTACTTGTCCTTGCGCTCCTCGGTGACGGTGACGTTGGAGAAGACCGCGTCGAGCTTGCCGCTGTCCAGGCCGACGAAGAGGTTCTCCCACGACAGCGGGTCGAAGCGGGGCTTGAGGCCGAGGGTGTCGGCGACGAGGGTGGCGAGGTCCTCCTCCACGCCGATGAGGGTCTTGTCGTCGGTGGCGTGGAAGGTCAGCGGTGGGCTGCCGTCGGCGCTCACGCCGATCCTCAGCTCACCGGTCCCGCGGACCCGGGCGGGCACCAGCGCGGCGATCTTCGGGTCCTTGACGCCGTGGATGCGGTGCTGGTCCGGGCCGATGTTGATCTTGACGCCATGGGCGCCGGTGACGGCGTTCCCGGCGTCGTCGCCGCTGTCGCCCGCGGCCGCGCCACCGCAGGCGGTGAGCAGCAGGGAGCCGGCGGCGAGGGTGAGGGCGGCGGTCAGGGTGCGGCGGTGCAACGGATGTCTCCTCATGTTCACAGGACCTTGGAAAGGAAGGACGCGGTGCGCTCGTGGCGCGGGTGGTCGAGGACCTGGCCGGGCGGGCCCTGTTCGACGATCCGCCCGCCGTCCATGAAGACGACGGTGTCGGCAACCTCGCGGGCGAAGCCGATCTCATGGGTGACGATGATCATCGTGGTGCCCTGGCGGGCCAAGTCCCTGATGACGTCGAGGACTTCACCGACCAGCTCCGGGTCGAGCGCGGAGGTCGGCTCGTCGAAGAGCAGCAGCTTCGGTTCGAGGGCGAGCGCCCGGGCGATGGCCACCCGCTGCTGCTGGCCGCCGGAGAGCTGCCGGGGGTAGGAGTCCGCCTTGTCGGCGAGCCCGACCCGGTCGAGCAGCGCCCGGGCGGCCGCCTCGGCCTCCTTCTTCGGGCGGCGCAGCGCGGAGATCGGGGCCTCGGTGATGTTCGCCAGCACGGTCAGGTGCGGGAAGAGGTGGAAGTTCTGGAAGACGAAGCCGATACCGGTGCGCTGTTTGAGGATCTCGCGTTCGCGCAGCTCGTACAGCCTGTTGCCGGACCTCCGGTAGCCGACCAGCGCGCCGTCCACGCTCACCGAGCCGCCGTCGACCTTCTCCAGGTGGTTGATGGTGCGCAGCAGGGTGGACTTGCCGGAGCCGGACGGGCCGAGGACGACGGTGACCTCGCCGGGCCGGACCGTCAGGTCCACCCCTTTGAGGACGTCGAGCGAGCCGTAGCTCTTGTGGACCGAGCGGACGTCGACCATCACGGTCTGCGTGCTCATCGGGTGGCTCCCTTGGCGAAGTGGCGTTCCACGTAGTGCTGGAGGACGGAGAGCACGGTGGTCAGGAGGACGTACCAGGCGGTGGCGACCATCAGCAGGGGCACGACCCTGCCGTTCCGTCCGTAGATGACCTGGACCTGGTAGAAGAGCTCGCCGATCGCCATGACGGAGACGATCGAGGTGCCCTTGAAGAGGGAGATGACCTCGTTGGTGGCGTTGGGCAGGATCGAACGCGCCGCCTGCGGCAGCACGATGCGGCGCAGCTGGCGCAGCCGGGGGATGCCGAGCGCGGCGGCCGCCTCCAGCTGTCCGCCGTCCACCGCGAGCACCCCGCCGCGCACGATCTCGGCGGCGTACGCGGCCTGGTGCAGCGCCAGGCCCAGCACCGCCGCGCCCATCGCCCCGACCAGCCCCATGGTGTCGAAGTGGAAGAAGCCGGGCCCGAAGGGGATGCCGAAGTCCAGCCGCTTGTAGAGGTAGGCGAGGTTGAACCAGAACAGCAGCTGGACGATGAGCGGGATGGAGCGGAAGGCCCAGATGTAGCCGAAGGCGACCCAGCGCAGGAAGGGGCTGGCGGACAGCCGCATGAAGGCCAGCACGATGCCCAGGGCGAAGCCGAGGGCGGTGCCGTAGACGGTCAGCTGGAGGGTGGTCCAGACCGCCTTGAGGACCGTCTCCGCGGTGAAGAACTGTGCGAACACCGGCCATTCCCAGGCCGGGTTGGTGACCAGACCGTGCACGAACTGCGCGATCAGCACGGCGGTCACCGCGATCGCGGCCCACCGCCAGGGGTGGCGTACGGGGACGACCTTCAGGGCGGCCGGATCGTCGGCGGCCGGTGGTCCGGCCCGCTCGGGGGCCGTCCGGGGGGCGGGTGGGTCAGTGGTCAGCGGCATGGATGTCCTCGGGGGTGGGTGTGCCGGAGGCGGGGGTCTGTCTCTTATACACATCTGACGCTGCCGACGAAGAGGATAGTGTAGATCTTGGTGG
>NZ_JOIX01000069.1 GCF_000720175.1 Streptomyces sp. NRRL S-337
CACCTCGGCGTCGACGGCATCTCGCTCCCCCTCGTCGTCATGACCGCGCTGCTGACCTTCCTCTGCGCGCTCTACTCCACCCCCATCGCCCGCCGGCCGCCGCCCGCCGCACCACGGCCACCACCCCGGCATCCAGGCATCCAGGCATCCAGGCATCCGACGCAATTCCCCGGACTTGGCGTTATCCGCCGGACGACTCGGGAACCCGTTGCTCTGGGTGCGCCCGGCAACGGGCCGGCAGCGCCCGGGTCACCGGAGGGACAGGACAGATCATGGAGCACGGCGAGGACGTCATCGCGGAGCTGACCGCGGACCACCGGGAGGTCGACGACCTCTTCGAGCAGTTCGACAACGCGGCGCCCGGCAGCAGCGCCCGCAAACGGCTCCTGGACGCCCTGACCATCGAGCTGGTGCGCCACTCGGTCGCCGAAGAGGAACACCTCTACCCGGCCGTACGCGACCACCTGGAGAACGGCGGAATGCTGGCGGACAAGGAGATCGCCGACCACCTCCGCGTCGAGCAGCTGCTGAAGGAGCTCGAAGGACTCAAGCCCGACGACCCCGATTTCGACCGCCTCGTACGCGAACTGCGCACCGAGGTCACCGCGCACGTGGAGGACGAGGAGAACCAGCTCTTCCCCCAGCTGCGCGACGGCGTCCATCCCTATGTCCTGGAAAGCCTCGGCCGGAAGGTCCGCGAGGCGAAGAAAACCGCCCCGACACGCGCCCACCCCATGGCCCCGAGCACGCCGCCGGCCAACAAGCTGCTCGCTCCCGGCCTGGGGCTGGTGGACCGGGTGCGCGACTACGTCACCGGTCGAGGCCGGTAACCCGCACGGAAACTCACCTCCTCACATCAAGATCCCTCCTCCAGGAAGGATGAACAGTCATGCCTGTGGCACGCGACATCATGTCGCCCGGTGCGGAATGCATCGGCGCGAACGACAACATCCTCGAAGCGGCTCGCAAGCTGACCTCCCTCGGCGTCGGAGCGCTGCCGATCTGCGGTACGGACGACAGGCTCAAGGGCGTCCTCACCGACCGGGACGTCGTCGTCAAGGTGCTGGGCAAGAACTTGGACCCGCAGCAGACCAAGGCCGGCGAACTCGCCCAGGGCGAAGCGGTCACCATCGGCGCCGACGACGGAGCCGACGAGATCTTCGCAACGATGGCCCGTCACAAGGTCCGTCGCCTGCCGGTCATCGACGGTCATCGCCTGGTCGGCATGGTGGCACTGGCCGATGTCGCCCGCGCCCTCCCCGACCCGCAGGTCGGCGACCTCCTCGAGGCGCTCTCCACCGACTGACTCAACTACACCAACACGCGCCGACCCGACACCCCTTCCCCGCACGCCGCACGCCGCACCTGCCATCGTCCAGCGTCATCGTCCGGCCGGTGCCGGTGCGGCGCCGGGTTCCGGCGGGCGGGGTGCGCGAGCTCGCCACCGGCGAGACCCACCCGCCCGATCGGCCGCTCTGCCTCGCGCGCTGCCGCCGAACGGAGTGAACTGAAGGGGTGGCCGTCGACCGCCCCGCCACGTGGCCGGCCGACGAACGACACACCAACCGGTCAAGGAGCCGTCATGCCTGCAGGTTCGAGCAAGAAGCGAGAGCGTCAGTACGAGCACATCAAGGAGGGTGCCGAGCAGCGAGGCGAGTCGACGAAGCGCGCGAAGGAAATCGCCGCTCGGACCGTGAACAAGGAGCGTGCCCGGTCCGGGGAGTCGAAGACAGCGAGCAAGGTCTCGACCCAGGACAAGAAGTCCGCGCCGCAGCGCGGCGGCGAGCGTTCTCACCGCGGTGCCCAGGGTCCCACCAAGGACCAGCTCTACGAGGAAGCCAAGAAGCGCAACATCGACGGCCGCTCCTCGATGAACAAGGACGAGCTCCGTAAGGCCCTCGGCCGCTGACCAGCTTCACGGCCGCTCGCCTGAACTGCGCCCGCAGCCCCACGGCCCGGTAACTCTGCCCGTATTCAAGGGTGTTGTACATGTAGCTCTCCCCCAATCGATTCATTGCATCCGCCGTAAAGCCTGCATCGAAAAAGCCCGCGTGCGCAAGTAATCTCTCGTGATCGAGGAAGGAAACACCCGTTCGAGTGACGGCGGAGCGGGCGGACCGATGCTCAGCAGGCTGTTCAGGTCATGGAATGAGGAGGCTCAATGAATGCGGAAGCGGGCACGGACCTGACGGCGGCCATCGAGCCTGCCGGGGGTACGGGACAGCACGCCGGCCCCCACGAGACCTTCTCGGAGCCCTTGAAGGCGCGACTCGTCGACCGCAGGAACGGCCTCCCGGTGACCGACGCGGCGGTGACGTTCGCCTGGTTGTCCACGACCCAGCAGGTCCTTTTCGAAGGCGGAGAAACCACTGTCACGGTCGACACCGACTCCCAGGGGTACGCACAGACCCCGCCACTGGTAGCGGGCGATGCGGCGGGCACCGCGTCCTTCACCGTGACCGCAGAGGGGGCCGCCCCGAAGCACTTCGAGGTCACGGTCGACCACTGACCGATCTCCTGCGCCAGCCATCCAGGCTCCAGCCGCACTGCGGAATAATGCGAGCATGCGGATTTCAGCCAGAGCGGACTACGCGGTGCGCGCCGCGCTGCAACTCGCTCACGCCCGGGACGCAGGACCGCTCAAGGCGGAGGCCATCGCGGACGCGCAGGACATTCCGCACAAGTTCCTCGAAGGCATTCTGAACGACATGCGCCGCGGCGGACTCGTCCTCAGTCAGCGCGGCGGGAACGGCGGCTACCGCCTGGCCAAGGCGCCGGAGTCCATCAGCATCGCCGACGTCATCCGCGTCGTCGACGGTCCCCTGGTATCCGTCCGCGGTGTCCGTCCGCCGGAGTTGTCCTACACCGGCCCGGCAGAGTCCCTACTGCCGCTCTGGGTGGCCCTCCGTGCCAACGTCCGGCAGATCCTCGACGGGGTTTCGCTCGCCGATGTCGCCTCGGCGGAGCTCCCCACCCGGGTATCCGCACTGGCCGAGGACCCCGCCTCCTGGACGAACCCCTGAGGCTGTAGCCCTCGGCGCCGTTTGCGTGCCGGAAGTGCTCGGACTGGAGCTTCGGTTCCGTCCGGATGACAAGATTCGACTGTCCACGACTCGAACGGCCCTTGCCGCCACGGGAGTACAGGCGCATCATTCCCTACTAATCCAGTGGGAAAACTAGGGAAACTGACCCGCCAGACCACCCGACAGGACGGTGACCGGCGCCATGCCGAAGAAGTCCGCAGCATGCACCGCCGCCCCACAGGTCAACGGCATGGCGGAGGAGGCCGTCTGGCCACGCGTCACCCGCGAGCTGGCGGAGGATCTCGCCGTGGACGCGATCGCCCGCGACCGCGCCGGCAAGCCTCCGTTCGACGAGCTCTCCCGGCTGCGCGAAGCCGGCCTGCCGGCTCTCCTCATGCCGCCGGGCCCGTCCCGGTGGGGCACCGACTGGCGTACGGCATGTGCGGTCATCCGGGAGATCGCGGCGGCCGACAGCTCCATCGGCGAGCTCCTCGGAAGGCACTACGCCCTCTCGTGGAGCGCCCGTTTCTTCGGCTCAACCGAACAGGCCGATCGGATCGAGCGTCAAGCAGGAGCCGGGCAGTGGCTCTGGGGCGGAAGCATCGATCTGCCGGGGACGGAACCGGCACAGGAGACCGAGACCGGACCCGAACTCACCCTCACGCCGGCCGGGAGCGGATACCTCCTCCACGGTCGCCAGGCGTTCCCGGCGGCCGTCACGGTGGCCGACCAACTGGTGGTGAGCGCGGTCTGCACGGGCACCGGGGAGACACTGATCGCGCAGGTGGACCCGGCCGATCCCTGCGTCTCGACGGTCCCGGCGCACGACCGCCTCGGCCAGCGGCTCACCGGAGCGGGCAGTGTCGATTTCGACGGCGTACCGGTGCAACCGGACCACATCCTCGGAACCGTGCCGCACGACGAACACGACGTCTCCCCGTTCGCCACGCTCGCCCCCCTGGCGCTCCGGCTCGCCCTGGTCCACGTCTGTCTGGGTATCGCTGAGGGAACGCTGGCCGAGGCACGGGACTTCAGCCGCACCGCACCGCGCAACTGGCCGTCTGCCGACCCGGACGGCGGCGCCTTCGAGCGGGGCCCCGGAAGCGACCCGTATCTCCTTCTTGCCTACGGGGAGCTGGTGGCTGCCGCGCACACCGCGGCAGCGGTGGTCGAACCCGCCACCGAGGCACTGGCGAGGGGACTCCTCATGGGGCCGGAGCTCGATGTCGACCAGCGCGCGGACATCGCCGTGCTCGTCGCCGCGGCCGAGGCGGTCACGAGCAAGTCCACGCTGGAGATCACCACCCGCGTCCTGGAACTCACCGACGGTGCCGACTCCCCCGCCGACGGCCCGGGGTTCGACCGGTTCTGGCGCAACGCACGTGTGCTGACCGCCCAGGGCTCGCCCACCCACAGGCTGCGCGACATCGGCGACCACTATCTGAACGGGACCCATCCCCCACTGACATTGCACATTTGAAGCCCTCGCACCTCCGCCCCGGTGGTGTCACAGCGGTCGGAGGGTGAGCGTGTGACCGTCCCCCTCCGTGGTGGTGCAGGGGTGGAAGCCCGTGCTGATGCGGTCCAGGAGCCGTTGCAGCCAGTGGCAGTCCCGGGCGGAGGGGTGCTGCAGGCGCATCCTGTGGGCCTGGAGGGGGACGATGCGCACCTC
Organism: Streptomyces sp. NRRL S-337; assembly: GCF_000720175.1. Lineage (GTDB taxonomy): Bacteria > Actinomycetota > Actinomycetes > Streptomycetales > Streptomycetaceae > Streptomyces > Streptomyces siderophoricus. The sequence goes on from NZ_JOIX01000069.1 coordinate 4,696, forward strand.
GTGGAGCCTTCCTGTCGGCTGCTCCAACGAGACGAGGAAGAGCAGGCGCAGGTCGTCCCGGTATTGCTCGTAGCCCGTGATGCCCTCGTAGTCGTCGATGAAGTCGCCGCACCCATGGATCACCAGCTTCCCGTGATGGTTCTCCAGGCTGCGCGGATGGTGCGAGGAGTGTCCGTGGACGACGTCGACGCCGCCGTCGAGGAGCAGCCGCGCGAAGGCGGCCTCGCTGCGGGAGACGCCGTAGCCCCAGTTGGGGCCCCAGTGGATCGAGGCGATGGCGAGGTCGCCCGGCCGTTTGAGCTGCCGCACCCGTGCGGCCAGGCCGTTTGCCGCGGTTTCCGACGGTTCGGACAGGAACGCCACTCCGCTCCGGTCCTCAGTCGCTGCCCAGGAGAAGGGAATGCCGCTGGTCGGCAGGCCGAACGAGAAGACCAGGAGGTGATGGTCGCCGTGGAGGGGGACGATCGCCGGACGCCGCGCCGTGTCGGCGTCCACTCCGGCGCCCGCCGTCCGCAGCCCCGCCCCGGCCAGGACGTCGAGCGTCTCCGCCAGGCCGTTGCGACCGAAGTCCAGGACGTGGTTGTTGGCCAGAACGCAGACGTCGGGGCGTGCGAGGGTCAAGCACGGGAGATTGCCGGGGTTCATCCGGTAGTGGACTTCCTTGCCGGAAGCGAAAGTGCCGCTGCGCGTGACGCTGGTTTCCAGATTGATCACCCGTGCCGCGGGGGCGGCCTCGTCGAGCACGGGTAGCGCCTCTCCCCACGGCCAGGCGAATCCGACCGGACGGGGGATCGGGCCGTTCGCCACCTCGGCGAGTTCGACGTAGGCGCGGGCATCGTCCAGATAGCCCTCGCGCAGCGCGGGGTCGCCCGGATACGGGAGGATCTGGTCGACGCCGCGACCGAGCATCACATCCCCGCACAGGAACACCGTGACCAGGTCACCGTCCACTCTTCCAGGCTAGGGCCGGCGCAGGGGCGGAGCTCCCGGTCGCCCCAGGCCGAAGCGGGTCGGCCGGACGTCGGCAGCCGAGCGTCAACATGACGCCGCCGGACGCACACCTTCCGGGCATTCACAGCCACCCAGCGATCACGGATAGTAATCAAGCGAAGGGTGATGGCTACGCAGAGTTTCCTACGCGATATCGCGTCGATGCTCACAGCCGTCAAACCCCGGCATCGAACCATCGTCGTAGGGAGGACATCATGGCCGCGTATCAGATCAGCGCCGGCACCGAGAGCGGTACCGAAGTAGTTCCCGGGGACGCGCGCTACGAGGCGTTGAGAAGGGGATTCAACCAGCGCTTCATCGCGACACCTGACTATGTATCCGTGATCGGCTCGACCGGCGAGGCCGTCGCCGCACTCAACAAATACCTGGCGGATCACCGCTCCGACGAGAGCCTCAGCCGCCGCATCACGGTCCGTTCGGGAGGCCACTGCTACGAGAACTTCGTCTGCGGTGAGGACGTAGGTGTCATCCTCGACCTCGGGCAGATGGACCGGGCCTATCTGGACCAGGAGATGGGCGCGTACTGCGTCGAGTCCGGTGCCACCAACTGGCATGTCGCCACGCACCTCTACGCGCCGTTCGGCGTGGCGCTGCCCGGCGGGTCGTGCTACTCCGTCGGCGCCGGCGGCCATGTCTCGGGAGGCGGGTACGGGCTGCTGTCCCGGCAGCACGGGCTCACGGTGGACTATCTCTACGCGGTCGAGGTCGTCGTCGTCCGCGACGGTCAGCACGCCGAGGTGGTGGTCGCGCGCCGCGACTCCCCGGAGCCTGAGCTGCGGGACCTGTGGTGGGCGCACACCGGCGGAGGCGGCGGCAACTTCGGCGTGGTCACGCGGTACTGGTTCAAGGGGCTGCCCAAGCCCCCGGGGCAGGTACTGCTCCATGCCATCGCCTGGCCCTGGGAGAAGCTCAAATGCCAGCCGGAGCGCTTCAAGTCCCTGGTGCGCAACTACGGGCTGTTCTTCGAGTACGAGAACACCCCGCGGCTCCCGGAATCGCTTCGCGGCGACTACACCGACATGTTCACCTTGCTGAAGTTGAACCACCGCGCCAACGGCAAGATCGGCCTGATCACCCAGCTCGATGCCACCAGGCCGGACAGCGTGCAGCGGCTCAACGCCTTCCTGGATTGGATCACCCAGGACCTGGGCGTCGACCCGACGCCACTGGACCGACGGATGGGCGAACACGCGCCCATGGGCGGACTGCACGTGCCGACCCGGCTGCCCTGGCTGACGGCCACCCAGACGCTCAACGGCTCCGGTGACAACCAGTGCGGCAAATACAAGTCGGCGTATATGACGCGGGGCTTCACCGAGCACCAGCTCGACGCCGTCTTCAACCATCTGACCCGTGCGGACTACGACAACCCGCAGGCGCTGCTCCAGGTCGACTCCTACGGCGGCGCCATCAACCTGCCCGACAGCGCCGACACGGCGGTCTACCAGCGCAGTTCGGTGCTGAAACTGCAGTACCAGACGTACTGGAGCTGGAAGCGGGACGTCAACAAGGACGGCGTCGCCGACCAGCACGATGCCGATGCCGACCCCTCGATCGCGGCGCCACATCTTCGTTGGATCCGCGAGTTCTACCGCGATGTCTACGCGGACACCGGCGGCGTTCCGGTGCTGGCGCCCGACGGCACCCCGGCGGACGATCAGCCGGCACCGGTGACCGACGGCTGCTACATCAATTACCCGGACACCGATCTCGACGATCCCGAGTGGAACACCTCCGGCGAAGCCTCACACCGTCTGTACTACGGCGACAACTACACACGTCTGCAAGAGGTCAAGGAGTACTGGGACCCGCGCAACGTCTTCCGCCATGCCCAGTCCGTCCAGCCGTTCACCCTCTGAGGTCAGCCGACATGGACACGGGGGCGATGGGAACGGTCGGGTTCGGCCTCGCGGAGGACCTCGCGGGTGACGGGGGCGACTTCGCCCTGGCCGAAGAGGAAGAAACGGAGGAACTGGGCGAAGGGATTGCCTTCGGTCCACTCGAAGTAGATGTGCGGGCGCTTGCCCGTCTCGTCGCGCACGTGCAGCAGCAGCGCGGCCAGTGCGTTGGAAATGGTGGAGCTTTCGAGGGCGAGTACGCGATAGCGGTTGTGGAGGACCTCGCCGTGCACGCGCAGCTCGCTCTCGAACTCGGACGGGTCGCGGACGGTTACCTCGACGAAGATGAAGTCGTCCTCGGCCGGAAGGTCATTGTCGGTGCGGATCTGCTGGAGCTTGTCGCGGTATTCGGCCACGTCGCGCTGATCGGGCTCGTTCGCGATGAACCGGATCTCGCGGTGGGCGACGTCGCGGATGAACCGCTCGGACATGCCGTCGAGCACGACGCTGGTCACCCGCAGCTCGAAGGCCCGGGCAAGCCGGGAGAGAAGCGACAGCAGGATGATCCCGGCGATGAAACAAGCGCCGATCTTCACCCCGTCGGGCCGTTCGATCACATTCGCCACCGTCGTGTAGAGGAACACCGCCGCGATCACGGCGAAGCCGACGGTCCAGCCGCGCTCCCCGCTCCGCCGGGCGGCGATGGTCACCGCGATCGCCGCGGAGCTGATGAGCACCAGCACACCCGTGGCGTAGGCGCCGCCCTGGGCGTCCACGTTGGCGTCGAAGATCCAGGTCACCAGGAAGGCGACAGCGATGAAGACCAGCACCATCGGGCGCACGGCCCGTGCCCAATGGGGTGCCATGCCGTAGCGCGGCAGGTACTGGGGCATGAGGTTCAGCAGGCCGGCCATGGCCGAGGCGCCGGCGAACCAGAGGATGGCGATGGTGGAGATGTCGTAGACAGTGCCGAAGGCGGAGCCCAGGTACTGGTGGGCGAGGTAGGCCAGGGCGCGCCCGTTGGCCGGGCCGCCGGGTTTGAAGGCGGGCTCGGGGATCAGCAGGGTGGTGACGAAGCTGGTGATGATCAGGAAGACGCTCATGATCACGGCGGCGGTGGTGAGCAGCTTCTTCGCGCCGCGGATCCGCCCCGTAGGGCGCTCCTCGGTGTCGCCGGCGTCGCCTTCGATATGCGGCATCACCGCCACGCCGGTCTCGAAGCCGGAAAGGCCCAGGGCCAGCTTCGGGAAGACGAGCAGGGCCACGCCGACCATCGCCAGGCCGTTGCCGTGCTCGGTGGTGAGCCCCTGGGTCCAGTCGGTGACGACGTGCGGCGCGGACAGGACGTGCCACAGGCCGACCACGACGACCACCGCATTGAGCCCGAGGTAGATCCCGACCAGGACGATCGCGACGCCGATCGCCTCCAGGAAGCCCTTGAGGAAGACCGCGCCGAGCAGGGCGACCAGGATGAGCGTGATGAGCACCTGCTCACCGTGCAGCGCGCTGGTGAGGTGCGGGTTCTCCACCAGGTGGGTGGCGGCGTCGGCCGCGGAGAGGGTGATGGTGATCAGGAAGTCGGTGGCGGCGAAGCCGAGCAGGGTGAGGACGAACAGCTTGCCCTTCCAGAAGGACAGCAGCCGCTCCAGCATCGCGATCGACCCCTGGCCGTGTGGGCTCTCCTTCGCGACCCTGCGGTACACCGGCAGTGCCCCGGCCAGCGTCACCAGGACCAGGACGAGGGTGGCCACGGGCGACAGCAGCCCGGCCGCGAGAGCGGCGATGCCCGGCTGGTAGCCGAGGGTGGAGAAGTAGTCGACACCCGTCAGGCACATCACCCGCCACCACCGCTGTCCCTGGTGAGCATTCTGCGGGCCGGCGTGCGGACCGGGATGGCGCTTGGCCATATCGGTCAGCCCCTCCAGCAGCCATGCCCGCAGGCGATGCCGCGGTCCGGACGGGGTGGAAGAGGCCGCGGGGGCGGAGGGGGGCATCGTGCGCTCCTGTCGTGCCGCGAAAGCGTCCAGCCATCGGCGAGACGGCCAGGTCAGCGTACGGAACCCGATGGCCCGCGGCGTGGCGGCGCCCGGCGTGCCGCCGGGGGATTCCAGCAGGTGGACCCACCGGACGACGCCGGACAGCGGAGCCGGCTCGCTGATCGGAGCCGATGGGCATATGTCCGATATGTCACAGTGAAGGGAGGGCGCGACGACGCGGTCGGCGAACGCACGAGAGGGCAGCCTTCCATGTCCACGGATCGACTCGGCTCGATCACCGAACGGATCAGTTCCTTGAACAGGCGGAGCACGGAGTACGAGGACCTCTTCGACCAGGCTCCGGTGATCTTTGCTGCGCTGAGCGGGCCGCGGCACCGGCTCGAGGCGGCGAATCCGGCGTTCCTGGAAGCGGTCGGCGGCGACCGCGGGCAGACCGGGGTACCGATCGGTGAGCTGCTGCCGGAGCTCGGCCCGCAGGGCGTACTGGACCGGCTCGATGAGGTGTACCGGACCGGCACCGCCTACCGTGCCCGCGGAGCCCGGCTGGTGCTCGGCGCGCCGAGAGCGGAACGGGAGGGGTATTTCGACTTCACCTACGAGCCGCGGCGGGACGCGGACGGCGAGGTCGACGGCGTGGTCGTGATCGCGGTGGACATCACCGCGTATCACCACACCCAGGTCCTCGCCGCCGAGCAGCGGGTGCTGCTGGAGCAGATCGCGCGCGACGCACCGCTCGGCGAGATCCTGACCGGGATGGCCCGGGCGATCGAGGAGTTCTCCCCTGACCTGATCGTCTCGGTGCTGCTCGCCGATCCCGACGGGGCGCATCTGCGGCACGGGGCCGGGCCCAGCCTGCCCGCCTTCTACAACGAGGCGATCGACGGGGTCGCCATCGGCCCGGACACGGGCTCCTGCGGCACCGCCGCGTATCTGCGTGCTCCGGTGATCGTCACGGACATCGCCACCGACCCGCGGTGGGACGGCTATCAGGAGCTGGCGCAGCAGGCCGGGGTGGCGGCCTGCTGGTCCACCCCGATCATGGGTGTGGACGGGCAGTTGCTGGGCACCTTCGCGATGTACCACCGGACCCCGAGGGCGCCGGACGACAAGGACGTGGCACTCAGCGGGGCGTTCGCCCGGATCGCGGCCCTGGCGATCGAGCGCCGCCGTGCGCTGGAGGCCGGCGAGGCCGCCCAGGAGCGGGAGAAGGAGGCCCGGGAGGACCTCGCGTTCGTGCTGGACGCCAGCACCGCCATCACCCGCGAACCGCACTACTTCGACTGCCTGCAGTGTCTGGCCCGGCTGACTGTGCCCTCGCTGGCACCGCTGTGCACCGTGCACGTGGTGGAGGACGGCCACACCCACCGGATCGCGGTGGCCTCGGACGGCCTGGCCGGCGAGAGCCTGCTGCCCGCCCCCGGGCTGAGCGACGAGATCGACGCCGCGGTGGCCCGGGCGCTGGCCTCCGGCACCACCGAGACGGGCCGACTCCGTGCCGCCGGCCCCGAGAGCCGTGTCGTCGGTTCCGAGAGCCGTGTCACCGGCCCCAAGGGCAGTCATGAGCACGACGGCACCGCGAGCCGCGCCCGGCCCGACGGCAGCTCCGGCCTCGACGGCAGCTTCCGCCTCGGCACGCCTCCCGGGCGGTCGACCGTCACCGGCTATGTGTGTGTCCCGTTGGCGACCCGTGGCCGCACGTTCGGGGTGCTGACCCTGCTGGCAACGGACCGGGAGCTGGACAGGCATGTGATCGCGCTGGCTGAGGAACTGGCGCGGCGGGCCGCATCGAGTGCCGACAACGCCCACCAGTTCACCGACCGGGTCCGGCTGGCCCGTGAGCTGCAGGCCGGTCTGCTGCCGCCCGAGCTACCAACCGTGCCGGGCGCCGAGCTGGCGGCGTCGTACCACCCCGCCGGCGAAGGGCTCGATGTCGGTGGTGACTTCTACGACGTCTTCCCGCTGCCCGACGACCGCTGGGGGCTGATGATCGGCGACGTCTGCGGGCGCGGTGCGGCGGCGGCCACCACGACCGGCATGGTCCGCCACACGGCGCGGGCCGCCGCGCGCCTTCTGCACGACCCGGCGGCCGTCGTCGCGGCCATCAACGACGCGCTCATCGAGGGCACCAGCGAGGACACCTTCGTATCGCTGATATACGGCGAACTGCGGCGCGAGGGTGGACGGCTCGTCCTGGACATGATGCGCGCCGGTCATGTGCCGCCCCTCATACGCCGGGCCGACGGCACGGTGGAACAACTGGCCCAGCCGGGGCAGTTGCTGGGTATCGCGCCCGGCGTCGACGGTTCCCCGCACCAGGTGGCCCTGTTCCCGGGCGACAGCCTGGTGCTGGTCACCGACGGCATCACCGAGGCCCGTGACACCGACGGCGAGTTCTTCGAGGAACAGCGCCTGGCCGATGCGCTGGTAGCGGTGCGCGGCCCGGCTCCCTCTGCCGCCGCGCTGCTGGAGTCCGTCACCGCGGCGGTGACGGCCTTCGCCGGCGATGCCACCGACGACGACCAGGCCGCACTGGTCCTCACCGCCTCCTGAACGCGCCGACGCGCCTATCGTTGCCCCATGGAGCCCAGGCCGTCCGACGTTCCCGCCGACGCGAACCCGCTGCGTGCGCTCTCCCTCGACATGCTGCGGCGGCGGACGAGCATGAAGTGGCGTACGTATCCCGCCGATGTGCTGCCGTTGTGGGTGGCCGAGATGGACGTACCGCTGGCCGCACCGGTGGCCCGGGCGATCGCGGACGCGGTCGCGCTCGGCGACACCGGCTATCCGGCCGGGACGGCGTACGCCCAGGCGCTGGCCGGCTTCGCCCGCGAGCGGTGGGGCTGGCACGACCTCGCCGTGGAGCGCACGGCGATCGTGCCCGATGTGATGCTGGGCATCGTCGAGGTGCTGAAGCTGGCTACCCGGCCGGGCGACCCGGTGGTCGTCAACTGCCCCGTGTATCCGCCGTTCTACCAGTTCGTCACGCATATGGACCGGCGGATCGTGGAGGCCCCGCTGAGTGCCGGTCGGCGGATCGACTTCGATGCGCTGGAAGCGGCGTTCCGGGATGGCATGGCCGGCCGTGGCCGGGGCGCGTACCTGCTGTGCAGCCCGCACAACCCGACCGGCACGGTGCACAGCGCGGAGGAACTGGCTGCGGTGGCGGCGCTGGCAAACGAGTACGGCGTACGGGTCGTCGCGGATGAGATTCACGCACCGGTGGTGGCGCTGGACGCCGCTTTCGTTCCGTACTTGAGCGTGCCGGGCGCGGAGGGCGGCTTCTCGCTCATGTCGGCGTCCAAGGCGTGGAACCTCGCGGGGCTCAAGGCAGCGCTGGCCATCGCCGGTCCCGCTGCCGCAGGGGATCTGGCGCGGATGCCGGAGGAGGTCAGCCACGGCCCGAGCCACGTCGGCATCCTCGCCCACACGGCTGCGCTGCGGGACGGCGGCGGCTGGCTCGATGCGCTGCGCGCCGGGCTCGACGAGAACCGCCAACTGCTCGCCCGGTTGCTGGCCGAGAGGCTGCCGGCGGTCCGCTACCGTCCGGCCGCGGGCACCTTCCTCGCGTGGCTCGACTGCCGTCCGCTCGGCCTCGGTGACAATCCCGCCGCGTTCTTCCTGGAGCACGGCAGGGTCGCCCTCAGTCCTGGCCCGGACTTCGGCACCGGCGGAGCCGGCCATGTACGGCTCAATCTGGCGACCTCCCCCGAGGTACTCACCGAGGCAGTGGGGCGAATGGCCGACGCGCTGACCTGAACCGGCGCACGACGCGAGGGCTGACGCGCTGGCTGTATCGGCATGGCGCGAGCGGTCGGCACGGCGCGAGCGATTGGCACGGCACTAGGGACCGGCACGGCGCGAGGGATCGGCATGGTGCGAGGGATCGGCATGGTGCGAGGGGTCGACGCGCCGCACTGAAGCGGGCGTTGGCCGGGAGGCGGCGGGACCACAGCGAGGCGACATGGGCGGGAAGCCACCTCGATGACGCCCCGTCGACAGCGAGAGTGCACGGCGATGGGCCGCGGGGAGCGAGAGTGCACGGGCAACGGGTGACGGGGCGACGGGGCGACGGAGCGACGGGAGCGAGACGACAGGGGGCGGAGGGCCGGGGGGCCGACGGTGGCGAGGCGACGCGCACGGCGGGCCGTCAGCGCGAGGCGACACGGACGGGGAGCCGCCAGCACGAGGCACACAGAGGGCGAGCCGTTGGCAGCGAGGCGGTACGGCAATCGGCATGGCACGGCCGCGCCTACACACGGCACCGAAACGGGCGCGGGCCAGGAGTCGGCGAGCCCTGCGGCGAGACGCTCGAACGGCGGGCCATCCGGGACGAGGCGACACGGACGACGAGCCGTCGGCGCGAGCGACACGGACGACGAGCCGCCAGCACGAGGCACACAGAGGGCGAGCCGTCGACATGAGGCGCACAAGCAGCGAGCCGTCGACAGTGATGCGGCACGACGACGGGCCGCCGGCGGCGAGGCAGCACGAGAATCGGCACGGCAATCGGCACGCGTCAGCGCCAACGCGCCGCACCGGCAGGGGCGCAGGGCGGGAGGCGGCAGGGCACGGCGCGACGGCGTGGGCGGCGGGCCATCCGGGACGAGGCGACACACACGACGAGCCGCCGGTGTGAGGCGGACAGACGGCCGGCCTCCAGAGCGAGACGGCACAGGCAGAGAGCCATCGGCACGAGGCCGCGCGGAGGCCAGACCGTTGGCGGCGCGGACGCACGGGCGCCGGGCCGTCCGAGGCGAAGCGCCACGGACACCAGACAGTCCGCGGCAAAGCAACACGGCACCAGACCCACCGCGGCAAAGCAGCACGAACACGAGACCCGCCGCGCCAAAGCAGCACAGACACCAAACCGTCCGCGGCGAAGCGGCGCGGGCGCCGGACCGCGGCGCATGCGCCGGACCGCGCCGCGAGCGACGGCGCCCGCAGCGGACGGGCCGAACGCCGGCGGCCTCCAGCGCGCCCTCAGCAGGCCCCAGCGCGCCCCCAGCGGGCCACCAGCGGGCAAGTCCCCGGCGCTCCCCGAGTGACCCCCGGTGGCACGTGGTCATCCCATCCCCCGGGGGCCAACTCCCCCCGCAGTCAGCCCCCGCGGTCGTTTTGGTGTGGGGCGGATTTCTCCATACGATCCAGCGATGATCACAAGAAAACGGCTGGCGGCCGGGGTGTGCGGGCTGTTGGCCGCGATGGCCGTCGCCCTCCTGCCCACGCCCGCCAGCGCCGGGGAACCGGATGCGAAGACCGCTCCCAAGGTGGAGCTGACCCTCGACGTCAGCGGCTCGATGCGGGCCCGCGACATCGACGGTCAGAGCCGGATGTCCGCCGCGAAGCAGGCGTTCAACGAGGTGCTGGACGCCGTACCGGACGGCGTCCAGCTCGGCATACGGACGCTCGGCGCCGACTACCGCGGCGAGGACCGGAAGACCGGCTGCAAGGACACCCGTCAGCTCTACCCCGTGGGGCCGCTGGACCGCACCGAGGCGAAGACCGCGGTGGCGACGCTCAGCCCGACCGGCTGGACGCCCATCGGACCCGCCCTGCTGGGCGCGGCGCACGACCTCAAGGGCGGCGAGGGGTCCCGGCGGATCGTGCTGATCACCGACGGCGAGGACACCTGCGCCCCGCTCGACCCGTGCCAGGTGGCCCGGGACATCGCCGCGCAGGGCATCCACCTCACCGTCGACACGCTCGGTCTGCTGCCGGACGCCAAGACCCGTAAGCAGCTGAGCTGTATCGCCGAGGCGACCGGCGGGACGTACACCTCGGTGCAGCACACCAAGCAACTCCGCGACCGCGTACACCAGTTGGTGGAGCGGACGGCCGATCCGGTCGTCACGCCGGTGGCCACCCAGGGCGCGCAGAGCTGCGCCGGCGCGCCGAAGCTGAAGCCGGGGCTCTACAGCGACCGCGAGAAGTTCGCCGAGCACCGCTGGTACCAGGTCGACGTCCGGCCCGGGCAGGAGCTGCGGGCCTCGGTGAGCGTCGCCGCCGACCGTGCCGTCAACAACGACTACGGCGTGCTCCTGCGGGCCTCGACGGAGCACGGGCGGGAGCTGGTGCGCGGCGCGGAGGCGGGTGACGGGCGGACGGATGTGATCTCGTCCGGTCTGCGCTACCCCGAGCCGCCGGCCGATGCCCCGGACGGCGCGGACGAGCCGCCGGCGAAGACGGTCTGCCTTCAGGTCAGCAACTCCTTCTCGGCACCGCCTTCGGTCAAGACCGAGCCCGGTATGCCGGTCGAGCTGGCCATCGACGTGGTGGACGGTCCGAGCGACGCCTCCGACGCGGCGTTCCTCGGGCTCGGCCACGGCTGGTGGCTGCTGATCACCCTGGCCCTCACCGGGCTGGTGGCCGGTCTGGTCTGGGGCTGGATCTCCCGTTGGCGCGTCTCCGTCTGGAGGACCAACTGATGCGCACCGTACGTAGGATGCTGATGACCGCCGCGCTGGCCGGGGCGGGTCTGCTCGGTGTGGCGGGGCCCGCGGCCGCCGACACCGCGACGCCGAGTCCGAGCGCGAGCACGGAGGCGGCGCCGACCGAGGCCGGGACCTCGTTCCGTACGGCGACCGCCATCAAGCCCGGTCAGCCCGCGACGGCCGACGCGTCCACCGGTGACTACCTCTACTGGGTGCTGCCGGTCGACGCGGGACAGCGCGCCACGGTCACCGCGACGGTGACGCTGCCGGCCGCCGCCCGGCACGGTGCGGCCACCTGGCAACTGGACGTCTACGACGGACTGCGCCGGCGGCAGCCGTGCAAACACGGCGCTCCGACCGAGGCCGCGGCCCAGGGCGCCGGTTCCGTCGAGCTGACCTGCACGTTGCGCACGGTACGCGCCTGGGCGGAGCCGTGGGCCAACGATCCGCTGCCCGGCAGCTATTACGTGCGACTGACGGTCGTCGATCTTCCGCAAGAGGACCTGGGGCTACCGGTCCATGCCAAGGTCGAGGCGGGCACGGCCGACCAGGGCGGCGCCCAGGCGGTGGACGGCACGCTCGCCGCTCCCCTGGTGCCCGGTGCCGGTTCGGCCACGCCGCAGTCCGACGGGGCGACGCCGTCGCCGCGGCCGGCGGCCATGGCGGAGCCGGACGGCGGCTGGTCCTCCGGCTGGTGGTCGGACCGCTGGCTGTGGACCGCGGCCGGCGGCCTGCTCGCGGCCCTCGGGGGCATCGCCGGCTATTCCGTCACCCGCGGCTCCGGCCGCCCGTCGCGGGTGCCGCCGGGCGCCTGACCCGAGCCACACGGCGGGGCGGTCACGGCATGATGCCGTGACCGCCCCGCTCGTCGCTGAGCCTGGTCACTGAGCCTCGTCATTGAGCTTCGTCGCTGAGTTCGTCGCTGAGTTCGTCACTGAGTTCGTCACTGAGCTCGTCGCCGAAAAAATTTCGCCGGTCGGCCACGTCAGTCAGATACGGCGGTCAGATACGGCGGTCAGCGTGCCCGTCGGTCACTCATGCTCGTCGGTCGCTCATGCTCGTCCGTCAGTCATGCTCGTCAGCCATGCAAGTGAGCCTTGTGACGTGCTACTCGGCGGGCGGCGCTCCCGTCGCCGGCACGTCAGCCGCAGTCGCAGCAGCTGCAGCAGTCACAGCAGTCGCATCCGCTGCAGGGATCACAGCAGTCGCATCCGCTACAGGGATCACAGCTGTCGCAGCAATCGCAGTCCTGGCAGCATCCCTCGCGCTTCTTGCGTGACCAGGCACCCTCGTACTCCTCCGCGCAGCACACCTTGCAGGTGCAGCACAGCCCGATGGCCACCGCGCAGCCCGCGAAGAAACCCCGGGGCTTCTTCGGCTGGTGCGGGAAGTGCGGCAGGCCACCGCCGTCCCCGCCGTTGCCGCCGCCACCGTGCCCTCCGCCGTAGCCGCCGCCATGACCGCCGGGCGGCACCGATCCCCCCGCGTAAGGGTTCTGCCCGTAAGGATCCTGCGCATAAGGGTTCTGCGGGGCGTTCAGATACGGCCCCTGGGCGTACGGCCCCCCGGCCGGCGCCTGACCGTATTGCGGAGGCTGACCACCGTACTGCGGCGGCTGGCCGTACTGCGGCGGCTGGCCGTACTGCGGCGGCTGGCCGTACGGAGTCTGCTGGCCGGGTCCGCCCTGATGCGGGTGGGAGGCATGCCCCTGGTGGGAGCAGGCCGCGGTGCCGAAGGCGCGGTCCACCGACCGCCGCAGTTCGTGCACCAGCAGCACGTGCACCAGGGCGGAATCGGTGAACTCCACGTCACGCAGGGCGAGGCGGATGCCGTGCAGCGCGTCGTCGCAGAGCCGGCGGGCGTCGGCGGTGCTCGCGCCGGTCGCGGTGAGCGGGTTCCAGGCGCCCTCGGCGGCGTCCGCGGCCCGGTCCTCCACGGCGTCGAGAAGGTGCGCCAGCCGCCCGAAGAGCCGGCCGGCCTCCGCCAGTGGCGCGGCGTTTCCGGGTCGGCCGGCGAGTACGGCGGTGTGGGCGAAGGCGGCGGCGGTCGCGGTCTCGGTCGGTTCGGTGATGACCGTCAACGGCGTGCCCGGTCCGGCCAGTTGCTCGATGGCCGGCTGGCGGTCGACCGCGTCAACGAGCACGGAGGTGTCGAAGCCGAGGGTGGCGCCGGTGCGGGCTCCGGCCCGGTCCCAGCCGGCGGCGACCCGGCGCGCGGCGGCGGCCACCGGGCGGCGGCGCAGCAGACCGTTCCGGTCGGCGACGTGGTCGCGTATCTTCGCCGAGGCGAGCACGAGGGACACCGAGGCGGCGAGCCGTGCGCCCTCGCCCTGCGCCACCGAGGCGGTGCGCATGCCGCGGAGCGGGCAGGGCCCGGCGGTGCGCCGGCCGGCCTCCGTGCGTCCGGCCTGCGCGTCCGTCAGGACGGAGACGATCAGCCCGTCGTAGTTGGTGACGACCCGGGCGAACTGGCCGTGGTCGCCGCGCAGCGCGAGGCACAGACCGCAGAGGTGAGCCATCCATTCGGCCTTGAGCCCTTGGGACAGGCGATGGCTGCAGGGCCTGACGATTCCGAACATGTGCGATCCCCCGTGAGACGTCGGACGGTGCCGGCGCGGCGCGCGACGGCAACGGCTGAAGATCGTACCGATCCGACCGCTGACCTGGGGACACCCCCCGGGGAGGGCCGCTTCGGTCAGGTGGTGTGCGGGCGGATACGGAGTCGAGCCGGGCCGCCCGGTGCGTGAGGTCGTAGGGGGCGAGGGGGGCGCCTGGCCTGGACGGACCGCCGGCCACCCGGCCCGCCCCGGGACCGAGCCCGTCACCTCCCGGGGGGCATCGGGCGATCGTAGGCCACCCGCGCCACCCCGGGGGCGGGCCGTTCGCCGCCCCAACGGGCAATGCGCCGCGCCCAGTTAGGCGTGGGACCGGGACGGCCCGTTCGTCGCGCTACGTCCGGGACGGCGTGGTCACCGCTTGTCCGTGGCGGGGACCAGCACCATCCAGTCGTCCTTGCCCTCTTCCTCGTGCAGGTAGCCGATCATGGTGGGGTGCGGCCCCGGATAGGCCGGGCCCTCGTTCCGCACCCCGGAGGCGCTGCTGGCGTCCGTGCGCCCGAGAAGCACCGCCAGGGCGAGGAAGGGCAGTACGGCCACCGAGAGCGCTATACCCGTGCTCCCGCTCCCACCCCTGCTCCTGGTCTTCGGTCTCACAACTTCCCCCGTGTCCGCGTGCTGTGCCACCTGGGCATCTTCCTCCATGCCGCTGTGCGGTACGCCGCCGGGGTCTCACAGAGGGAAGCAATCGCAGGCTGCTCGGCGGCCGGATCGACTCCCGGCGCATCGTCCTGACACATAGCCCTGCCAGACCGGCCTGGCGCATCGTCCTGACAGACCGGCCTGACAGATCGCCCTGACGGCTCGTCAGGGCTCGGCGGGTTCCTCCGGGGCCGGGGGTTCCGGGTGGCGGCGGATCCGGGCGGCGAGGACGGCGACGTCGTCCTCGGCGTGCAGGCCGTCGAGGTGGTCGAGGACCTCGTCGAGGACCTGCTCGACGTCGGCTCCGGCGGGGAGGTGGAGGCGGGAGAGCCGGGAGAGCGAGGTGTCGATGTCCTCGCCGCGGCGTTCGACCAGGCCGTCGGTGAACATCAGCAGGGTGTCGTCGGGGGTGAGGGTGCGGGTGATCTGTTCGTAGCCGCCGGCGCCGGTGCCCAGGGGCGGGCCGACGGGGACCTGGAGGAGGTCGGCGGTGCCGTCGCCGCCGAAGACCACCGGGGAGAGGTGGCCGGCGCTGGCGAACGCGGCGATGCTGCGGGCCGGGTCCACCCGGGCGAGCAGGCAGGTCGCCGGGCGGCGGGACTCGTCCTCGGCCACCGCGGTGTCGAGCTGACGAAGGACGCGGTGGGGCGGCAGGTCGGTCGAGGCGACGTAGCGGAGGCTGGAGCGGTAGGCGTTCATGTCGACCGCGGCGTCGAGTCCGTGGCCCATGACGTCGCCCATCACGAGCAGGGTGCGCCCGTAGTGCAACCGGACGGTTTCGAACCAGTCGCCGCCGACCAGTGCGCTGCTGCCGGAGGGGAGGTAGCGGGTGGCGAGTTCGAGGTTGGGGTGCGGGCGGCCCGGTTCGGCAAGCAGCGCCCGTTGGAGGTCCATCGCGGTGCGCTGCACCGAGGAGTGCCGACGGGCGTGGGCGAGATGGGCGGCCGCCAGGCGGGCCGCGTGCAGGACGGTGGCGGTCTCGTCCTCGGTGAAGCTGCCGCCGGCGCGGAGGACGAGCAGTACGCCGTGGCCGCGGCCCTGGGTGGACAGCGGCACCGCGAGGGCCTGGGCGGACATCCCGCCGGAGAGGACGGCCCGGGCGGTGACGGGGCGGTCCTCGGCCAGGGCGCGCAGGAGGGGGGAGCCGCCTTCCGGGCCTTCGGGGCTCGCGGGACTCGCAGCGCCCTCGGGGCTTTCGGGGCTCGCGGGGCCTTCCGGGGCGTCGCCGGGGAAGCGGGCTTCGAGCACCTTGACCAGGCCGGCCGAGGCCACCCGGCGGAGCGCGGGGGCCTCGGCGGGCCGGTGGGCCGCGGTGGCGTCCTCGGGGAGGAGTTCCACCGCGGCGGCGTCGCCGATGTGCTGGCACAGGAAACGGGACAGCTCGGTGCAGGTCGTCCGGGCGTCGAGGGTGGTGCCGATGCGCTCGGCGGCTTCCTCCGTGGTGCGCAGCCGGGCCCGTAGGCGGGTGTCCTCGGCGTCCCGGCCCGCGTCGTCCGAGCGGTCCCGGTTCATGGCGGCCACCTCCAGGGCGCTGCGCCCGCTACGGGCGGGTTTGCTGGTGTTGCACCCATATCACCAGCGGGACCGGATCCCGGTCCGGCGCGGCGGCCGCGGCGGGGTCAGTTGAGGATGCCCATGCCCAGCAGGCCGAAGAGGAGGGCGCCGATGAGGATGCGGTAGACGACGAAGGAGTTGAAGGAGTGCTTGGCGACGAACTTCAGCAGCCAGGCGATCGAGGCGTAGGCGACGACGAAGGAGACGACGGTGCCGACGGCCAGCGGGGCGATCGCGGCGCCGGAGCCGATGGCGTCCTTGAGTTCGTAGATCCCCGCGCCGGTGAGGGCCGGGATGCCAAGGAAGAAGGACAGCCGGGTGGCGGCGACCCGCTCCAGGTCGAGGATGAGCGCGGTGGACATGGTCGCGCCCGAGCGGGAGAAGCCGGGGAAGAGCAGCGCGAGGATCTGCGAGCAGCCGACCCACATGGCGTCCTTGAGGGAGGTGTCGTCCTCACCGCGCTTGTGGCGGCCCATCTGGTCGGCGGCCCACATGACGCCACTGCCGACGATCAGTGAGCCGGCCACCACCCACAGCGAGGCGAGCGGACCCTCGATCAGGGGCTTGGCCGCCAGGCCGACGACGACGATCGGGAGGGTGGCGAAGATCACCCACCAGGCGAACTTGTAGTCGTGGTGGTAGCGCTCCTCCTTGTTGGCCAGCCCGCGGAACCACGCGCCCACGATGCGCACGATGTCCTTGCCGAAGTAGACGAGCGCGGCGGCGATCGCGCCGACCTGGATGACGGCGGAGAAGCCGACGACGGCCTTGTCGTCGACGGGGATGCCCATCAGCCCCTCGGTGATCTTGAGGTGGCCGGTGGAGGAGACGGGGAGGAATTCCGTCACCCCCTCCACGGCTCCGAGGACGACGGCTTGGCCGATGCTGATCGCGCTCATGGGATCCATTTCTCGGGACGGGTGGACGGTGGGCGCAGGCACGCCTCGGCGCGTGGGGCGGGTCTGGTGGATCGGCCTGGCCGACCCGGACGACACGCCTGGCGCGATGAGTGACTTTACTGGGGTTTCGTCGTCGGGCCGACGGGAAGGCCCCCGCGGGCCGGCTGAGCGGACCGGGATGCGCGGTGCCTGCCCGGGCCCCTACAGTGCGGGACGGTCTACAACACTGTAGACGACCGAGGGGAGGAACGATCCATGACCGCGGCCCCGCTCCGCCGCCGCTCCACCACCGCTTCCGCGCGCGCCCCCGCCCCCGCCGTGCCCCAGGGCACGCCCCCGGCCGCGGACAACACCGGCGACACCCGGCGCGACGCCTACTTCGACAATGCCAAGTACCTGGCCATCGTATGGGTGGCGATCGGCCACGCCTGGGAGCCGTTCTACGCCGGAAGCCGGACCTCGGCCGCGCTCTACCTCGTTCTCTACGCCTTCCACATGCCGGCGTTCATCGTCATCTCCGGCTATTTTTCCCGGAGTTTCACTTTCCGCCCGGACCAGCTGCAGCGACTGGTCACCGGCATCGCCGTCCCCTATGTCCTATTCCGGACGGCTTACGCCCTGTTCCGGTACGCGGCCGGCGATCAGCCGGACCTCACGGTCGGCCTGCTGGATCCGTGGTTCCTCACCTGGTTCCTGCCGGCGCTGTTCATCTGGCGGCTCACCGCCCCGCTGTGGCGGATCATCCGCCTGCCGGTGCCGGTGGCCCTGATGATCGCCGCGCTCGCCTCGGCCTCCCCGGAGATCGGCAGCGATCTCGATCTCCAACGGGTGCTGCAGTTCCTGCCGTTCTTCGTGCTGGGCCTGTGCCTCACCCCCGAGCACTTCCGCCGGCTGCGCCGCCGGGCGGTGCGGATCGCGGCCGTGCCCGTGGTGCTGGGTGCGACCGCGTTCGCGTACTGGGCCGTGCCGCGGATGAACGACGCGTGGTTCTACCACACCGACAGCGCCCGGACGCTGGGGGCGCCGTGGTGGGGCGGCATGCTGATGCAGCTGGCCACGTTCGGCTGCTCGCTGGTCCTGACCGCCTGCTTCCTCGCCTGGGTGCCGGGCCGCCGGATGTGGTGCACCACCCTGGGCGCCGGCACCCTCTACGGCTATCTGCTGCACGGGTTCCTGGCCAAGGGCTCGCGCTGGTGGCACTGGTACGACGCGGCCTGGGTCGGTACCCCGTGGGGCCACGTCGTGGTGACGCTGATCGCCGCCGTGGTGGTCACGCTGCTGTGCACCCCGCCCGTGCGGCGGGTCTTCCGGTTCGCGGTGGAACCGCGGATGCGCTGGGCCTTCCGACAGGCGCCCCGCGGCCGCGAAGCTCCCGGCGGGGAGCAGCAGTACTGTTGGCGTGGCTCATACGTGCCGTAGCAGCCCCGACTTTGGCCGACCGGCTGCTTGGCGGCCGGGATCGTATGCGCCATGAGAGGGCCTGCGCCGTCCGGCCCGGGCCGAACCGACCCAGCAGAGGCGCCGATCATGGACACAGCCGCGGCGGCATCGCCACCCCGAACCGGCATCAGCCTGCGCCAGCTGCTGATGTCGCTGGGCGAGCCGCTGGTCGAGCTGCAGGCGGCGCCCGCCGGGCTGGACGTCGAGATCCGCAGCGTCGCCCTGCTCGACCCCGAGGATCCGCCGCTGGCCCGCCCCGGCGAGCTGATCCTCGCCATAGGCGCCCGCGGCCGCGCCGCGTTCCCCGCGCTGCGGGCCGGTGGGCGCGACGGGGCGGCCGCGGTCGCGGTCAAGCTCGACGCCCCGGGGCAGGCGGCGGCGCTCAGCGAGACCGCCGTCGAGGCCGGGATCGCGCTGCTGTCCGTCCGCAGTGAGGCACGCTGGGAGCAGATCGACGCACTGGCCCGGGCGGCCCTGGAGAGCTCGCCGCCGGGGCTGCCCGGAGCAGGCGACGAGGAGGGCGACCTGTATTCGCTCGCCCAGACCACCGCCGTCCTCACCGGCGGCATCGTCAGTATCGAGGACACCGCGAACCGCGTGCTGGCGTACTCCCGCTCCACCGACTCCGACGAGGTCGACGATCTGCGGCGGCTGTCCATCCTGGGCTGGCACGGCCCCGAGGCGTATCTGGCCCGGCTCCGGAAGTGGGGGGTCTTCCAGCGGCTGCGCGCCTCCGACGAGGTGATCCGCATCGACAGCCATCCGGAGCTGGGCATCCGCGCCCGGCTCGCGGTGGCGATCCGGTCCGGGGAGCGGCAGCTGGGCACCATCTGGGTGCAGGAGGGCTCGACGCCGCTGACCGACCACTGCGACCAGGCGCTGCTGGGCGCGGCCCGGGTGGCCGCACAGCATCTCGTGCGCCGCCGCCGGGAGCTCTCAGCGGACCTCACGCTGACCCGCACCCTGGCGGCCGGGCTGCTGGAGGGCACCACCGGGCCGCAGCCGCTCGCCTCCCACCTGGGCCTCGACGCCGCCCGCCCGGCGGCCGTCCTGGGCTTCTCCTACGGGACCGAGGCCCCGCCGCCGGAACTGGCCCGCGCCGAGGTCGGCAATCTGGTCTCGGTGCACACCGCCGCCCGGCACCGCAGCGCCCTGGTCACCCAGGCCGACTCCCGGATCTATGTGCTGCTGCCGCAGCTCCCGCGCAGCATCGACCTCGGCACCCTGCGCTGCTGGGGTCAGGAGATCACCGACGCGGTCCGTCGCCACCTGGGGCTGTCGTTGCGCGGCTCGGTCGGCTGCATCGTGCCGGCGCTCGGCGAGGTCCCGGAGTCGCGGCGGGAGGCGGACCGGATCCTGGACGCCATGGTGAGCGTGGGCGTCGCCACCACGGTCGCCGCGCTGCCGGACATCCAGGCGGAGGTGCTGGTCAGCGAGGTGCTGACGCTGCTCGCCAGCCATCCGGAGATGCGTGATCCGCGGCTGACCGCGCTGGTCGCGCACGACAGCCGCAACCAGGGTCAGCTGGCCGAGACCGTGCTCGCCTATCTGAACGCCTTCGGCGACGTCCGGGCCGCCGCCGCCCAGCTGCACGTGCACCCCAACACCCTCCGCTACCGGATCCGGCGGGCCGAGGAGCTGACCGGCCTCGACCTCGGCCGCCCCGACCAGCGCCTGCTGGCCATGCTGCAGCTGCGGCTGCCGCCGGCCCCCTGATCCGTCACCGAGTGCAGCGGCTGTCGGTCGGTAAAACTCCTAGACTGGCCGAGATGCTCCCTTGAGCCGACGGACTGGCGATCATGAGCTCCGACAAGGCACGGCCGGGCGCTTCCGGCCGGGCGGGTGACCTCGCAAAGGCGGCCACGGCCGAACTGGACGCACAGGGACTGATCGTCTCCTGGACCCTGGCCGCGCAGCGGCTGCTCGGCTACCGGGCCGAGGAGATCCTCCACCACCCCGCGGCGGAACTGCTCGCGCTGCCCGGCGACAAGGAGCGGGCGGCCGCCGTCGCCGCGTGGTGCCGGACCGGCGACGGCTGGGGCGGTTCGGTGGCCGCGCGCCACCGCGACGGCCGCGATCTGCAGCTGGCCGTCCAGGTCACACCGGTGCTCGACGGCGCCGGCGGGGAGCGGTGGTCGGTGTTCGCCCTGGAGGAGTGGCGGACGCCGGGCGGCGGGGTCAACCAGCTGATGCTCGAACCGTTCCTGGCGCACGCCCCGGTCGGCATGGCCGTGCTGGACACCGAGCTGCGCTACGTGTGGGTCAACGACGTGCTGGAGCGGCTGATCCCCCTCGAACGCCGGCTGGGGCGGACGGTGGACCAGGTCCTGCCGCCGCTGGAGGCGGAAGCCTTCCACGAGCGGATGCTGCGGGTCCTGCGCACCGGCACCCCGGTGATGGACTACGAATTCCGCAGCCCCACCTACGCCGACCCCAGCCAGGAACGCGCCTACTCGGCGTCCTTCTTCGGGCTGACGGATCCGCAGGGCCGGCGGATCGGCATCTGGTACATGGTGATCGACGTCACCGAGCGCTGGCGCGCGCAGGAGCGGCTGGCCCTGCTGAACGACGCCAGCGCCCGGATCGGCAGCACGCTGGACGTCACCCGCACCGCCCAGGAGCTGGCCGAGGTCGCCGTGCCGGCGCTCGCCGACTTCGTCGCCGTCGATCTGCTGGACTCGGTCCTCCGCGGCGACGAACCGGTGCCCGGGCCGGTCGACAGCAGTCTGCTGATGCGGCGCTGCGGCCAGCAGTCGGTCAACGAGGGCTGCCCGGAGGCCGGGCTGGCGGTCGGCGAGGCCGTACGGCGCTCCCCCGCCTCGCCCGTCACCCGCTGTCTGCTGGCCGGCGAGTCCCTGGTGGAGACGGCCCTGGACCAGGCGTCCAGTGCCTGGGTCACCGAGGACCCGGCACGCGGCGCGGTGATCCGTGCGTACGGGTTCCGGTCGGTGATGGTCGCGCCGGTGCAGGCCCGCGGGGTGACGCTGGGCGCGGCGACGTTCTTCCGCTCGCGCCGGCTGGGGCCGTTCACCGCGGACGACGTGCGGCTGGCCGAGGAGCTGGTGGCGCGGGCCGCGGTGTGCGTGGACAACGCGCGCCGCTACACGCGGGAGCGGACCGCGGCGCGGGTGATGCAGCAGAACCTGCTGCCGCACGAACTGACCGGCGGCTCCGCCCTGGAGGTCGCGTCGTGGTACTTCCCGGCGGACGCGCCGAGCGGGGTGGGCGGCGACTGGTTCGACGTGATCCCGCTGTCCGGCGCCCGGGTGGCGCTGGTGGTGGGGGACGTGGTCGGCCACGGCATCAACGCCGCGGCCACCATGGGCCGGCTCCGGACGGCGGTGCACACCCTGGCCAACCTCGACCTGCCGCCCGATGAGCTGCTGGCCCGGCTGGACGACCTGGTCATCGGCCTGGTGAAGGCCTACGGCGCCGAGCCGGCACCGGACACCGAGAACGCCACGGTGGCGGCCACCTTCATGGGCGCGACCTGTCTGTACGTGGTCTACGACCCGGTCAGCCGGCGGTGCTGCCTGGCGCGGGCCGGGCACCTCCCGCCCGCGGTGGCCGGGCCGGACGGCACGGTCGAGCTGGTCGACCTGCCCGCCGGTCCACCGTTGGGGCTGGGCTCGCTGCCGTTCGAGGCGGTCGAGCGTGAGCTGCCCGAGGGCAGTCTGCTCGCGCTCTACACCAACGGGCTGATCGAGACCTGCGATCCGGACATCGGGGTCGGGCTGGCCCGGCTGTGCGGCGCGCTGACGCCGCCCGGGGCGCCGCTCGCGGACATCGGCGGGCGGGTGGTCAAGGCGCTGCTGACCGGGCCGCCCTCGGACGACGCGGCACTGCTGCTGGCCCGTACCCGTGCGCTGGGAGCGCATCAGGTGGCCTCCTGGGACCTGCCCGCCGACCCGGCCGTGGTCGGCAACGCCCGGGCGCTGGCCGGCCGGCAGCTGGCCGCATGGGGCATGGAGGAGCTGCAGTTCACCACGGAGCTGGTCGTCAGCGAGCTGGTCACCAACGCGATCCGGCACGGCACCGGCCCGATCACCCTGCGGCTGATCCGGCAGGACGGGCTGATCTGCGAGGTCTCCGACGGCGGCAGCACCGCGCCGCATCTGCGCCATGCCCGGACGACCGACGAGGGCGGCCGCGGGCTGTTCATCATCGCCCAGATGACCCGGCGCTGGGGCACCCGCTACACCCCGACCGGCAAGATCATCTGGGCGGAGCAGGACCTGCCGTCCGAAGGGGACGCGGAGTGACGGCCCGGCCCGGCAGTGATCGTCGCGGGCCGGCGCGCCCGTCCGGCCCGGTCACCGCCGCGGGCGTTCCAGTACGTCCTTGAGCGTCGCCAGTTCGGTGTCGACCAGCGCGGTCTGTTCGAGGAAGTCCTCGTCGGAGAGGGTCGGCGGGCGGAAGAAAGTGATCATGAAGTCGGCGCCGGTGCCGTTGGGCACGACGCGGGCGGGGACCTGCCAGGAGGCGGTGTCGTCGAGGTAGTCGTGGTCCAGGACGCCCAGGGTGGCGTGCGGGCGGATCCGGAGCCTGGCGGGCCCCTGCGGGGTGGACATCCGCCACCACTGCGGGTCCTCGGTGGCTTCGACGGACCGGACGTTCACCACGGCCCACTGCGGCCAGTTGGCCGGGTCGGCGAGGAAGGCGAACACCTCGTCCGGCGGGCGGTCGATGGTGACGGTCTTGGTGACCGAGCGACTGGTGCTCATGGCGGGCCCTTTCCGGTGCCGTGCTGTGCATATAGACATCACGTTGCTACTCTGACAAGAGGTTGTCAAGAATGCGAAGGCGGTCCGAGGAGGGGCGTCGGAAGGAGGACCGGGTGCCGGACGAAATGGCGCTGCTGGTGGCCGATGTCTTCGAGGCCGCCGGGGCGCTGCGCCGCCTGGGCGAGCGCACCGCGCAGGCGGAAGGACTCACCCAGGCCAGGTGGCAGGTGCTGAGCGTGGCGTCGGACGCACCGATGACGGTGCCGCAGGCGGCCCGGCGGCTCGGGGTCAGCCGGCAGAACGTGCAGCGGGTGGCCAACGACCTCGCGGACCTGGGCCACCTCACCTTCGAACCCAACCCGGATCACCGTGGTTCCCCGCTGCTGATGCTCACCTCCGAAGGGCGGCGGGCGCTGACCCGCGTCACGGAGCGGGCCACCGCCGTCCACCGCGCCCTGGCCCCCGCGCTCCCGGCGTCCGCGGTCACCGACACCCGGGCGTTCCTGCACCGCCTGCTCGCCGAGCTGGACCGCCGGGAACGCGCCGAGGGCGGGCGCACCCCGTACCGGAGGGAGCCCTCGTAGGCGGTCGGCAACGGATTCCGCATTGGCCGGTCGCACAGCCATCAGGGGTGACTTTGTCGTCCCTCACAAATACGCCGCGGTGCATCGCCACATACGCTGACGCAAATCCATTCGGACGTGATGCCGCTCACCTCTCACGAGGAGGCCGGGCACGCTGCGGCGGCGCGATCAGCGCTCCCCACCCGCGCGAGCATCCGGAGTCCGCGGCCCCGTGCCGCCGCTTTCGACATTCGACAGGGCCATGATCGCCACCTGCCAGCACCCGGCCCCGTCGTGCGTCCAGACCGAGGCGATCCCAGCAGTCACCCCGTGCATGACCCCTCCAACCCCTCAACGGATGTCGCAATGACCACACCTCCCCAGAGCAATCTGGCCGCTCCGCCCACACCCACGGAAGGCGGGTCGGCGTCGCAGCAGTCAGGACTGCGCTCCGGCCTCAAGAACCGCCACCTGTCCATGATCGCCGTGGGCGGGGTCATCGGCGCGGGCCTGTTCGTCGGCTCCGGGTCGGGCATCGCCGCGGCCGGCCCCGGCATCCTGCTGTCCTACGCCCTGGTCGGCGCGCTGGTCGTGTTCGTCATGCGGATGCTCGGCGAGATGGCGGCGGCCAACCCGACCTCCGGCTCCTTCTCCGCGTACGCGGACCGGGCGCTCGGCCGCTGGGCGGGCTTCTCCATCGGCTGGCTGTACTGGTTCTTCTGGGTCGTGGTGCTCGCCGTGGAGGCGACCGCCGGTGCCGCCATCCTCACGAGCTGGGTCCCGGCCGTCCCGCAGTGGGCCTGGGCGCTGATCGTGATGGTCGTCCTAACCGCCACCAACCTCGCCTCGGTCGCCTCCTTCGGCGAGTTCGAGTTCTGGTTCGCGGGCATCAAGGTCGTCGCCATCGCCGCCTTCATCGTCCTGGGCGGCCTGGCGATCTTCGGTGTGCTGCCCGGCACCGGCCACGCGGCGACCGGCTTCGGCAACCTGACCTCGCACGGCGGGTTCCTGCCCCACGGGCCCAGCGCGATCCTCACCGGCGTCCTGATGGTCGTCTTCTCCTTCATGGGCTCCGAGATCGTCACCCTCGCCGCCGGTGAGTCCGAGGACCCCGAGCGCGCGGTCACGAAGGCCACCAAGAGCGTGATCTGGCGGGTGGGCATCTTCTACCTCGGCTCGATCCTGGTCGTCGTCTCCCTCCTGCCGTGGAACGACCCCTCGATCGCCAAGAAGGGCTCCTACGTCGCGGCCCTCGACTCCATAGGCATCCCGCACGCCGGCCAGATCATGAACGTCATCGTGCTGACCGCCGTGCTGTCCTGCCTGAACTCCGGCCTCTACACCGCCTCCCGGATGGCGTTCTCGCTCGGCCAGCGCGGCGACGCGCCGAAGAGCTTCGCCCGGACCAGCGCGCGCGGCGTCCCGCAGGCCGCGATCCTGGCCTCGGTCATCTTCGGCTTCATCGCGGTCGGCTTCAACTACCTGTGGCCGACCACCGTCTTCCAGTTCCTGCTGAACTCCTCGGGCGCGGTCGCGCTCTTCGTGTGGCTGGTGATCTGCTTCTCGCAGCTGCGGATGCGCGGCATCATCCTGCGCGAGAACCCGGCGAAGCTGGTCGTACGGATGTGGCTGTTCCCGTACCTGACCTGGGCCACGATCGCGATGATCACGTTCGTGCTGGCCTACATGCTGACCGACGACAGCGAGGGCGGCGGCCGCATCCAGGTGCTGCTGTCGGTGCTGCTGGCGGTCGTGGTCGTCGGGATCTCCCTGGTCCGCGACCGGATCGGCGGCAGGTCCGACAAGACGGCGGGCCTGTCCCGCTAGCAGAACGCGAACCGTAGGGGCGGTGGTGTGCACGGCACGCCACCGCCCCGTACCATCCCTTCACCGCCGCCCCCCGCCGCCCACGACTCCCCCTCGGAAGGCCAGCCCACGACGATGCCCGTCTTCAGACGCCGCAAGGACAACGTTCCCCGGATGGCCCCGGAACTCGACGACGTCACCCTGGGCCGGACCCGGAAGCGCGTCGAGACCGCCTGGTCCCGCGGCTCGCTGGACACCGCCGTGATGGCCACGATGGCCCAGCTGCTCGACGAGACGGGCGAGGACTGGGACCGCAGGGCGCACCGGCTGGCGGTGCTGGCCGCGTCGGCCGGCCGGGGGCTGCCCGGCATCTGGCGGCGGCACAGCCCGCGCGACCCGGGCGCCCTGCTGCTGCACGCCTGGTCCGATCTCCTCCGGGCCCGCGAGCCGGGCTCCGCCGTCGATCTGGCCGAGACCCGGGAGACCTGCCGGATCGCGGCCGATCTGGCGCCCGCCGATCCCACACCGTGGACCCTGCAGCTGGCCGTGCTGCGGCTGGAGCGCCGCCCGTCCCAGGAACTGTCGGCGATCTGGCGCGAGATCAAGGCCCGTGACCCCTGGAACCGCGAGGCGCACCTCCAGGCCCTGGGCTACCTCTCGCCCGACGAATGCGGCTCCAGCGCCCTGGTGCTGGACCTGCTCGACGGCGTCCGCAACAGCATGCCGCCGGACGCGCCCGCCGCCGGCCTGGAACTGACTGCGCTGGTCCGCGCCCATCAGCGGGCGGTGGCCACCGGTGGTCTGTCCGCCCTGGGCGCGGGCGAGATCTGGCGCCGCCCGGACGCCGCCCGGGCCCTCGACCAGGCGGCCCGGTACTGGCCGGCCCCCGGCTACCTGCAGCACGCCCAGGCCATGGCGGACCTGAACGTACTGGCCTACGCGCTGATCAAGTCCGCCCGGATGACCGAGGCGGCGATCGCCCTGCGGGCCACCAGGGGCATCGCCACGCCCTGGCCGTGGAGCATCGACGGCGAGCCCCTGGAGCGGTTCACGCACCACTTCGAGCGGGCCGCGGCGGACAACTAGGTCGGGCGACACGCGTCCACGTCCTTGGGCTGCTCAAACCCGCGGCGACCTGTCCGATTAAGGGGCATACGTACGGGCGGTAGCCGGAACGGGTGGAATGCGGAGCTCTTTCCGGTCTCTCCGGAGTGTCCCGATGTCGTACCGGGGATCCCTTCCTGAAGAGCGTGGGGAGATCCGTATGCGGGACACCGTCAGCACCGGCCGCTCCGCGGCGACACGGGGCCGGCGCGTGCTGCTCCTGATCGCTCTGCTGGCCCTGCTGCACGCGGCGTTCGCCCCGGGCTCCCCCGAGGCGCCGCCGGCCGGTGCCACTGCCGGGGCCTGCGCCACCCGTGCCGCGGCGCCCGTCGCGTCCGCACCGGACGAGCGGCCGTGCGCCGCGCGGGCACCGGTACTGGCGTCCGCCGACGGCGACCACCGGCACCCGGGCAGCGGCGTCCGCCACCGGCACGAGGGGTCGGTCTGCCATCTGCGCCACCACGTCCCGACCGGGGCGGCCGGCAAGGCGCTCGGGGTGTCACCGGTGGCGGCCGCCCGTACCGCGCGCGGCGTCCCGGTGTCCGGTGCCGTCCGCGCCTTTGCCGCCGCCGCGCCTCCGGGGGGCGTGACCGTTCTGCGCTGCTGACCGGGCCCGGCCGCGCCCGCCTGCCCCGCCCGTCGACGGGCCACCGGGGCGCGGCGGGCGCGGCCTGCCGTCATCCGCTCACAGGACCGGCACCGCAGGAGAACCGGTATGCCCCGCGACATCTTCGGGGCCCTGGGCGCGCTCGTCCGCGCCGAGGCCTCGCGCACCGTCCCCCGGCCGAAGACCACTCCCCCGGCCACCTCACCACGGCCCGGCCGTCCGCCGTCGGGCGGCCCGGCCGATCCGGCGCCGGGCGCCCCGGACGCGGCGGACACCGCGGACGCGCCGGGCAGCGCCCCCGTCGCCCGCGAACGCCGTCGGCCGCTGACCGCACTGCTGCGCGCCCTTCGGCTCCGCCCGAAGGACCGGCCCAGCCCGGCCGACGGGCGCAGCGCCTCCCCCTCCTGACGAGGTGAGGCGGCGACAGGGCCGGGGCGCCGTGGCCCGGCGGCCGGGGGCGGCGTGCGCCGGGGCCCGCCCGCCGTCGCCGCACCACGCGCTCCGCCCCCGTTTGTCCGCCTCCCTGCCCGGCGCGATGCTGGACGCATGGCCGCACACACGGCCGGAGCCCCGGCGCCGGTCTCCGGCCCGGATCTGGCGTCCGCCTGGGCCGTCGGGCGGCCCGGTCCGGTGGCCTCGGGGCCGCTGGTGGCGGTGCGGCGCCCCGTTCCCGCGCCCGGTCCCGGCGATCTGCTCCTGCGGGTCGAGGCGTGCGGGGTCTGCCGTACGGATCTGCATCTGGCCGAAGGGGATCTGCCGCCGCGCCGCCCGTCGACCGTACCGGGGCACGAGATCGTCGGCCGGGTCGTCGCCACGGGGGCGGCGGTCGGCCGGTTCCGGGTCGGGGACCGGGCCGGCGGGGCCTGGCTGCGCGGCACCTGCGGGGGCTGCCGTTACTGCCGGGCGGGCCGCGAGAACCTCTGTCCGGCCTCCCGGTACACCGGCTGGGACGCCGACGGAGGGTTCGCCGAGGCCGCACTGGTCCCCGCGGACTACGCCTATCCGCTCCCGGAGGACCAAAGCGCCGTGCAGCTGGCGCCGCTGCTGTGTGCCGGGATCATCGGCTACCGGGCACTGCGCCGCAGCGCGCTGCCGCCGGGCGGCCGGCTCGGCATCTACGGGTTCGGGGCCTCGGCGCACCTGGCCGCGCAGGTCGCGCTGGCCGAGGGGGCCCGCGTCCATGTGCTGACCCGGACGGCGGCGGCCCGTCAACTCGCCCTCGACCTGGGGGCGACCTCGGCGCGCGACGCGTACGACCGGCCGCCCGAACCGCTGGACGCGGCGGTCCTCTTCGCTCCGGTGGGCGACCTGGTGCCGGTGGCACTGGAGGCGCTGGACCGGTCGGGCACGCTCGCCATCGCCGGGATCCACCTCACCGACATCCCGGTGCTCGACTACCAACGCCACCTCTTCCACGAGCGCGATCTGCGCAGCGTGACCTCCAACACCCGCCAGGACGGCGAGGAGTTCCTGCGGACCGCAGCACGGATCGGCATCCAGGTCACCGCCAGTCCGTATGCGCTCGCCCGTGCGCCACAGGCGCTGACCGATCTGGCCGCGGGCCGGGTGCGGGGCGCGGCGGTGCTGGTGCCCACCTGACCCGGCGGGGGCTTGATCCTCGGTCACGCACCGTGCCGGAATGCACCAGCGCGGACGCCGACTGGCTCCGGCCTCGCCGGATGCCGCACCATGGAAGCAAAGCGGTAAATTACGGCATATCCGATGAAATGGCGGCGGGGTGGAGCCCTGGCCCCGAGGGCGGATACGGCAACCGTGGCGTACGACAACGGCTTCCCTCCGCGTACGGAGGCGGTGCAGGCAGTGACCACGCGGGTCCTCGGGTCGTCCGGGGCCGAGCTGACCGCCGTCTATGTCCCGGTCGAAGGGGACGGCGAACTCCACCTGGCCGAGATGGTGGGTGGCTCCGGCGTCCGCTTCGGACTGCCGGCCAGTTACGACGTGTCCGGCAACTCGCCGGTCGCCGCGGCCTTCCGCACCGGCCGGCCGCAGTGGGTGGGCGCCGCCGAACTCGACGAGCACGGCGAGGTCTCGCTCGGGGCGCTGCCGCTGGGCGACGACACCAGGCGACTGGGCTGCCTCGTCGTCGTCGACCAGTCGGCGCACGCCTTCGACGAGGACCGGAGGCACCTGTTGGAGCTGCACGCCGACCAGGTGGCCGCGGGCCTGGAGGCGGTGGCCGCCCGGGTCATGGCGCGCACCGAGCGGCAGTCGCTGCTCGGCCCCGGCCTCGGCACCCTGCGCGGCGGCGCCTTCACGCTGGTGCTGCGCACCGGCCGGATCGACGCGGACGCCCTGGTGCTGGAGCTCTTCGGGATCCCGCAGCAGGAGTTCGACCGGCGGGTCGAGACGCTGCTGGAGCGGACCGCGCCGGACGACGTTCCGGCACTGATGTCGATCGTGGAACCGGGCGGGCTGCCCGTCTCCGGGCAGCAGCTGTCCTTCCGTATCCGCCGGCCCAACGGCGAACTGCGCTGGCTGAGTCTGCGCTGCCGGGTGCGGTACGACGCCGACGGGGCGCCGGAGCGGATGCTGGGGGTGGTCGCCGACGCCTCGTACCTGCGCCCCAGCGCCGACGAGGTGTCCGTCGTCCAGCGGCTGTCGACCGCGCTGGCCGGTGCGACCACCATCCGGGAGGTCAGCCGGGCGGTGGTCGACGTGCTGCGGCCGCCCCTGGCCGCCAGCCGCATCGGGGTCGCCGAGCTGGAGGCCGACCGGCTCGTGGTCACCGTCCTCGATCCCCCCGAGCCGGAGTCCTGGCCCGCGAGCTGGCAGCGCGAATGGCGCAGCGAATGGCCCGACGCCTCGTGTCACGCCCTGCCCACCCTGGAGGGCGTCCTGCGGGGCGGCCATGTGGCGCTGTGGCCCCCGGGGGCGGAGCTGGAACCGGGGCTCGCGGACATCGGCCCGGGCGGGCTGGCCATCCTGCCGCTGCCGGCCGAGGGCCGGGTGGTCGGCGTGTGCCTGCTCGGCTGGGACACCGAGCACCGGTTCGGGCCGGAGGAGAGGTCGCTGCTGACCGCGACCGCCGGGCTGGTCGGCCAGGCCCTGGTCCGCGCACACGCGCTGGACGCGGGCCATGAGCTCGCCACCATGCTCCAGCGCAGCCTGCTGCCCCGCACCCTGCCGACACTGGCCGGCGCAGCCACCGCGGTCCGCTACCTGCCGGCCACGATGGGCCTGGAGGTGGGCGGTGACTGGTACGACGTCATCCCGCTCTCCGACGGCCATGTGGCGCTGGTGATCGGGGACGTCGAGGGCCACAGCGCCGGAGCCGCCACGATCATGGGCCAGATGCGCACCGCGATCCGGGCCTACGCGGTGGAGGGCCACCCGCCGGACGTGGTGATCGCGCACGCCAACCGGCTGCTGCTCGGCATGGAGACCGACCTCTTCGCCACCTGCGCCTATGTGGACCTCGACATGGAGGAGGGCATCGCCTGGTTCGTGCGGGCCGGGCATCTGCCGCCGGTACTGCGACACCCGGACGGCCGGACCGAGGAGCTGACCGTCGAGGGCGGGCCGCCGCTGGGAGTCTCCGCGGAGGGCGAGTTCCCGCTGACCGAGGTCGGGCTGACACCCGGCACGCTGCTGGTGCTGCTCACCGACGGCCTGGCCGAATCGGCCAGCCTCCCCCTGGAGGACGGGATGCGGCGGGTGTGCGAGGTGCTCGCGGCCGCCGATCCGGCCGACGCCGGGCGGGTCGCCGACGAACTGCTGGGCAGCGCCAAGCGGCGGGACGACGACGTGGCGGTGCTGGTCCTGCGCTACGACGGCATGCGAGTCCGCCCGACCCGGGCCCACTGGGCGGTGTGGCGGCTGCCCGACGCGGTGATGCACGCCCGTCGTTTCACCGGCCGCACACTGCGCACGTGGGGCGTGACCGAGGAGATGGACGTGGCGCTGCTGGTGGTGTCCGAGCTGGTCACCAACGCCATCGCGCACACCCAGGGCGAGGTGCGGCTCGATCTGACGCTGGCCGCCGACCGGCTGCGGATCGCGGTCAACGACGCCTCGCCGCGGGCCCCGGTCAAACCGGCGAGCGTGGACTGGGAGGCGACCGGCGGCCGCGGGCTGCTGCTCGTCGAGGCGATGTCGGCGTCGTGGGGCTCGGTGCCGCTGAGCGGCGGCAAGCAGGTGTGGAGCGAGATCAGCCTGCAGCCGGGCGAGCGGATCGGGACCGCCCGGGCGGGGGAAGGGGGTCCGGCGTTGTGACCGGGCGTCTGCGCAGGGCCGTCGTCGCGCTCGCCGCGCTGGGACTGCTGGCCGGCCCGGCGGCCTGCGGCGAGGCCGGTGGCGGGCACCGGACGGCCTCCTCCCCCGGCGCCCTGCGGATCGGGGTGCTCCTGCCGGACAGCACCTCGCGCTTCTACCACTTCGACAAGCCACTGATCGAGCAACGAATCCACCAGCTGTGCCGCGGGTGCACGGTGGAGACCGTCAGCGCCCAGCACGACGTCGCCACCCAGCAGCAGCAGATGGACGCGATGATCACCAAACGGGTCGACGTGCTGATCCTCGACGCCACCGACTCCCGGTCGCTGCGCTCCTCGGTCGAGGACGCACACCGGGCCGGCATCCCGGTCGTCGCCTACGACCGGCTGGCGGAGGGCCCGATCTCGGCCTACGTGTCGTTCGACGGGGCGAAGGTCGGCCGGCTGCAGGCCGAGGCGCTACTGCGGGCGCTCGGACCGAACGCGCGCCGCGCGCAGATCGTGATGATGAACGGCGCGTCGACCGATCCCAACTCCGCGTGGTTCAAGCGCGGTGCGCTGTCCGTCCTCCGCGGCAAGGTGCGGATCGGCAAGTCGTACGACACGGCCGGCTGGCGTCCGGAGGCCGCCAACGGCAACATGACCGCCGCGATCGCGGCGCTCGGCGCCGACCACATCGACGGGGTCTACTCCGCCAACGACAGCCTGGCCGCCGGTGTCATCTCCGCGCTGAAGGCCGCCAAGATCTCTCCGCTGCCGCCGATCACCGGCCAGGACGCCGAACTGCCCGCCATTCAGCGCATCCTCCAGGGCGAACAGATCATGACCGTCCTGAAGCCCTTCAAGCCCGAGGCCGACGCCGCTGCCGCGATGGCGGTCACCCTGGGGCGCGGTGAGCGGCTCGGCCGCCTGGCCCCGCACCGGATCAACAGCCCCACCCTGCACGACATACCGGCCGTCCTGCTCACGCCCATCGAGGTGACGGCGGCGAACATCAAGGACACCGTGGTCAAGGACGGTATGTACACCATCGACCAGATCTGCACCCCCAAGTACGCCTCCGCCTGCCGGAAGGCGGGGCTCACCAGCTAAGGCAGGTACCCATGTCAGCACCTCCGCTGCTGGCGCTGCGCGGCATCTTCAAGCGGTTCGGCGCCGTGCAGGCCCTCGCGGACGTCGACCTGGAGGTCCGCGCCGGTGAGGTCGTGGCGCTCGTCGGGGACAACGGGGCCGGCAAGTCCACCCTGATCAAGGTGATCGCCGGGGTCGATCCGGCGGACGAGGGCGCCGTCGAGTGGCAGGGCCGGCCGGTGCACATCACCCGGCCGCACGAGGCCCAGGACCTCGGCATCGCCACCGTCTACCAGGACCTCGCGCTGTGCGACAACCTCGATGTGGTCGGCAACCTCTTC
This sequence comes from Streptomyces sp. NRRL S-337, assembly GCF_000720175.1. GTDB lineage: Bacteria > Actinomycetota > Actinomycetes > Streptomycetales > Streptomycetaceae > Streptomyces > Streptomyces siderophoricus. Next base: position 37,570 of record NZ_JOIX01000069.1, read on the forward strand.
CTCGGCCGGGAGCTCCGCCGGGCCGGGCTGCTGGACGAGGTGGAGATGGAACGGGTCACGCTCGGCCTGCTCGACACCCTCGCCATCCGGCTGCCCAGCGTGCGGCTGCCGGTGGCCTCGCTGTCCGGCGGCCAGCGGCAGACCGTCGCCATCTCCCGCTCGATGCTGGGCGAGCCGCGGCTGGTGCTGCTGGACGAGCCGACCGCGTCACTGGGCATCGAGCAGACCGCCCAGGTCCTCGACCTCGTCGAGCAGTTGCGGGAACGCGGCCTCGGCGTGCTGCTGATCAGCCACAACATGGGCGACGTCAAGGCGGTCGCGGACTGGATCGCGGTGCTCCGGCTGGGCCGCAACAACGGCTTCTTCGATGTGACCACCACGTCCCACGAGCAGATCATCTCCTCCATCACCGGGGCCACCGACAACGCGGTTACCCGCCGCGCGGCGCACTGGGAGACGGAGCGATGACCCGGCAACGGGAGGGCGCGGAGACGGTGCGCCGCACCCGGCCGGCGCCGGCGCGGACCGGCCGCAACCCGCTCGCGGCCCTCCGGCGCCGGTTCCACAGCGGGGAGCTGGGCTCGGTCCCGGTCGTGCTCGGGCTGGTGGTGGTGTGGATCATCTTCGAGAGCCTCAACGAGAACTTCCTCTCGCCGCGCAACCTGTCGAACCTGAGCGTGGACATCGTCGGCATCGGCCTGATCTCGACCGGAGTGGTGTTCGTGCTGCTGCTCGGCGAGATCGACCTGTCGGTCGGCTCGGTCAGCGGTCTGGCCGCGGCCGGGTTCGCGGTCCTCAACGTCAACCAGGGCGTTCCCGAGGGGCTCGCACTGGTCCTGGCCGTCCTCGCCGGGACCGTGATCGGGGCCGTACAGGGCTTCTTCTTCGCGAAGGTCGGGGTGCCCGCGTTCGTGGTCACCCTCGCCGGACTGCTGGGCTGGAACGGGCTGATGCTCTACATCCTGGGCTCCGCCGGCACCATCAACCTCGACGACCAGGGCCTGCTCGCCCAGCTGACCGGCTATTACTTCACCCCGGTCGTGGCCGCGTACGGCCTGGCGGCGCTCGGGACGGCCGGCTACTTCCTCGCCTCCTACCAGGACGTGCGGCGCCGCCGGGCGGCCGGGGTGCCGGCCAGGCCGCTCGGCGAGATCGTGCTGCGCACCGGCGTGCTGGCGGCCGTCTCGCTGGCCGCGGCATTCGTGCTCAACCAGTTCCAGGGCCTGCCGCTGGCCCTGCTGATCTTCCTGGGATTCCTGGTCGGTCTCGACCAGGTGCTGCGCCGGACGCGGTACGGGCGCATGATCTTCGCGCTGGGCGGCAGTGTGGAGGCCGCCCGCCGCACCGGCATCAACGTGGACCTGGTGCGGATCTCGGTGTTCATGGTCTCGGGCACGATGGCCGCGATCGGCGGGCTGTTCCTGGCCTCCCGGGTCACCTCGGCCACCCAGACCGCGGGTTCCGGCAACCTGCTGATGGACGCGATCGCCGCCGCGGTCATCGGCGGCACCAGCCTCTTCGGCGGCCGCGGCCGGACCTGGTCCGCACTGCTCGGTGTCCTGGTCATCCAGTCGATCGCCTCCGGGGTGGCCCTGATGGGCATCCAGACCGCCGTCCAGTTCATGATCACCGGCGGAGTACTGCTCCTCGCCGTCGTCATCGACTCCCTCTCCCGCCGTGCCCGCCGTGCGCACGGTCGGGTTTGACTCCCACGTACCCGTCTCTCCCGCCGCGGGGCTTGGTCGCCGTTGTGCTTTGCGGCGCCCCGTACGTACCCGTCTCTCCCGCCGCGGGTCGTCTCGCCGTTGCGCCTGCGGCGGGCTGGGTGGGTGTTGGGTGCGGTGACGGGCCTCCGGGGCCGGTGTTTGGGACTGCTGTCGCTTTACGTCCCAAACACCGGCCCCTCCGGCCCGTCCCCTCCCGTGAGGGGGAAT
>NZ_JOIX01000070.1 GCF_000720175.1 Streptomyces sp. NRRL S-337
TCCTCGTCGACGCATAATCGCGCCGCGGTCCGAATTTCGGCATGCCGAAATTGTTCCCGGTGAGGGGCCGTGCAGTAGTGGTGTGCCGCGAGGCGGCGGAAGGGCTGCCGCAGAACCGTTCCGGCGCTGTGGCAACTCGGAGGACACTACAGATCCGGGTGACCGGTGTCAACCCGCGTCGGGCGCGTCGGTCATGAGTCGAGGTCGGTGAGGCGTCCGCCGGCGTCCGGCTGGGCCTCTTCCACGCGGCGCAGCAGGCGCGTGAGTACCTGGCCGAGGAGTTGACGCTCCTCACCGGAGAGGTCCTGGAGGAGGTCCTCCTCGAAGACCGTGGCCATGCGCATCGCGGCGAGCCACTTCTCGCGGCCCTCGTGGGTCAGTTCGACGATGACGCGGACGCGGTTGTTCTCGTCGCGTTCGCGGGTGACCAGTCCTTCGTTCGCCATCCGGTCGATGCGGTGGGTCATCGCGGCCGGCGTCAGGCCGAGGCGCTTGGCGAGTTCGCCGGGGCCCATCCGGTAGGGGGCGCCGGAGACGACGAGGGCCTTGAGCACCTCCCATTCGGCGTTGCTCATGCCGAGGGTCGAGGTCTGCCGCCCGTAGGCGACGTTCATCCGGCGGTTGAGGCGCTGGAGTGCGGAGACGACCTGCTCGACCTGGGGGTCGAGGTCCTGGAATTCGCGCTGGTAGGCCGCGATCTGTTCCTCGAGGGACGGCTCGGCTGCGTCGGCGGCCGCATCGGAGGGCTCAGGCATGCGGCGCAGTATGACATGAAAGTGATTGGCGTTGAAGTTCTTCTCCGTGTACTCTTTAGCTTCGAAGTCTAGAGCGTTCAAGTCTTCAGGGTGAGACCGTCCGGCTGGCAACTGTCCGGGTCGCGTGCCTCGCCCTGACGCCTGTTCGGCTCCTTCGATGTCCCTTATGTCTTTGATGACCTGACCTAGGTAGGTGAGTGTGACCACCGCGATGGGCGCCGCGCTGCGCCGGATCCAGCTCGGGAACGCGCTGAGCGCGTTCGGTAACGGCTTCACGGTTCCGTATCTGTACGTCTATGTGGCGAAGGTGCGTGACCTTGGTGCCAGTACGGCCGGTGTCGTGCTGGCGATGCTGGCCGTGGCCGCGCTGGCCGTGCTGCCGCTGACCGGTCGGGCGATCGACCGGCGCGGCCCCCTGCCGGTGGCCATCGTCGGTACGGTCTCCGCCGCGATCGGCTCCCTGGGGCTCGGGCTGTCGTCGACCGAACCGCTGGTCATCGCCTCGGCGGCCGCGCTCGGTGCCGGTATAGCGGTGGTCCAGCCGGCCCTGGCGACGATGATCGTGTGGTGCTCGACGACGGTGACCAGGTCGCGGGCGTTCGCCACCCAGTTCTTCCTCAACAACCTGGGCCTGGGCGTCGGCGGGCTCGTCGGCGGGCTGCTCGTCGACGAGTCGCATGCGGCGAGCTTCGTGCGGCTGTTCGCCATCGAGGCCGTGATGTTCCTGGTGCTCGGCGCGACGGTGGCCACGGTACGGCTGCCGCGGGTGCCGAAGGTCGAGGACCCGGTGCCGAGCGAGGAGCGGCCCGCGGGCGCCTGGCGGGCGCTGTTCGCCGACCGGCGGATGATGTGGGTCTGCCTGCTGGGGTTCGTGCTGTTCTTCGCCTGCTACGGGCAGTTCGAGTCGGGACTGGCCGCGTATGCGACCGAGGTGACCCGAATACCGCCGGCCAGCCTGGGCATTGCGCTCGCGGCCAATACGGCGGCGATCGTGGCGGCGCAGTTCGTGGTGCTCAAGCTGGTCGAGCGGCGGCGGCGTAGCCGGGTGATGGCGCTGGTCGGCATGGTCTGGACGGTGGCCTGGCTGGCCGCCGGACTGTCCGGGCTGGTGCACGGTGCGCAGGCGGTGGCGACGACGCTGCTGATCTCGACCTACGCGCTGTTCGGCATCGGTGAGTCGATGCTGTCCCCGACGCTGGCGCCGCTGGTGGCGGATCTGGCGCCGGCCTCGTTGATCGGCCAGTACAACTCGGCGTTCGCGCTGGTCAAGCAGTTGGCGCTGGCGGTCGGTCCGGCGGTCGGTGCGCTGATGGTCGGGCATGGCATGTACGGCGCGTACATCGTGATGCTGGTGGTGTGTGCGCTGGGGATCACCGCGCTGTCGTTGCGGGTGGGCCGGATGCTGCGGCCCTGGCAGGACAACCCGCACCGGGTGGCGCCGGCCGCGGCGGTGCCCGCGGCGCGGGTGCCGGCCGAGGCGGAGTCGGTGGTCTGCGGGGCCTGAGGTCCGGCAGGTGCCCGTCGGCCGCGGTCCCGTGGGGGGTCCGCGGCCGACTGTCATTTCCGGGCGGCCCGATTCGGAGGGCCCGTTTCGGACGGCCCGTTCAAGCGGCCCGTTCAGGCGGCCCTGAGGACGGCCCGTTCATCCGGGCGGCCGGATCAGCTCCGGGGCAGGGCGAACTCGCACCAGACCGCCTTGCCGCCGCCCGGTGTCCGGCGGGAGCCCCAGGACGAGGCGATGGTGGCGACGATGGAGATGCCGCGGCCCGCCTCGTCGACCGGTTCGGCACGGCGGCGGCGCGGGAGGTGGTCGTCCCCGTCGGTGACCTCGACGATCAGCCGGCGGTCCGTACGGCGCAGGCGCAGCCGCATCGGGGGCGTGCCGTGCTGGAGGGAGTTGGCCACCAGCTCGCTGGCCGCCAGGACGCCGAGGTCGTGCAGCTCCGGTGAGAAGCGCCAGGAGGCGAGCACTCCGGAGGCGAAGGCGCGGGCGCGTGGGGCCGCTTCGGTGCCGCCGTGGAGTTCGAGGGCGGCGTTGTGGAAGAGCTCGGCGTCGTGGCCGCTGCGCTCGGGGTGCTGGAGGACGAGGATGGCGACGTCGTCGTAGTGGGTGGCCGTGATGCCCAGGGAGCGGAGCAGGCGGTCGCAGACGATGTCGGGCGGGCCGGCGGCGCCGGCGAAGGCGCGTTCCAGGGCCTCGACGCCGTCGTCGATGTCCTTGTCGCGGCGCTCGACCAGGCCGTCGGTATAGAGGACGGCGCTGCTGCCGGGGCCGAGGGTGACGGACCCGGAGGTGTGCAGCCAGCCGCCGGTGCCCAGGGGCGGGCCGGTGGGCTCGGCGGCGCGGCGGACCGTGCCGTCCGGGTCGCGGACGAGGATGGGCAGGTGGCCGGCCGAGGCGTAGGCCAGGTGGCCCTCGTTGGGGTCGTGGACGGCGTAGACGCAGGTGGCGATCTGATTGGCGTCGATCTCGGCGGCCAGGCCGTCCAGGAGCTGCAGGACCTCGTGGGGCGGGAGGTCGAGGCGGGCGTAGGCGCGGACGGCGGTGCGCAACTGGCCCATGACGGCGGCGGCGCGCACGCCGCGGCCCATGACGTCGCCGATGACCAGGGCGGTGCGGCCGGCGCCGAGGGTGATGACGTCGTACCAGTCGCCGCCGACCGCGGCGTCGGTGCCGCCGGGCTGGTACGTCGCGGCGACCCGGAGGTCGTCGGGCTGTTCGAGCTCCTGGGGGAGCAGGGAGCGCTGGAGGGTGACCGCGGCCTCGCGCTGGCGGGCCTCGCTGGCGCGCAGCCGTTCGGCGGACTCGATCTGGTCGGTGACGTCGGCGCCGAAGACGAGGACGCCTTTGTGCGGGGCGAGGCAGGCGACCTCGGGGTCGGGCGCCGGGCCGCTGGCCGCGACCTCGATGGGGGTGCAGGTGAAGGTGTAGTAGCCGTCGCGGGAGCGGTCGCCGCCGGCCCCGCCGGGGACCTTGCGGGACTTGACGGTCCGGGGCTTGCCGCTGCGCAGGACCTGGTCCATGAGGGGGAGCAGGCCGAGCGCGTCCAGCTCGGGGAGGGCCTCGCGGGCGGTGTGGCCGGCCGGGCGGGGGCCGAAGACGGAGGCGTAGGCGCCGTTGACGTAGGCGAGGCGGTGTTCGGGGCCGTAGACGACGGCGACCAGGGCGGGGATGGTGCCGAGGATGTCGTGGACGGAGAGCGCGTCGACGGTGGGCGACAGGGTCACGGGCGCGGTTTCCTGGGCGGGCGCCGGGTCGGGGCGCTCGGCGCGGGCGGCGGGGACGGAGCCGGTGGCGGCGGCCGTCGGGGTGGCCGGGGTGCCGTCCGCGACCGCGGTCGGGGCGGCGGGCTCCGGGGCCGCGGTGGGCGGGGTGGCCGGCGTACCGGCGGCGGGGCGGGCGGCGCGGTCGGACCGCGCGGCGGCGCGCCGCTGTGTGCCGGGGAGTTTGGCGCTCCAGCGCGTGAAGATCACGGAGGGGTACCTCTTACTTCGCGTCGTCGCGCGGGATCGGGCCGTCGGCATGGTGGGACCTCCCGGCGGCAGGCCGGGGGAGGGTCGGCTGGGGGCGCTCTCGGCGCCCTTTTGCGGAATGCAGCAAACGTCCAGAATCCTCGTGATTGTCACTCTTTGCAGATACGAGCCCACCCATGGTCACACGTCCAGTGTGGCCGACCGGACGGACATCCGTCAGACGCCCGGCGGCCGGTGTGGAGTTCCGCACTCCGCAACCACCGGCCCGCCCGGGGCTGACGTCACGTCAAAATTCCTGTCCCCACGGCGCGTCAGCTGGCTTCGTTGTGCCGGCCGGTGCCCGCGGCGAGTTCGAACTCTGCGCGCGGGTTCTCCAGCGAGCCCAGCGAGACGATCTCGCGTTTGAACAGGCCCGCGAGGGTCCATTCGGCCAGGATCCGGGCCTTCCGGTTGAAGGTCGGCACCCGGCCGAGGTGGTACGCGCGGTGCATCAGCCAGGCGGGGTAGCCGCGCAGCTTGCGCCCGTAGACGTGCGCGACGCCCTTGTGCAGGCCGAGCGAGGCCACCGAGCCGACGTACTTGTGCCGGTAGTCCTGGACCGTGCCGCCGCAGACCGTCGCCGCGACGTTCTCGGCGAGCACCTTGGACTGCCGGAGGGCGTGCTGGGCGTTGGGCGCGCACACGGGGCGGGGCTCGTCGGGCTTGGCGGGCGGTTCGGCCGTCAGGTCGGGGACCGCCGCGGCGTCACCCGCCGACCAGGCGTGTTCCACGCCGTCCACCCGGAGCGTGGCGTTGCACTTGAGGCGGCCGTGGTCGGTCAGCGGCAGGTCGCTCGCGGCCAGGATGGGGTGCGGTTTGACGCCGGCGGTCCACACCAGCGTTCTGGTGGGGAAGCGGGAGCCGTCGCTGAGCTGGGCGACGCGCTTCTCGCACGAGTCGAGGCGGGTCTCCAGCCGTACGTCGATGTTGCGGCCGCGCAGCTCCCGTACGGCGTAGCGGCCCATGTCCGGGCCCACTTCGGGGAGGATCCGGCCGGTCGCCTCGACCAGGATCCACTTCATGTCCTCGGGCTTGATGTTGTGGTAGTAGCGGACGGCGTAGCGGGCCATGTCCTCCAGTTCGGCGAGCGCCTCCACGCCCGCGTAGCCGCCACCCACGAAGACGAAGGTCAGCGCGGCGTCCCGGACCGCCGGGTCGCGGGTGGAGGAGGCGATGTCGAGCTGTCCGAGGACGTGGTTGCGCAGTCCGATGGCCTCTTCGACGGTCTTGAAGCCGATGCCGAAATCGGCCAGGCCCGGGACCGGCAGGGTGCGGGAGACCGAGCCGGGGGCCAGAACCAGCTCGTCGTAGACCACCTCGATGGCGCCGTCGCCGGTCTCCTCCGCCGCCAGGGTGGCGATCGTCGCCCGGCGTTCGTCGTGGTTGATGTCGGTGACCTCGCCGACCACCACGGTGCACTGCGGCAGGACGCGGCGCAGCGGGACGACCACGTGGCGCGGGGAGATGGAACCGGCCGCGGCCTCGGGCAGGAACGGCTGGTACGTCATATACGGATCGGGATCGACCACGATCACCTCGATGGAGCCCTCCCGCAGCTGCTGCTTCAGTTTCCGCTGCAGGTGCAGGGCGGTGTACATCCCCACGTAGCCACCGCCGACGACGAGAATGCGGGCCACGTTGTTCGAAGACACAGCCTTCACAGGGGTTCTCCTCGCGGTGTCGAGCGGGCCCGGGGCGGCGCCGATCAGGCGGCCGGCCGGCGGCGCGACCACCCTCGGGTGCCGCGCTCCCGGGAAAGCGCAGCACTGTTCCATGACGCACCCTGGCAGCGCCTTTGTCCACAGGCCCGTCGAAATGTATGACCGGGCGCCGCCCTGGGAACGGAGCCGCAACATCCGCGCTGCCGGGCCCAGCGGCGCTGGTCAGCGGGCGGGTGGCGGAAAGCGTACGGGGGCATAATCCGGGCGGATCAGTCCGTTGGGCCGATCGGGGGGCGCATCGTGCGGAAGGCCCCCTTCAATCTTGACGCGGGCTCAACTATGTTCGTATCTCGTTGGGGTGCACCCTTTCGTCGGTGCGTCCCGGCAGTCAGGGCGGGGAGTCTCCGGGGGGAGACGTCATTACCGGGGGATCACTATGACCATTCAGGGCTCTCAATGGCCGACAGCCGTCGCCATGGCACACGTCGCCGACGGCGGCAACGGCACGCACGGCAACAACGGCACGAGCGGTGCGAACGGCACCAACGGCAGCGGGGGCGGCGGCAGCGTCGGTGCCGGTCCGGGCGCGGGCGGACGGACCACACCGCTGCGGGTGGACGCCCAGCGCAATCTGGAACACGTACTGCGCGCCGCGCGCGAGGTGTTCGGTGAGCTGGGCTACGGCGCGCCCATGGAGGACGTGGCACGGCGCGCCCGGGTCGGGGTCGGCACGGTCTACCGCCGGTTCCCGAGCAAGGACGTCCTGGTCCGCCGGATAGCCGAGGAGGAGACCTCCCGGCTGACGGACCAGGCGCGTGCGGCGCTGGGGCAGGAGGACGACCCGTGGTCGGCGCTGTCCCGCTTCCTGCGGACGTCGGTCGCCTCGGGCGCCGGGCGGCTGCTGCCGCCGGGGATCCTGCGGGTGAGCGCGGAGGCCGACCGGGCGGACGCGGCGGCGGACGGCCTCGGCGAGGCCCGGGTACCGCAGCAGCGGATGGCGCCCGGTCCGGACGGCGGGCCGGCCGACCTGCGGCTGGTCGAGCGGCGCGGCGGGCCCGAGGACGGCCCGGCGGCCGAACCGGCGCCCGGTCCGGCGGAGGCGACGAACGGCGCGGAGGCGCTGCTGGAGGTCGTCGGACGGCTCGTGGAGCGCGCCCGGGCGGCCGGTGAGCTGCGGCCCGACGTGACGGTCTCGGACGTCCTGCTGGTGATCGCCACGGGCGCGCCCGCGCTGCCCGACCCCGGTCAGCAGCAGGCCGCCTCCGCGCGGCTGCTGGAGATCCTGCTGGAGGGACTGCGCTCGCGCCCGGCACGGTGAGACGGGTGGTCCGGTCCGGGTGGGGGTGAACCGGTGATCCCGGTCCCTGTGGGGTGTCCTGGTGGGTGTCCTGGTGGGGTGCCCCGGCGGGCCGCGTTCCCCTGGGATGTCCCGTTGGGGTGGCCTGGTGGCCAGGCGTCCTGGGAGCCGGCGGGACCGGACCGACGGGCCACCGGGGGGCGTCTGGTGCGCGCGGTGGCCTCGGCCCGCGATGTGGCCCGTACGGGTTTCCCGTGGCGTATGACCCGATTGCGTCATATGGCCCGTACGGGTGAACGCCCGTGCGGGCGGGCGGACGCCCTCCCCGGATGAGTGGTTGACGGACGAGGCCCCCAGGAGCCGCCGCCCGATGTGGCACGCTTGCGCGGTATTCGGGTGTGACGGCGGCTTCGGGGGCCTCGGCGATGGGTGTTGACGGGCGGGACGAGCAACGCGACGGCGAGACCGGGCCGGGCGGGTCCGGGACGGCGCCGCCCCCTCAGGCGCCCGGGCGGACCGGGCCGTTGGGGGCCGCTTCACCGACGGGCGGGCCGGCCGGGCGGCAGGCCCGCGCCGGCGGTCCGGCGGGCGACGTCCCCAGCGTGCCGCCGCAGCGCGACGGGGCCGGCCGGGCGACGCCGCGCGGCGGGCCGGGGGGCGTACGGGACACCGCGCGAGGAGCCGACGGAGGGGATCAACTCCCGGCGTCCGATGACCAGTTGATCGCCAGTATGCGGGCCGGCGACGACGGCGCGTACGAGGAGATGTACCGCCGGCACGCCGACGCCGTCCGGCGGTACGCCCGGCACTGCTGTCGCGACGAGCACACCGCCGAGGACCTGACCGGTGAGGTCTTCGCCCGGACGCTGCAGGCGGTGCGCGGCGGCGCGGGCCCCACCACAGCGGTCCGCGCCTATCTGCTGACGACCGTGCGCCGGGTCGCCGCCTCCTGGGCGAAGACCGCCCGGCGCGAGCAACTGGTCGAGGACTTCGCGGTGTTCGCGGTCTCCGCGGCCGGTGCGGCGCTGGACGACGGCGCCCTGGACCTGGGCGCGGACGTGCGCGCCATGCACGAGGCCGAGCAGTCGATGGCCGTGCAGGCGTTCCGCAGCCTGCCGGAGCGCTATCAGACCGTGCTGTGGCACACCACGGTCGAGGACGAGTCGCCGAGCGAGGTCGCCCCGCTGCTGGGGCTGACCGCGAACGCCACCGCCGTATTGGCGCACCGCGCCCGCGAGGGCCTCAAGCAGGCGTACCTGCAGGCCCACGTCAGCCAGTCGCTGACCGCCGGCGGGGACTGCGCCCGGTACGCCGACCGGCTCGGCGCGTACGCCCGCGGCGGGCTGCGGATGCGGGCCGAACGGGGCCTGCGCGAGCACCTGGACGGCTGCGCCCGGTGCCGTACCGCGGCGCTGGAGGTCGAGCACGTCAATGAGCGGATCGGTGCGGTGCTGCCGGTGGCGGTCATCGGCTGGTTCGCCGCCGGGTACGCCGTGAAGACGGCCGCCGCGGTGGCCGGGGTCGCGGGGACGGCCGGGGCCGGTGCGGCTGCCGCGGCAACAGGCGGTTCCGGTACGGCGGGTGGTGCGGGTGCTGCGGGTGGTACGGGTGGTGCCGTCGCGGGTGAGGGGCTCGGCGCGCCGGTCAAGGTCGGCATCGGGGTGGGAGTGGTGGTGGCCGGTGTGACGCTCGCGCTCGCGCTGGCCGGCGGCGGCCCCACGCCGGCGCCGCACCCGCGGGCCGAACCGCACCGGCCGGCCCCTGTCGCACCACGCCATCCGTCGCCCGCCCCGGCGAAGCCGCTGCCACCGGCGGCCGGCGCCGCCCCGCGCCCCACGCCGACCCGGTCGCACCCGTCGGCCCACCGCCCGGCACCGTCCCGGCCGGCGCCCACCCCGACGCCCACCACCCGCAGGCCCGCACCGACGACTCCCCCTCCGAAGCCCCCGCACGAGCCGCCCGGGCCGCGCCCGAAGCCGCCGGAGCCGACGGAGCCGGACCCGACCCCGACCCCGTACCGGGTCGCCGCGCTCGATCACGACTTCATGGGCGACGGCAGCGAACCGGAGGTGCGCACCCTGGGGAGCGGCTGGCTGTGGCAGCGCCGGTCGCCGGAGATCGCCGGGACGGCCTACGCGGACGGCGCGACCATGCACGCCGGGTCGTCCGTCCTCATCGACCTCAACCGGTCGTGCACCTCCTACGACGCGCTGGTGGGCGTCGACGACCTCAGCTGGGGGACCGGCGCCCTGCGCTTCTCCGTGTACGCGGACGGGGAGCGGCTCTGGCGGTCCGCGGTGGTCCGCGGCGATCGGCCGGCCGTCCCGGTCCACGTCCCGCTGACCGGCCGCAGGACGCTGCGTCTCGTCGTCGACCCGGCGACGCCCCTGGACGCGGTGGCTCTGGGCGACTGGGCGGAGGCCCGCATCAGCTGCCGTTGAGCCCGCCGGCGGCGCGAGCGAGGCAACGGACCAGCCTCCAGGCGGCGTACGCCCACGGCGCGCAGTGCGTCCTCCCCGCCGTCGTACGCGCGGCCCAGCCGGGCACACGGGCCGCGCGCCCCGTAGCTCCGGCCCGACCAGGACAAAGGGCGGAAACGGGGCCTGCAGACCCGCCTTCAGGACAAGCGGGCGCGCGGCACCACGCCGCCCGCGACCGCCTTCTGGCGCGGCGCCTCCGCCCCCGTCCAGCAGCTCCCGCGGCGGGCGACCAGGCGGCGCAACCACACTTCCGTGGCGACGAGTTCCGCCAGCCCGTCCAGTGGGAGCGCGGCGCCCTCGGCCGCCGCCCGGAGGGCGGTGCGGACCACCCGCGCCTCGATCAGGCCGGCATCGGCCAGCAGGGGCGCGTCGAAGAGCTGCACCAGATCGCCGACCGCACCGCGCAGCCCGGCGCGTACCGCCGCGGCGTGGGTGACGTGCGAGGTGGCGCCCCAGCCGGGCGGCAGGTCCCGTACGCCCGCGCCGGCCAGTACGGAGCGCAGTACGGCGGCCCGTGCCCCCGGCTGCACCCGGAGCGTGTCCGGGAGCGCGCGGCAGGCGAGCACCACCTGGTTGTCGAGGAAGGGCGCGTGCAACCGCTGGCTGCGGACCTCCGCGGCCTGCTCGAAGACCCGGTGGTCGGCGGCCTGCCGGGCCAGCGCCGCGCGGGCCCGCCGCTCACCGGGGCGCCCGACCGCGGCCGTACGGGACGCCGCCTCGCTGAGGCGAACCGATACTTCGGCCAGCGCCTCGCCCGTGAGCCAGCGCGCCGCGGGTCCGGGACGGCACCAGGTCAGCGCGGCCAGTGAGGCGTCCACCGCCCCGCCGGTCACCGGCTCGTCGGCGAACTGCCGCTCCAGCAGGCGCCGCGCGGCCTCCGTGATGCCCTCCGGATATGGCGTACGGGCGAGCCGCCGCGCCGCCCGGTAGACGGTGAACGGCACCAGGACGGACTGGGCGGACGGGCCGTCGGCCTTGGCGAGCGCGGTGACCGGCCGCAGGAGATGGCGCCGGCGGCGGTCCATGAGGAGGTCGGCGAGCCGGGCGGGATGGGCGTCGAGGACCTGCCGGGCGCCGTGCCCGACGAAGTGGTCCGCGCTGCCGGCCAGCAACCGGCGCCGGTGGCGGCCCGCCACCGTCAGGGAGGGCCCGGGCTCGTCCGTGAGCGGGCCGCTTTCGAGGTCGGCATACGGGAGGGCCTCCTCCCCGGCGGCGACGACGACGTGGTGCAGCCGCGGGTTGTCGGCGATGCTGCGGGCCCGCTCCAGTTCGGCGTCGTGGTGGGCCCGCGCGCCATTGGTGGCGCGGTCGTTGAAGGTGACGGCCAGCAGGCGTTCGCCGTGGCCGTTGAGGCGTCCTGGACGGCCGGGCAGACCGGCGGCCAGAAGGGCGAGGGTTCCGGACGCGCTGCCTCCGGAGAGGTCGGCGCCGACGCCGGGGGCCGGCGCGCCGCGTGCCGCCCGCCGCTCCGCGGGGCCCATACCGGGCACCGGCCCGGGATCGAGGCCGTCGAGCCCGTCCGGGTCGGGGGCGTGCCGGGGGACCGCCAGCCGGGCGCGGACGGCCTCGACGAGCGCGTCCCGGACCCCGTCCACGGCCTGCTCCGGCGGGAGTTGGGGCGCGGCGACGGCGAGCGAGGTGGTCGGCTCGTAGGAGGTGATCTCACTGGCGCCGCCGCGCAGCACGAGGGCGTGGCCGGGCGGGATCCGGCGGACGCCCTCGTACGGGGTGCCGGCGCCGAGCGCCTCGGGGGCGTCGGGGCAGGCCAGCAGCGCGGCGAGGTGGCCGATGTCGAGGCTGGCCTCGATCAGGTCGGCGAGCGGCAGCGCGGCGGTGGCGTAGGCGGTGCCGCCCGCCCACGGGGTGTGGAAGACGGGGCGGGCGCCGGCCAGGTCACCGGTGACGGTGATCCGCCGTCCTACCTGGACGACCGCGGTGTAGCTGCCGGACCAGGCGGTGAGATGCCGCAGTGCGCCGCCGCGCGCCGCGTACAGGCCGACCCGCAGCTGGTCGTCGGTGGCCCCGCAGATGCCGAAGACGGCGAGCCGGGTCTCGGGGTCGGCCTGGACCACGCGGACCTCGTCCGGCCGCCAGTCGCCGACCGCCCACAGGGGGTCCGGGTCGCCCCAGAGGATCTGCGCGCCCACGGGGAGGACGGTGCGGCTGCCGACGCCCTCCGGGTCCGCGGCGGACGGCCTCGTGGCGGCACTGCTCCACCCCACCAACCAGCGCATGCCGCCTCCACCCGAATTCCCCGCCCGCCGGGGCCAACGGCCGCCCCGTACCGCGGATCGCCAAGCTGTCGCCAGCCGTAGTGACGGCCGTGCCGCCTGTAGTGGCGACCATGCTGCCATGACAACGGCGCGGCGGAGACGTCACGGCGGGACGTATACGGGCAGTTCACGGCGGACGGCGGGCGGCGGGCTCGCACGGTGGACGGCACACCCGCGGCGCGGCACGACGCGATACGTCGGCAAACCCGACAACTGGCCACCCCGGCGAGGTATTTGGTCCGCCGATGCGCCAACTCGCCCCCGGTAGGCCCCCCGTGTGGCCCCCGGGGCGCCCGCGCGGCGCTCCTTGACGCGCCGCGGCGCGAAATCATCACCCGTCGATTTTCGGCCAAAGTCCGTACGGCACAGCGCAGTTGACAACCACGGGGCCCATGTCAACCGGCGGCACGATCCTACGGCGGACGGCCTGCGCGACGGTCCGGGAGGCGGGCTACGCCCCCCGGACCGGACCGTCACCCGCGGGGAATGAGGTGACGGTGTCCCCCAGCCCACTGGATCCAGTGCAGCGGGCCGACCCACGCACCAGTCATGGAAGCGCTCCCGAGGTCGGGCGACCAGCGCGCACGGCCAGGCGCACGGGCACACGTACCCGGAGCACATGCCAGATCCCGCACCCCTGTCTGAACATGAATCTCGCCATCCGGGACACCGGCCCTTAACGGTCGGGATCCGGCGAACTACTCTGGGTGGACGCATGCCCCGGGGTAGCGGGGCGGCCGTCGCTGTGTCGAGGGGTGCGCATGTCCAGGGATATACGCGGGCCGAACGAGAAGCTCGGCACCGTTCTCGCCCTCGCGGGTATCAGCAACGCCGGACTGGCCCGCCGGGTCAACGACCTCGGCGCGCAACGCGGGCTGACGCTTCGTTATGACAAGACGTCGGTGGCGCGATGGGTCTCCAAGGGCATGGTGCCGCAGGGCGCCGCGCCCCATCTGATCGCGTCCGCGATCGGCAGCAAACTGGGCCGGCCGGTGCCGCTGCACGAGATCGGGCTGGCCGACGCCGACCCCGCGCCCGAGGTCGGTCTGGCCTTCCCGCGCGACGTCGGCGCCGCGGTGCGCTCGGCGACCGAGCTCTACCGTCTCGATCTGGCCGGACGGCGAGCCGGCGGTGGCGGCATCTGGCAGAGCCTGGCCGGATCCTTCGCGGTGAGCGCCTACGCCACCCCCGCCTCGCGCTGGCTGATATCCCCGGCCGACAGCTCGGTGGCCCGGGAGGCGGCCGAGGCGCGCGACAAGGACGCCGCGGCGGCCGGCGACGCCGGGATCCCGCAGCACGTGGGGCACAGCGACGTCAGCAAGCTGCGCGAGGCGGCGGAGGACGCGCGCCGCTGGGACTCCAAGTACGGCGGCGGGGACTGGCGTTCCTCCATGGTGCCGGAGTGCCTCCGGGTGGACGCGGCGCCGTTGCTGCTCGCCTCGTACAGCGACGAGGTGGGCCGGGCGCTCTTCGGGGCGACCTCCGAGCTCACCCGGCTCGCGGGGTGGATGGCCTTCGACACCGGACAGCAGGAGGCCGCGCAGCGCTACTACATCCAGGCGCTGCGGCTCGCCCGGGCGGCCGCCGACGTCCCCCTCGGTGGGTACGTCCTCGCCTCGATGTCCCTCCAGGCGACGTACCGCGGCTTCGCCGACGAGGGCGTCGACCTCGCCCAGGCGGCCCTGGAGCGCAACCGCGGTCTGGCCACCGCCCGCACCATGAGCTTCTTCCGCCTGGTGGAGGCGCGGGCGCAGGCCAAGGCCGGTGAGGCGCGCGCCTGCGAGGTGGCGCTGAAGGCGTCCGAGGGCTGGCTGGAACGGTCCCGGGGCGGCGACCCCGACCCGTCGTGGCTGGACTTCTACTCGTACGAGCGGTTCGCCGCCGACGCGGCCGAGTGCTACCGCGACCTGCGGCTGCCCCGCCAGGTGCGCCGCTTCACCGAGCAGGCGCTGTCCCGGCCGACGGAGGAGTTCGTCCGCTCGCACGGGCTGCGGCTGGTGGTGTCCGCGGTGGCCGAACTGGAGTCCGGCAATCTGGACGCGGCCTGCGCGGCGGGCGCCCGCGCGGTCGAGGTGGCGGGCCGGATTTCCTCGGCCCGTACGACGGAGTACGTCCGCGATCTGCTGCACCGCCTCGAACCGTACGGCGACGAGCCGCGCGTGGTGGAGCTGCGGGAACGGGCGAGACCCTTGCTGGCGGCGCCGGCGTAGCTGGGCGAGGCGGGGGACGGGCCGGGGCGGGTCGGGCGATGGGCCGGTGGGTCGGGCGACGGGCCGCCGGGCAGCCGGGTCGCCCGGAAGTTCCGAGCGGCCGCCGAGGGAGCTTGCTGAGCGAGCCTGCCGACCGGACCTACCGATCGGGCCTGCCGAGGGAAATGCCGACGGGATTGTCAGTGCCGGCCGTCATGATGGGATACGTCGTCGGGATGGCGCGCGGGCCCGCGGTGACGGTCGGGCCTGCGGTCATGCGGTTGGGGAGGTGCAGTGTCGTCGTACGACTGCGACGTGCTGGTGATCGGTGCCGGCATCATCGGGCTCTCAACGGCGTATGCGATCACGCGCGCCGCGCCGGGCACGCGCGTCGTGGTGCTGGAGAAGGAGCAGGGCCCGGCCCGGCACCAGACCGGACGCAACAGCGGAGTGATCCACAGCGGCATCTACTACCCGCCCGGCTCGCTCAAGGCCCGCTCCGCGCTCCAGGGCTCCGCGGAGATGGTGAAATTTTGCACCGAACACGACATTCCGCATGAGGTCACCGGCAAGCTGATCGTCGCCACCGACCGCAGCGAGCTGCCCCGGCTGCACGGCCTGATCCAGCGCGGCCGCGAGCACGGCCTGCCGGTCCGCGAGCTGGGCCCGGCCCAGATAGCGGAGTACGAACCCGAGGTCCGCGGCCTGGCCGCCATCCATGTCGGCACGACCGGCATCTGCGACTTCGGCGCGGTCGCCCGCCGGTTCGGCGCGCTCGCCACGGACGCCGGCGCCCGGATCGTCCACGGCGCCGAGGTGACGGTGATCGGCCGCCGCCCCGGCCGGGTGGCGGTCCGTACGGCCGACGGCACGGTCCACCGCGCCCGCGCCCTGGTCAACTGCGCCGGTCTGCACTGCGACCGGATCGCCCGGCTGGCCGGCGATGCGCCCGGGATGCGGATCGTCCCGTTCCGCGGCGAGTACTTCACCCTCGCCCCGGAGCGCGCCTCCCTCGTCCGCGGCCTGGTCTACCCGGTCCCCGACCCCGCCTTCCCGTTCCTGGGCGTCCACCTCACCCGCGGCATCGACGGCGCCGTCCACATCGGCCCGAACGCCGTCCCCGCCCTGGCCCGCGAGGGTTACGACTGGCGCACGGTCCGCCCCGGCGAGCTGGCCGGCACCCTCGCCTACCCCGGCTCCTGGCGGATCGCCCGCCGCCACTGGCGCTACGGCGCCGGCGAGCTGCACCGCTCCCTCTCCCGCCGCGCCTTCACCGACGCTGTCCGCCGCCTCCTCCCCGCCGCCCGCGAGGAGGACCTCCTCCCGTCCCGGGCCGGCGTCCGCGCCCAGGCCGTCCTGCCCGACGGCACCCTCGTCGACGACTTCCTCTTCTCCGAATCCCCCGGCATGATCCACGTCCTCAACGCCCCGTCCCCCGCCGCCACCGCCTCCCTCCCCATCGGCCGCGAGGTGGCCCGCAGGGCGCTGGGGGTGCTCGAGGCGGCCCGGAGCTAGGGATGTCTCCTTGATCGGACCGGGAAGACGTCCCCTGGCTCCGGCGATCCGGAGCCCGCATTCCACCCCCGTAGAATCGAACCACTGTGTCCGAGAACCGCATCCCCTCCCCCGCCCCCGTGACCGACGCCGTGGCAGCAGACGCTGTGGAAGCCGTGGCCGTGGCTGACGGTCGGCGCGCCGCGCCGGCGCCGCGTCGTGGCGAGCCGATGTTCCCCGACGGCACCGGGCCTGCGGCCGACCCCGCGGGGTCGCACCACGAGCGGCGGATCCGGTCGTTCCAGCCCCGCCGCAGCCGGGTGTCGCCCTCGCAGGCCGATGCGCTGCGCCGGCTGTGGCCGACGTGGGGCCTGGACATCGACGGGCTGTCGCGGCTGGACCTCGACGCGTTCTTCGGCGGTCTGCCGGTCGTGCTGGAGATCGGCTTCGGGATGGGCGAGGCCACGGCACAGATGGCCGCCGCCGACCCGGCCACCGGCATCCTCGCCTGCGACGTGCACACCCCCGGCCAGGGCAATCTGCTCGGTCTCGCGGATCGGAACGGGCTGTCCAACATCCGGGTGGCCAACGGCGACGCGATCATCCTGCTGCGCGAAATGCTGGCGCCGGGCTCCCTCGCCGGGCTGCGCGTCTACTTCCCCGACCCGTGGCCCAAGAAGCGCCACCACAAGCGGCGCCTGATCCAGCCGGAATTCGTCGCCCTGGCGACGACCCGGCTCGCACCCGGCGCGCTGGTGCACTGCGCGACCGACTGGGAGCCGTACGCCGAGCAGATGCTTGAGGTGCTCTCCGCCGAGCCGACGCTGGAGAACCTCTACCCCGGCTTCGCGCCGCGTCCCGACTTCCGGCCCCTCACCAAGTTCGAGGGCCAGGGCCTGGACAAGGGTCACACCGTCCACGACCTGCTGTTCCGCCGCCGCGGCGCGTAGGGCGGCCGACGCTCGTTACGGTCGAGGGGTGCACCCGCCCGTTCAGCCACCGCCGCAGCCGCGCCGGAGAGCCCTCTGGCGCGGCACGATCCGCCGTGCGTCCCGCGACACGTCCCCTGAGATGACCGGCGACCCGGCCCGCGATACCGCCTGCGACATGACCTACGCCCCGGCCGGCGACACGACCGGGGGCGGACCCCACGAGACGGGCCGCGGTATGCCTCGCGACAGAACCCGCCGTACGACCCTGCGCGCCACCGCGCTGATATCCCTGCTCGTATCCCTGCTCGCGCTCTCCGGCGTGATCATCGTCGGGCTGGTCCGCCGGGAGACCGGTACCGAGGGTCTGCTCGTCGGGCTGGGGCTCGCCGTCTTCCCGGTGCCGCTGCTGGTCGCGGCGTTCCGCTGGCTCGACCGCATCGAGCCGGAGCCCCGGCGGAACCTCGCGTTCGCCTTCTCCTGGGGGGCGTGTGCCGCGGCCCTGGTGGCACTGGTCACCAACGGCTTCGCCACCGACTGGCTCGCCGCCAACATCGCGTCCGCCTCGCCCTCCGAGGCCGAGACCTGGGGCGCGACGGCGATCGCTCCGGTCGTCGAGGAGACGGTGAAGGCCGCCGCCGTACTGCTCCTCTACCGCTTCCGCCGGCGCGACTTCGACGGCATCACGGACGGCATCGTCATCGCCGGCATCACCGCCACCGGCTTCGCCTTCACCGAGAACATCGTCTATCTGGGCAACGCCTTCGGCGAGGACCAGTCCATGGGCCACACCGGCCTGGACTCGCTCACCGCGGGCACCTTCTTCGTCCGCATCATCATCTCCCCCTTCGCCCACCCCCTCTTCACCATCCTCACCGGCCTCGCCTTCGGCATAGCCGCCACCCGCTACCCCCGCCGCCGCGCCGCCCGTATCGCGCTCGCCGCCCTCGGCCTGCTCACCGCCGTCCTCCTGCACGCCATCTGGAACGCCGCCTCCTCCCTCGGCGACATCGGCTTCCTCCTCGTCTACGGGCTCTTCATGGTCCCCGTCTTCCTCGCCCTGACGTCCCTGGCCGTCTGGGCCCGCAAACAGGAGCTCCTCTCCCTCCCCGGCTACCTCGCCCCCTACATCACGGCCGGCTGGCTCAGCCCGGCCGAACCGGACGCCCTCGCCTCCCTCAAGACCCGCGCCCTGGCCCGCGACATCGCCCGCCGCACCCAGGGCCCCGCCGCCGCCCGCGCCGTCACCGCCTACACCACCGCCGCCACCGCCCTCTCCTTCCACCGCCGCCGCGCCCACCTCAGGGGCCCCGACCCGGACTTCACCCTCCGCGAGCAGTACCTGCTGCAACGGGTCAGGCAGTACCAGAGGTGGGGGCGGCCGGCGTTGATGAACGCCTGGCACAGCCTGGGACGGAATTGCCTCGTTGCGAACGATGCCTGGTCAGCGGCTGCCCGCCGGTGCACGGGCGACTCTGCACACCCTCGGACATAGCGCTCCGAGCTCTGGCCCGCCGATCCTGGCGCCGCCCGATTCGATCGTGCCGCGCCCTGTCGCCCGTCATCGGCCCGCCGGCCGGGGCTGAAGTGCAACGGCGACCGGGGGCCGTCTCGCCGGCACACCGGGCAGCTGCCGAGATCCCCCGCGGCCCCCTTCGGCGGCCCCGGAGCGAGGAGACTCGGCTTCTTCTCCCGACCGCTGGTGAGCCATTCTGGGACTATGACTCGCCCACCCGTCTCTCCGTCGTCGGCCGGTGTCTCAGCGCGCATGAGCCGTCAGGGCAGACGGGACACCGAACCTGAGCGTGCAGTCCGGCGGCTGCTGTACGCCGCCGGCCTGCGCTATCGCCTGCAATGCCGCGTACCCGGTATGACCCGTCGCACGATCGACATCGCTTTCCCCGGCCCGCGCATTGCGGTGTTCCTCGACGGCTGTTTCTGGCACGGCTGCCCCGAACACGCCACCAGTCCCAAGGCCAATGCCGAGTGGTGGCGCGCGAAGCTCGAAGGCAACGTCACCCGCGACGCAGAGACCAACGCCCATCTCGAAGCGGCGGGATGGACAGTGCTGCGTTTCTGGGAGCACGAGAGTCCCGAGACGGTGGCCGAGTACGTGGCCCGAGCCGTGCGAGGGGCCGGCGCAGCTCGTAAGTCACGGCCACCTGAGCCTCCGAGCGGCCAGAACGTACGGGGCCGGACGTAAGGTCAAGGGCAACTGACCCGCGAAACGGAGGAAATAGACATGGCCGGCGTTCCGAGCAGTGTGGTGGCGGCGAGTGGGTTGCTCGGGGGTTATGGGGTGGCTCGGTGGACGAAGAAGCGGCCGTTGGGGGGTGTGGCGTTGGCGGCGGCGGGGGCGGTGGCGGCTCGGGAGTGGCAGCGGAAGGCCGGTGGTAAGACGGCGGCGGCGTTGAGCGGGGCCTATGTGGCGGCGTTTGTGGGGTCGCATCCGCTGGCCAAGAAGATCGGGGCGTGGCCCTCGGTGTTCGCCGTGGCGGGTGGGGTGGCGCTGGCGTCCTGGGCGGTGGTGGACCGGCGGGGGTAGTGCGCCCGGCAGCGTTGCGGTGCGTGTGGGAGTGGAGCGGGGCCCTGGGGCCCCGCTCCTTCCCTTTGGGGCGGGGCCCCGACCTGGATTACGCCGACGCCTCGTTCAGCAGGGTGAGTTCGGGGTCGGTGAGGGTCAGGTCGGTGACTGCCAGGAGGGGGGCGAGCTGGGCGGTCGTGCGGGCGCTGGCGATCGGGGCGGCGACCGTCGGCTGGGCGGCGAGCCAGGCCAGCGCGACGGTGGCGAGCTCGGCACCATGGGCGGCGGCGACCGTGTCGAGGGCCTCCAGGACGCGGGGGCCGCGGTCGGTGGCGAGGTACTGCGCGGCCTTCCCGGAACGGGCGCTGTCGACCGCTGCACCCGGCCGGTACTTGCCGGTCAGGAAGCCGGAGGCCAGGGCGTAGTACGGGACCGCGGACACGCCGTTGCGGGCGGCCACGTCGGCGAGTTCACCCTCGTACGTGTCGCGGGAGACCAGGTTGTAGTGCGGCTGCAGGGCCACGTAACGGGCCACGCCCTCGCGGTCGGAGAAGGCGAGGGACTCCTCCAGGCGCTGCGCGGAGATGTTGGAGGCACCGATCTCGCGGACCTTGCCGGCCCGGACGAGGTCGTCCAGGGCGGTCAGGAACTCACCGACCTCGACCGACTCGTCGTCGTAGTGGGTGTAGTAGAGGTCGATGTAATCCGTGCGGAGACGGGTGAGGGACTCCTCGACCGCGGACTTGATGGTGGCGGCGGACAGACCCTTGTAATCGGGGTGCGCACCGACCTTGGTGGCGATGACGATGTCGTCCCGATTGCCGCGCGAGGCCAGCCAGTTGCCGAGGACCGTCTCGGATTCGCCGCCCTTGTTGCCGGGCACCCAGGCCGAGTAGACGTCGGCGGTGTCGATGAAGTTGCCGCCGCCCGCCACGTACGCGTCCAGTACGGCGAACGACTCGGCCTCGTCGGCGGTCCAGCCGAAGACGTTGCCCCCGAGGGACAGGGGGGAGACGGACAGCGAGCCCAGGGCCCTGGGGGTACGGGAGTTGTTGCTTGTCGCGCTCATGGTGGGGACAGCGTTGCGGGGCGGGTGGTTATTCCCTCGTGCGGCGGTTGTTCCCTCGCGGGACAGTTGTTCCCTCGAAGGGGATGTTCCGCGTGGCCGTATCCTCACGGCCGTGTTCCTCAGGGCCGCCCGCCCCGCTTCGTCAGACGTTGACGCCGTGGTCGCGCAGCCAGGGCATCGGGTCTATCGGGTCGCCGGCGCCGGGGCGTACCTCCAGGTGGAGGTGGGGCCCGGTGACGTTGCCCGTGGCGCCGACCCGGCCGATGACGTCGCCGGTGCTGACCTTGCCCGAGGTCTTGACCATCGAGGACAGGTGGCAGAACCACAGCTCGGTGCCGTCGTCGAGGGTCAGGACGATGCGGTAGCCGTACGAACCGGCCCAGCCGGCCTGGGTGATGGTGCCGGAGTGCACCGCCTTGACGGGCGTGCCGGTCGGGGCGGCGAAGTCCTGGCCGGTGTGGTCCGCGACCCAGCGGTCACCGGCCTGCCCGAAGCCCGCGGTGAGGGTGTACGAGGAGACCGGGGTGATGAAGCTCTGCGCCAGTTTGGCGAGGCGTTCGGCCTCGGCCTTGTGGCGGGCCTCCTCCTCGGCCTTGCGCTGGGCCTCGGCCGCTGCCTCCTTCTTGGCTGCCGCGGCCTTCTCGGCGGCCTTGAGGTCCGCGGTGGCGTCCGTGGTGGCCTGCTTGATCGCGGCCTGCTCGGCGGCCTCGCGGGCCTCCTGCTCGGCGGCGCCCTGCTGAGTGTCGGCCTGCTGGAGGATACGGCTGCGCAGCGCCTCACCGGCGTTCGCACCAGAGCCCGAGCCCGAGCCAGCGTCAGAGCCAGAGCCCGGGTCCGTGCTCGATCCGGTATCCGTGTCCGCGCCCCTGCCCGTGGCGGCGGAGGCGGAAGCGGTGTGCGAGCCGCCGTCGGTGTGCGAGCCGCCGTCGGATATCAGGTCGCCGACGCCGGGCAGGGAGGCGGCGTCCGGGAGGTGGTCGGAGACGGCGTCGGCCACTCCGCCGAGGTCGGGCATCGAGATCGGCACCGGCGGGCGGCCCTCGGCCGTGGCCATCCCGCCCGCGCCGACCGCCGCGATGACACCGACGCCCAGGACCGTCCCGCCGCGGGCGAGTCCACCGCCGCGCTGCTTGGCCACCCGGTGCTTGCCGCGGACCGGGCGGACGGACTCCTCGGTGGGGTTCCATTCCTCCCACTGGCCGTCGGCGTCACCGTTCGCCCCACCGGCCGTCGCGAAGCGGGTGTCGGTGACGACAGGGGCGCCAGTGGCGACAGCGGTGTCAGTGGCGAAAGCAGCGTCGGCGACGAAAGTGGTGTCGCCGGGATGCGCGAAGGCGTGAGCGGCGCCTGGCGCGTACGGGGCGTCCGGAGCGCCCGGGCCCCGGTCGTCGGAGTCGTAGGCGGACGGAGCCTCGGGGACAGGCCTGTTGGACGCCACGGGGGCGCACTCCTTTCCTTCCTTCTCGCCTACCGGGTTAGCTGACGGGTTCGGAGCAGGAAGGTCTCCTACGGGCACCCTCTGGCGAAGGCGTCCGATTCACCCCAAGGTGGTGGTTCCCCGGTTCCCTTGGTGCAGTTCGAGGTGCTGGAGGTGCGTGAAAAGCGCGTGCGGGATTCGGCGTCGGCGCACGGTGCCGCCTCTTGCGGCGGCTGGGACGACCGCGCTGCGTTATCGGACAGTAATAGAGATCGCGACGGTTTTCCAAGCCTTCCCGGGAATCCATATGCCTCGCGCACCAGCTGTGGCGTGGTGTTTTCCGGTCACCATGGCCATAAATCGGGCGAGTTGACCGCACCGCCCCGTGCCGCGTCTAAACGATCTCTCGATGATTGTGCGTCAGTTGTTATGCGGAGGGGTGCCTGCCCATTACGGAACGTGAAGACAGTAACGTCGGATCATGGTCGTCAACGCCGAGCGCCCTGGACACTCCCTGCGCCCCGGACACTCCGAAAGTCCCGGATACGCCGAGAACCCCGGACCCGCCGAACGCCTCCGCAACGCCGGTCACGGCCGCCACGGCCGTCCCGGCCACGGCGGTGTCACGACCGGAAGCGCCCAGGACGTGGCACGGCGGTACCAGGAGTTCTCCTGGCGCGAGGCGCGCGGCCGGTCCGGCGCGCACGAGGAGTTGAGCGCCCGGATCGGCCAGGACCAGGAACTGTGCGAGCTGCTGGCGGGTTCGCTGCCGGCCGGCAACAAGCAGCAGCCCCAGCTCCTGCTCGCCGCCGTCCGCCATCTCGACGGCCCGCACGCGGAGCAGGGCCCGCGCGGCGCGGCGGCGTACGGACGCTGGCGCGAATGGACGATCCGGCACTGGGACCGGGTGCGGGACATCATCATGCGCCGCGGCACCCGGACCAACGAACCGGCCCGCTGCGCCACGCTGCTGCCGCTGCTCGCCCGGCTGCCCCAGCCGCTGGCCCTGCTGGAGGTCGGCACCTCGGCCGGCCTGTGCCTGCACCCGGACCGCTATCGGTACGCGTATGGAAACGGGTACGGGGCGGCGGGCGAGCCGGGCCCCGGCCACCCGGGCGGGCACGATCCGGCAGCCCACGCCCCGCTCGTCGAAGTAGGCGCGGCCGACAGCCCCGTGGTCTTCCACTGCCAGGTGCAGGCGCCGGTGCAGTCGTCAGTGCCGGTGCCGGCAGGGCACGGGGCGTCGCACGTCCCCACCCGCCTGCCCGAGGTCGTCTGGCGGGCCGGGATCGATCTGGCACCGCTCGACCCGGTCGCCGAGCCGGCGGACCTGCGCTGGCTGCAGTCGCTCGTATGGCCCGGCGACGAGGCGCGGGCGGCCCGGCTGTCCGCGGCCGTCGACGCGGTGCGGGCGGTGCCGCGGCCGCGGATCGTCCGCGGGGACCTGATCGACGAACTGCCCGCACTGGCGGCCGCGGCGCCGGCCGGGGCGACGCTGGTCGTGTTCCACACCTCCGTGCTGAGCGGTCTGCCGTACGCCCGGCGCGAGGAGTTCGCCCGGCTCGTACGGTCGGTCCTCGACGGGCGGGACGGCGGCGGGCACTGGATCTCCCAGGAGCACCACTCCGTCCTGCCGTGGCTCCCCCTGCCCGCGCACCACACCCCACGCCCGGACGACCCGCGGCAGCTGACGCTCGCCCTGGACGGGCACCCGGTTGCCCTCACCGACCCGCACGGACAGAGCTTCCGCCCGCTGTAGTGGACCCCTGCCAGGGCCGGGCAGCGGCTGGCAGCCGCTGCCGGCCTCTGACGCCCCCGTGTCAGCACTTCCGCCCGCTGTGGACCGCCGCCCGAACCGGCCCAGCTCGCAAGCTCTCACTCCCCCATCGGCCGCTGCAGCGCCAGCAGGGCCATGTCGTCCGCCGGGGCCCCGCCCGAGTGCCGGGCGACGTCCTCGATGAGGGCGTCCAGGAGGCTGCCGGGGTCCGGGAAGCGCCGGCCGCGGAGCTTGTCCGCCGGGTCGTAGAAGCGGCCGCGCAGATCGCGGGCCTCGGTCACGCCGTCGGTGAAGAAGACGAGCAGCGAACCGGCCGGGAAGAACGACTCGTCGGAACGGTCCGGCCAGCTCGCCACCTCGCTCAACCCCAGCGGCAGCGCGGGCACGGCGGGCATCAGCTCGCACAGCCCGCCGTCCGGGCCCAGCAACAGGGGCGCCGGATGGCCGCGGTTGAGGACCCGCAGCACCGGCCGCCCGTCGGCGGGGACCTCGGCCAGGACCGCGGTGGTGAACCCCTCGTACTGGTCGAGCCCCGCGCGCCGCCCGCCCTCCCGTTGCAGCGCCCGCTCCAGCCGGCCGGCCACCGCCTCCAGGGTGGCCTCCTGTTCCGCCGCCTCCCGGAAGGCGCCGATGACGACCACGGCGGCCTCCACCGCCTCCAGCCCCTTGCCGCGGACGTCACCGACGATCAGCCGTACGCCGTGCGGGGTCTCCTGCACGGCGTAGAAATCGCCGCCGATCCGGGCGCCCGCCCGCGCGCCCACGTACCGGGCGGCGACCGCGAGCCCGCCGAGCCGCTCGGGCGGCGCCGGCAGGACGGCCCGCTGCGCGGCCTCCGAGACGTCCCGTACGGACGCCGGATGGGCGTCGGACATCCGGACGACGCGGTTGATGGCGAGCGCCAGCAGGGCGACCACGAAGACGGTCGCGATCTCGGTCACCGACTCGTGGGTGTTCTGGGCGGCGCTGCGGTACGTCACCACCAGGGACTCGCCGGCCATGGCGGCCAGCGCCGTGAGGGCGGTGGCGGGCAGCGAGAAGAGCGGCGCCGCCACCAGCGGGGCGGCGGAGAAGAAGGGCGCGGCGGTGTAGCTGGGCGGCGTCGCCAGGTCGAACGCGAGGCCGCCGACGATGAGGACGGCGGGAAGCCAGCAGGCCAGGCTGCGGCCCAGCGGGGACATCCGGTCCCGGCGCGCCCGGCGCTCCCCGTCGCCCGTGGAGGGCCCGTCGCCCCGCAGCATCCGCACCGGCTTCTCCCCGCTCCGCCCGTCCGCCGTACGGGCACCTCCGCGGTACGGGCACGTCCGCGGTACGGCAGCCTTCCGCCGTACGAGCACCGGCCAGCCGGCCGCATCACCGGCATAACGGCCGCATGTCGACGTCACCGCGACATCACCTCGACCTCCCAAGGCTGTCCGCTCGGGGGAGGCACGGCGATTCCACGGGGGCCGGACGGGTCAGCGCCGGATCACCGGACGGGTCCTCGGGGGATGAGCGGCCGGGCCCGGCGGAGGATCACCGGACAGGGTCCGCAGAGGATCACCGGACAGGCCCGGAGGGCGACCGGCGAGCAGCACCAGGAGGAGGGGAGAAAGAAGGCAAGGGAAAAGGGGAGGGGAGAGAACCAGCCCCTCCCCTTCCCCTTCTGGTGGGCCATCAGGGGCTCGAACCCTGAACCAATGGATTAAAAGTCCCGGCGGTTTCATGATCGATGCTGCCGCTTGGTCCACCGCGGCCCGGTTCGGCCTGGTCTGACAGAACTTTCCTGACACCGTGTCCAGCTTCGGGCGGCCTCTGCCGCGTCGTCCGCTCACGCATCGCTCACGCATGGCGGGTGGCTGACCGCAATGCTGCGCCTCACTCCGGCAGTGGTCTGAATGTGGATCTCTCGCGCCGAGGGGCATCAGCCCGGGGTACTCGGCGCGACCAGGGTGGCCTACGCAGGGCCGGCATGCTCCCGTGAGGGAAGTCCGTGGTGACCGCTATTGACGAGCTGCACTTCGCAGGTGGCATCGACTCCGGTGAGACGCCTCTGGCCGCAGCGCGGCGCGAGCTGGCTGAGGAAACCGAGCTGGCCCCAGGGGCGGTCCTCGACCGGTCGCAGACGGGTCTGCTCCCTGATGAGCAGGTGGACTTGCACTCGCACGCGTGGGCCTTGTGGTCAGACCTGAACTCGCTGCCGGATCGGTCGAACCGCCGCAGTTGCTGGCCGTGTTGAGCGCCCTGGCGCCAGACGGCTCTTGGCGTGAGGGACATCGCGGCTGATTCAGGGGCACAGGGACGGCCGTATCAGGGCGAGCTGGATGGTCTCCTCGTAGCGGACAGCGAGCTTGTCGTACCTGGTGGGCGAGTGAGGAGGCGACGGTGAAGCCTGCGGCATGATGGCGCCGCAGGCTTCCTTGCGTCTCCGGCCGTTGATTCAGTACCGAATGACTACCTTATTCACGTACAAAGTGGAGCCGAAGGAAACCCCGCTGAGGGTGAAGTAGTAGTCACCCTTAGACTCATCACCCCACGAGGTCGTGTTGCAGTAATTGGTTCGGGTCCCGTGATCCTCATCCGGTCCGAATACATCCTTGTACAGGGTGAGGGCAGCGGCTTTGAATCCGTCGGCAGTGTCCGTTGAGCACCCACTGAACTGAACCGACGTTCTTGCACTGTCGCGGTTACCATCTGGCCAACGCTTCGATTCATTATTGACATGCCAGTCTGATATGTACGTGCTCCGGCTTCCCTCCGCGTGGGCTGGAACAGCACCTACGAATCCCAAAAAAAGAGATCCGGCAATTACTCCGGTGACGCGATGGCTTGCATGCATTACCTGTCTCACTTCCCCCGCATGGCGCGGTACTCGGTGACCGAAGGCGCCGGGCAACGGAATATTCGCCCCCCGACGACTAGTCCTAGTGATTGCGCTAGAGGAAATTAGCCATACAGCTTTGGCGAAAGCAACGACGTTTACGGCTTGTGGCCGGAACTCTCCAGCCGTCGGTACAGCCACTGCGGGGCGCTCACGAGCTCCAAGTTGGCCCTGTTGGTCTGATCGTGCAGGGAGAATGAGCTGTCAGGGATGCCAGCCGATCGGCCAAACTTCGGCATTTCAATGCCGCGCCGTCAGAAAAACTGGCCGAATATCGCCGCGTGGACCTCAACTTGCATCCGAACCGGAATCGATACGTTCCGCTTTGCTCGCGGATCAGTACACCCCACTACCGACACCCGTCCGTGCAATGTATGCATTTTCGGCCAACCTGCCTCTCGGCTACACATGCCCCTTCACCGGCACCAGCCCGCACTTGGGCCGGAATCTGAGGGGACCCTCGCTGGAGGCCACAGGCGCACAGCGCTCCACTTTGGCGCAAATATTCGAATAAACGTTGCGGGAACCCCCGTATCGGTCAGATGATCCGTTCGCCGCTCCCAGCCGAGTCCTCGGCCGCGCCCTTCAAGGGGTTGCACACGGGGGAGCCTGAACTTAGGGGGAAAGATGCGAGTTTCACGCGTTACCGGTGCTGCACTGTCTGGCGTTCTGGCCACTGTCGCCTTCGGAGCCGTCCCGGCGCACGCGGAAGGGAGCAAGTCGACGTACATCTCGTACTGGGCCACCAGCAAGGAGTCCGGTCGCTGGCACGACGGCAACAACGATGGCGCGAGCACCACGGTCCGTTTCTACAACTGCGCGGCGGCCAGCTCGCCCGGCACGAAGACGAGCGCGGCAATTACGGTGTGGGAAGATGTCTTCGGCCCGGACACGAACAAGGGTCAGAAGAGCGATGTGTGCAGCAGCACCAAGTCGTGGGGGCGTCTCGCGGAGGGTGATTACTACTTCAGCCTCGACAAGATCAACGGAACTTCGGGGCAGGGGACGTTTCATCTGAATGCGAAGCCCGTCAAGATAGCGTGGTAACCGTTCAGTCATGAAGCGTCGGCCGGGAGCGTAACGCGCTCCCGGCCGGCTTTCGTTCGGCTCGCGAGAAGCAAGGATGGCATGTCTCTGAAATTCACTCGGTGTTCCTTCCAATACGGCCGGAAGGTCCCCGTCCTCAACAGGCTCGATCTCTCCATCGAACACCGAGCCACTGTCCTTCTCGGGCCGAACGGGGCGGGCAAATCGACTCTTCTTGGCATCGCCGCCTCATGGATCTCACCGAGTGAGGGCACCGTCACCTGGCGGGGAACCGATCCCTCTCAGTCGAAATCGCAGGCGGCTTACCGGAAGGCGGTGGGCTGGCTGCCTCAGAACGTCAAACCCATGCCCGGACTCACGGTGCGCGAGAATGTGGCCTACATCGGCTGGTTGAAAGGGATGCCCCGTTCCGACGCCTGGGATCAGTCACGCGATGCCCTGGAACGCGTGAAGCTGGGCAGCCTTGCCGACCGGAAGAGCCATCAGCTCTCTGGTGGCCAACTACGACGCATGGGTATCGCCGGAACGCTCGTCCACAGCAGCGAAATCGTGCTGCTTGATGAACCGACGGCGGGCCTCGACCCCTCGCAACGGCAGATCTTCCGCGACCTCGTCACCAACCTGCTGTCCGACATCCAGGTGGTGGTATCGACCCACCAGACCGAGGACCTCGATGCCATGTACGACCATGTCGTCATCCTCGACAAGGGTCAGGTCCGCTTCGAGGGCGACACCCACAGCTTCCTAGCCCTCGCCCCACAGGGAACCCCCGAGGGACGTCGGGCAGAGGGCGCGTACACCCAGCTGATCGCTCAGGAGGTGTGAGCCGTGCTGTGGCGTACCGTTCTACGCTCCTCCTCCGCCACCTGGCTGGCTCCTCTGCTGGCCGCATTCGTCGCCCTGCTCCTGTCGGACGACCTCACCGCCAAGGTGACCCACGGCTACTGGCCCAGCGCCCTGGGGGCCGCCAACTTCGCGCTGCCCTTCGTCGCCCCCGCGTGCGCCACCGCCGGTGCCTGGGAAGGCACCCGCTTCACCCGCGGCAATGTGGCCGGCTGGGCCCCGACCCGCTCAACCATCGGCATCGCTCTGCCACTTCTGGTACCCGTCTTCGTACTGGGAGCGGTCGGCATGGCAGTCGCCGCCGCCCTGACCATCGCCACGGGCCAGCCCGATGTCGGCACGCCGCCGATCGGCATGGTGCTCGTCTGGCTGGTCATCCTCGCCGCCCACTCCATGGCCGGCTTCCTGCTCGGCAAACGCCTTCCTCTGGTGATCGCCACACCTTTGGCGCTCGTCCTCAGCTTCGTCCTGACCGCCTACCCGGCCGCCATGGAACCGCTGTGGCTGCGCCATATGGTCACCGGCGGCATGTCCTCGTGCTGCTCTCTCGACCAGAGCCCCGACTGGCGCGCCGCCGCCAGCGCCCTCGTACTGGCCCTCGGAGTGATCAGCGCGTGTGCACTGGCCCTGACCGCACTGCAGCAGCGGACGCGCGCTGTCCTGATCAGCACAGCGCTGGTGGTCGGCCTGGCTGGCAGCAGTTGGCTCGCCTACGGGCTGCCTGCCGACCCCGTCACACCCCGTACCGAGGATCAGTTGCAATGCGCCGGGGAGAACCCGCGCATCTGCCTGTGGCCAGAGCTGTCCCGGCAAGCCGCCATGATCCGCGAGAACGCCTCTGACGCCCGGCATCGTCTCCAGAAGGCCGGGCTTGCCGTCCCCAAGACGCTCACCATGGAGGAACATTCAGGAGGTGACGCCTTGTTCATCGGCACCTGGCCTGACCCCAGCGCCTCAGAGGTGCGCGCAGGCGTGGGCACCGCCCTGTTGCCATCAGACCCCCCGGCTTGTGCCCAGTCCGGCAGCGACTTCCCCGGCGCTGACGCCTACGGACCCACCGCAGCATGGCTCGCCCTGACCGCCGGAGCCGAATCACAAGAGGCAGCCGGCCGTTACGGGGCGAAGGAAGCCGAGGTGGCGGCGCGCGTCCAGCAGTCCTCCCACAACGAGCAACTGGCCTGGTTCCAGCACAACAGCAAGGCCCTGCGCGACTGCACAACCCACCCCGCTCCAATCCCCTCAGCCCACGCCCGGGAGACATCGCAATGATCTGGTGGCTCAAGGCCAAGGGCGCCCCGGCCGTCGCAGCGGCCACACTCGCGGTATACGTCATGGCCATCGTCGTACGCGAGGAAGCCATCCCCGTACCTGCGGTCGTAGGCCCCTCAGGCCAGCTCCTGGTCACACAAATCCTCGGAGTGCTCCCGGTCGTCCTGCTCCTGCACGGCATCGACCGCGGCGACACCATCACCGAAGAGGTCGCACTGCGCCACACAGGCCGACGCAACCTTGCGCTCTGCTGCGCTTTCGCCCTTCTGACCCTGCTGCTGGCAGCCGGCGTCCAGCTCCTGTGGGACCGGCCGGAAGCTCTCTCCCTTGCCCGCAACTGCATCGGCCTCCTCGGAGCCGCGCTCATCGTCCGCGCTGTTCTGGGTGCCGGCGTCGCCTCGATCTGCGTCGCAGCGGTCCCCCTCGCCTGCGCGGCCGCCGGCCGGAGACCAGGAGGCTCACCGCAACCCTGGGCCTGGCCCATCCAGGAACCCACGTCTGGCCTGGGCGCCGCCGAGGCCAGCGTGCTCTTCGCAATCGGCTGCGCAGTCGTGCTCTGGAAGAGCCGCCCCCTGCTCAACCCGCTTGCCCGCACCACCTGACCGCGGCTTCGAACCTCGACCTCCGGCCGGAGAACCCACTCCGGTGCCGTGAGACTTCGCTGGCCAGCTGAGAGCACACAACGACGAGGGCCTCGACCAAGACCTGGACGGGGCCTTCGTTTTCCCTGCAGGGCAGTTGCGGAGGATACGAAATTCAGGCTCGGATCGGATCTATGTCGGGGTAAGGGTCTTGTAGCCAGAGGCGAATTTTCTCCCAGCCGACACAGGGCCCCGCTCGGGCACTCCGTCGGCTCCGCCCCCTCGTCCCCGACGCAGCTCGCACGCGCCCGTAGGGGAAAGCCCGTGGTGACCGCCATTGAGAAGCTGCACCGCCGGCGTGCGCAGGCCGCCGACTCGGGCACCACGGCCTTCACGTACGAGTGATAGCCAAGCAAGGCGCCATCCTGGAGACCCAGCGATTCGTAGCTTTCTGGGGTGACGGTCAAGTACGAGAGCCATGGGTTGCCTCTGGACGAGTATCAGCTTTCGCGGGCTGATCACCGTCGTCAGAGCGAGGCCGACGAGATAGCCGCCTGGGTGGAGCGGCAGGTCGCGAAAGCACCTCCCTGGTCCGAGGAGCAGTACCAGCGGGTGCAGGCGATGCTTGATGGCCACACTGCGCCACCGCCGTGGGAGTACATGAGATGGCGCGTGCGTCTCTACTGTGGGCACATTCAGGAGATCGAGCGGCACTGCCGCGATGCCCGCCCCGATAGGGACACGCAAGATACCCGGTGCTCCGAGTGCGGCAAGGACCCTGCGGTGATTGTGGCCTTCGAGGTGATCGGGGCGGTGGCCGAGCCGCCGAAGGCTCCGAAGGCTCCGAAGGCTCCGAAGGCTCCGAAGACAAACTCCCAGAACACTGCGTCACGTCCCGGTCGCACAAGTCGCCGGACGAAGGCTGATCTGGAGGCAGAGAACTCAGCGCTTCGTGCCGAAATCGAGCGTCTTCGCCGCAGTGACACCAAGTAGATACGGCACCCTCTGGGTCGGCTACGGAGCAGCGCGCCCCGTTGTGCGCTGGTCAACGGTCTTCGACCAGCATGTGCCAGCTGGGTGTGGCCAACGCGGTAGCGAGTAGATATCTGCTGGTGATCCAGTCGGTGCCGCCTCGGGCGACGGCCTGTCGTATGGCGGCGCTCTCGGCTGGACCGGGGACGGAGGGCCGATCCCTGCGGGCCCGCATGAAGTGTTTGAAGAGCTGGGGGAGTTGTTCGGGGCGCGTTCCGCTCTTCTCCTTGAGGGAGAAAAGCGGAAGGAACCAGGTATCGAACGTTCGCTGGGTGGCGGCATTGGCGCGGTAGGCCCGGTACACCGCCTGGAGGTCGGCGGTGTGGTCGTAGGGGAGGTGTCCGTGGAGGGCGTACTTCAGCTGGGTGCCGTGGTGTTCGCGGAAGTGCTGGCCGTGGGCGGCGATGTGGTTGGCGGCGTTCTGGGTGATCGTCATGACCGCCGTGTCCGCCTGGTGCCGGCGTGCTGCGCCGAGCACGGTGGCGTGGACGCCGACGCGTGGGTCCAGGACGAGGCCGGGGAGTCCGAGGGGTGTGAGGCCGATGCCGTGGTCGCGGGTGCGGGAGATGATCAGGCGGCGGCTGCTGATACTGCTGGCCGTGTTCTGCAGGTGTTTGGGCTGGGCGCGGTGGCTTGAGTGGATGTCGGTCCGGTCGAGGACGGGGCGGTCCTTCGCGAGCTCGGCGACAAGGTGACGTGTGGTGCGGTCATGGATGTCGGTGCTGCCGCACGCGTTGCAGGCATGGCTGCCGCGGCCGGTCATGTGGCGGCAGGACCGGCAGGTGGGGACGGTCTCGTGGCTGATCACGAGGGTGCCGGAGCGCAGGTTGTCTTCGATCATTTCCAGGGCCAGGGCGGCGACCTCGGGATCGGTGTCGGTCATGGTGCCGGCTGCCGGTTGGGGATCGGGCGGGTACTTGGCGGCTATGAGGCGGGCCTCGAACTCCGTGCGGGTGACCGTTACGCCGTCGGTGGTGCGGTGGCGTAAGTCGCCGTCGAGGGTGACCGTGTTCCACAGGTGGGGTGTGGGCGGTGAGCCGAGGATGGCGTTGAGTGCTGCGGCCAGGCGGATGCCGACGGCCTTACCGGGCTTGGTCTGGAAGGTGAAAGTGCCGTTCTGGACCGGGCCGTTGAAGAACAGAGGGCGCACGAGCCGCTCCTAGAGAGGCGGTGGGGTGGGCATTGCCGTTCTGGTGAATCGCTCGCCGTGCAGGGCGTATTGGAGGATGGCGGCGTTGGGCAGCTTGCCTTTGCGTTCCGCGGCGAGGATCTCCGGCAGGGGCAGGTCTTCGAGTAGGGCTCGGAGCGCTACGGCCGCGGTGTGGTGGGTGAAGGCGATGACCGCGCAGGGTGTGCGCAGTGCGGTGCGGGCGAGTGCAGTGAAATCGGCGGCCCGCTGGGTGACGCCTGTGGCGAGGGATTCGCCTCCGCCGGGTGCGGTCCAGATGTGCTTGCGCTGTCGGCGGTCCTCTGCGAGTTCGGGGTAGGTGTCGTACAGCTCGCGCTTGGTCATGTAGGTGGCGTCGCCGTAGTGCTGTTCATCGAGGAGCGACGTCTGCTGGGGCCAGCCTGCCGGGAGGCTGGGGAGGGCGATGGCGGCGGTGTCGATGGCCCTGCGGTAGGTGGAGGTGTAGACGCGGGGTTGGTGGTGGATGAGGTCTGGGAGTGTCTCGGCGAGCCACTGGGCCTGGCGGAAGCCGCGCGGGGTGAGGCCGACGAGGCTGCGGGAGATGTGATGGGCGGCGGCTCCGTTGTAGGGGCGAGGGTCCTGGTAGAAGCCGAGGTACTTGTCGGCGTTCTCCACTGATTCGGCGTGCCGGATGATCAGGAGTGTCACGGGTCCGGCCCTATCCGGCGAGGCTGGCGACGTAGGAGTTGCTGACGGTCCAGGGCGTGAGCTCGATTCCGAAGCCGCTGCGTTCGCCGTCCTGGGTGTGGACGAGCTTGCCGGACAGGTGCACGGTGTCGCCCGACCGGAAGGCACCGGTGTAGGCGCCGAGGTACGAGCGCATGTGGGTGATCCGGTGAGCGAAGGAGGCGGGCTCGTCGACCGTCGAGCTGAGGACGGTCTTCACCTTGATCTCGTAGACCGCCGGGGTGGCCAGGCCCTGGGCGTGGTCGGTGATCTCCGCCAGGAGGGAGATTTCGCCGATCTCCTTGGAGGAGATGCAGGCGAAGGTCTTGTCGCGGTCGGCGCGGATGGGCTCGCAGTTGATGTGCGCGCCGGCGTGCGCCGTCAGGCCCTGGAGCTTGCGGCGCTCCTGCTTGATGAGTGCGTCGAAGGAGCTGCCCTCCATGTACTTGGCCCGTCGGATGTAGAGGCGGGTCAGGTCGTCTCCTTCGTACGGCTTGATCAGCTGCTCGTGGTGGAACAGTGCATGGGCGGCCTCGTAGCCCTCGGGGCCGTAGCAGACGAGGTCGAGGTCGGAGCGCTCGTTGTGGCAGCCGACGAGGAAGGAACCGGTGACACCGATCAGTCCTTGGGCGCCGTTTGCGGCGACCCACTCGGTGATCGCGAGGAGGTCCTTGCCCGCAGGACTGTCGGCGACGAGGCCGGGGTCCTCGTGGATGGCCACGAGGGCGTGGCGGCAGGAGTAGTGGACGACGATGTCGTCGCGTGGGATGCCGGTGATGACGCAGCCGAGGGTGTCGGAGTAGACGTAGCACTCCGGCCGGTTGGCGAGGATGCCGAAGGACTTCGACACCACGCTGTTCTGCCGGTAGGTCTGGCCGAACAGACGCCGGTCGCCCTTGGCATCGGGGTGGTACTTCACGTAGCCGAGGTAGTGGCTGCCCGGATGGCTGTCGCCGATGACCTTGAAAATGACCCCGTGGTGGTCCATCAGGTAGTCGCGGTCGCGGACGGCGGAGACTGGCCTACCGGTCGTCTGCGAACTGCGCCAGGGTGGGGAAGCTGCCGGTATCGATGGTGCTGGAGGACTCATACTGATCAAGTCCCATCGTGAAGAGGGCTCGGCGGTACTGCCACTTGATGTGCTTGTCGTGCCGTGCAGGGTCGGTGGGCCGCATGAGGGCGAGGAAGAAGAAGCACTTGACGAGCAGGAAGTCGCCCAGACGCTCGCTCACAGGCCGGCCGATCAGGTCGGTTGTGGTTTCGTCGAGGGCGTTCGTGTAGGCAGCGCGCTGTGTGGGGGCGACGCTGTAGCCCTTGCCGCCTCCCTTGAAGGCCACGATGTCGAGTGCGGGATAGACGTCATAGCCGAGCGGGACGGGGCCGTGGTGCTGCCAGTCGATGACGCCCTTGGCGAGGACGTTCGGGAGCCCGTAGTCGAGGTGGCCGTGGACCATGGGCAGTGCCGCCGTCCGGTCGAGGGCCCGCTTGACCGCCTCGTGCACCCGCGGGGTGTCGAGGTCCGGGTCTTCCTCGAATACGTTGGCGGCGAAGGCGGCTTTCTCGAACCACGGCGCCGCAGTCAGCGGGTGGGTTGCCTGGGCCCGCAGAAGCCGGGAGCCGACGGAGGCAGCCGTGCTGATCACCTGATCGCGAACTGCACCGTCACGCTGGGCGTCGCTGAGAGCCTCGTCGTGCAGTGAGGCGGCGCCGAGAGAGCGCTCAATGACGAAGTAACCTCCGTTCTCCGCGCCGCTATCGACGATTTCCGGAACGGGGTACCCGAGGCCGGCGGTGAGCCGCTGGAACTCAATCTCCGCACGCAGATCCTCGCCTCCGGTTCGCTTGTAAAAAAGACCGTCAGCCGACCTCCACACCGCGCCCTGCGTGGCCGTCCTGTCCTTGACGAACTCCCAGTCGCTCATCTCTCCGTCCTTCCGTCGAAGCAGACCTCGGCTTGTTGCAGCATGAACGCCTTGACGGGCAGAGCCGAAACGGAACTCGCAACGACGCCCATCGGGGGAGGTGGTCCTCGTCCTCCTCTCGGCCACGAACCGAGCAACGGGCATCTCAGGAGGCGGGTTCCGCATCAGACGCAGAGAGGGCGCCGGGCTGATGCTCGTCCATCGCATCGCCGATGAGGACACCGACGCCGACGAGGCCGGTCGCGGCCAGCAAGGCCCACAGCCAGCCGAGGGCGGCTCCCAGCAGGTCACTGTCATGGGGACGGGCGTGCGCGCTCATAAACTTCCTGCCTTCACTCGGCATGGCAGCTGGTGGGACGTCCGCTGTCGCGGATCAAAGGTCGTCTCGCGGCAGGCTCCGGAGGCCGGCGCGGTAGTCCTCGCGGATCTTGATGGCTCGCTCGATCTGGATGGCATACAGCTCCATCTCCGAAGGGGTCAGGATCAGCACGGACTCGGACTCTGTGCTGCTGTCCGAGTGGTGCAGTTGCACCGGCAGGGCCGCTTGCTGGGCCCGGTGGTCGTAGATGAGATCTCGGGTCATGGGCGTGGCGTGCGTGACGTGGGGGATGGCGCTCGCCTGCTGCTCGTGGCGGTGCGCATTGTTCGGGTCGGGGTGCACGGCTGCTGGCCTCCGTCTCCACTGCGTACTGCATTGCCTGGCATGCAGTTAACGGCCGACGACGCGGAGTGAGGAAGGAACTCTTGCTGAACTTACGGCCGTCGGGCCCAGCATTCCGTGTTCGGCACCAGGCGTCCGCTGACAGACTGATGCGCATGGCGCTCTTGAACGGACATCCGGCAGACCCCGACGCGCTGCGTGCGCTCGCGCTCACCAACTACGGTCACTTCACTTCGATGCGCGTCGACGAACAGCACGTTCGCGGCCTGACCCGGCACCTGGAACGACTGGTGCGCGACTGCCGTACGGTTTTTGGCGCGGACCTGGACCCGGCCCTTGTGCGCCGGTACGTGCGCGAGGCGGTGGGCGACAAACCCGGTGCCTTCGTCGTACGGGTCACCATCCTCGATCCGGGGCTGGACATGGGACGCCCCGCTGACGCGAACGACCCCCATGTGCTCGTGACCCACCGACCGGCAGGCGCGCTGCCGCTGCCCCCGCTGCGCGTGAAGACCGTCCGCTACCAGCGAGATGTGGCGCAGGTGAAGCACACCGGACTGTTCGGTGCCCTCCACCACCGTCGCGCCGCCCAGCTGGCCGGCTTCGACGACGCACTGTTCGTGGGCCCGGACGGGCTGGTCTCCGAGGGCGGCACCTGGAACGTCGGCTTCATCGACGCGCACGGCAGCGTGGTGTGGCCCAAGGCCGATGTCCTGCCCGGCGTCACGATGGCCCTGCTCCAGGAGCTCCACTCCCACTCGGCTGCGCCCGTTCCATCCGAGCATCTCCCCCAGATGCAGGCCGCCTTCGCGACGAACACCACCATCGGCGTACGGGCGATCAGCGCAATCGATGAAACCCAGCTGCCCACCGAGCACCCCGCCCTCGTCGAGCTGCGCAAATCCTTCCTGGCCCTACGCGGCGAGCAGCTGTAGGACGGCCTGGATGGACCGGCCGGGGGTAGCGCGGTGGACCGGACGTGAGACCAAAGCCCTGCGCTTGGCGATGCGCATGACCGTACGCGGGTTCGCTGCGGGGATCGGGGTCAGCGACCGCATGGTGTCCAAGTGGGAAAGGGGCGGAGAGAACATCACTCCCCGCCCCGGCAATCAGGCTGCGCTCGACACGTTGCTCGTCCGCGCGGGTACGCAGGTGCAGGAGCGGTTCGCGCAGCTGCTGACAGCCAGGGCCGCAGCGGGCGACGATGAGCGCACCGAAGCGCTTTTAGCTCCCGCCGCGCAACGCTATCGCCACCCCGTGGACGGGAAGTTGATGATTGCCGTGGAGGAAGGGATCTACCTCAGCGGAGCGGACAACACCCCCAGCTGGCTGCCGGCATTCCTCATCGACATCTATCCGGTCACCAACGCCGATTACTTTCGCTTCACCGATGCGACGGGCCATCCCGCACCCAGGCACTGGGGGCGGGATGGGCACTGCCCCGACAGCATCTTCGACCACCCGGTGGTGTGGATCACCTGGCGTGATGCGAATGCCTACGCGGCCTGGGCGGGGAAGAGCCTGCCCACGAGCGAGCAATGGGAGAAAGCCGCTCGTGGGGCCAAGGGCAGCGCCTACCCATGGGGCGACGCAGCGACCGCCGCGAAGTGCAACGTCCAGGAGTCCGGAATAGGGCACACCACTCCCGTCTCCCGCTACCACTCTGGCGTCAGCGCCTTCGGCGTCTACGACCTGTGCGGCAACACATGGGAATGGTGCACGACCGAATCGGAAACCGGCCGACGGGTCCTCAAAGGCAGCGCCTTCACCAGCCCCTTCGTCCGCGCCGACCCAGCCGCCTTCAACGACGCCTCCGAGACGATGAGCGACAACGACACGGGATTTCGCTGCGTCACCACCACACTCGCTCTTGGGCCCCACTGATCAACACGTCAGCGGTCCGCTGCACTCGACACGCTGCCGCTAACTCCAAGGGGAAGTGCGCTTAGGGAAAAGCTCGACCATGACTTCTCGTGCACGCTCGTCTGGCACAGCGGCAGCCTGATACTCGACTTTCCGTACGTGATCGAGAAAATCGTCTGGAAGGGCGATGTGGTAGCGCGAAAGGTAGTGAACGAGGTCGACAGGCCAGACCCATTCACCGTCTGTCACCAGTGATCCGGCACCACCGATCCACTCGTCTCCTGAGATGACATCACGCTCAGCACCCATGGTGCTGAAGATCTCCTCGCCGCCTTTGAGGTAGGAGAGAATTCGATCTTCATCGGGTGCGGGTGGGCCCTCCATAGCTTGAGTCAGAGACTCACTATAGACGGCGGGGTCACCGTCCTCGTTGCCTTCTACAAAAAAGCCTACTCGGCGAATCATCATTCCTCGCAGTTTTGGGTGTCAGCCGGTGATGGGAAGGAATATTCGCCAGTATCCGCCCTTATCGATGACGGGCTCCTGGATTCCCAGCTTGCGATCCACTCCCATGCGGTTGGTTGGCGCGTAGACAGGGGCTCCCATTTCATTTGCCACTGACTGTGCCAGCGGCTCCGCTCCGGCTCCCGAGTGGCAGGATATCAAGCGAATAGGCCCACCGGTGTAGTTCGGATTGTTGCGAATGCTTTCCACTACCTGGTGAGGGCTTATCTCGTAGGTGGTCTTCGCTACGCCTGCTGGATTGATGTGTCCTGCGATGAAGACGTTGTCGGGCGTGCCGTGCACGACAACGTCGTGGACACCATCAACGCGTCTTACTCGTTCCAAGTTCGACAGAGTGCGTGGATCGTAGCCAATGGTTGTCGTCTGCTTGCCGTGGTAGATCGGATGCCCGGACGGCAGTACGTCGTCGCCCGCCTTGGCGGGAGGGGCCATGGCTTCCGATTCTTTCGCGTGATAGAGCTGCCAGATACGCCGCTTGCCCATCTGGTCGATCGCTGGGCGAAGCCGGAGACCATCGAGCTTGATGTCCGCGAGGACTGTCTTGAAGCCGCCGGCGTCTCCTACAGCCTTGGCGGTGCGCGCCGCACCTCCGAAGGCACCACCCAGCAAGACGCCAGTGACCCCAGCGTCACTGACCTCCTGGAGGTTGATGCCGTGTTGGTCGCCGAGGAGGTTGCGGCCGCCCTGGGCGACGACCACGTCGACGGTGATGGCTTCTATGCCGCCGATGGCGGCGGTCGCCAGGACCGTTCCGGCGATCTCGGCGACGGTGGCGGAGACGGCGATGCCGGCCGAGCTCGCTGCGGCGACGATTGCCTCGGTGGCGCCGGCTGCTGCGACTTCGCTGATTCCGCCGGTGAAGAGGGCCAGGGCCGTGCCGGCGACCAGGACCGCGCCGGCGATCTCCAGCTCATGCTCGATCTTCTTCTTCGCCTCAGCGACCTGCTCGGCGTACTTGTCCAGGGCCTTGGCCATGTCACGGGCGGCGGTGGCCACGTCGTCGAGGTAACCCTTGCCACCACCGTGGTACTTGCGCCAGAACTCACCGAACGCCTCGATCGACTTGCCCTTGTTGTTGTCGATGACGTCTTGAGCCTTCTTGTGGCAGGCGGCCGTGCAGTCCTCGACGTCGTCGGCGAAGGTGCGCCAAGCGCGAGCAGCTTCCCGGAGTTCGTCCTCGTCGCCCTCAGGCCACCACATGCCCGTGAGGTCTTGGACGATCTCCTTTGCCTTGTCGGCAGCGCCCATCACTTACCGCCCTCAAGGCCGGACTTGGCCGAGTGGTCAGCGTCTTCGTGGTTGGCGGCCATGTCGTTCATGGCCTTGG
>NZ_JOIX01000071.1 GCF_000720175.1 Streptomyces sp. NRRL S-337
CGCCGACGCCCGCCCCGCCCCGAGGAGGCCCCGCCCGTGACCGCCGCCCCACCGCCGTCCCGCCCCACCCCTGGCGACCCCGCGTCCACGCCGGACGCGACCGCCGAGAGCGCGCCCGGGGCCGCCCCCGGCACCGGGTCCGCGGCCCCCGGCAACCCCGGCGCCCCGGCGTCCGGCACCCGTCCGCCCGCGCCCCGGGAGGCGGCCGCCGGGCCCGCCCGGGCGGCCGGGGCCGCGGCCGGTACGGCGCGCCGGCCCGCCGCCGCCCCGCCGGGCGGCGGCGGACGCGGAGTACGGGTCGCCACCCCGCTGTCGGACGAGGACCGCGGCCGGCTGCTGGCCGGCGCGCACCACGACCCGCACGCGCTGCTCGGCGCCCACCTGGTGCGCGGCGGGCTGCTCGTCCGTACCCTGCGGCCCTTCGCGAGCGGTGTCACCGTCCTGGCGGACGGGCTGCGCGCCGAACTGCACGCCGAGGGCGACGGGCTGTTCGCCGGTGTGCTGCCGCTGCGCACCGTCCCGGAGTACCGGCTGCTGGTCGACTACGGCGAGAGCACCGCGACCGTGCACGACCCGTACCGCTTCCTGCCCGCGCTGGGCGAACTCGACCTGCACCTGTTCGGCGAGGGCCGGCACGAGCAGCTCTGGCAGGCACTGGGCGCCCACGTCATGGACCACCAGGGCGTGACCGGCACCCGCTTCGCCGTGTGGGCGCCCAACGCACAGGGCGTCCGCGTCGTCGGCAACTTCAACTACTGGGACGGCACCGGCCACCCGATGCGGTCGCTGGGTTCCTCCGGTGTCTGGGAGCTGTTCCTGCCGGGCCTCGGCGAGGGTGAGCTGTACAAGTTCGAGATCACCCGGCCGGACGGCTCGCGGACGGTACGGGCCGACCCGATGGCCCGGCGGACCGAGTGCCCGCCCGCCACCGCCTCGGTCGTGCACACCTCGCACCACCGCTGGCAGGACGACGACTGGATGGCGCACCGCGGCCGACGCCCGGTCCATCAGGCG
Source organism: Streptomyces sp. NRRL S-337 (assembly GCF_000720175.1). GTDB lineage: Bacteria > Actinomycetota > Actinomycetes > Streptomycetales > Streptomycetaceae > Streptomyces > Streptomyces siderophoricus. The sequence goes on from NZ_JOIX01000071.1 coordinate 1,015, forward strand.
CCGTTCTCGGTCTACGAGGTGCACCTGGCGTCCTGGCGCCCCGGCCTCACCTACCGGCAGCTCGCCGCGCAGCTGCCCGCCTACGTCAAGGACCTGGGCTTCACCCACGTCGAGTTCATGCCGGTCGCCGAGCACCCCTTCGGCGGGTCCTGGGGCTACCAGGTGACCGGCTTCTACGCGCCCACGGCCAGGATGGGCACGCCCGACGACTTCAAGTTCCTGATCGACGCCCTGCACCGGGCGGGCATCGGCGTGCTGATGGACTGGGTGCCGGCGCACTTCCCGCGCGACGACTGGGCGCTGGCGGAGTTCGACGGGCGGCCGCTGTACGAGCCGCAGGACCCGTCCCGGGCCGCGCACCCCGACTGGGGCACCCTGGAATTCGACTACGGCCGCACCGAGGTCCGTAATTTCCTGGTGGCCAACGCGGTGTACTGGTGCGAGGAGTTCCACATCGACGGGCTGCGGGTGGACGCGGTCGCCTCGATGCTCTACCTCGACTACTCCCGCGAGGACGGCGGCTGGACCCCGAACGTCAACGGCGGCCGGGAGAACCTCGACGCGGTCGCCTTCCTCCAGGAGATGAACGCCACGGTCTACCGGCGCTGCCCCGGCGTCGTCACCATCGCCGAGGAGTCCACCGCCTGGGACGGCGTCACCCGGGCCACCCACCATGTCGGGCCCGGCGGCTTCGGCGGCCTGGGCTTCGGCCTGAAATGGAACATGGGCTGGATGCACGACTCGCTCGGCTACGTCTCCAAGGAGCCGGTGCACCGCAAGTACCACCACGGCGAGATGACCTTCTCGATGATCTACGCCTACTCCGAGAACTACGTGCTGCCGATCTCGCACGACGAGGTGGTGCACGGCAAGGGCGCGCTGGTGTCGAAGATGCCCGGGGACTGGTGGCAGCAACGCGCCAACCACCGGGCGTACCTGGGCTTCATGTGGGCCCACCCCGGCAAGCAACTCCTCTTCATGGGGCAGGAGTTCGCGCAGGGCGCGGAGTGGGCGGAGAGCCACGGACCGGACTGGTGGCTGCTCGACCCGTCGTACGAGGCCGAGCCGGACCACCGGGGCGTGCGCGATCTGGTCCGGGAGCTGAACCGGCACTACGCCGCGACCCCGGCGCTGTGGGAGCGGGACACCGAACCGGCCGGTTTCCAGTGGATCGACGGGGACGCGAGCGAGGACAACGTCTTCTCGTTCGTCCGTTTCGCCGCCGACGGTGCCCCGCTGGTGTCGGTCACCAACTTCTCGCCGGTCGTCCGGCACGCGTACCGGGTCGGCGTCCCGGACGACGTCCCGGCCTGGCGCGAGGTGCTCAACACCGACGCGCCGCGCTACGGCGGCAGCGGCGTGGCCAACCCCGATCCGCTGAAGACCGAAACGGTCCCCTGGAACGGGCGGACCAGCTCCGTCTCGCTGGTGCTGCCGCCGCTGGCCACGATCTGGCTCCAGCCGGCGTAGGCGTTCCCGCCGACCACGGAAGGGGCGGGCGCCGCGACCGGCGTCCGCCCCTTCTCCACTTCTCCGGGTCAGACCGTGGCGGACTCCTTCGAACCGCCGTCCCGGGGGCCGGCGACCACGGCGGGCGGCGCCGGGTCCGCGGCCGGGCCGTGCGCGTCGACGGACAGCGTCTTCTCGTCGAACGGGACCCGGCCGGCCAGCACCTCGGCCGCCCGGGCCGTGTCGATCTCCTTGGTCCAGGTCCCGATGAGCACGGTGGCGACCGCGTTGCCCGCGAAGTTGGTCAGCGCCCGGGCCTCGCTCATGAAGCGGTCGATGCCGACGATCAGGCCGACGCCGTCGACCAGTTCGGGGCGGTGCGACTGCAGCCCGCCGGCCAGCGTGGCCAGACCCGCGCCGGTGACCCCGGCGGCCCCCTTGGACGCGATGATCATGAAGACCAGCAGCGAGACCTGCTGTCCGAGCGAGAGCGGCTTGCCCATCGCCTCGGCCACGAACAGCGAGGACATCGTCAGGTAGATCGCGGTGCCGTCGAGGTTGAAGCTGTAGCCGGTCGGGACGGTGATGCCGACCACCGGCTTGCTGACGCCCAGGTGCTCCATCTTCGCGATCAGCCGGGGCAGCGCCGACTCCGAGGAGGACGTCGACAGGATCAGCAGGAACTCGCGGGCGAGGTACTTCAGCAGCAGGAAGATGTTGATCCCGGCGACCAGCCGGAGCAGCGCGCCGAGCACCACGATCACGAAGAGCAGACAGGTGAGGTAGAAGCCGGCCATGATGATGGCCAGCGACTTCAGCGCGTCCAGGCCGGTCTCGCCGACCACCGCCGCGATCGCGCCGAAGGCGCCCACCGGCGCCACCCACATGATCATGGCCAGGACCCGGAAGACCAGCTTCTGCAGGTGCCCGACGCCGCGCAGCACCGGCTCGCCCGCCGAGCCCAGCGCCTGCAGCCCGAAGCCGACCAGCAGTGCCACCAGCAGGGTCTGCAGCACCTCGCCCTGGGTGAAGGCCGAGACCAGCGTCTTGGGGATCATGCCGAGCAGGAAATCGGGCAGCGATTCGGCGCTGCCCGAGGTCTGTGCGTGGCCCGCGTGCCGTACGGACTCGGTCAGGTGCAGCCCGGAGCCGGGCTCCAGGACGTTCCCGACGACCAGGCCGATGGCCAGCGCGACGGTGGACATCACCATGAAGTAGCCGAGGGCCAGTCCGCCTACCGCTCCGACCTTGGCGGCCTTACGGACCGAGCCGACGCCCAGCACGATGGTGCAGAAGATGATCGGCGAGATCATCATCTTGATCAGGTTCACGAACCCGGTACCGAGCGGCTTGAGCTCGACGGCGACGCCGGGGGCGGCGAAGCCCACGATGATGCCGAGGAGCACCGCCCCGATCACGGCGATGTAGAGGAAGTGGGTCCGGTCCCGCTTCACCGGCGCGGCTTCCTCGGTGGTCCCCCCGGACGGTGGGGTCTGTGCAGCCACGGCTGCCTCCTGACGGTCTACGGTCCTGCGCCTGATCTGCGGCTCCGGCGCTCAACGAGTCCCGGTGACTATGCAGGGCCGGTGTGGCGCCCGTCACCCTTACGTGCATTTCGTTCACGCAAAAGTGACCCGGCAGACTGTTCCGTATGCGACTCCCCCGATCCCGCGGGCCCCGGTGGCCCGGCCGGCTGCGCGGTCCGCGCAGTCTGGCCGGCCAGCTCTTCGCCATGCAGGTGGTGCTGGTCGCGGTGGTCGTCGTGGGCTGCGCCGTGTTCGCGTACCTCAGTGCCGGGCGGCAGGCGGAGGAGACGGCGCGCCGGCAGGCGACCGCGGCGGCCACCGCCGTGGCCGACTCCCCGGCCGTGGTGGCGGCGGCCCGCACCAGGAACCCGACGGCCGCGCTCCAGCCGTACGCCGAGCGGCTGCGGCGGGACGCGGGGGTGGACTTCGTGGTGGTGATGGCTCCGGACGGCACCCGCTGGACGCATCCGCAGCCGTCCGCGATCGGCCGGAAGTACCTGGGGCACACCGGCCCGGCGCTGCACGGCCGGATCTTCCCGGAGACCCACATGGGCGTGCTCGGCCCGTCCGTACGGGTGGTCGCCCCGGTCCGCGATCCGCGGGCCGGCGGCCGGATCACCGCGCTGGTCAGCTCGGGGATCACGATCAAGACGATCAGCCGGCAGCTGCGCGAGCAGGTGCTCGCGGTGGTCGGGGTGGCCGCGGCGGCGCTGGTGCTCGGCGGTGCCGGCACGTACGTGATCAACGCCCGGCTGCGCCGGCACACCCACGGCATGAACGCCCAGGAACTCGGCCGGATGCACGACTACCACCAGGCGGCGCTGCACGCCGTGCGCGAGGGGCTGCTGATGCTGGACGGGCGGCGCCGGGTCGCGCTGATCAACGACGGCGGGCGGGAGCTGCTGGGCCTTTCCGGGGACGCGGTGGGCCGGGCGGTGACCGAGCTGGGGCTGCCGGAGCCGCTGACCGAGGCGCTGCTGGCGTCCGGGCCGCGGGTCGACGAGCTGCATCTGACCCGCGACCGGGTGCTGGTGGTCAACTCCGCGCCGGTCTCCGGCGGCGAGCAGCGCGGCAGCGTCGTCACCCTGCGGGACCACACCGAACTGCAGGCGCTCTCCGGCGAGTTGGACTCGGTGCGGGGCTTCGCCGAGGCGCTGCGTTCGCAGGCGCACGAGGCCGCCAACCGGCTGCACACCGTGGTCTCGCTGATCGAGCTGGGCCGGGCCGAGGAGGCGGTGACGTTCGCCACCGCCGAGCTGGAACTGGCGCAGGCGCTGACCGACCAGGTCGTCGGGGCGGTCGCCGAGCCGGTGCTGGCCGCGCTGCTGCTGGGCAAGGCCGCCCAGGCCAATGAGCGCGGGGTGGAGCTGACGCTGACGCCGGACAGCCGGATCGACGACGGGGTGTTGCCGCCCGGGCTGCCGGCCCGTGACCTGGTGACGGTGCTGGGCAACCTCCTCGACAACGCCATCGACGCGGCGGCCCCGGGCCCGGAGCACGCCCCGGCCGAGCCGCCGCAGGTGCGGGTCAGCGCCCGCGCGGACGGCGGCGAGCTGCTGCTGCGGGTGGCGGACAACGGGCCGGGGGTGGCCGCGGAGGCCGCCGAGGAGATCTTCCGGCGGGGCTGGAGCACCAAGCAGGGCGCGGCGGGCCGCGGGCTGGGACTGGCGCTGGTGCGGCAGGCGGTGCGGCGCAACAGCGGCACCGTGACCCTGGACCGGGCGGCGGAGGGCGGCGCGCGGTTCACCGTACGGCTACCGCTGCGGACGGGGGCGACGGCATGATCCGGGTATGCGGGCCGGCCGGCCCGGCCGAGGGAGGTGGGCGGCGGTGAGACCCTCCGACATCCGGGTGCTGGTCGTCGAGGACGATCCGGTGGCCGCCGATGCGCACGCGCTGTACGTCGGGCGGGTGCCCGGCTTCACCGTGTCCGGCACCGCGCACTCCATGGGCGACGCCCGCCGCCACCTCGACCAGCACCCGGTCGATCTGCTGCTGCTGGACCTGTACCTGCCCGACGGGCACGGGCTGCAGCTGGTGCGGACGCTGCGCGCGGCCGGGCACGGCGCCGACATCATCGCGGTCACCTCGGCCCGCGATCTGACGATGGTCCGGGAGGGCGTCTCGCTGGGGGTGGTGCAGTACGTGCTGAAGCCGTTCACCTTCGCCACGCTGCGGGACCGGCTCACCCGGTACGCCGAGTTCCGCGCCACGAGCGGGGAGGCCAGCGGGCAGGACGAGGTGGACCGGGCGATCGCCGCGCTGCGCGCCCCGCGGCCGGCCGCGCTGCCCAAGGGGCTGACCGCGGCCACCCTGCGGGCGGTGACCGATGTGCTGCGGGCCGCCGAGCGCGGGCTGACCGCGGCCGAGGCCGCCGCCGACGTGGGCATCTCCCGGATCACCGCGCGCCGCTATCTGGAGCATCTGGTGGACGGCGGCCGGGCGGTCCGCGCGCCACAGTACGGCCAGGTCGGCCGGCCGGAATTGCGCTACCGCTGGTCGGGCCATTGACCCGCTGTGACCGGTGACTTACGTTCAGCGGGCAGCACACCATGGTGAGTTGACCGTGAGTTGACCGTGGTCCCGCAGGAGGTCTGCCGTGCGCCCCACCGCTCCGCTGATTCTGCTCGCCGCCGCCGTCGTCGCCGCCGGGACGCTCACCGGCTGCGGCCGCGGGTCCGGGAGCGACCAGGACACCGTCAAGGTCGCCTTCATCAAGGACACCAACGCCAAGGTCACGGTCCGGGACGACTACGTACGCCTGGTGGCCCGGAAGTTCGAGAAGAACAACCCGGGCAAGAAGGTCCGGCTGATCCCGATCCAGGCGTCGGAGAACGACTACTACGCCAAGATCCAGCAGATGATGCGCTCCCCCAGGACCGCCCCGGACCTGGTCTACGAGGACACCTTCCTGGTCAACTCCGACATCAAGGCGGGGCTGCTGCGGCCGCTGGACGCGCAGGTGAGGACCTGGGCCGACTGGCGGCAGTTCGAGCCGGCCGCGAAGGCCGCGGCCCGGGGGCAGGACGGGAAGACGTACGGCGTCCCGGACGGTACGGACACCCGCGGGCTGTGGTTCAACAAGAAGATCTTCCGCCGGGCCGGGCTGCCGGCGAACTGGCGGCCGAGGACCTGGGACGAGGTGCTGGCCGCGGCCCGGACGATCAAGGAGAAGGTCCCCGGGGTGATCCCGCTGAACGTCTTCACCGGCAAGGGCGCGGGCGAGGCGGCCGTGATGCAGGGCTTCGAGATGCTGCTGTACGGCACAGGGCAGGACCCGTTGTACGACCCGGGGGCCAAGAAGTGGGTCACCGGCAGCAAGGGATTCCGGGACAGCCTGGCCTTCATCGACACCGTCTACAAGGAGAAGCTCGGCCCCGACGTCTCCGACGCGCTCAGCCCCAACATCCAGACCAATGTGGCCGCCGAGCTGCTCCCCGAGGAGAAGCTGGCGATCGATCTGGACGGCTCGTGGCTGGGCCAGCAGTGGCAGAAGACCGGCGGCGGCAACCCCTGGCCGCAGTGGTCGACGACGCTGGGCCAGGCGCCGTTCCCCACCCAGCACGGTGACCCGCCGGGCACGGTGAGTCTGGCCGGCGGCTGGACCTGGTCGATACCGCGGCGGGCCCAACAGCCGGACCTGGCCTGGAAGTTGATCCAGACGTTCCAGTCGAGGGCGAACGCCCTGGAGTGGTGCGTACGGGGTGCGCAGATCGCGGTACGGAAGGACGTCGCGGCCGATCCGCGCTATCTGAAGTCCGCCCCCGGCATCGGCTTCTTCACCTCGCTGGTGAAGGTCAGCCACTTCCGTCCCGCGCTGCCCGAGTACCCGAAGGTCGCGGCGGCGATCGGGGAGGCGATGGAGGCGGTCACCGCCGACGACTCCTCCCCGGCCGAGGCGGCGAAGGACTACGACGAGGGCCTCGCTGCGATCGTGGACGGCCGGACCGTCGCCCGGCCATGACCGGCACCGTCGCCGGCAGCCGGACCGCCACCCCCGCCCGCAGGCCGCGGGCCGTCCCGGTCCGCGCCCGGCTGCTGCGCTGGTCGCCGCTGCTCCCGGCCACCGTCCTGCTGCTGCTCTTCCTGGCCGGCCCGATCGCGTACTGCGTCTACCTCGCCTTCACCGACACCCAGCTGACCGGCCAGGAGTCGGCGTCCTTCGTGGGCCTGGCCAACTTCCGGCGGGCGTTGGGCGATCCGGGGTTCCGCAACGCGGTGGTGCTGACGCTGGTGTTCACGGTGGTCTCCTCGATCCTCGGGCAGAACACCCTCGGTCTGGCGCTGGCCGGTCTGCTGCGGCGTGCCTCGCGTCCCGTGCGGGTGCTGACCGGCGCCGTGGTGATCACCGCCTGGGTGCTCCCGGAGATCGTCGCCGGCTTCCTGCTGTACACGTTCTTCGAGCGGCGCGGCACCCTGAACGCGGTGCTCTCCCTTCTCCATCTGCCCACCCAGAACTGGCTGTTCACGCTGCCGATCCTGGCCGTGTCGTTCGCCAACGTCTGGCGCGGTACGGCGTTCTCGATGCTGATCTACTCCGCGGCGCTGTCCGCGATCCCGCCGGAGGTCACCGAGTCCGCCGAGGTGGACGGCGCGGGCGGGCTGCGCCGGCTGTGGCACATCACGCTGCCGATGATCCGCCGTTCCATCGGCACGAACCTGATGCTCAACACCCTGCAGACGCTCTCCGTCTTCGGGCTGATCTGGGCGATGACCCGGGGCGGTCCGGGCAACCGCAGCCAGACGCTTCCGGTGTTCATGTACGACCAGGCGTTCCTGAAGTCGCTGATCGGCTACGGCACCGCGGTGGCGCTGCTGTTGCTGCTGGTGGGCGCGGTGTTCGCGGCCGGCTGGCTGCGCCTGATGCGCGAGGAGGTCTGAGGACGTGCCGCTGCCCCTCCCCCGGCGGGTCGTCCGCCGGCTGGCCGCCGACGCCGGACTGCTGGTCGTCGCGGTGGCGTTCGCCGTTCCGCTGCTGTGGCTGGTGCTGGCGTCGCTGGACGCGCACGCCACGCTGCGGGTGCGGCCGCCCGCGTCGCCGACGCTGGGGAACTTCTCGGCGGTGCTGACCGACGAGATCACCTTCACGCCGATGCTCAACAGCCTGCTGATCTGCGGCGGCGGGACCCTGCTCACCGTGGTCTGCGCGGCGCTGGCCGCCTATCCGCTGTCCCGCTTCCGCTCCCGCTTCGCCCGCCCGTACCTGCTGGCCATCCTGTTCTCGACGTGCCTGCCGATCACCGCGGTGATGGTGCCGGTGTACGGGCTGTTCGTGCAGATCGATCTGATCGACACCCGCTACGGCACCGCGCTGTTCCTGGCCGCGGCCCAACTCCCGTTCGCCGTCTGGCTGATGAAGAACTTCATGGACGGGGTGCCGCGGACCCTGGAGGAGGCGGCGTGGACGGACGGCGCGTCATGGCGGCAGACCCTGCTGCGGGTGATCCTGCCGCTGATGGGGCCCGGACTGGCGGTGGTCGCCATCTACACCTTCATCATGATGTGGGGCAATTTCTTCGTGCCGTTCATGCTGCTGCTCTCCCCGGAGCAACTGCCCGCCTCGGTCAGCATTTTCAATTTCTTCGGCAATTACGGGGCCATCGCGTTCGGCGAACTCGCGGCATTCTCCCTCCTTTACTCGACACCCGTCGTACTGCTGTACGTCCTCATTTCCCGGCGACTCGGCGGGGGTTTTGCGTTGGGCGGCGCCGTGAAGGGGTAGTGAAGGAGCGGTGGACCGGTCGGCGCTGGTGAGCGACCGATCGGCCGGAAATCTTCACGCCCCGGCCGAGAAAAACCGACCGGCTAGGAGGTTCCTACGACTTTCATCCTTGGGTTTCCACACGATAGGTGCGAAGCCACATCGTCACTTACCGTGTGCCGGTGAACACGCACGCCGGGGAGCCGCGCAGGCCCCCTTTCAACGCCACCGCCGCCCGCCGGCTCCGCGAGGCCCTCGGCATGACCCCCGCCCATGTCGCCTACGGAATTCGTGCCGCTTATGGAATTCCGGTCTCCCCGGCCACGGTGGCCTCCTGGGAATTGGGGGAAAACGCTCCTACGGAATCCGAACTGACCGCGCTCGCCGGCGCCCTGTGGTGTGCGCCGGGCGAACTGCTGGGCGCCCCCGGCACCCTGCGCGAGTACCGCCTCGCGGCCGGTCTGGCACCGGACGCGCTCGCCCTGCGGATCGGCATGGACCCGGCCGCGTACGAACGCCTGGAGGCGGGCGGGAAGTGGGGCGGCACCGAGCGGCAGGCCGCCGCGCTGGCCGAGGCACTGGACCTGCCGCTGCCCGCGCTGCTCCGCTTCACCGGCCAGGACGCCAAGCTCGCCGAGCTGCTGACCAGCGCCGCCACGACCCGCTGGCAGGCGTACGTCCGGCCGGTCGGCAAGCTCGTCCCGCTGCCCAAGCAGCGGCTCCAGGAGGTCCTGCAGGCGCTGCACGCCGACTACCAGGCGTCGATGGCGGCCACGCTCAACTGGGGCGGCGGCGACGGGACCGGGGAGTCGGGCAGGGCGGGGCGGGCCTTCCTCGACGACATCCTGGCCGAGTTCTGGGCACGGGTGGGCGATCTGCCCTGACCGCGCACGGCCACGGGGGAGGTGATGCGCACGGGTGCGGGCCGGCAGCAACCGGGCAACCCCGAGGGATCCCGTCGGTCCCAGGTCGTAGAGCCGTCCCCCCAGAGGAGGACACCGGACGCCGCCGTCACTCTTCCGATCGGCCCGGCTTTCGGTCCCTGGGGCCGACGACCACGCTGACCTGCGCCGTCGAAGATGGGGAGGTCGAATTTCCCGTCCCCTCCCAGGAGTCCCCGTGTCCCACCCGGCCGCCGTCCCGGGCCTTCCCGGCTCGTTCGCACCCACCCGCACCACCGGCGCCGTCGCCGCCCGCGCCACCGACCTGAGCAAGGTCTACGGCCAGGGCGAGACCCGGGTGGTGGCGCTGGACTCCGTCTCCGTGGAGTTCGGCAAGGCCCGGTTCACCGCGATCATGGGCCCGTCCGGCTCCGGCAAGTCCACGCTGATGCACTGCATGGCGGGCCTGGACAAGATCTCCGGCGGTTCGGCCCGGATCGGGGACGTCGAGCTGGGCTCGCTCAACGACAAGCAGCTGACCCGGCTGCGCCGCGACAAGATCGGCTTCATCTTCCAGGCGTTCAACCTGCTGCCCACGCTCACCGCGCTGGAGAACATCACCCTCCCCATGGACATCGCGGGACGCAAGCCCGACCGGGAGTGGGTCAGCGCGGTCATCGAGACCGTCGGGCTGGGCGGGCGGCTGGCGCACCGGCCGGCCCAGCTCTCCGGCGGCCAGCAGCAGCGGGTCGCGGTGGCCCGGGCGCTGGCCGCCCGGCCGGAGATCATCTTCGCCGACGAGCCGACCGGCAACCTCGACTCCCGCTCCGGCGCCGAGGTGCTGGGCTTCCTGCGCGAGTCGGTGCGGGCGATGGAACAGACCGTGGTGATGGTCACCCACGACCCGGTCGCGGCCGGCTATGCGGACCGGGTGGTCTTCCTGGCTGACGGCCGGATCGTCGAGGAGCTGCACGAACCGACCGCGGACACGGTGCTCGACCGGATGCGGCTGTTCGACGCCAAGGGCCGGACCAGCTGACCGAGGGCCGAACGAGCCGACGCGGGCCCGCCCGCCCCCTACGTATCCCGAGCCCCCGGACCCAGGACTGACACCACCACCATGCTGCGTACCGCCCTGCGCAACCTCTTTGCGCACAAAGCCCGATTGATGATGACCGCGCTCGCGGTGCTGCTCGGCGTCGCCTTCGTCGCCGGCACCCTCATCTTCAGCGACACCGTCGGCGAGGCCATCAAGAAGGCCTCCGCCAGAAACCTCGACGGAGTGGCCGTCTCCGTCCAGGACGTCCCCGCAGACAACGCGCCGCTCACCGGCAAGGACGGCAAACGGACCACCCTCCTCGACGACAAGCTGGCGGACCGCATCCGTGCCCTGCCGGGCGTTACGTCCGTGCGGCGCAACGTCACCGGCACGGCCACCGTCGGCGGCCCGGACGGCGCACCGATCGGCGACAGCTGGCAGAACCTCGGCGCCAACTTCCAGCCGGACAAGGACGGCCACGACCCCCGCTACCCGCTGAAGCAGGGCCGCGGACCGGCCGCCGCGAACGAGATCGCGCTGGACGAGGCCACCGCGAGGGCGTCCGGCCACAAGCTCGGCGACTCCGTGAAGTTCGCCACCGACGGCCCGGCGCTGACCAAGAAGCTGGTCGGCATCGTGACCACCGACGATCCGCAGGTGACCGCCGGCGGCAGCCTCGCACTCTTCGACACCGCCACCGCGCAGAAGCTCTACCTGCACCCCGGCCAGTTCGACGAGCTGGTGGTGGCTGCCGAGCCCGGCACCGATCAGCAGGCACTGACCGCCAAGGTCCGCGAGGTCCTGCCCGAGAAGCGCGCCGAGGCGACCAGCGGTGCCGATCTCGCCGCCCAGCAGTCCACGATGATCGCCGAGAAGAACAAGGCCCTGTCCCAGACGCTGCTGACCTTCGCCGGGATCGCGCTGTTCGTCGGCGTCTTCATCATCGCCAACACCTTCACCATGCTGATCTCCCAGCGCAGCCGGGAGATCGCCCTGCTGCGCGCGGTCGGCGCCTCCCGCCGGCAGGTGGTCCGCTCGGTCCTCGCCGAGGCGGCCCTGCTGGGGCTGATCTCCTCGGTCATCGGTTTCGCGCTGGGCCTGGGGCTCGCGGTGAGCCTGCGGGCGGTGCTCGACGCCAACGGCGCGGGCTTCCCGAACGGACCGGTCGTCATCAGCCCGACCTCGGTGCTCTCCGCACTCGGCGTGGGCGTCGTGGTGACCGTACTGGCCGCCTGGCTGCCGTCCCGCAAGGCCGCGAAGATCGCCCCGGTGGAGGCGCTCAACACCGTCGAGGCGCCGCCGACTCAGCGCAGCCTGATGGTCCGCAACTCCCTCGGCGCGGTCATCACCGGCATCGGTGTCGCGATCATGCTCTACGTCCGCACCCTGACGTCCGTCGACGACCTGACGACCGCGATGGCAGGCTCGATGGTGACGCTGACCGGCGTCATCATCCTCGCGCCACTGCTGTCGCGGCCCCTGGTCTCGCTGGCCGGCGTCGTCACCACCCGGCTGTTCGGCGTCAGCGGCAGGCTGGCCAAGGAGAACGCGCTGCGCAACCCCCGCCGTACGGCGGCGACCGCCTCGGCGCTGATGATCGGCCTCACCCTGATGACCGGCATGACAGTCGTCGGGCTCTCCACCCAGCAGGCCATGGACGAGAAGGCGGCCAAGGGACTGACGGCCGACCTCAAGATCAGCACCTCGACGTACACCGGCCTGGACACCGCGCTGTCGCAGAAGGTGGCGGACATCCCCGGCGTCGAGGCGATGGCCCCGCTGCGCCGCACGGGCATCACGGCGACCAATTACTCCATGACCCTGATCGGCACCGACCTCACCACGATCGGCAAGGTCGCCCAACTGGACTTCGTCAGCGGCTCGTTGCCGCACACCGGAACCGACGGCATCGCGGTCTCCCAGGACATGGCCAAGAAGAAGGGCTGGCACCCCGGCGACACCCTGGATGCCACGTTCCCCGACAACAAGAAGACCAAGCTGCGGATCACCGGAATCTACGCGGACAACGATGTGCTCGGCGACTCGATCAGCGCCACCTCCGTGGTCGATCCGCACCTGGACCGGCCGCTGAACGACGAGCTGCTGGTCAAGGCCCAGGACGGCCGCACGGACGGGCTTTCGACGCCGATCCGGCACGCGCTCGGCGACAGCCCGCTGCTGAAGGTCCAGGACCGCGCCGACCTGCGCAAGGAGAGCGCCGAGAACGTCAACACGGTGCTCTACGTCTCCTACGGGCTGCTGGGCATGTCCGTCGTCATCGCGGTGGTGGGTGTCGTCAACACCCTCGCCATGTCGGTCTTCGAGCGGACCCGTGAGATCGGGATGCTGCGGGCCATCGGACTGGCCCGCAGCGGCATCAAGCAGATGGTCCGGCTGGAGTCGGTGGTCATCGCGCTGTTCGGCGCGGGCCTGGGGATCGGCCTGGGGATCTTCCTCTCCTGGGCCGCCGGCACCATGCTCGGCCACGGCCTCCCCACCTACCAGCTGCTGCTGCCCTGGGGCAGGCTCGGGCTGTTCCTGCTGATCGCGCTGGTCGTGGGGGTGCTGGCCGCGCTGTGGCCGGCCCGCCGGGCCGCCCGGCTGAACATGCTGGAGGCGATCGGCGCGCAGTGACCGCGCAGACGAACGGCGGCGCGCCCTCCCTCGACCGAGGGGAGGCGCGCCGCCGTCGTACGCGGTAGGGCCCGGGGATCAGAAGACCGACTCGGCCTCGTCCATCCGCCACCCCGGCACGGTCTTGAGCTCGGTGATCGCGTCGGCCAGCGGCACCATCGTGATGTCCGTGCCGCGCAGTGCGGTCATCCTGCCGAAGTCACCGCGGTGCGCGGCCTCGACGGCGTGCCAGCCGAAGCGGGTGGCGAGCACCCGGTCGTAGGCGGTCGGGGTGCCGCCGCGCTGGACGTGACCGAGGATGACCGGCCGGGCCTCCTTGCCGAGGCGGTGCTCCAGCTCGCGGGCGAGGGCGGTGCCGATGCCCTGGAAGCGCTCGTGGCCGAACTGGTCGATGGCGCCCTTGCCGTAGTCCATGGACCCCGGCGCCGGGTGTGCGCCCTCGGCGACGCAGATGACCGCGAACTTCTTGCCGCGGGCGAACCGCTCCTCGACCATCGCGCACAGGTCGGCCGGGTCGAAGGGGCGCTCCGGCAGGCAGATGGCGTGCGCGCCGCCGGCCATCCCGGACTCCAGCGCGATCCAGCCGGCGTGCCGGCCCATCACCTCGACGACCATGACCCGCTGGTGGGACTCCGCGGTGGTCTTGAGGCGGTCGATGGCCTCGGTCGCGACGCCGACGGCGGTGTCGAAGCCGAAGGTGCGGTCGGTGGAGGAGATGTCGTTGTCGATGGTCTTGGGGACGCCGACGACCGGCAGTCCGGCGTCCGACAGCATCCGCGCGGCGGTGAGGGTGCCCTCGCCGCCGATCGGGATCAGCACGTCGATGCCGTAGTCCTTGGAGTGGTCCTTGGCGTTCTCGCACGCCTCCTGAAGCCGGGCGCGCTCCAGCCGGGAAGAGCCGAGGATGGTGCCGCCGCGGGCGAGGATGCCGCTGACCGCCTCCAGGTCCAGCTTGCGGAAGCGGCCGTCGAGCAGGCCGGCGAAGCCGTCCTCAAAACCTATGACCTCGTCGCCGTGGCCGGTGAGGGCGCGGTGGACGACGGACCGGATCACAGCGTTCAGGCCAGGGCAGTCGCCGCCTGCGGTGAGGACTCCGATACGCATCGTGCTGTGTCTCCTGTGCTCGCTGTGGGTTCCTGAGCCGGTCCGATTGTTTCACGGGCCCGACGGGTCCCGGCCGCACACATCGACCCCACCCCTACTGTCCCCGCCCGGCCCCCTCAAGGGAAACTGGAGGGGCGGCCTAGCCACACGCGCAGGTATTGTCAAGAGGGGCAAGCCCACCATAACGGCCAATTTTGACCTTGCGGCCAACGGAATGGATCGGAGAGCACGCGTGACGCGCAGCGTATACGTGACCGGTATCGACCGCGGCGACGGCCGCCAGGTCGTCGAGCTGGGAGTCATGGAACTCCTGACCCGCCATGTCGACCGGGTGGGGGTCTTCCGCCCACTGGTCCACGACGGACCGGACCGCCTCTTCGACCTGCTGCGGGCCCGCTACCGGCTCGCCCAGTCCCCCGGGACCGTATACGGCATGGGCTACGACGAGGCCGCCGCGCTCCAGGCCGAGCGCGGCACCGACGAGCTGGTCTCCCACCTCGTCGACCGCTTCCACGCGGTGGCCCGCGACTACGAGTACGTCCTGGTCCTCGGCTCGGACTACGCCGACACCAGCCTGCCCGACGAGCTGAGCCTGAACGCCCGGCTCGCCAACGAATTCGGCGCCTCGCTGATCGCTGTCGTCGGCGGCCAGGGCCAGGAGGCCGAGTCGGTCCGCGCCGAGGCCCGCAACGCCTACCGCGCCTTCCAGTCACTGGGCTGCGACGTGGTCTCCGTGATCGTCAACCGGGTGGCCCCCGAGCTGCGCGAGGCGGTCGTCGAGCGGCTCGCCGCCCGGCTGCCGGTGCCCTGCTACGCGCTCCCCGAGGACGGCTCGCTCTCCGCGCCGACCGTCGGCCAGATCGTGCACACCCTCGGCGCCGAGATACTCCTGGGCGACGACTCCGGCCTGGCCCGGGACGCCCGCGACTTCGTCTTCGGCGGCGCCATGCTGCCGACCTTCCTGCCGGCCCTCACCCCCGGCTGCCTCGTGGTGACCCCCGGGGACCGGGCCGACCTGGTCATCGGCTCGCTCGCCGCGCACAGCGCCGGGGCCCCGCCGATCGCCGGCGTGCTGCTCACCCTCGACGAACGGCCCGGCCCCGACATCATGGCGCTGGCCGGCCGGCTCGCCCCCGGCACCCCGGTGGTCTCCGTACCGGGCGGCTCCTTCCCGACCGCCGCCGAGCTGTTCGCCATCGAGGGCAAGCTCAACGCCGCCTCGCCGCGCAAGGCGGAGACCGCGCTGGGCCTCTTCGAGCGGCACGTGGACACCGTCGAGCTGACCAACCGGATCTCGGTGGCCCGCTCCGGCCGGGTCACCCCGATGATGTTCGAGCACGAGCTGATCGAGCGCTCCCGGTCCGCCCGCCGCCGGGTCGTCCTCCCCGAGGGCACCGAGGAGCGGGTGCTGCGCGCCGCCGACGTGCTGCTGCGCCGCGACGTGTGCGACCTGACGCTGCTGGGCGAGGAGGAGGCGATCCGCAAGCGCGCCGCCGACCTGGCCATCGACCTGGCGGACGCCCAGATCATCGACCCGCAGACCTCCGAGCTGCGCGAGCGGTTCGCCGAGCTGTACGCGCAGCTCCGCGCCCACAAGGGCGTCAGCTACGAGCTGGCCTACGACGTGGTCGCCGACGTCTCCTACTTCGGCACGCTGATGGTCCAGGAGGGCCTGGCCGACGGCATGGTCTCCGGTGCGGTGCACTCCACCGCGGCGACCATCCGCCCGGCCTTCGAGGTCATCAAGACCAAGCCGAACGCCCAGATCGTCTCGTCGGTGTTCTTCATGTGCCTGGCCGACCGGGTGCTGGTCTACGGCGACTGCGCGGTCAACCCGGACCCGAACGCCGAGCAGCTGGCCGACATCGCCATCCAGTCGGCCACCACCGCGGCCCAGTTCGGCGTCGAGCCGCGGATCGCGATGCTGTCGTACTCCACCGGAACCTCCGGCTCCGGCGCGGACGTCGACAAGGTCCGCAAGGCCACCGAGCTGGTCCGGGAGCTCCGCCCCGACCTGCTGGTCGAGGGCCCGATCCAGTACGACGCGGCGGTGGACTCGGCGGTCGCGCGGACCAAGCTGCCGGAATCCGACGTGGCCGGCAAGGCCACCGTGCTGATCTTCCCGGACCTCAACACCGGCAACAACACCTACAAGGCCGTGCAGCGCTCGGCCGGTGCGGTCGCCGTCGGCCCGGTCCTGCAGGGCCTGCGCAAGCCGGTCAACGACCTCTCGCGCGGTGCGCTGGTGCAGGACATCGTCAACACCGTCGCGATCACCGCCATCCAGGCGCAGGGTGCCCGGCCCGGCGCCGGACCCACCGCCTGAACCCGCCGAACCCTTCCCGCAACCCACCGGAAAGCACCAGATGTCTGCCACTGCCACCCGCGTCCTCGTCCTCAACTCCGGCTCCTCGTCGGTGAAGTACCAGCTGCTCGACATGGGCGCGGAGCCGGACGGCGGCTCCGCCGCGGGCACCCGGCTCGCCGTCGGGCTCGTCGAGCGGATCGGCGAGGAGAGCTCGCGCCTGGTGCACACCCCGCTGGCGGCGGGCGGTGAGACGCGGGAGACCGAGGGCGCGATGGCCGACCACGAGGCCGCGCTGAAGGCCGTAGCCGCGGAGCTGGCCGCGGACGGCCTCGGCCTGGACTCCCCCGAGCTGGCCGCGATCGGGCACCGGGTGGTGCACGGCGGGCTGAAGTTCACCGCGCCGACCGTGATCGACGACGCGGTCCTGGCGGAGATCGAGCGGCTGGTGCCGGTCGCCCCGCTGCACAACCCGGCGAACATCACCGGCATCCGGACCGCCCGGGCGCTCCGCCCCGACCTGCCGCAGGTCGCCGTCTTCGACACCGCCTTCCACACCACGATGCCGGAGCACGCGGCCCGTTACGCCATCGACGTGGCGACCGCCGACGCCCACCGCATCCGCCGGTACGGCTTCCACGGCACCTCGCACGCGTACGTCTCCCGCAAGACCGCCGAGCTGCTGGGCAAGGACCCCTCCGAGGTCAACGTCATCGTGCTGCACCTGGGCAACGGCGCCTCCGCCTCGGCGGTGGCCGGCGGCCGCTGCGTGGACACCTCGATGGGTCTGACGCCGCTGGAGGGCCTGGTCATGGGCACCCGGTCCGGCGACATCGACGCGGCGGTGACCTTCCACCTCAAGCGGGTGGCGGGGATGTCGACGGACGAGATCGACGAGCTGCTCAACAAGAAGAGCGGGCTGATCGGGCTGTGCGGTGACAACGACATGCGGGAGATCCGCCGCCGGATCGACGAGGGCGACGAGCGGGCCCGGCTCGCCTTCGACATCTACATCCACCGGCTGAAGAAGTACATCGGCGCCTACAGCGCGGTGCTCGGCAAGGTCGACGCGGTGGCCTTCACCGCAGGCGTCGGCGAGAACGCCGCCCCGGTGCGCGAGGCCGCCGTCGCCGGCCTGGAGGAGATGGGCCTGGCCGTGGACGCCACGCTGAACGCCGTACGCTCCGGCGAGCCCCGGCTGATCTCGCCCGACTACGCCCGGGTCGCGGTCGCCGTGGTGCCCACCGACGAGGAACTGGAGATCGCGCAGCAGACATACGCCCTGGTCAACGCCTAGACGTTGGTGTTTTCGCCTACCGGAATATTCCGCTCTGAAACAAACCGATAGGATCCAAGCCATGCGCCGTTCCAAAATCGTCTGCACCCTGGGCCCCGCCGTCGACTCCTTCGAGCAGCTGAAGACGCTGATCGAGGCCGGTATGAATGTGGCCCGTTTCAACATGAGCCACGGGACCCACTCGGAGCACGAGGAGCGGTACCACCGACTCCGCAAGGCCCAGGAGGAGACCGGCCGCGCCATCGGCGTGCTGGCCGACCTCCAGGGCCCCAAGATCCGTCTGGAGACCTTCGCCGACGGCCCGGTGGAGCTGGTGCGCGGCGACGAGTTCGTCATCACCACCGAGGACGTCCCCGGCGACAAGACCATCTGCGGCACGACCTACAAGGGCCTGCCCGGTGACGTCTCCAAGGGCGACCCGGTCCTGATCAACGACGGCAACGTCGCGCTCCAGGTCGTCGAGGTCGACGGCCCGCAGGTGCGCACCATCGTCATCGAGGGCGGAGTGATCTCCGACCACAAGGGCATCAACCTGCCCGGCGCCGCGGTGAACGTCCCCGCGCTGTCCGAGAAGGACATCGAAGACCTGAAGTTCGCCCTGAAGATGGGCTGCGACATGGTCGCGCTGTCCTTCGTCCGGGACGCCAAGGACGTGCAGGACGTGCACCGCGTCATGGACCAGGTGGGCCGCCGGGTGCCGGTCATCGCCAAGGTGGAGAAGCCGCAGGCGGTGGCCAACATGGAGGAGGTCGTGATGGCCTTCGACGCCGTCATGGTCGCCCGTGGTGACCTGGCGGTGGAGTACCCGCTGGAGAAGGTCCCGATGGTGCAGAAGCGCCTGGTGGAGCTGTGCCGCCGGAACGCCAAGCCGGTGATCGTCGCGACCCAGATGATGGAGTCGATGATCACCAACTCCCGGCCGACCCGCGCCGAGGCGTCCGACGTCGCCAACGCCATCCTCGACGGCGCCGACGCGGTCATGCTCTCCGCGGAGTCCTCGGTCGGCCAGTACCCGATCGAGACCGTCAAGACGATGTCGAAGATCGTCGAGGCGGCCGAGGAGGAGCTGCTCTCCAAGGGCCTGCAGCCGCTGGTGCCCGGCAAGAAGCCGCGTACGCAGGGTGGTTCGGTGGCCCGGGCGGCCGCCGAGATGGCCGACTTCCTCAACGGCAAGGCGCTGGTGGCCTTCACCAAGTCCGGTGACACCGCCCGCCGGCTGTCCCGCTACCGCGCGGTCCAGCCGATCCTGGCCTTCACCACCGACGTCTCCACCCGCAACCAGCTCACGCTCAGCTGGGGCGTGGACAGCTTCGTGGTGGAGCACGTCGACAACACCGACGCGATGGTCGACCTGGTGGACGCCGAGCTGCTCAAGCTCCAGCGCTACAGCGAGGGCGACACCATGATCATCACCGCCGGTTCGCCCCCCGGCGTCCCCGGCACCACCAACATGGTCCGGGTGCACCACCTCGGCGGCGGACGCGGCTGACGCTCCCGTACGACGAAACGGCGGTGGGCCGCCCCTTTCGAAAGGGGCGGCCCACCGCCGTTTCCGCGGCTCCCGGAAAGCTCCGGCCGGGTGGTGTGCCCGGTCAGTCCTCGATGGACACGTTCATGCCCGGGACGGTGAGGTTGCCGCCGAACTGGCCCGCCTGGTCGAGCTTCACCTTGGTGAAGTACGCGTAGGAGATGTTGAGCGGCGGCGGGTGCTCCGGGTCGAAGACGATCGGGATCAGCCCGAAGAGGTTGGCCTGCAGCCGCTCGGTGTACATGGTCACCTTGCCGCCGCGGATCGTGGACTTGGAGTGGGGCGTCGACCGCACGTGGTAGTGCTTGCCGGACGCCTTGTCGTCCACGATCTGGTGCAGGTCGCCGATGTCCACGCTGTCCGCGGTGAACTTCAGGGCCTGCTTGGTGTGGCCGCTCTGCGTGGTGACGTTGACGACGCCCTCGTAGTCGAGACCGCGCAGGGTCAGACCGCTGGACTCCAGGTGCCAGGGGTCGTCGGGCAGCGTGACGGGCGTCTGCTCGTCCTTGCCCTTCTGCTTGTTCTCGACGACGCAGGGGTACGACTTCTTGCCGTCCGCGTCCTTGCCGTCCAGGCCGCCGCCGGGCAGGGCGTTGTCGGCCGTGCCCACCGCGCCGTGCACGGTGTCGTTGACCGTCTTCGACCCGTTCGTGAGGTCGGCTGCCCTCTTGGCGCCGTCCGTGAGGCCGCCGACGGTGTCCTTGACCGGGTTGGTGGTCTTGTCGGAGGCGGACGCGGTGTCCTTGGCCGCGTCGCCGGACGTGGACTCCTTCGACGCCGACGCCGAGGGGGACGGAGTCGTGCTCGGCGAGGCGGACGCGGTGTCGTCGTCCGACGAGCCCCCGCCGAGGAGACCGCCGAGCGCGTCGCCGATCCCGCCCAGCAGACCCCCGTCGTCCTTCTTCTCCTCGGAGGCCGACGGCGACGGGGTCGCGGAGCCCGAGGGCTGATCGGTCTTCGAGGCGGAGCCGGACGGCGTGGCCGCGGGTGTCTTGTCCGCCTGCTTGCCGGCCGAGGGCGACGGCGAAGGCGAGGCGGAGGGCTTGGCGGACGGCGTGCTGTCGTCCTTCGCCTGTCCGTCGGCCTTCGTGTCCTTCGCGCCGTCCTTGGCCTTCTTGCCGTCCTGTCCGTCCACCTTGTCCGGAGCAGTGACGCACGGCCCGTCCTTGAAGGGGCTCTTGGGCGGCGCCGGCTTGGCGATCGCCATCTGGGGCGTCAGCCCCATGCCCATGAGGACGGCGGACGGCATGGCGGCGATCGCGATCGCCTTGCCCGCGGGCACGTGGAGCCGAGTCAGCAGCGGCTTTTTCGGCGCCGCGTGCCTCGGCCCGGTTCTCGCCCCGGCGGCTGCGTTCTCCTCATGCAGCTCGTCACCCGGCACGGTGCCTCCCGTTCATTCCGTTGATCGGGCTCGTTCCTGACAGGTCGTCCAGTCCGTTGCCCGACCCGCGGGCGGGGTCCGTCGCGACCACCGGCCCGGCGACGTTGCGGACCGGCTCGCCCGCGTCGTCCCCGCTCTTCTCCGGCGCGCCCGGTGCCCAGGCGACGCCCAGGCCACCGCCGATCAGCCCCATCAGGAAGCCGACCACGAGACCGCCGAAGTTCGAGACGACGATGGAGACCAGGGCCAGCAGGATCGCCGCCACACCGGCGAAGACCCGCGAGGCCGGCTGGAACCACATGGTCAGCCCGAGCACGACCAGCAGAACGCCGATGATCAGCGAGCCGGCGCCGGCGGTGGTGGACATGCGGACGGTCAGGGAACCGATCGTGAGATTCGCGTAAGGGATGTACATGATCGGCAGGCCGGCCAGCAGAGTCAGCAACCCGCCCCAGAACGGGCGGTGTCCGCGCCACTCCCGGAACGAAATCCGCTTCCGGCCGACGGACTCGATCAGCCTTGGTCGCGTTTCGGCGCTCATGTCGTACAGCTCCTCGGGACTGGCAAATCGGTGGTTCTGAGCTGAGATGTCTACCAAGCGCTACCCGGCGTACGGGCACGGGGAACGGCGTGGGCCACCGCACTGGCGTGAGGCCCCGCGCCCGTACGCTCAGTGCGTCAGTAGCACTCGTTCTTGCCCTTGGCGACACTCATCTTCAGGCCGCTGAGCTTGAAGGTGCCGGCCGTCGTGGCCCACGCCGTCTGCTTGACGTGGGTGAGCACGGCCGAGTCGGCCTCCTGGGCGAACGAGCCCGGGTCGGTCTTGTCGCCCTTCTGAATGCCGGGGCCCTTGGACGTCGATCCCGCAGCAACACCGATGTTGATGTTGTTGAAGGTCGCGTCCGCGTCCAGCTGATCGAGGTCGATGTAGAGGTTCTTCGCCTCCACCGGCGTGCTGCCACCACCGGCCGACAGCTTCAGCGACACATCGCCGAAGACCGGGACCGGAACGACCACCGACTGGCACAGGTTCTTGATCTTGGCGTTGGAGAACGCCGAGACCGCCACCGGGACAGCCTTGCCGCCCTTCTGGGCGTCAATGGCTCCGTACTGAACGAAGCCGGTGCCGTCCAGCCGGTCGGTCGTGACCTTGAACTGCTGGCCGGACACGCTGAACGACGCCGCAAGGGCACCCTGCGACAGGGCGACACCGATCGCGGCGGTCGCCGCCACGCTCGGCACCATGACAACGGCGAACCGCTTCCATCTGGTCCCGCCACGAGCCAGGGACTCCATGACTTTCCTCCTTCTCGGACGTACATCTCCGGTATCTGCCGCCCGAGTTGGGACGGCGGTACCTGGGATGGGAGAAGTGCTACGTCCTCGGGAAGGAGAGCGCCCGTTCTCGGAGGCACATCGTGTTCCGAATACCGGCGATCACCCCCGAGCGACAACCACTGGCCACGCTCTCGCGCAACCTCCTGGGACAGGCTCTGCCGAAGGGGCAGAGACCCCCCTGTCCACGGCCGGCGACACTGCCGCCGACCACTCGGTGGGGACCCAAGTGCCCCGTCGCGCCGACCGGATGCCGGGCTACGGGAATGGACCGAGCGTGGCCGATCGTGGTCCATTCACGGCCCGTGCACAAGGGGCTCGTTACTTGCGGGTAACGGGCTGATAACCACGCGACGACCGACCGACATCGGCCCGACACACACGGTCGCCGCTCACCGCGAAGAGACATCGCGCAATTGCGGACACACTGCCGCAAGGGGGTCGCTCTGACTTACTCCAAGTAACAGCGGCCACGTTTACCAAGTTTAGGTAAAACGTGGCCGCTGCTTCGTTTGTTTGGTCAACTCGTGGAGGTCGTACAGGTCAGAAGCGGACGCCTGGTCAGAAGCGGACGCCTCGTAGGACAGTGGGTCAGAACAGTACCCGGGCGAGCGCGGTACGCGCCGCCGTCACCCGCGGATCCTCCGCGCCGATGACCTCGAACAGCTCCAGCAGCCGGAGCCGCGCGGCCTCCCGGTCGTCCCCGGCGGTCCGCTTCACCGTCTCGACCAGCCGGCCGAAGGCGTCCTCCACATGCCCGCCGACCAGATCCAGGTCAGCGGCACGGATCTGCGCCGGCACGTCGGCCGGGTTGTCCGCGGCCTCCTTGCGCACCGCCTGCGGATCCAGGTCCTGCACCCGCCGCAGGAGTTCGGCCTGCGCGAGGCCGAGCTTGGCCTCCGGGTTGGCCGGGTCGTCGGAGAGGACGTTCTTGTACGCCTGGACGGCGCCGCCCAGATCACCGGCGTCCAGCGCCTGGCTGGCGGCCTCCAGCAGCGCGTCGTACGGACCCGGCGCGGGCGCGGGGGCCGACTGCTCGGCCGCGTCCTGCGCGTCGACCTGGGCACCGACGATGCCGAACTGCTGCTCGGCGGCCTGCACCAGCTGGTCCAGCACCTGCCGGATCTGCGCCTCCGGGGCCGCGCCCTGGAAAAGCGGGATCGGCTGCCCGGCGACCACCGCGAAGACCGCCGGGATGCCCTGCACCCCGAACTGCTGGAACAGCATCTGGTTGGCATCGACGTCGATCTTCGCCAGGACGAACGCACCGGCGTATTCGTTCGCGAGGCGCTCCAGCAGCGGACCCAGCTGCTTGCACGGCTCGCACCACTCGGCCCAGAAGTCGATGACCACCGGGACCTCGGTGGAGCGCTGCAGGACGTCCTGCTGGAACCCGGCCTCGTCGACGTCGTACACCAGGCGGGCCCCGCCGGCCGGCGCCCGGCCCGTACGGGCGGCCTCGGCGCGCGCCTGCTCGGCCTTCTGCTTCGCTTCCCCGGCCGCCTTCACCGCTGCGAGGTCGACGACTCCACTCATGGACATGTTGCGTGGCTGCATGGGTCCATCCTCCCCCCTGGGCGGCCCGTTCCGGAAAGCGATCCGGAAAGCGGTGCGGTCGGTCGACGTGGTCAGCGTTTCCGGCTGCCGGAGCGCCGGGGTGGTACTCGGTGGTGCGGTCGGCCTCAAGGGCCGTACAAGGCCTCGGGTCCCCACCCAGGCCGGTGGTTGTCGCTTCGGACGGATCCGCACCCGGAGGAGGGATGCCAGTCTTACGCTACGGGTCGTAGCGTAACTCGCCGTCGCCCCTGCGCGACAACCGGTTCCGGCCCCGCGCTCCGTGATCTCCCTCACGAGGCTCCCCGCCCCGGCCCGTACTGGCCGGTATGGTCGCCCGCATGCACCACTCCGCCAGCCCGAGGAAGGGCCGCACGGGCCGCCCGCGCAGCGTCGAGACCGACCACGCGATCCTCAGCGCCACCCGTGCCGCACTCGTCGACCTCGGCTGGGGAGGGCTGACCATGAGCGAGGTGGCGGCCCGCGCCGGAGTCGCCAAGACGACGCTCTACCGCCGCTGGGCCAACAAGAACGAGCTCGTCGTGGACGCCGTGGCCGTCCTCTTCGACGAGCTCGAACTCCCCGACCGGGGCTCCCTGCAGGCCGACATCGAGGGCGTGGTGCTGCAGTTCGGCGCGCTGCTGGCCCGGCCCGAGACCAAGACGGCCCTGATGGCCGTGGTCGCCGAGTCCACCACCGACGAGGCGCTGCACGAACGGATCCGCTCGGCCATCGTCGACCGCCAGAAGCGCCTGGTCCTGCTGGGCCGGGCGCGAGCGCAGGAACGCGGCGAACTGCCGGCCGACACCCCCGGCGAGGACGGCGCACGGACCGCCGCCCGCACCATGGACCTGATCTTCGACGTGATCGCCGGCGCGATCGTGCACCGCACCCTGGTCAGCGGCGAACCGGTGGACGCCGACTGGGGCCGGGACTTCACCGCCCTCTTCCTCGGCGGGCTGGCCGGCCTGGACGGTCAGACCGGCCAGGCCGGCCAGGCCGCCGAGACCGGGCACCGCGTGGAGACGGATCAGACCTGGTAGCGGTCGGCCGCGAAGAGGTGCAGATGCTCGGCGACCCACGCCGAGGTCCGCTTCAGCCCCTCCTCCAGGGAGACCTCCGGCTGCCACCCGGACCACTCGCGCGCCCGGGAGTTGTCCGAAAGCAGCCGTTCCACCTCGCTGCCGGAGGGCCGCAGCCGCGCCGGATCGACCACCACCTCCGCGTCCCGCCCCGAGGCGGCGATCAGTGCCTCGGCGAGCGCGCCGATCGCGATCTCCCGCCCGGTGCCGAGGTTGACCACCTGCCCCAGCGCCCGGTCGCAGTCGGCCAGCGCCAGGAACCCGGCCGCGGTGTCCGTGACGTAGGTGAAGTCCCGGGTCGGGGTGAGCGAACCGAGCTTGATCTCCCGGGCGCCCGCGTGCAGTTGGGCCAGGATCGTGGGGATCACGGCCCGCGCGGACTGCCGGGGCCCGTAGGTGTTGAACGGCCGGACCACGGTCACCGGCAGCTCGAAGGCGTGCCAGTGCGACAGCGCCATCATGTCCGCGCCGATCTTCGAGGCGGAGTACGGCGACTGCGGCTGCAGCGGGTGGTCCTCGGCGATCGGCGCGGTCCGCGCGGTCCCGTAGACCTCGCTCGTGGAGGTGTGCACCAGCCGCCGCACCGCGTGCCGCCGGCAGGCCTCCGCCACGTTCTCCGTGCCCACCACATTGGTCTGCACGTACGCGCCCGGCGAGTCGTAGCTGTACGGGATCCCGATCAGCGCGGCCAGATGGAAGACCGTGTCGCAGCCGGCGACCACGTCCGCCACCCGGCCCGCGTCCCGTACGTCCCCCGCGACCATCTCCACCGGCCCGCCCGGCGTCAGATAACGCGCCAGATTGCCCTTCTCCGCGTACGGCTTGTAGTGCACCAGGGCGCGTACCTCGGCGCCGGCTTCGACGAGCAGATCGACCAGGGTGGAACCGATGAACCCCTCGGCCCCGGTGACCAGGACCCGCCGCCCGGCCCACTGCCGTCCAGCGGTGCCTGCGCCGTTGTCGCTGTCATTGCTGTGGTTGCTGTTATTGCTGCGGTTGCTGTTGGTCATGCCGACTCCTTCAGGTGTGTGCTCAGGTGGTGGTGGCCGGCCAGCGCCAGGGCCTTGGCGGCCAGCAGGTCCGCGGCACGCGCATGGGTGCCGGGGTCGGCGGCCGCGCCCATCGCGGCCAGTCGGGCGGGGTCCGTCAGCAGCGGGGTGACCAGCGCGTCCAGCCGCTCCGCCGTGGTCTCGGCGTCGGGCAGCAGCAGCGCGGCGCCGTCGTCGGAGAGCACCCGCGCGTTGTGCGTCTGGTGGTCGCCCGGCGCATGCGGATACGGCACGAGCACCGCCGGCATCCCGATCGTGGCCAGCTCCGCGACGGTCGCCGAACCGGCCCGGCACACCACGAGGTCCGCCGCGGCGTACGCGAGGTCCATCCGGTCCAGATAGGGCACGGCCTCGGCGACCGCCGCCCCGCCGTTGGCCGCCAGCAGGGCCCGGGTCTCCTCCAGGGCCGCGGGGCCGGTCTTGATCAGCATCCGCAGATCGGTATGCGCCCGGTACCGGGCGGCGAGTCCCACCGCCGCCCCGGTCAGCCGGGCCGCGCCCAGGCTGCCGCCGTTGACCAGCAGCATCCGGGCCCCGTCCGGGACGCCCAGCGCCCGCCGGGCGGCCGGCCGCAGCGCCGTACGGTCCAGCCCGGCGAGCGGGCCCACCAGTGGCATCCCGACCGTCTCGGCGCGCTCCCCGCCCGCCAGATGCGGCCGGCTGCGGTCGAAGGCGAGGGCGAGGTGCGGGGTCAGGCGGGCCGCGAACCGGTTCGCCCGGCCGGGCACCGCGTTGGATTCGTGGATCAGGCTGGGCAGCCCGGCCAGCCGCGCCCCGACGATCACCGGGGCGCTCGGATAGCCGCCCATCCCGACCGCCACCTGCGCGCCCTGCTCCTTGAGGATCGTCCGGACCTGGGCGCCCGAGCGCAGCAGCGCGGCCGGCAGCAGATAACGTCGGGCGCCGAGCGAGCGGTCGAAGGGGATCATGTCGACGGTGTGCAGCCGGTACCCGGCCTGCGGGATCAGCCGGGTTTCCAGCCCGCGTTCGGTCCCGACGAACGAGATCACGGCATCGGGTACGGCCCTGCGGAGCGCGTCGGCGAGGGCGAGGCCGGGGTAGATGTGACCGCCGGTGCCACCCGCCCCGATCACGACAGAGAGTGGTGTGCGCATGGCCGCCACGCTCGCCATGTGCCCTAAGAAGCTTCTAAGAGAGGTGTTTGGCAGCCTATGTCCATGCCGCCGTCCACTCCCGGGCCCGCCCCGGCCCCCAAGATCCTCGTCGTCGACGACGAACCGGAGGTGCGTGCCGCCGTGGAGGACGGCCTGTCCGTGGAGGGCTACGCGGTCCGCGGCGCCGCCGACGGCCTGGCCGCGCTCTCGGAGGTCGCCGCCTGGCAGCCGGACGCCATCGTCCTGGACGTGATGATGCCGGTCCTGGACGGACTCGCGGTCTGCCGCCGGCTGCGCGCGCTGGACGACCGCACGCCCATCCTCGTACTGACCGCGCTGGACTCGGTCAGCGAACGTGTCGACGGGCTGGACGCCGGCGCCGACGACTACCTGGTCAAGCCCTTCGCCCTGGACGAACTGCTGGCCCGGCTACGGGCCCTGCTCCGCCGGGCCGCGTCCCCCGCCGTCGAGGACACCCGGCTCTCCTTCGACGACCTGGTCGTCGACCCGGTCAGCCGCAGCGGCCACCGCGCCGGCCGGCCGCTGGAGTTCAGCCGTACCGAATGGGCGTTGCTGGAGCTGCTCCTGCTGCACCCGGGCCAGGTGCTGCCCCGCGAGATGATCCTGGAGCGCGTCTGGGGCCACGACTTCGGACCGGACTCCAACTCCCTTGCGGTGTACGTCGGTTACCTCCGCCGCAAACTGGAGGCCGGCGGCGAGCCCCGCCTGGTCCACACCGTGCACGGCATCGGCTACCGCCTGGGCCTCCCGGAGGACCGATGAGCGGACCGATGAACGGACCGACGGGCGGGGAGCACGGGGCGCGGGCGAACGGTGCGGGGACGCACGGGGCCGGGACGCACGGGGCCGGGAGGGGCGGGACAGGGGCGCAAGGGCCGGGGGATGCCGACGGCACCCAGGGGGCGGACGCTCCGGAGACGGCTCCCTGGCGGCGCCACCACTACCCCCTCCGCACCCGCCTCGCCCTGACCGCGTCCGCCGCGGTCGCCCTGGTCGCGGTCGGCGTCTGCGCCGCCGCCTTCGTGATCATCAGCTACCAGATGTCCCGCCAGCTCGAACTCAACCTCGCCCAGACGGCCACCCAGAAGATCCACGAGACCCGCGACTGGGGCCCGACCGTGAGCGACGCATCCTGCCGCTACCAGGCCGTGCCCTGCTTCCAGATCGTCCCCGCCGACCCGGCGAAGGACCCGCGCGGCGGCTACCGCGTCCTGCCGGTGTCCGACACCACCCGCCAGGTCGCGACCGGCCGGCACGCGCCGTACTACCGCGACCTGACGGTCGACGGGCAGCCCGTCCGGATGTACACCGCGCCGCGCCCCGGCGGGCACGAGGCACTCCAGGTGGCGCTCCGCTCGGACACCGTCGAACGCGGCGTACGGCACGCCGCCTGGGCGCTGTCCGCGGTCGGCGGCGCCGGCATCCTGCTGGCCGCCGCGCTCGGCTACGCGGTCTCCCGGGCGGGCCTGGCGCCGGTCGCCCGCCTCACCGCGACCGCGGAACGCATCGCCGCCACCCGCGACCCCCGCCACCGCATCGCGCTGCCGGCCGGCCCGACCGCCCAGGACGAACTCACCCGCCTCGCCGCCACCTTCAACACCATGCTCGCGGCTCTGGAGCAGTCCGTCACCGCCCAGCGCCGCCTGGTCGCCGACGCCTCCCACGAACTGCGGACGCCCCTGACCGCGCTCCGTACCAACGCCGAACTGCTCGCCCGCGCCGACCGTCTGACCGACGCCCAGCGCGACCGCGCCTCGGCGGCCCTGAACCGGCAGCTGCGCGAGGTCACCACCCTCGTCAACGACCTCATCGAACTCGCCCGGGACGAGGAGCCCCAGCCGCTGGTCGAACAGGTCCGCCCGGCCGCCCTCCTGGAGCACGCGGTGGCCACCGCCCGCGGACACTGGCCGGAGACCACCTTCACCCTCCGCATCACCCCTGAAGCGGCCCCGGTCACCACCCCCGGCGTCCCCTCCCGCCTGACCCGCCTGCTCTCCAACCTCCTCGACAACGCCGCCAAGTTCTCCCCACCGGGCGGCCCCGTGGAGGCCGAACTCGATTGCGCTGCAGGTGAGTTGACCCTGACGGTCCGCGACCACGGCCCGGGCATCGCCCCCGAAGACCTCCCCCACGTCTTCGACCGCTTCTACCGCGCCCACGCCGCCCGCGCCCTCCCCGGCTCGGGCCTGGGCCTCGCCATGGCCCGCCAGATCGCCCACGCCCACGCCGCCGCCCTCACGGCGGAACAGGCCCCGGGCGGCGGCGCGCTGTTCCGGCTGCGGATGCCGGTGCCGTCGCCCTGAGGGCGGTTACCGAGGCCGGTACGTGGCGCCTGGGCGGTTACCGAGGCCGATACGTGGCGCCGACCCCGTCGGCCTCCGCCTCCACGGCCTTCTCCTCGACCTTCGCCCGCACCGCCTGCCGGACCTCCGGCGGCATCGACCGCCAGCTCTCCCGCATCCCGGCAATCCCATCGGTCAGCGCCCGGTACCCGGACGGGTCGTCCAGTACGTCCTTGAGCTCCAGGCGGCCGCTGAGCAGCTTGCGCGAGAGCTCCTGGACCTCGGGCGGAGCGGACGGGTTGTCCCGCACCGCCCGCAGGGACCTGGTGAGGTGCTCGTTCTGCTCCTCGGCGAGGTCCCGGTCCTCGACGGGGTAGTCCCGCTCGCCGGGGTGGGCGAATCCGTTTCCGCTGCTCATGGTGGTGGTTCCTTTCACCCGAAGGCGTTACGCGCCTGCTCGGCCTCGGCTCGGCCGCTCTCGGTGGTGGGGGTGGGGGGAGGGGTGGGGGCAGCGGTGGCGGTACGGGTCGACGCGGCGCCCTCGCCCTCGGAGGAGGCGGTGGACTCACCGGTTCCCGCGGAGGCGGTCCTGGTGCCCCCTTCTCCGGAGGAGGCGGTCGAGCTGCCGGACCCGGACGACCCGGACCCCTCGCCGGACGAGGAGCCGGCACCGCCCTCGGAGGACGCGGTCTCGCCCTCGGCCGCCGGCTCCTTGTCCTTGTAGCGGACGCCGTGGAGTTCCCGGATGCCCTTGGCCGTCTCCTGCTCGCCCTCCCACATCTGCTTGCCGCCCTCGGCGAAGTCGCCCTCCGCGACCTTCCTCATCCCCTGGGCCACGTGGACCGCGCCCGTAGCCGCCTGGCTGAGGTCCTTGACCTTGTCGCCGGCGAGGCCGAGCCCGCTGCCGTCGAGGTTCACCAGCGGCTTGAGGCCCGCCTTGCCGGCCTCTGCCCAGTCGAACCCGTGCTGCGCCCCGAAGTGCGCCTTGATGCCCTGGGTCGCGATGTTCCCCCCGAGGCCCTTGGCCGCGTCCTTGGCGAAGTCCATGGCGAGCTCCTTGAGCATCTCGCCGACCTTCTTCTCCACCTTCTGGGCGAGGGCGTCCTTCACGGCCTGGACGATCTTCTGCTTCGCCTCGGTGATGATCCGGCGGACGAGGACCCGGGTCGTCACCGTGGCCGCGGCCGCGCCGGCCTCGGAGGCGCCGAGGGTGACCGGAGCCGCTGCCTGGGCGGCGGCGAACTCGATGGCCAGGGCGATCAGTTGGGCGATCACCGCGAGCTTCATCACCAGGACGATCGTGGCGACCACCTGCAACACGATGGCGAGGGCGTCCGCCGCGTCGGCGGCCTCTTCCAGGAAGCCGCCGTCACCGCCGTACCTCTTCCAGGTCTTGTCGAACGCCTCGACCGCCTCACCGGAGTTGGCGCCGTGCACGGCGTTGGAGGCGGTGACGCCCTGCGACTGGTACTGGCGGGCGGCGGCGGCGAAGTTGCTCCAGCCCTCCGCGGCATCCCGCATCTTGTCCTCATCGACATTGGGCCATTGGAAACCCAGCAGATCGAGGATCCAGTCGAGCTCGGTCGGCAGCGTAACGGCCACGGTGAGGTGTCCCCCGAGAAACAGTGTGCGTGGATGCGGGTGTACGAGAAGGCAGGCGGAAACGACCGGGCGTCAGCCCGCGAAGTGCGGCCGCTGCGCCGCGTATTTGGCGAGGTGGTCGTGCTGGTCCTGCTCGGTGGAGTCGTAGTGCGCGCCCATCGCTTCCAACTTTTCACCGATCTTGGTGATCTCCTCACCAAGGTGCGGCATGGAGTCGCAGAGCCCCTCGGCCACCGGCGCGTAGAAATTGTTGAACATATCGAGGAAGTCGTCCTTCCCCCACGCCTCCGCAGGATCACCGCCGCACGCGGCTTTCAGCTTCTTGGCGGCCTCACCGAATCCGGAGCCGATTTCCCGGAAAACGCCGCCCTGCGTTTTCAGAACGGCCGGATCGACGTCATAACCGGCACCCGCCATGACTCCCCCTCGAAAATGGCTTCGACGTACGAATGCAAAGAACGCTTCGACCGTAACGTACGGTATCCGGGACCCGCGGCCACCGGCGTGAGGAAACGGTGAAGATCCCTTTCACGTCCGGTGCAACCACCGCCGCCCATCGAAGAGTTACGGCAACCGTCGCAACTCCGGCGACGACTACGAAAGGGAATATCCGTAATGTCCCGGTTCCAGGCCCCACCTGCCGCAAAGCGCTTTCTTTGGCGGTTTGCTCCGGTGCTTGCGATTCTCGCGTTCCTGACCATCGGCGTTCTGTCCGCCCGGTCGGCCTTGGCCTCCGCCGGCGCCATAGGAAAGCCCGGACACTTTGTCGTTTCGCAGTGCGCCTCGGTTTATCACCATTCCCGTCACGGCCATTCGTACACCGACTACACCTGCACCGGGACCTTTCGCTCGGACACCGGAAAAGCAAATGACCCCCGAGCGGAAATGAGCGCCCTGGACGATCCCGTACCCGCGGGTGCCGAACTCCCGGCCCAGCTGATCGGCGGACACGACGCCGAACTGGTCAATACCGCCCAGGCCCTGCAGTCGTTCGTCGAAGCGTCCGCCTGCCTACTCCCGGTGGCCTTGGCCCTGTTCGTGCTGCTCACCGACCTCATCAACAGCGAGCGCGGATTCCGTGAGAGCTGGCGCGGAACGAAGGGCACCGCGACCCGTGCGGTCGTCCTCGGCATCGTGGCACTGTCGGCCGTCGGCATGCTCGTGGTCAGCCCGCTCCTGGCCTTCCTGCTTCCGCGCTGAACCACTCCCTCATGGGTCGGTACCGGGCTCGTACTGACGCGTTGAGCCGGCCGACGGTGGTCGTCGGCCGGCTCAGCGGGAACGGAAGTGGCTCAGTGCGCGAACGGGCCGCTCAGAACCCCGCCGGCTCCGTGTAAACACCCCACTCGTCGCGCAGAGCGCCGCAGATCTCGCCCAGGGTGGCCTCGGCGCGTACCGCGTCGAGCATGGGCTCGATCATGTTGCTGCCGTCGCGGGCGGCGGCCAGCAGGGCCTTGAGGGAGGCGGACACCCGGGCGTCGTCGCGGGCGGCCTTGCGGGCGGCGAGGACCCGGACCTGTTCCCGTTCGACTTCGTGGCTGACCCGGAGGATTTCCAGGTCACCGGTGACCGAACCCTCGTGGCAATTGACGCCCACGACCTTCTTTTCGCCCTTTTCCAGCGCCTGCTGGTAACGGAAGGCGGATTCGGCGATTTCGCCGGTGAACCAGCCGTCCTCGATGCCCCGCAGAATTCCGGAGGTCATCGGACCGATGGGGTGCTGCCCGTCGGGATGCGCCCGCAGACCCCGCTCCTTGATCTGGTCGAAGATCTTCTCCGCGTCCGCCTCGATGCGGTCCGTCAGCTGCTCGATGAACCACGAACCGCCCAGCGGATCCGCCACATTGGCGACCCCGGTCTCCTCCATCAGCACCTGCTGCGTACGCAGCGCGATTTCCGCGGCCTGCTCACTCGGCAGCGCGAGGGTTTCGTCCAGGGCGTTGGTGTGCAGGGAGTTGGTGCCGCCCAGCACCGCCGCCAGCGCCTCGACCGCGGTCCGTACGACGTTGTTGTACGGCTGCTGAGCGGTCAGCGAAACACCGGCCGTCTGGGTGTGGAAGCGGAGCCACTGCGCCTTTTCGCTCGTCGCGCCGTACACCTCGCGCATCCAGCGGGCCCAGATCCGGCGGGCCGCACGGAATTTGGCGATCTCCTCGAAGAAATCGAGATGCGCGTCGAAGAAGAACGAGAGGCCCGGCGCGAAGGTGTTGACATCCAGGCCGCGGCTGAGCCCCAGTTCGACGTACCCGAAACCGTCCGCGAGGGTGTACGCCAACTCCTGCGCGGCCGTCGCCCCGGCCTCGCGGATGTGATAGCCGGACACCGAGAGCGGCTTGTACGCGGGAATGCCGTGCGCGCAGTGCTCCATCAGGTCGCCGATGAGGCGCAGATGCGGCTCCGGCTGGAAGAGCCATTCCTTCTGGGCGATGTACTCCTTGAAGATGTCGGTCTGGAGGGTCCCGTTGAGCACCCCCGGATCGACCCCCTGGCGCTCGGCGGCGACGAGGTACATGCAGAAGACCGGCACGGCCGGGCCGCTGATCGTCATCGACGTCGTGACGTCGCCGAGCGGGATGTCCTTGAAGAGGACCTCCATGTCGGCGGCGGAGTCGATGGCCACACCGCAGTGGCCGACCTCTCCGAGCGAGCGCGGGTCGTCGGAGTCCCGCCCCATGAGCGTCGGCATGTCGAAGGCGACCGAGAGCCCGCCCCCGCCGTTGCCGAGGATCATCTTGTAGCGCTCGTTCGTCTGCTCGGCGTTGCCGAAGCCCGCGAACTGGCGGATGGTCCAGGTGCGGCCGCGGTAGCCGGTCGGGTACAGGCCCCGGGTGAAGGGGTACTCGCCCGGCCATCCGATCCGCTCGAAGCCCTCGACGGAATCCCCGGGCCGGGGCCCGTACACCGGCTCGACGGGATCGCCCGAGAGCGTGGTGAAGTCCGCGTCCCGCTTGCGTGCGGCGTCATACCGGGCCTGCCAGCGACGGCGGCCTTCCTCGATCGCGTCAGCGTCCATACGATCGAATTTACTAGGACGTCCTAGTAATTGTCGACGGGAGTGGCCTTCGAGTCGCGGTGGTCACACGCCGTAGCGGGGCGCGAGCGGCGTGTGGCCGGGGCGGGGAAGCGGGAACGCGAAAACGCGCCCGTGCCGGGGAGGGACGGGCGCGTGACGGAGGACGGAGCGGGGTCAGGCCTTGACCGGCTCCGCCGCGTTCCCGGCGAGCAGCGGCTCGACCTCGCGCACCACCCGGCGCTCGACGAAGAACGCCGCGGTCGGGATCGTGCCGGAGAGCAGCACCCACAGGAGCTTCTCGAACGGCCACCTGGCCTTGGAGCCCAGGTCGAAGGCGAAGATCAGGTAGATGATGTAGAGCACGCCGTGGACCTGGGCGATGACCAGGGTGACGTCCTTGCCCATCCCGAAGCCGTACTTGGCGATCATGCAGGCGCAGAGCGCCAGCAGCATCACGGCCGTGACGTAGGCCATTACCCGGTAGCGGGTCAGCACGCTGGATTTCATGGATACGAGCGTAACCGCCCGGAAAATCCCCGCGGACGCGGGGAGCACGCAACTGCCCGGGACCGGGCAAGGCCCCTTCGCGGACCGTCCCCGCGGATGCGGGCACGAGCGTGCTGACCTGCAGGGCCCTGCCCGCAGGCTCAGCTCCCGTCCTTGAAATCCCCCGCCGTCACCCGCAGCGGCCGCAGCATGGCGAAAATCTCCGCGCACTCCTCGTCGTCGTACGCGCCGAGTCCGAAATCCATGGCCATCAGGTCCCGGGTCGCGGCGTCGCAGACCTCGCGGCCCTTGTCCGTGATGGAGGCGAGGGTGCCCCGCCCGTCGTTCGGGTTGGGCCGCTTGGCGACCAGGCCGGACTTCACCAGCCGGTCGACGGTGTTCGTCACCGAGGTCGGATGCACCATGAGCCGCTCGCCGATCTTGGACATCGGCAGCTCACCGGCCTTGGAGAAGGTCAGCAGCACCAGCGCCTCATAGCGGGCGAAGGTCAGCCCGTACGGCTTGACCACCGCGTCCACCTCGGACAGCAGGATCTGATGGGCGCGCATGATCGACGTGATCGCGCCCATCGACGGCACGGCTCCCCACCTCTGGCGCCACAGTTCGTCGGCGCGCGCGATGGGATCGAAAGCAAGGCTGAGCGGCTTCGGCACGTCTCCGACCCTACCCGGCGGTCATATTGTGGTCAGCCTTGTCTCAGTTTTCGGTCTCACTCAGCGGTCTCACCGAGCGTTCAAAGGCAGCGGACCGACTCAGCGGTCCGACTCTGCTGGCGCGGGAGAGCGGTCCCGCCCGCCGGTGGTCGGCCCGGGGCGGTCCGGGGCGGTCGGGGCGGTGCGCCGGACCTCGCGGATCACGGCGAGGACGCAGAGCACCCCGAGGACCCCCGCCGCCGGCATCACGGCCCGCAGCGGCGCGTACTCCGCCGCGAGACCGGCCGCGCCCATCGCCAGGCCCATCGCCGTCATCCGCCCCGCCTGCACCACCGTCATCCCCTGCCCCAGCAACTCCTCGGGGACCGCGGCGACGAACCACCGGTCCACCCCGAAGTTGTACGAGATGCCGGTACCGGTCAGTACGAGGAGCAGCACCGCCCAGCCGAGCGAGGGCTGCGCGGCGAAGCCGAGGGACGGCAGGACGGCGAAGACGCCCATGGGGAAGGTGAGCCGGGACCGGGCCCGCGGCCCCAGGAGCGAGCCGACCAGGCTCTCCGCCACCACGGCGCCGATCGGCATGCTGCACATCAGCAGACCCGCACCGCCCGGGCCGGCGCCGAGCCGGTCGGCGTAGGGGACGAGCAGCGCCTCGGGGATGACCACGAAGGCCGGCGGCAGCCAGGTCAGGAGCAGCAGCGCGCGCACCCTGCGGTCCGCGAGCAGCCGCCGTACGCCGCCCAGGGACGCGCCCAGCAGGGCCCCGCGCCCGGCCGCCGGGCCGCCGCCGTCCCGGGCCGGGCGGGCCCGGGTGCCCAGGCGCAGCAGCAGCGCCGAACCGAGGAAGGTGAGGACCGTGAGGGCGAGCACCGCCCGGGGCGTC
Source organism: Streptomyces sp. NRRL S-337 (assembly GCF_000720175.1). Lineage (GTDB taxonomy): Bacteria > Actinomycetota > Actinomycetes > Streptomycetales > Streptomycetaceae > Streptomyces > Streptomyces siderophoricus. The sequence goes on from NZ_JOIX01000071.1 coordinate 36,956, forward strand.
ACCACGGCCACCAGCAGCCCTCCGACGCCGAAGCCCACCAGTTGGGCGCTCTGGTTCACGATGCGGATCACCGACCGGCCCAGGACGAACAGATCGCCCGCGCCGAGGATGTCGCCGAGCGTGGCGGCGCGGGTCCCGGCGAAGACCGGGGCGATGGCGGCGATCAGGCAGCGCAGGGCGAGCAGCACGGCCACCGGTGTGCCCGGCAGGACCATCCCGGCCGCCGCCGACGCGCACAGCAGATCGCAGACCACCAGCACCCGGCGGGCCGGGTACCGGTCGGCGACGGCGGACAGCAGCGTCCCGCCGAGAACGTACGGCAGCAGCCCGAGCGCGAAGGTCAACGCGCTCAGCAGCGGGGAGTCGGTGCGCCGGAAGACCAGCACGGACAGCGCGATCTCGCAGACGACCACGCCGAGGGAGGACAGCAGGTGCGCGGCGAAGACCGCGCGGAACTCCGGGACGGCGAAGACGGCACGGTAACGGGCCGGACGTCCAGCAGGGACGAGGCCGCCGCCGTCCTCGGGGCCCTCCTCGGGACCGTCCTCGGGGCGTGCGGGCGTACGGCCCGGCGGAACGGGCCCGGGGGTCGCGGACATGGCGGCAGACTGCCGCGTGCCGCCCCCGTCCCGTAATCTTTCGGCCCCAGCCGAATCTGGGGGGGGGAGGTCCCGCGGTCATGCCGCTGCATCTGCACTTCGGCGCCGACGACCTGCTGCGCATCCGGTTCGCCATCTCGCCGCTGTGCGAGACCCACGAGGCGGTACGGACCCTGCGCCGCACCGACCGGCACGGTTACCACGCGCCGTGGTTACGGCGGATACGCACGACGCTGGCCGGGCTGGACCTGACACCGCTGTGGCTGTTCATGCCGGCCTCGCCACCGGGCTACACCCCGGACTTCCTGGGCCGGCCCCCGGACACCCCGACGACCGGGTTCGACGAGGAACTGGCGCGGCTGCGGGCCACCGATCCGGAACTGGCCCGGGCCGAGATGGCCAAGTCACTGGCCGGTACGCCCGGTGCGGCCGAGTCCGCGCGCGGCCGGGCGGCACTGGCGGATCCGGCCCGTGCCGTGCAGCAGCTGGCCGACGCCACCGAACGGGCCTGGCATGCGCTGCTCGCCCCGGACTGGCCCCGGCTGCGGGCCCTGCTGGAGGCCGAGATCGCCTACCGCTCGCGCCAGTTGGCGGACGGCGGGCTGCGGCGACTGTTCGCCGATCTGCATCCGCGGCTCACGTGGTCGGGCGGCACCCTCACGGTCCGGACCCGCTCCGACTTCCTGCAGACCCAGGACCTGGACGGCCGCGGGGTGCTGCTGCTGCCCAGCGTCTTCGCCTGGCCGGACGTGGTGAGCGGCTTCGATCCGCCGTGGCAGCCCACCGTCATCTACCCGGCGCGCGGCATCGGCGGCCTGTGGGCCGAACCGGCCGCCGGGCCGGCACTGGCCCGGCTGCTGGGACCGAAGCGGGCAGCCGTACTGACCGCGCTCGACGCGCCGTCCTCCACAACGGCGCTCGCCCGCCGCCTCGGCCTCGCACCATCCTCCGTCTCGTCCCACCTCTCCGTCCTCCGCGCCGCCGGCCTCCTGACGTCCCGCCGCCACGGCCACGAGGTTCTGTATGAGCAGACGCCACTAGGTCTCGCGCTGCTCGGGTAGTCCCCACGTACCTGGCCGTCCCGCCGCGGGGCTCGCTCGCCGTTGCGCTTTGCGGCGCCCCGCACGTACCCGTCTGTCCCGCCGCGGGGCGCGCTCGCCGTTGCGCTTTGCGGCGCCCCGCACGTACCCGTCCGTCCCGCCTCGGGGCGCGCTCGCCGTTGCGCTTTGCGGCGCACCGCACGTAGCTGTCCGCTGCGCCGCGGGTCTTGGTCGCCGTTGCGCCGCGGCGGGCTGGGTGGGTCTCGGGTGCGGTGACGGACCTCCGGGGCCTTGTTCGTGGACTGCTGGCGCTTTACGTCCACGAACAAGGCCCCTCCGGCCCGTCCCCTCCCGTGGGGGGAGTGTGCAGGTGAGTGGGGGCGCGCGTCGTTGGGCGAGCACCTCGTTTCGTGAGGTCTTGGGAATGTCTCGCCCGGCCCGGTTGGTTGTGGCCCCGCAGGGGGCCCTTGCGACCCTTACGGGTTCTGTTCGACCGTCCCGTAGGGGTAGCCAGGCTCCCTTGCATGCCTCAACGCCCGCCCCCACGCACCGCATTCCCCTCCCCCAA